>NZ_JBIALR010000002.1:0-832359 GCF_042873675.1 Kitasatospora sp. NPDC004614
AGCTTCCGCCGCCCCTGAGGGCTCCGGTCCTCGCGGATCTCGAAGGTCATCGCGTCCCCTGAGCTGGGGTGTTGCAGCAACCACTAGAACCCAAGCAAGGCCGGTGCGGGCCTTTGGCGTGTCCGCCTGCGTTTGCACTAATACAGATATCGCTTGCGCCTAGTGCAAAACTGCCTCTACGGTGTGCCGCATGACCGCGAAGCTGCCCGCACCCGTCCTCCTGACCGGCCGCCACATCCGGCTGGAGCCGCTGACCCGCGCCCACGTGCCCGACCTGTTCGCCGCCGGCGGCGGGGACGAGGAGGTGTGGCGCTGGGTGCCGACACCGCTGCCGCGCACGCTGGAGGAGATGGCCCAGGTGATCGACACCCGGCTGGCCGACGTGCACTGCGAGCCGTACGCGGTCATCTCGCTCACCGACGGGCGGGCGATCGGGGTGAGCTGCTACTACGACGCGAGCGCGGCCGAGGAGCAGGTGGAGATCGGCGGCACCTGGTACGCGCGCTCCGCGTGGCGGACGGCGGTGAACACCGAGGCGAAGCTGCTGCTGCTCACGCACGCCTTCGAGGACCTCGGCATGGGCCGGGTCAGCTGGCGCACCGACATCCGCAACGAACGCTCGCAGAACGCGATCAAGCGACTCGGCGCCTCCTACGAGGGCACGTTCCGGCGCAACAAGCAGCGTGTGGACGGCAGTTGGCGGGACACCGTGTTCTTCTCGATGCTGGCCGACGAGTGGCCGGCCGCGAAGGCCCGGCTGACCGAGCGGCTGGCCGCCGGGTAATGCCGCGTCAGTAGATGGCGGCGGAGACGATCGCGGCGACCGCCAGGTTGGTGGAGGCGGTCACCCAGACCGCCGGGTGCGGCTCCTCGTCGACCAGCAGCTCGCCGAGCCTGCCGGGCGTGACCAGGTCGATCACCCAGAACGAGACCGCCATCAACAGCAGGCCGAACAGGCCGAAGACGGCGGCGGCGGCCAGGCCCTTGCCGAACTCCTGATAGGTGGAGATCACGGCGGTGAAGACGATCGCGCCGACCGACAGCAGCGCGGAGCTGAGCACCACGGCGGCGTTGCGGTTGCGCTCGATCCAGATCTGCCGGCGCAGCTCACCGGGCGTCAGCACGTCCACCAGGAAGACGCCGAGCAGCAGCAGGACCAGGCCGACGCCGCCGTACGCCGCCGCGTACCCCAGCTGATGAAGGATGTCGCTCATCCGGTTCCGCCCCCTGCTGTCCGCCTGCCGACCCCGTGCCGAGGACCGGCACAACATAGCGCACGGGGCCGGCGGCGCCGCCGGGGCGTGGCTCAGTCGTTGTGCTCGACCAGGCGGTCCAGGCAGACCGCGACGGCGATCATCAGCGGGATGTCGGCGCCGCCCTCGACCTCCACGCCGTACGCGTCACGGACGCTGAACCACTTGCGGGAGACCTCGCCGATCCGGTGCCCGTCGTTCTTGACGGTGTACTCCTTGTCGATCAGGTCGCCGTGGATCTCCCACTCGCCGCCGTTCTCCAGCTCCACGTGGTACTTGTCGTGGAACGGGGTGAACAGCTTCTTGCGGACGGTGGCGACCACGTCCCCGTCGGCGTTCTCGATCTTCATCGCGTCGCGGACGGTCAGCACCTTCTCCCGGATGGTGGCGACCGTGTTGCCCTCGGCGTCCTGCAGCTCGAAGGTGTCGCGGATGCGCATCACCTTGCCGTCCACCAGGAAGCACTTCTCGCCGTGCTCGTCCTCGACCCAGTAGTCGTCGCCGAACGCGAACAGGCGCTCCTTGACCACGAACTTCCGACCCATGACCCGACTCCTCGTCTGCTTGCCGGCCCGCCGTCGGGCGGCCCTCGACATGCTGCCAGTCAGTGGCTACGTGAGGTCCCACAACAGGCGGTAGTACGCGAGGCGTTGTTCGTCGGGTTCGACGCCGTAGGCCTCCAGCAGGGGACGTTCCCAGCCGGGGCCGTAGTTCCAGACCGTGCTCCAGGACGCCACCGCGAGGTCGGCCCAGCGGTCGGCCACGCCGAGGGTGCCCAGGTCGACGTGGCCGGTGGGGCGGCCGTCGTCGCCGACGAGGGTGTTGGGGGCGCAGGCGTCGCCGTGGCAGACCACCTCGGCGTCCGGCGGCGGCGGGTCGGCGAGGACCGCCAACGCCCGCTCCACGGTGCCGTAGTGGCGCAGCTCCGGGTGCCAGCCGGCCGGGTCGCGGCGCAGGGCGACGGCCTGGTCGATCCGGTCACGGAGGGACCACCGGTAGGGGCAGTCGGCCACCGGCAGCGCCTCGTGGAAGGCGCGCAGGCCCTCGCCGATCGCGCGGACGGCGATCGCCGGCTGCTTCTTCAGCTCCGGGTCGACGGCGGAGCGGCCGGGCAGGCCGGCCGTCAGCAGCCAGCGGCCGGTGTCGTCGCCGCCGACGTCCAGCACCTCGGGGACGGTGGTGAACGCGCGGGCCCAGCGCAGCCGTTCGGCCTCCGCGTCGAGGTCCGCGCCGCTGCCGGCCGGCGCCCACTTCGCGAACCGCCGCCCCGGGCCGTCGCCCAGCCGGAACGTCAGCCCGCCGAGCTCGTTGCGCCACACCGCCACCGGCGGTACGCCACCGGCCAGTTCGGCGACGGCGGGCGGGACGGCGACGTCTTCCTCGGGTGCTCGGGCGCTCATCCGGCCAGTGTCGCGCACCGGCCGACCACCGGTCCCCCGGTTTTCCGCCGCCCGGTCCGATCAAGGACGCGGACGCGCAACGATCCACCGCTCCCCCTCCCCGTGCCGGTCCCGGGACGCTAGCTTCTGCTCGCATGGAAATCGGCGAACTGATCGCGAGTGGCCGCACCGCGGACGTCTGGGCACTGAACGACGGGCGGGTCCTGCGCCGCTACCGGGACGGACTGACCGCCGACGGCGAGGCCGAGATGATGGCGCACCTCGCCGAACACGGCTACCCCGTGCCCGCGGTGTGGGCCGCCGAACGGCCCGAGGACCTGATCATGGAACGCCTCGCCGGCCCCACCATGCTGGACTCGCTCCTCGCCGGGACGATCAGCCCGGGCGCGGCCGGCGAACTGCTCGCCGAGTTGCTGCGCCGGCTGCACCAGATCCCGCCGCGCGCCGCCGCCCGGCCCGGTGACCGGGTGCTCCACCTCGACCTGCACCCCGACAACGTCCTGCTCACCCCGCACGGCCCGGTGGTCATCGACTGGTCCACCGCCGCCGAGGGCGAACCGGGCCTGGACGACGCGATGAGCGCCGTCATCCTCGCCCAGGCCCTCCACGACCGGCCCGACACGGCCCGCGCCCTCCTGGTCCCGCTGCTCCGCGGCCTGCCCCCGATCGCCGAGCGCCACCTCGCCGAGGCCCGCGCCCTCCGCGCCGCCAACCCGACCCTGAGCGCCGCGGAGATCGCCGTGCTCGATGCCGCTGTCGCCCTCATCTCCGCTTGCGCAAAGGGGAGTTGAGCACTTCGTCGAACGGCTTCCCGATGGTTCGAGCCCGGTGTATAAGTCGTATGGACTGCACACCGCAGGCACACAACGGGGGGTCCCGCCGCATGCCGAGAAACGTGTTCAGACGCGCCACCGCCGCCCTGCTCGGCGCCGCCGCCATCGCCCTGATGGCTCCCGCCACCACCGCCGCCGCCATACCACCGCCCCATCTGCCGAGCGGCGCCAAGCTCCTGCCGGGGCAGTACCTGACGGGGGGCTACGAGCCGGCCATCGGCGCCATCCTGGAGATGCAGACCGACGGCAACCTCGTCCTCTACCTGGAGAAGTCCGTCGGCGGGCACGGCGCGGCGATCTGGAGCAGCGGCACCTGGGGGCACCCGGGCGCGTACGCGTACATGCAGCCGGACGGCAACTTCGTCGTCTACCGCCAGGGCGGCAGCCAACCGTCCGACGCCCTGTGGAGCAGCGGGACCTGGGGCAACCCTGGCGCGATCGTGATGCTGTGGGAGGGCAGCCTGTCGATCCCTACCGCGAGCGGCCCGTTCTGGCGGACCGACACCGGGCCGGGCCCGGCCGTCTTCAACTTCCCGCACGGCGATCCGAAGGCGGCCATCACCTCGGCCCAGGGCCTCGACCCCGGCCACTGGATCCAGTCGGACACCGTCCGGCTGGTCAACCAGCCTGACGGCAACCTGGTCCTCTACCGCCGGCAGGACGGCACCCCGATCTGGTCCAGCGGGACCTGGGGCCGTCCGAAGTCGAGCCTGCTCCTCTCGCAATCGCCGGTGTGGTCCGCGCTGGGCCTCTACCGCGTCGACAACGGCACCCGGACCTGGTCCGTCCCGGTCAAGGGCACGAACGGCGACTACGGGATCGTCCAGAACGACGGCAACTTCGTGCTCTACGCCGACGGCGGCACCGCCGTGTGGTCCACCGGCACCTGGGGCAGGGCCTGACGAACGCCCCTTCGAACCACCGGCCCGGCAGCCACGGAGCCGTCCGGGACGACGGCCACTTCGTGATCCACGGCAACGTCACCTCGCCGTGGAGCACCGGCACTTGAGCAACAACTGACCCTCGCGCCACGGCCGTCACGACCGCGGTGTACAAGTAGTGGGCCCACACACCGTGGGCCCACGAATGAGGGGGAGTTCCACCCGATGCGGAAGAACGTGTTCAGACGTACCACCGCGGCCCTGGTCGGCGCCGCCGCCATCGCCCTGATGGCGCCCGCCACCGGCGCCTCGGCGGCGACCGACGTCGCCGACCTGCGCAGCGGCGACAAGCTGCTGTCGGGTCAGAGCATGAAGAGCGGCGAGTCCGTCCTGGTCATGCAGACCGACGGCAACCTGGTGCTCTACTTGGAGAGCTCCACCGGTACCCGCGTGTCGACGGCGATGTGGAGCACCGGGACCTACGGCAACCCGGGCGCGTACGCGTACATGCAGGAGGACGGCAACCTGGTCGTCTACCGCCAGGGCAGCACCGCCGGCTCCGACGCCCTGTGGAGCAGCAGGACGTGGAGCAACCCGGGCGGTCACATGACGCTCAACTGGGGTGACATCACGGTGTGGCCGGCGCGCGGCGGCAACGCGCCGTGGGACAGCCGTACCGGGCTCGCGCCCGCCGTCGGCTTCGGGGGCGCCACCCCGGAGGCCTCCATCACCAGTGGCCGGAACGTCGAAGCCGGCCAGTGGATCCAGTCGAACTCGGTCTGGCTGGTCAACCAGGCCGACGGCAACCTGGTGCTCTACCGCAAGCGGGACGGCGCCGCGATCTGGGCCAGCAACACCGCGAACCGCTCGCAGTCGAGCCTGGTCGTCAGCAACTCGCAGAACGACCCCGCGCTGCGGATGCGGGACAGCAGCGGCCAGACCATCTGGTCCGCCACGCCCAAGGGCACGTCCGACGTCTACGGAACCGTCCAGGACGACGCCAACTTCGTGCTGTACAGCAACGGTTCGGCCCTGTGGTCCACCGGCACCTGGGGCAAGGGCTAACCGCCCGCTGACGGCGGCGGGAACCGGTGAGACCCCGTCGTCCGAACCTCCCGGCGTCGGCTACGGGCGAGCCACCTTGATGCGCGGATGCCCCGAGGCCTCGACCAACTGCCCAATGTCTCCCGGGTCGTCGGTCAGGATCGGCGCATCGAGATGCTCGACAGCGGCCAGCACAACGCTCGCATCGACGACGTCCCAGCTGCCCGCCCGCCGACAGAGCTCGGCCGCCGCCTTGGCCCGTTCCTCCGTCAGCGCCAGGACTTCACAGCCACGCAACACCCGGTGCAGGACCGCCGAGGACGGCCGCACGTTCCACACCTGCGCCAGCACCCCGGCCGGCACCAGCGGCCGGACCCGCGCGGAGAGAAACGCCTCGTGCTGGGCCACGAAAGCCCGGTCGTTCTTCTCCGCGGCGATCAACGCCCCGGAGTCGTAGACAACAGCGCTCACGCGGTCTGCCGTTCCGGCCCCGCGGCCCAGCCCATGATCTCGTCGACCCGCTCCGAAGCAGCCCGGCGTTCCTCGGCCGTGAAGGCTCCGTACTCGTGCTGGTACTCGGCCATGGCGGCCAGGCCGTCGAGCCGACGCTCCTCGTTGGCGAAGTAGTCCACCAGGGCGTGCGAAACCACGGTGGAGATCTGCTCCTGACGTTGCGCGGCGAGGGCACGGAGTCTCGCCCCGAGCTCCTCTTCGAGGCTGATGCTCAGCTTGGCCTTCTCGCTCATATTCCAACCGTAATACGCACCCGTCCGCCGGCCCACCGGATTCACCCGGAATGCCGACCCCGGATCGTGGGGTTGGATGTGGCCATGGCTTCTCGTGCAGGTAGACCTTCTGCTGCTGAACCCCCTGGCCCGGTGCCACATCGCCCGCAGGAGACCGGAAGCGGTCAGCCCACGGCAACTGCCGCTGCCGGCCGGAGTGCGCAGGCGGAAGGATCGCCCCTCAGAGTGACACCGAGGCGACCGGGCACCGGCCCCCACCCTGAGTTGATAAGTTCAATTAGCCATCGCAGGCATGTATCAACTCTTGGGGAGGGTGCTCATGGCAGGCAGGGGCAGGCCCAGCCGTAGCACGGTGTATCAGCGGCTGGGCGGGGCTCTGGCCGAGCTGAACGAGCGCTTCGGCGGGCTGCCCAGCCCCCGGGAGGCCCAGGAGATCTGGGACGACATCTGGCACCAGGAAGCACACCACTCGACTGCGCTCGAAGGCAACACCCTCGTCCTTCGCGAAGTCGAGGCGCTACTCGACCAGGGTCGAGCTGTCGGCGCCAAGCCGCTGAGGGAGTACAACGAGGTTCAGGGCTACGCGGATGCTGCCCGTTGGGTCTACGGGCAAGCCCTTGAGCCGGACGCATGGCATGACGGACGGCTGATCACGCTTGGCGAGGTCCGCCACATCCACTATGTCGCCATGTCGCCGGTCTGGAATGTCGCACCTCATCCGGAAGCCACCGACAAGGAGGGCCCCGGTAACTTCCGGGAGCACGACATCCACCCGTTCGCGGAGGGCATGACGCCTCCGAAGTGGCCACTCGTTCCCGCTCATGTCGAGCAGTGGGTCGGCGAGGTCTGCGCCTTCGGCAAGCAGATCGAGAGCGATGAGGAACTGGGCCGACCACTCCCGGAGGTCTTGGCAGGGATCCACAACCGGTTCGAACGCATTCATCCGTTCCTCGACGGCAACGGGCGAACAGGACGTCTGGTGATGAACCTCGTTCTCGTCCGCCTGGGTTATCCGCCGATCATCATCCTCAAGAGGCAGCGGGAGGCATACCTGGCCGCCTTGCGTCGCGCGGACGCGAGTGACTACGGAGCCCTCGGCGAGCTGATCGCCCGGGCCATGGAGGACAACCTCAACCGTTTCATCGTGCCGAACGTGGCTGGCCCCGCACGGCTGGTTCCGCTTGCGGCGCTCGTCGATGCCGAGCACTCCCTGGCCGCACTGCGGCAGGCGGCCCAGCGAGGTCGGCTCAACGCCGTACAGGGGCCGGACGGGGTGTGGCGCTCGTCCCGGAAGTCCGTAGCCGCCTACAAGGCCGGCAAGCACCAACGCAGGCCCAAGTCCGACGGCGTCTGAGCGCAGGAGCGGACTGCTCCCCCAGCCCGATGGGGTTGGATGTGGCCATGGCTTCTCGTGCACGTGTACGCGCCCCCGAGCTGGTCGGCGCCGGTGGATGGCTCAACACAGGTGGCAAGGATCTGTCGCTGGCGGACTTCCGCGGCAAGATCGTGATCGCGGACTTCTGGACCTTCTGCTGCATCAACTGTCTCCATGTCCTCGACGAACTCCGGGAGTTGGAGGAGAAGCACCGCGACACGGTGGTGATCGTCGGGGTGCATTCGCCGAAGTTCGTGCATGAGGCGGACCACCGGGCGGTGGTGGACGCGGTGGCGCGGTACGAGGTGCACCATCCGGTGCTGGACGATCCGGAGCTGGTGACGTGGAAGCAGTACGCGGTGCGGGCCTGGCCGACGCTGGTGGTGATCGACCCGGAGGGGTACGTCGTCGCGCAGCACGCGGGTGAGGGGCATGCGCACGCGATCGCCCGGCTGGTCGAGGAGTTGGAGGCGGAGCACGCCGCGAAGGGCACGCTGCGGCGCGGCGACGGGCCGTACGTGGCGCCCGAGCCGCAGGCGGGTGACCTGCGGTTTCCGGGGAAGGCGGTGCGGCTGCCGAACGGGCACTACCTGGTCGCGGACTCCGGCCACCACGCGCTGGTGGAGCTCGCGGAGGACGGCGAGCGGGTGGTGCGGCGGATCGGTGACGGGGTGCGCGGCCTGGTGGACGGCGCCGCGCCGCGGTTCAGCGAGCCGCAGGGCCTGGCGCTGGTCCCGGAGGGTCTCGGTCTCGGCTACGACGTGGTGGTAGCGGACACCGTCAACCACGCGCTGCGCGGCGTGCGGCTCGCCGACGGCTCGGTGACCACCCTGGCCGGCACCGGCAAGCAGTGGTGGCAGGGCTCGCCGACCTCCGGCGAGGCCACCGCCGTCGACCTGTCCTCGCCGTGGGACGTCGCGTTCTTCGACGGCCGGGTGTGGATCGCGATGGCCGGCGTGCACCAGCTGTGGTCGTTCGACCCGGTGGCGGGGACGGTCGCGGTCGCGGCCGGCACCACCAACGAGGGCCTGGTCGACGGCCCCGCCGAGCAGTCCTGGTTCGCCCAGCCGTCCGGCCTGGCGGTCTCCGCGGACGGCGAGCGGCTGTGGGTCGCCGACTCGGAGACCTCCGCGCTGCGCTGGGTCGCCCGCGGCACGCACGAGGTGCACACCGCCGTCGGCACGGGCCTGTTCGACTTCGGTCACCGTGACGGGGCGGCCGAACAGGCCCTGTTCCAGCACCCGTTGGGCGTCACGGTGCTCCCGGACGGCTCGGTCGCGGTCAGCGACACGTACAACCACGCGCTGCGCCGCTACGACCCGGCGAGCGGTGAGGTCTCCACGCTGGCCACCGATCTGCGGGAGCCGTCCGGCGCGGTGGTGGTGGACGGCGACATCGTGGTGGTGGAGTCCGCCCGGCACCGGCTGACCAGGCTGCGGCTGCCCGAGGAGGCCGTCCGGGTGGAGGCCGTCGCGCACCGCACGCAGCGCGCCGCCACCGAGGTCGCGCCAGGCACGCTCCAGCTGGACGTGGTGTTCTCCGCGCCCACCGGCCAGAAGCTGGACGAGCGCTACGGCCCGTCCACCCGGCTGCTGGTCAGCTCCACCCCGCCCGGGCTGCTCGCCGCCGGCGCGGGCGCGGACAGCGCGCTCTCCCGCGAGCTGGTGCTCGCGGAGGGCGTGACGGAGGGCGTGCTGCACGTCTCCGCGATGGCCGCGTCCTGCGATGACGACCCGTCGATCGAGTACCCGGCCTGCCACGTCCACCAGCAGGACTGGGGCGTGCCGGTGAAGGTGGTGCCGGGCGGCGCGACGCGGCTGCCGCTCGTTCTGGCGGGCATGGACTGAGCGCACCCGTCCGGTACGGCCACCGCAGGTGGGGCTGCGCGAGATTGAGAGACGATCAGCTGGTCGTCTTCCGCCTCGCGCAGTTCTCCCCCAGCCCCAAGGGGGGCTGGAGGTGCCCCCACGCGTCCCTGTTGTGCATCCCTCGCGCGCCGGCTCAGCCCTCGAGGAACGCCTTGATGGCCCCCGCCAGGTAGTGCGGGTCCTCTGCGCCGCACAGCTCGCGCGCGGAGTGCATGGACAGCGCCGCGATGCCGCAGTCGACCGTCGTGATGCCGAGGCGGGCGGCGGTGATCGGGCCGATGGTGGTGCCGCAGGGCATCGCGTTGTTGGAGACGAAGGTCTGCCACGGGACGCCGGCCTTCTCGCAGGCGGCGGCGAACACGGCCCGGCCGACGCCGTCGGTGGCGTACCGGTTGTTGACGTTGACCTTGAGGATGGGGCCGCCGTTGGGCAGCGGGTGGTGGCCGGGCTCGTGGCGCTCGCTGTAGTTGGGGTGGACGGCGTGCCCCATGTCGGAGGACAGGCAGATGGTGCCGGCCAGCGCGCGGGCGCGGTCCTCGGCGGTGCCGCCACGGGCGTAGCAGGAGCGCTCCAGCACGTTGCCGAGCAGCGGGCTCTGCGCGCCGGTGTCGGACTCGCTGCCGGTCTCCTCGTGGTCGAACGCGGCGAGCACCGGGATGCAGGGCAGGTCGGCGCCGGACGCGGCGACGGCGGCGAGCGCGGCGGTGGCGGCGTGCACGGAGAGCTGGTTGTCGAGGCGCGGGCCGGCCAGCAGTTCGCGGTCGCGGCCGAGGTAGGACGGCGGCTGGACGTCGTGGGCCATCAGGTCCCAGCCGGTGATGTCGGCGGCGTCGAGGCCGGCCTTCTCGGCGACGTACTCGAGCAGCGCGCCCTCGGTGGTGTCGCCGAGTCCCCAGATCGGCGTCAGGTGGCGCTGGCGGTCGAGCTTGAGGCCGTCGTTGACGCCGCGGTCGAGGTGGATGGCGAGCTGCGGGACGCGCAGCAGCGGCTCGTCGAGGTGGACCAGGCGGGTGGTGCCGTCGCGCAGGACGAGCCGGCCGGAGAGGCCGAGGTCGCGGTCGAGCCAGGTGTTGAGGGGGACGCCGCCGTAGATCTCGACGGCGATCTGCCGCCAGCCGGCCGAGCCGGTGTCGGGGATGGGCTTGACCCGCAGGTTCGGCGAGTCGGTGTGGGTGCCGACCACCCGGTAGGGGGTGGCGGGGCCGGCCCCTTCGGGCACGTACCAGGCGATGAGGGCGCCGCCGCGCACCAGGTAGCGGCCGCCGCTGTCGCCGTCCCACGCGTCCGTCTCACGGACCTCGCGGAAGCCGACCCGCTCCAGCCGCTCGACCGCGCTCTGCACCGCGTGGTACGGGGAGGGGGAGGCGGCGAGGAAGGCGATCAGGTCGTCCGTGTGCTTCCGGTCGAAGTGGGCCGTGCGGGCGGCGGTCGACATGTTGCTCCTGGGTTGAGGGCGGGCCGGGCCTGATGGGGGTTAACAGGCCCGCCCCCTGAGCATATGCCCGTACACGGACAGGACCGTGTGAAGTCCGCAACGGTGACACAACAGTGAGCATGGCGCGACACAACACCGCGGGGCCCGGTGGTGAACCGGGCCCCGCGGCGTGAGGGTGGGTCAGGCGGTCGGGTGAGCGGCCGGCCGACGCTCGATCAGAACGCCTCTTCGGCGAGGTCCATCAGCTCGTTGTCGATGGCCTCGGCGATCTGGCGCTGCGCGGCGGTGGTCGGCAGCACGGTGCGGGCGAAGTGCTTCGCCGCGGCGATCTTGCCCTGGTAGAAGGGGACGTCCTTCTCGGAAGCGCCGGCCTCCAGCTTGGCGAGCGCGACGGCGGCCTGACGCAGCAGCAGCCAGCCGACCACGACGTCGCCGGAGACCATCAGCAGGCGGGTGGTGTTCTGGCCCACCTTGTACATGTTCTTGACGTCCTGCTCGACGGCCGTCAGGTCGGCGATCAGCTTGCCGACGATGGCCTCCAGGTCGCCGGCGGACTTGGCGAGCAGGTCGCGCTCGGCGGCCAGGTCGGCGCCGCCCTCGTTCGAGGCGAGGAACTTCTGGATCTGCTCGTTGACCGCGGTCAGCGCCTGGCCGCCGTCCTTGACGATCTTCCGGAAGAAGAAGTCCTGGCCCTGGATGGCGGTGGTGCCCTCGTACAGGGTGTCGATCTTGGCGTCCCGGATGTACTGCTCGATCGGGTACTCCTGCAGGTAGCCGGAGCCACCGAAGGTCTGCAGGGACTGGGCGAGCTGCTCGTAGGACTTCTCCGAGCCGTAGCCCTTGACGATCGGCAGCAGCAGGTCGTTCAGGCGCTCGGCGGCGGCGTCGTGCTCGCCGCGCAGGCGGGCGGCCAGCATGTCGTCCTGCACCGAGGCGGTGTAGAGGACCAGGGCGCGCATGCCCTCGGCGTACGCCTTCTGGGTGAGCAGCGAGCGGCGCACGTCCGGGTGGTTGGTGATGGTGACGCGCGGCGCGGTCTTGTCCATGAACTGCGAGATGTCGGCGCCCTGCACGCGCTCCTTGGCGTACTCCAGCGCGTTCAGGTAGCCGGTGGACAGGGTGGCGATGGCCTTCGTGCCGACCATCATCCGGGCGAACTCGATGATCTTGAACATCTGGCGGATGCCGTCGACGGTCTCGCCGAGCAGCCAGCCCTTGGCCGGGTGCTTGGCGCCGAAGGTCATCTCGCAGGTGTTGGACGCCTTGAGGCCCATCTTGTGCTCGACGTTGGTCGCGTAGGCACCGTTGCGCTCGCCGAGCTCGCCGGTCTCCCAGTCGAAGTCGTACTTCGGCACGATGTACAGGCCGAGGCCCTTGGTGCCCGGCTTGCCGCCCTCGGGGCGGGCCAGCACCAGGTGGATGATGTTCTCGGACATGTCGTGCTCGCCCGAGGTGATGAAGCGCTTGACGCCCTCGATGTGCCAGGAGCCGTCCTCCTGCTTGATCGCCTTGGTGCGGCCGGCGCCCACGTCGGAGCCCGCGTCGGGCTCGGTCAGCACCATGGTGGCGCCCCACAGGCCGTCGATCATGCGCTGGGCGACCTTCTGCTGCTCCTCGGTGCCCTCGTCGTAGACGACGCCGGCGAAGGCCGGGCCGGAGGAGTACATCCAGATCGCCGGGTTGGAGCCGAGGATCTGCTCCGCGTAGGCCCACACCAGGGACGACGGGGTGACCTGGCCGCCGATGCCCTCCGGGATGCCCAGGCGCCACCACTCGGAGTCCATGAAGGCCTGGTAGCTCTTCTTGAAGGTCTCCGGGATCGGGGCGGTGTTGGTCGCCGGGTCGAACACCGGCGGGGTGCGGTCGGTGTCGGTGAAGGAAGCGGCGAGGTCGTTCTCGGCCAGCCGGGAGATCTCGCTGAGGATGTTCTTCGCGGTGTCGACGTCCATGTCGGCGAACGGACCGGTGCCGTACACCTGGTCGCGGCCGAACACCTCGAAGAGGTTGAACTCCACGTCCCGCAGGTTGGACTTGTAGTGACCCATGACCGTATCTCCGGTTCGTCTTCCACGGGCGAGCCGCTTACGGCGCACCGCTTACCCACCAGTACGCCCCATGATGCTACCCAGCGGTAACTTGTTCAACCCCTCTGCTGCGAAGCACCTATGAACGTGGTCACGTCCCACAATGCGGCCCACCGCCGGATTGTGCGGATCACCCGCCCCCAAGCGGGGCCCGGCCCGATAGCCTTGCCCCGTGTACGGCTACGAGCAGAACGCCTACCAGGACCCCTACCAGCAGCAGATGCAGCAGGGGATGTCCGGCATGCCGGGCGCCGGATACGGCGACCCGCAGGCCGCCCAGCAGTCGCTCTACCCCGAGCCCTCGCCGCCCTCGCTGGCGGACGCGGTGCGCGCCTTCACCACGGGGGCGATGCCGGTGGAGGACTTCCAGGCCATCTTCATCACCTCGAAGGTGTACTGCCCGCGCGGCGACCGCCCCGGCTTCCTGGCGCTGCACAACACCCCGACGCCGGTGATCCCGATGTTCAGCTCGCTCAAGGAGCTGAAGCGGTACGCCGGCAAGGACTCCAAGTACTTCTCGGTGACCGGCGCCGAGGTGCTCGACCTGCTGCCCACCGGCTACGGCTTCGCCCTGGACATGGAGGGCGAGCACCGGATGGTGTTCGACGCCCGCGCGGTGGAGCAGATGGTCGACTTCACCATGCGCCGGATGTACGGCTGACCCCTCCTCCCGCCCCTCTCCGGGCCGGAATAGGTCCACATAGTTCAACGTTCAACCTTGCGAGTGGTTGAGAGTTGAACTACTGTGGTGGACGTAGGCCACAGACCCGCCGAAGGAGGCCGACATGCCCGCCGTGACCGTCGAGAACCCGCTGACCCTGCCGCGCGTGACCACGCCCGACCCGGTGCACAGCACCGCCCGGCCGGTCCTCACCGTGGCCACCGCCCCCGAGGGCTACGAGGGCGAGGGCTTCCCCGTCCGCCGCGCCTTCGCCAAGATCAACACCAAGTTCCTCGACCCGTTCATCATGATGGACCAGATGGGCGAGGTGGACTACGCGGCCGGTGAGCCGAAGGGAACCCCCTGGCACCCGCACCGCGGCTTCGAGACGGTCACCTACATCATCGACGGAACGTTCATCCACCGGGACTCGCACGGCGGCGGCGGCACCATCACCGACGGCGACACCCAGTGGATGACCGCCGGCTCCGGTCTCCTGCACATCGAGACCCCGCCGGAGTCCCTGGTGAAGTCCGGCGGCCTCTTCCACGGCCTCCAGCTCTGGGTGAACCTGCCCGCCTCGGACAAGATGATCACCCCGAAGTACCAGGACATCCGCGGCGGCAGCGTCAAGCTGCTCAGCACCGAGGACGGCGGCGCACTCCTGCGCGTCATCGCCGGTGAGCTGGACGGCCACACCGGCCCGGGCACCACCTTCACCCCGATCACCATGATCCACGCCTCGATCAGCCCCGGTGCCCAGATCACCCTGCCCTGGCGCGCCGACTTCAACGCCCTCGCCTACGGCCTCGCCGGCAACGGCTCGGCCGGCACCGAGCACCGCCCCTTCCACCGGGGCCAGGCCGTCGTCTTCGGCGACGGCGACTCGATCACCCTGCGCGCCGACGAGAAGCAGGACTCCCGCGACAACAACTTCGAGGTCGTCCTCCTCGGCGGCCTGCCGATCCGCGAGCCCGTCGCCCACTACGGCCCGTTCGTGATGAACAGCCACCGCGAACTCCAGCAGGCCATGGAGGACTTCCAGGCCGGCCGCCTCGGCACCATCCCCGCCGACGAGAACTGACAACTCCTCACCCCTGAAGCACCCACAAGCCCGAAAACCCGCGTGCCCCGTCCTCGGACGGGGCACGCGGGTTTTCCGCGTCCCGCCGATGGGCAACTGCCCCGGCGGGACGGCGTGTTGGGTCTGTCCGGAAAGCTGTGCCGACAGGTCAGGCGAGCGCGAGGCTGATCTGGTCGCCGAAGACCACCCAGTGCTGGCCCTTGTCGTTGACGTCGCACGGCTTGGTGGAGATGTTCGGGGTTCCCCAGGCGTTGGCGAGGCAGTAGCCGGGGGCGAGGGTGAGCGAGATCTGCTGGCCCGCGATGGTCCAGTACTGGCCCGGGTCGCCCGAGGCGCACGGCTTGGTGGAGACGTCCGGGGCGCCCCACTTGTCGGCGAGACAGTAGGCGCGCGCATTGGTGAGGGAGATCTGTTCGCCCGTGACGGTCCAGTGCTGGCCCTGGTCGTTGACGTCGCACGGCTTGGTGCCGACGTTCGGGGTGTTCCAGGCGTTGGCGAGGCAGTAGGTACCGGGGGTGCGCGTGGTCGCGTGGCTGGTGTCGGCCGCTCCGGCGCCGCCGGTCGGCAGGAGGGAGGCGGCCAGCCCCATCGTGGCAATGGCGAGCGTCTTGCGGAAAGCGAGGGCCATGAGGCGTTTCCGTTCTGTGCGCAAGGCCGCACGATTCCCCTGCGGCCATGAGGTGCTTTCTCGGCCCAGTCCCGAGCGCAGGGCAATCTCTAGCACCGGGCGACCACGAACCAGCGGCAGTGCGCGCCGCGTTCATCCGAATGGGCAGCACCGGAGCAGTCCGGCGAATTCACTGCCCGCGGGGCGCGATTCGTAGGCTGGGCCCCGCAAGGACACCGCGCGAGAGGGAGAAACGGCAATGGCGACGATCCATCAGACCACCATGAACCCGGGCAAGTTGGACCTGCTGGCCGACTGGCTGCCGAAGCAGGACTGGTACCGCCCCGGCGGCGGCGCGCTGGAGCGGGCCGGCGGATTCCGGCTGGACGACCCGGCGGGCGAGGTCGGCATCGAGCTGATGGTGGTGACGGACGGTCAGGCCTCCTACCTGGTGCCGATGGCCTACCGGGGCGCGCCGCTGGACGGGGCGCCCGAGGGCGCGCTGATCGGGACCGCCGAGCACGGCGTACTCGGCACCCGCTGGTTCTACGACGGCGAGCAGGACCCGGTGGTCCGCGCCCAGTTGACCGAACTGCTGCACGGACGGGCGGTACCGCAGAAGCAGAGCGAGAGCGACGCGGTGGACGACACGGTGACGGTCGCGGCCGTCGACGGCGAGGTGGCGGTGACGCTGCGCCGGGAGCTGCGGCCCACCGGTGAGCCCGCGCCGGGCGAGGTGGTCGCCGGATACACCGCGCCGGACGGGTCGGCGGCCCGTGCGGTGTATCTGACGGCCGGTCGCTGACCCGGGTCTGTCCGGTCGGTCTCGGCGCGCCCGGCGAGATCGACCAGGCGGGCCCCGGACGTCAGAGCCGGGCGTAGAGCGCGGCCGCGTCGTCGTGGGCCTTGCCGCGGGGCCAGCGGACGCAGTCGGCGTCGGTGCGCTCCGCGGTACGGACCTGGGCGATCAGTTCGGCGGGGCCAGCCTCGGCGAGCAGTCGGACGGCGTCGGCCCAACTGCCCAGCCCCAGGCGCTCGGTGAAGCGGGCGGCGCCGTCCGACAGGGCGGCCACCCCGTGCAGGTCGGCGCGCCCGACCACGCCGGTCTCGGCGTGCTGGGCGGCCTGCGGGGTGGCGGCGGCGATCCACGGCCCGTGGCCGCTGTTGCGCGCGGCGCGGACGGCGATCGCGTACCGCAGGTAGAGCTCGGCGCGTTCGGCGGTGCCGGGGACGGTCGACCAGACCTGGCGGCGCAGTTCCTCGCCGCCGTGGAAGCGCTGGTTGTCGCCGATCACCCGGGGCGGGCCGGCCTTGGGGTGCAGCACCAGCAGGGAGTCGCCGAGCGCCAGGTACTCCAGCGCGTCGCCGCGCAGCCGGGCGGCGACCACCATCGCGGCGGGCGTGTTGGGGTTGGCCAGGTCGCAGCTGTCGCCGTGCAGGGCGGCGGTGTCGGCGATGGCGTCGGACAGGCAGTCGGCGATGTCCCGGTCGGGGTGGCCGGTGAGCCGGGCGACCAGGTGCGCGCCGAGGCGGCGCACGTACCAGGGGATGCCGTGGCCGCAGCCGGAGTCCAGGGTGTCCGGGGCGCTGGAGCCGTCCAGCAGCACCAGAACCTCCGGGGTGGCCACCACGAAGTCCTCGCAGGCCCGGTCCGGGCGGCGCGCGTCGACTGCCAGCTGTACCCGCATGCTTCTCAGTCTGCGTCGGCCACCCGTCGTTCGAACAGGGGCTGTTCGACCCTTCCGTTCGGCCTCCCGCGCGGCGATTCGGACATAATTGGGCGAAATATGGCAACTCGCCGAGGCTTCGTGACAGGAGAGTCCCATGGTCTGGCAGTTCTTCGTACTGGTGATCGCCTCGTTCGGCTTCCCGACCCTCGCCCTGCTGTTCATGATGGGCGGCCTGCAGTACCGCGACGAGCGGCAGCCCCACCACCTCGGCAGGGCACACCGGGACTGACCGACCCCGGTGTCGGCCGACAGCGGCCCCGGTCGGCATGGGAGGGTGTGCTGCAGCACACCCCACTCCCGTCCAGGAGGTCCCGAAATGAGCAGCGACACCGCCCCGGCAGCCGAGCCCGCGCCGGAGGCCACCACCGACGCCACCGCCGACACCGCCGCCGAGGCACCCGTCCAGGACGACCAGAAGGCCAAGTTCCTGGCCGCGCTGCAGCGCAAGGGCGGCAACAGCCGGGGCGCCGGCGGCGGCCCCGGCGGCGACTCGAAGATCCACGGCACCACCGGCGCGGCCGGCGGCAAGCGCACCTTCCGCCGCAAGAGCGGCGGCTGAGCGCCCGTCGGACCCCAGTAGGAACGGCCGGCCCCGCACCCGGGGCCGGCCGTTCGGCGTCTCATCCGGCGGATCAGTCGGTGTGTTCGTCCGGAAAGTACGGCGTCTCGCGGAGGAACAGCGCCCCGCAGGTGTGGCAGTTGTGGTCGGGGTCGAGGGTCCAGCGGGTGGCGTCCTGGACGGGGGCGGCGGCGTCGAGCGTCTTGCCGCACAGGGCGGTGAGGTCCGCGTTGCGGACGATGTGCCAGCTGACCACGGAGTCCGTGGCGCCGCCGGTGCCGGTCTCGGCGCGCATCTGATGCATCATGATCACCATCGTCCGCCGACCGGACATACCCGGCAATTCGCGCGACCGGTCAGGGCTGCGCCGGGGGCTCGGAGAACACCTCGCGGACCTCGATCGGCATGTTCATCGGCTTGCCGTCGTGGCCCGGCGCGGCAGACAGCGCGGCGGCGATCTCCAGCACCCGGGCGTCGCTCGCGCAGTCGACGATCCACCAGCCGAACAGGAACTCCTTGTCCGCCGGGAACGGCCCCTCGGCGACGGACGGCCCGCCGTCGCCGGCCCGGACGATCCGCGCGGTGTCGGGCATCGCCAGGCCCTGGGCCTCGACGAGTTCGCCGCTGGCGGTGAGCTCGGCGACCGAGCGGCGCATGAAGGCGATGTGGGCGGCGGTCGCCGCCGGGTCCCAGGAGGGGATCGGCGGAACATCGGTGTCCGACTGGCTGAAGTGCATCTGCAGCATGTGCGTCACGGCGGACGGCTCCTCTCGGTGCGGGCGGTCTCGTCCCATCGTCCCGGAGACGGAGCCGCGACCCGGTTCTCGACACCGCGTCCCAGGGAGCCCCGAGCCGCTGACCGGCGGGTTTCGGGCGAAGAGGGTGAGGGGAACGGCCGGTGGGCCGTCAGGAAGCGGTGCGCAGCAGCGGGGCGCTGAGGATCTTGTCGAAGCTGACGGTGGCGCCGCGCTGCGGGTGGGTGCGGAGCTGGACGTGGTCCGCGAGGGCGTGGATGAGGAACAGGCCGCGGCCGGACTCGGCGGTCAGGTCGGGCAGCACGCCGGGGTCGGTGGCCGGCAGGGCGGGGCGCAGCGCGGGCAGCACGTGGGTGTCGTAGGGGGCGGCGGGCCGGTCGGCGGCGGGGCTGCGGGTGGCCAGTACCCGGGCGGGGACGGAGGCGCGGCCCCGGCGGGTGCGGCAGCGCGGCGCGAGGCGGTCGGCGGGCCGTTCGGTGGACGAGCGTTCGGCGGCGGGACGGCGGCGCGGGCCCGGGCGGGAGGCGGTGGGTGCGACCGGGGACTGGCCGGTGTTGGCGACCTCGATCCGCAGGCGGTCGCCGCTGAGCGCGGCGGTGACCTGGAAGGTGTCCCCGAAGTGGCCGGGCCCGGCGTGTTCGACCGCGTTGGCGCAGGCCTCGGTGAGGGCGAGGCCGAGGTCGAAGGCGTCCTGCGGGTCGACTCCGGCGGAGTCCATGGCGCCGAGCAGGATGCGGCGGGCGAGCGGCACGCTGGCCGGGTCGCGCTTGAGGTGCAGAGTCCACCAGATGTCCACGGGAGATCCCTCCTGGCTGCGGCTCCACATACAACTAGCTATCTCCTCGACGGCGCGCGGCGAACCGTCCGCACTCGCCGGTACCGCCCGTTCGGCGGATGGACTGCCCCTGCCGGGTGTGCCGATCGGCGCGTGGGCGGGTGCGTGCGCCGGTCGGGTTCGCGCCATTCCCGGCGGGTTCCGGGGCCTGCCCCGGGAGCGACTGTAGGCGGTGAGATGATGGCTCGGCCATGACTGACCCGACCGCCGCCGCCCGCCGGGGCTCCGCCCTGCCCGCGGCACGGGTCTCAACGGCTGCCTGGGATCTGCGGGTGCTGCGCGCGGTGCCGTTCGCGCTGGTGTGCACGCTGGTGGCGGCCTTCGGGCACGCCCGGGCGGGCGGTGCGGTGGCGCCGGACACGCTGGCGGCGGGCTTCGCCGCGGTGTGCGCGGCGGCGGCGCTGCTCGGCGGGCGGGAGCGCTCGCTGGGGGCGATCGCGGCGGCGCTGGGCGCCGGACAACTGGGTCTGCACCTGCTGTTCCACCGGTTCGGCGACGGCCTGGTCGGCGGCATGGCGATGCCGCACGCGTCGATGGCCGGAAACGGCGGGCCCGACGCCCTGGCGTCCGTGGCGGGCCGGCTGTTGTGCAACGACACCCCCGGCGACGGCCTGACGGTCGTCCCGGCGACCACCACGGCGGACCAGGTGGTGAGCGCCGCGGGCCTGGACCCGCAGGCGTACGCGACGGCGATGCCGCACGCGGCGGGCTGGCTGGGGCTGACGCCCGGCATGGTGCTGGCCCACGTGGCGGCGGCGGTGGTCGCGGGCTGGTGGCTGCGGCGCGGCGAGGCCGCGCTGTGGCGGCTGGTGCGGACGGTGGCGCTGACCGCCCGCGAGTGGGCGGCGCCGCTGCGGACGGCGGTGGCGCTGCTGGTGGCGCTGCTGCTGGACGGGCCGCGCCCGGTGCGGGCACGGCGGAGTGGACGGCCGGAGGACTGGCGGCTGCCGGTGGCGGCGGCACTGCGGCACTGCGTGCTGCGCAGGGGACCGCCCGCGGTGGCGTTCGCGCGCTGAGCCGGGCCGGGAGGCCGGGGTTCGGGCGCGCATCGCTGCCTGCCGCCGTGCCCGCTTCGTGAGCGGGGCGGTCGGGCCCCCTCTTCCCGTTGTCCCCACGTGGCCCGCGCATTGTCGCGTGGCCTCTTCCTCCCCAGGAGTCCCCTGATGCGTTCGCTTTCCGCCCGTACCGCCCGTCGTTCCGTCGGCGCGCTCATGGTGGCGGCCGGTGCCCTGCTGGCGTCCGCCGTTCCCGCCTCCGCGCACGTCTCCGTCCAGCCGGGCAGCGCCCAGCAGGGCGGGTACACGGCCGTGGCGTTCCGGGTGCCGAACGAGAGCGACACCGCTTCCACCGTGAAGCTGGAGATCAACCTGCCGCTGGACCACCCGATGGCGTCGGTGCGCACCCAGCCGCTGCCGGGGTGGACGGCCAGCCTGGAGAAGTCGAAGCTCGACAAGCCGCTGGACTCGCACGGCCAGCAGATCACCGAGGCCGTCTCCAAGATCACCTGGACCGCCGACGCGGGCACCAAGATCGCCCCCGGGCAGTACCAGGAGTTCAACGTCTCGCTGGGCGCGCTGCCCACCGACACCGACAAGCTGACCTTCAAGGCGCTCCAGACCTACGACAACGGCGACGTGGTCCGCTGGATCGAGGACAGCAAGGACGGGCAGCCGGAGCCGGCCAAGCCCGCCCCCGTGCTCAGCCTGACCAAGGCCGCCGCGGCCGGCGACCACCAGTCGACGGACACCACCACGAAGCAGGACGCCGCCCCCGCCGCGAAGTCCTCCGACTCCACCGCCCGCACCCTGGGCGTGGTCGGCATCGTGGTCGGCGTGATCGGCGCGGCGCTCGGCGTGGCCGGGCTGCGCCGCCGCTCCGCGAACTGACCCCCGCCGGGCGGGGCCGCACCCCGCGGCCCCGCCCGGTCCTCGCCCTTCCGCACCGCCTCTTGCACGCCTTCCCGCACCACTCTCCCGCACCGCTCTCCCACACCGCCCACCTGCACCGCTCTCCCGCACCGCCCACCTGCACGGCCCACCTGCACCGCCCACCTGCACGGCCCACCTGCACGGAACGGAAAGTCCCTTGGCACCCCTCCGCAGCACCCGCCCCCGGCTTCTGACGGCCGCCGCCCTCGTCCTCGGCGCCTCGCTCGCGCTGTCCGCCTGTTCCTCGTCCTCCTCGGGCGGCGGGGAGGGCAACGGGGTGGCGAAGGTCAGCAAGCAGGCCTCGACCAGCCAGTACCAGGGCACCGCGCTCAGCAAGCACTTCGACAAGCCCGACCTGGTGCTGAACGACACCTCCGGGCAGCCGTACGACCTGAAGGCGCGCACCGCCGGGCGGACCGTGCTGCTGTTCTTCGGCTACACCAGCTGCCCGGACGTCTGCCCGACCACCATGGGCGACATCGGGGTGGCGATGTCCAAGCTGACGCCGGAGGAGCGGCAGAAGATCGACATCGTGTTCGTCTCCACCGACCCGCAGCGCGACACCCCGCAGGTGCTGCGGACCTGGCTGGACTCGATGGGCAAGGACTTCATCGGGCTGACCGGCGACCTGGCGCAGGTGAAGGCCGCCGCCAAGCCGCTCGGCATCATGGTCGAGGACCCGGTGGTGGCCGCGAACGGCTCGGTGACCTCCACGCACGGCGCGCAGGTGCTGGCGTTCCTGCCGACCGACGACAAGGCGCACCTGCTGTACATGGCCGGCACCTCGGTGGACACCTACCGGCACGACCTGGAGCTGCTCGCCAAGGGGGTGGCGGTGTGAGCCGCGCGTTCCGCCGCACCGCGCTGATCGGGGCCGGCCTGGCGACCGCCCTGGCCGCGGGCACCGTGGTGGTGGCCTGCCAGTCCTCGGGCTCCGACGGCGCCTCCGCCGCGCCGCCGCAGCTGTCGGTGGCCGATCCGTACATACCGCTGCCGGCCACCCCCGGCGGGATGGGCGCGGGCTACCTGACGGTGCGCAACGACGGCGGTGCGGACCGGCTGGTGAAGGTGACCAGCCCGAGCGCCGGATCGGTGACCATGCACCGCTCCACCGAGAAGACCATGGAGGAGGTCGGCGAGCTGACGGTGCCCGCGCACGGCACCCTGGACCTGGCCCGCGGCGGCACCCACCTGATGATCATGGACTGGGCGAAGCAGCCGGCCCTCGGCGACGAACTGGAACTGGACCTGGAGTTCGCCAAGGCGGGCACCGTCGTGGTCAAGATTCCGGTGAAGCCACTGACGTACCGTCCGGGAAGTTAGGGTCCCGGCGATGGCAGCAGACGGCACGGTGACGAGAAGAGGCGCACAGGTGATCACGGTGGCGAAACGGCGGCGGCTGGGCGCCCTGCTGGCGGTGCTGGTGGCGGCACTCGCCCTGGTGCTCGGTGGGGCGACGACGGCGTCCGCGCACGCCACCCTGGAGAGCACCGACCCGGCGCAGGGCTCGGTGGTCCCGACCGCGCCCGCCGCGGTCACGCTGCGCTTCAGCGAAGGCGTGTCGCTGTCCGCGGACTCGGTGCGGGTGCTCGACCCGAAGGGCACCGCCGTCGACGACGGCAAGCCCGACCATGTGGACGGCAAGGCCGCCACCGCCCGGGTGACGCTCCGCCAGGGGCTCGGCAACGGCACCTACACGGTGGCGTGGCGGGCCGTCTCGGAGGACTCCCACCCGATCGGCGGTGCGTTCACTTTCTCCATCGGCGCGGCCTCCGACACCACCGTGAACGCCGCCGCCGTCCAGGGCGCCAAGGCCGACGGCGCGGTGGGCTTCGCCTACGGCACCGCCCGCACCGTCGCCTACGGCGCGTTCGCGCTGCTGGTCGGCGCCGCCGCGTTCGTGATCCTGATCTGGCCCGCCGGCGCGGCCGTGCGCGGCGTGCAGCGGCTGCTGATGAGCGGCTGGGTCGCGCTGCTGCTGTCCACCGTCGCCGTGCTGATGCTGCGCGGCCCCTACGAGCGCGGCACCGGCCTCGGCCAGGCCTTCGACCTGTCGCTGGTCCGCGCCACCCTGGACGAGCGGATCGGCACCGCACTCGCCGCCCGCCTGCTGCTGCTCGCCGCCGCCGGTGTCTTCCTCTCGCTGCTGGTCGGCCAGCTCGGCCTCCAGCCGAAGCCGCCGGCGCCCGCGCCCGCGCCGGGATCCCTGCCGGACTCCACGCCGGGCTCCGTAACGGGCTCCGCGCCGAACGAGGACGATGACGCGGAGGAGGCGGAGCTGCGCCAGCTGGAGCGGGCCGCCTCCGAGCGCCCGCAACGCGACACCCGGCTCGCGCTGGGACTGGCCGGGCTCGCCCTGGCCATCGCACTGTCGGCGACCTGGGTCGGCGCCGACCACTCCTCGGTCGGCATCCAGGTCCCGCTGGCCCTGCCGCTCGCCTCGCTGCACCTGCTCGCCATGGCCGGCTGGCTCGGCGGCCTCGCCGTACTCGTCACCGGCCTGCGCCACGGCCTGCCCGCCACCGCCGTCGAACGCTTCTCCAAGCTGGCGTTCTGGCTGGTCGCGGTACTGGCCGGCACCGGCGTCTACCAGTCCTGGCGCGGCCTGGGCAGCTGGGGCGCGCTGGTGGACACCGAGTACGGGCGGCTGCTGCTGATCAAGGTCGGCTGCGTGGCGTCGATGCTCGGCGTCGCCTGGATCTCGCGTTCCTGGACGGCGCGGCTGCGCGGTGCGGACGAGAGGGCTGCGGCGTCGGGTGCCGCTGGCGGCGAGACCGCGCCCGCGGAGGCTGTCTCCGCGCAGATCGTGTCCGATGTGATCACAAGTGATCAGGGCTCCGAGTTCATCCCTGCGGAGACTATCTCCGCGCAGACCATCTCGGGCGTGACCGAAATTGATTCGGGCGCGATCACAAGCGATCAGGCGCCCGAGTTCATCCCTGCAGAGACTATCTCCGCGCAGACCATCTCGACCCACGCAGCCCCGGGCACGACCAACGCAGCCCCGGGCACGACCAACGCAGCCCCGGACACGACCGACGCAGCCCCGAACACGACCGCCGGAGCCCCCACCCCCGGAGAGACGCAGGCCGCCACCCCCGGAGAGACGCAGGCCGCCACCGACGACACCGACGCCGAGCGCGCCGCGCAGCTCGCCCGCCAGCAGGCGGTGCTGGCGAAGGCGCACCGGCGGCGTGCGGCCGAGGGTTCGCCGGTGCGGGCGGGGCTGCGGCGCAGTGTGGTGGTCGAGACGAGCGTCGCCGCGCTGGTTCTGGTGGTCACCACGATGCTCACCAACTCGCCGCCCGGGCGGGTCGCGCAGGCGATTGCCGCGCAGCCCGGGGCGGGTGGGGGCGCTCCGGTGGCTGGGGCGTCCGCGGTGCCCGGCAAGACGCAGGAGTTGAAGCTGCCGTACGACACCGGCGGCCGCACTCCGAACGCCAAGGGCACGGCCACCGTCACCGTCAACCCGGTCGGGACGGGGCCGAATGCGGTCACGCTCAAGCTGACCAACGGCGCGGGGCAGCCGGTCGAGGTTCCCGAGTTGCAGTTGGCGTTCACGCTTCCCGACCGTGACCTCGGTCCGCTGCCCGTCACGCTCCAGGCCGAGGGCACGGGTGCGTGGAGCGGGACCGCGCAGTTGCCGCTGGCCGGGCAGTGGGTGGTTTCGGTGACCATCCGGTCGTCCGACATCGACCAGGTGACGGCCACCCAGCAGCTGAAGGTGGGCCAGTGACGGAGATAGCGGGACTCTCCCGGCGGGCCGTACTCGGTGGGGCCGGGGCGGGGCTGGCCGTGGGCGCCGTCGGCGGGGCGTGGGGCGGGCGGGCGTCGGCGCGGGAGAAGAAGACGCTGCCGGGGAGCGCCCGGGTGGCGTTCCACGGCCCCAGGCAGGGCGGCATCGTGGAGCCCGGGCAGGCCCGGGTGGAGTGGGTGGCGTTCGACCTGGCGGCCGGGGCCGGGCGGGACCGGGCGGCGGGCCTGCTGCGGGACTGGTCGGCGGCCGCGGCCCGGATGGCCGTCGGCGAGCCGGGCGGGGACGGCGGAAGCGGGATCGCGCTGGACGCGGGCCCGAACGCGCTGACCGTCACCTTCGGCTTCGGCGCGAGCCTGTTCGACAAGCTGGGCCTGGCCGACCGTCGCCCGCCCGCGCTGGCCGCGCTGCCCGCGTTCCCCGGCGACGCGCTCGACCTGGCACGCTCCGACGGCGACCTGTGGGTGCAGATCGGCGCGGACGACGCGCTGGTCGCGGTGCACGCGCTGCGGGTGCTGCGCCGGCTGGCCACGGGGGTGGCCGTGCCGCGCTGGCAGATGTCGGGCTTCGGCCGCACGCCGGGTGCGACCGCGCGCCCGATGACCGGCCGCAACCTGATGGGCCAGGTCGACGGCACCAACAACCCGAGCCCGCAGGACGCCGACTTCGCCGCGAAGGTGTTCGCCACCGGCCCCGACTGGATGGCCGGCGGCAGCTACGTGGTGCTGCGCCGGATCCGAATGCTGCTGGACGACTGGGAGTCGCTGCCGACGGACCGTCAGGAACGCCTGGTGGGACGCCGCAAGAGCGACGGCGCCCCGCTGTCGGGCGGCCCGGACGCCGACGAGCGCACCCCCGTCGACCTGGCGGCGACCGCCCCGGACGGCACCCTGGCGATCGCCCCGGACGCGCACGTCCGGGTGGCGGCGCCCGACTCCAACGGCGGGGCGGCGATGCTGCGCCGCGGGTTCTCGTTCCACGACGGTCTGCTGGCCGACGGCTCGCCCGACGCGGGTCTGCTGTTCGCCGCGTTCCAGGCCGATCCGGCGCGCGGCTTCGTCCCGGTGCAGCAGCGGCTGGCGCGCGGCGACGGCCTGTCGCGGTTCCTGCGGCACGAGGCGGGCGCGCTGTTCGCGGTGCCGCCGGGCGCGCCGGAGGGCGGATACGTGGGGCAGCCGCTGCTGGAGGGCTGACCGCGCACCGCCGCACGGCCGTTCGGCCCGGCTGCCCGGCCGTGCGACGGTGCGACGTCGCACGGCCGTTCGGCCCGGCTGCCCGGCCGTCGGACGGCGGCACGGCGGGGCCGCGGAAGTGGCTAAGGTGGCAGACCGAGCCCTGTGGGCCCGTGGAGTTCGCATCTCGCAGTTCGCATCACGCTGTTCGTTCGGAGGCGGTCATGTCGGCGACCCGTTACACCTATCTCGGGCCCGCGGGCACCTTCACGGAGGCCGCGCTGCGCACCCTGCCGGAGGCGGGGACGCGGGAGCTGACGCCGGTGGCGTCGGTGGCGGCGGCGCTGGACGCGGTGCGGGCGGGCGAGGCCGCGGGCGCGATGGTGGCGATCGAGAACTCGGTGGACGGCGCGGTCACCACCACCAGCGACGAGCTGATCAACGGCAGCGCGCTGATGATCTACCGCGAGGTGCTGCTGCCGATCTCGTTCGGGCTGCTGGTCCGCCCGGGCACCGCGCTGGCCGACGTGAAGACCGTCACCGGGCACCCGGTGGCGCAGCCGCAGGTGCGGCACTGGCTGGCGGCGAACCTGCCGGACGCGCAGTGGGAGTCGGCGGCGTCGAACGCCGAGGGTGCCCGGCTGGTGCAGGACGGCCGGTACGATGCGGCGGTGGCGGGGGCGTTCGCCGCGGAGCTGTACGGGCTGCGGGTGCTGTCGGACGAGATCCAGGACGCGGCGGCGCCGACCACCCGGTTCGTGCTGGTGGGCCGACCGGGGCGGGTGTCCTCGGCGACCGGCTGGGACAAGACGTCGATGGTGGTCTGGCTGCCGGAGGACCACCCGGGTGCGCTGCTGGAGCTGCTGCAGGAGTTCGCGGTGCGCGGGATCAACCTGATGCGGATCGAGTCCCGGCCGACCGGCGAGGGCATGGGCAGCTACTGCTTCCTGATCGACTGCGAGGGGCACCTGAGCGAGCGGCGGGTCAGCGAGGCGCTGATGGGTCTGAAGCGGATGTGCCCGCAGGTGCGTTTCCTCGGCTCGTACCCGCGCGCCGACCGGGGCACCGCTTCCCCGCTCCGGCGGGGCACCTCGGACCTGGATTTCGCGAACGCCGCGGACTGGCTGTCCCGCTGCCTGGACGGCCGCGGCGAACTCTGACGCCCGACGGGCGAACTCTGACGCCCGACGGGCGGACTCCGACGCCCAACACCACGCCGCACCGCAAGAACGCGATTTCGGCCGGGGCGGGGCCGCACCGGGCCCCGTTCCGTTCATTTTCGACACGCCCGAACGTCACCTGCCCGGCCGACGGGTGTTCACCGACGGTGCTCCGGGGGCCGTCGGTGCGGGGTGCGGGGCGGGGTGGTTCATCCACAGGGCGGTGGCCGGCATCCACAGGGGCGGTTGTCCCCAGCTGCTGTGAAGTTATCCACAGGACGGGCCGGAGTCGACAAACCGGTAAAGACACCCTCAGGCCCGGTCAGATCATCAGCTAGGGGCATAGGGAGGACTAATCGGACCAGAGTCACCCCTGCGCCGACAAATCACCTGTGCGAGCGAGCGAATTCCCTCACTCGGGAAGCCGTATCGAGGTTTGAAACCTGGAAATGCCGGTTCGATGGCCCACGGACCATGGGTTTTCTCCTGTCCACAGGCCCAGGCGCACACCTGTGGATAACCGGACCTCGAAAGAGTTGTCCACCGGGGTTATCCACAGGTTGGCGGGAGTTATCCCCAGCCCCCGGAGCGCTTGCCCACACCCCCCGCGCCGATGGCCGGGCGCAGGATGCCAGATTTCCGGACAGAATGCGACATACCCGCCCAAGCCCTGCGATGGCCGGAACCGGACCACCGGCCACCGGTAGGCTTGATCCGTGATCGACCTTCGCCTGCTCCGTGACGACCCGGACCGCGTACGTACCTCGCAGCGCTCCCGTGGAGAGGACGTCGACCTGGTCGACGCCCTGCTCTCCGCCGACGAACGCCGCCGCGCCGCCGGCACCCGATTCGACGAACTGCGCAGCGAGCAGAAGCAGCTGGGCAAGCAGGTCGCCGCCGCCAAGGGCGAGGAGAAGGCCGCCCTGCTGGCCCGCACCAAGGAGCTGGCCGCCGAGGTGAAGGCCGCCGACGCCGCGCAGAGCGAGGCGAAGGACGAGGCCGAGCGGCTGCAGCGCTCGCTGGCGAACCTGATCGACCCGGCCGCTCCGGTCGGTGGCGAGGAGGACTTCGTCACCCTGGAGGAGATCGGCACCCCCCGCGACTTCGCCGCCGAGGGCTTCGAGCCCCGCGACCACGTCGAACTCGGCCAGCTGCTCGGCGCGATCGACACCGAGCGCGGCGCGAAGGTGGCCGGTGCCCGCTCGTACTACCTGACCGGTCCGGGCGCGCTGCTCGAACTGGCCCTGGTCAACATGGCGATGGCGCAGGCCTCCGCGGCCGGCTTCACCCCGATGATCACCCCGGCGCTGGTCCGCCCCGCCGCGATGGACGGCACCGGCTTCCTCGGCCAGGCCGCCGAGAACGTCTACTACCTCGAGGACGACGACCGGTACCTGGTCGGCACCAGTGAAGTCCCGCTGGCCGCCTACCACATGGACGAGATCCTGGACGGCGACAAGCTGCCGCTGCGCTACGCCGGCTTCTCGTCCTGCTTCCGCCGCGAGGCCGGCACCTATGGCAAGGACACCCGCGGCATCATCCGGGTCCACCAGTTCGAGAAGGTGGAGATGTTCGTCTTCACCACCCCCGAGGACGCCGAGGCCGAGCACCGCCGCCTGCTCCAGTGGGAGAAGGACTTCCTGAACGCGCTGGAGCTGCCCTACCGGGTGATCGACGTCGCCTCCGGCGACCTCGGCGCGTCCGCCGCCCGCAAGTTCGACATCGAGGCGTGGATCCCCACCCAGGGCAAGTACCGCGAGGTCACCTCGACCTCCAACACCACCGAGTACCAGGCCCGCCGGCTCTCCATCCGGATGCGAGACAAGGACGGCGTCCGTCCGGTCGCCACCCTCAACGGCACGCTGGTGGCCGTCCCCCGGGTGATCGTCGCGCTGCTGGAGAACCACCAGCAGGCCGACGGCTCGGTGGTGCTGCCCGAGGCGCTGCGGCCGTTCCTCGGCGGGAAGGCCGTCCTGGAGCCCGCGGCCAAGTAACCGCCTGCCCGTCCCGTCCGTCCCGTCGTCCCGGAGCACCTGGAGCACTTCGCGCATGAGCACCGCCGCCCTGCCCTACCGGCTGGTCGCCACCGATCTCGACGGGACGCTGCTCACCGGCGCCGAGAACGTCTCCGCCCGGACCCGTGAGGCGCTGGGCGCCGTGACGGCGCTCGGGGCGCAGCACATCATCGTGACGGGCCGCTCGGCGGGCTGGACGAAGCCGGTGCTGGACGAGATCGGCTACACCGGGATAGCGGTCTGCGGGCAGGGCGCGCAGGTCTACGACGCGGGTGCGCACAAGCTGCTCACCTCGGTCACGCTGGACCGGCAGCTGGCGGCGCTGGCGCTGGCCAAGATCGAGGCCGAGGTGGGTCCGCTGGCGGTCGCCGCCAATCAGGACGGGCTGGACGGCGAGGTGGTGGCGGGGCCGGGTTACCGGCTGCGGATCGCCACCGGGCTGCCGGTGCGGCAGGTCGCGCCGGAGGAGCTGCTGGCCGCGCCGGTGAGCAAGCTGTACATCCAGCACCCGGAGCTGACGGACGATCAACTTGCCGAGGCGGCATGGTCGGTGGCGGGTCAGTTGGTGGGTGTGGTGATGGCGGGCGACGGCATCGTCGAGCTGCTTCCGCTGGGTCTGACGAAGGCGACCGGTCTGTCGCTGGCCGCGCGGCGGCTGGGTGTCACGGCGGCCGAGACCATCGCGTTCGGTGACATGCCCAATGACATACCGATGTTCCGGTGGGCCGCGCACGGGGTGGCGATGGGCAACGCGCACGAGCAGTTGCTGGCGGTGGCCGACGAGGTGACCGTCTCCAACGACGAGGACGGCGTCGCCGTGGTGCTGGACCGGGTGTTCGGCCTCAACGGCTGACCCTCAGGGACGGCGAAAGCGCCACCGGCCTGGTGCCGGTGGCGCTTTCGTGTGCTGCGGGTCCGCCGGTCAGCCGTAGCTGACGTTGGCGCAGGGGTCGTCGTCGGCGGAGCGGGCGTCGTTGGTGACGCTGGTCGGCAGCGGGCCGGGGGCGGGAGTGTTGCCGCCACCCTGGGCGCCGTCGCCGCCGGCGCTCGCGGCGTAGTCCTTGCCGAGGGTCACCGTGATGCCCGCGCCGGAGCCGGCTTCGACGGTGGCGCCGGGGAACAGCGAGGCGACGGCCTGCGCGTTGGCCTTCTGGCTCGCGCTGCCGTACTGGACCACGGTGGTGGCGTGGTTCTGGCTGCTGGCGTTGCCGGTGCTGGTGACGGTGAAGTTCGCGGCCCTCAGGGCGGTCGAGGCCTTGTTGCCGAGGCCCGAGGCGCCGCTGCCGTTGAGGACGGCGACCTTGATGCCGGCGCCGTTGGCGGGCGGGGCGGCCGGGGCGCTGGTGGACGGGGCGGCGGACTCGCTCGGGGCGGGGCTCTCGCCGGCGCCGGCGTCCTGGCCGTCGAGGGTGCGGTCGGCCTTGAGGGCGGCCCACAGCTGGTCGACCTCGGGGTGGTTGAGGCCGATCTTCTCCCCCTGGTAGTGCCAGGGGGTGGTGATGAACTTGATGTCGTGCAGGTCGATGTCCTTGAGGGACATCCCCAGGTCGAGCAGTTTGTCGACGCCGGCCAGGTCGGGGTCGACGGTGAGCGACTTGGTGGCGGCGTCGGCCAGCGGCAGCAGGTTGGTCGGGCTCATGCCCTTGGTCTTGACCGACTTGATGAGCTGGGACAGGAAGGCCTGCTGGCGTTTCATCCGGCCGACGTCGGAGTTGTCGCCGATGCCGTGGCGCAGGCGGACGTAGTCGAGGGCGGCCTGGCCCTCGACCTTCTGTATGCCCTTGGGGTAGATCTCCTTGCCGCCCTTCTTGGGCAGGTTGGGGTTGAGGTCGTAGTCGTGGATGGCGTTGGGCAGGCAGACCTCGACGCCGCCGACGGCCTTGGTCATCGCGGAGAAGCCCTCGAAGTTGACCACCATGGTGTGGTCGACGCGCAGGCCGGTCAGGGCTTCGACGGTGTTCTGGGTACAGGCCGGGTTGCCCTGCTCGGTGCCGCCGACCGAGAAGGCGCTGTTGAACCTGGCGTTGGTCTGCGGCTTGGTCCAGTTCTTGTTCGGCAGCAGGCACTTGGGGATGTCGACCACGGCATCGCGGGGGAACGAGACGCCGACGGCGTGCTTGTGGTCCGCGTAGACGTGCAGCAGGATCGTGGTGTCGGAGCGGGCGCCGCCCTCCTGACCGCCACCGAGGTCCTTGTTGGCGCCGTCGCGCGAGTCGGAGCCGATCAGCAGGATGTTCATCGGCCGGCGGCCCTGGGAGTCGGGCTCGGCGGCCGCGGGGCGGTCCTTGGCTATGCCTTCGCGGTCGAAGGCGGAGATGTTGCCGTTCAGGCGCCAGTAGAAGTAGCCGCCGGTGCCGACCACGACGAGGCTGGTGCCGACCAGCGACCAGATGATGATCTTCTTGGTGCGGCGGGGCTTGCGGCGCCCCTGGGCGGCCGCCGCCCGGCGGGAGCCGGCCCGGCCGCCGCGGCCGGAGCCGCCCGCCGATTCGGTCTCGGGCTCGGGCTCGGCGGCGGGGGCGGCGCGGCGGCCGGAGCGCGGCGGGGTGGCGGCGGAGCCGCGGCCCTGGGCGCGGCGGGACGCGGCGCGGCCGCCGGCGGCCGGAGCGTCGTCGTGGCTCGCCGCGCGGCGGCGCGGGACTCCGGTGGACGGCGCGTCGTCGCGACGGGGCGCGTCCTGCTGGTAGGTGCCGCCTTGCGGCGGATCGTTCTCCCACCAGCCGGCATCCGCGTCGGACGCCCCCGCCCTCTGGCCTGCCATACGTACACCCTTCACCGGAGGCGGCCGTCGGGCGCCTCAGCAACCAGTCCGTCCGCTGGGCCGACGGATGAAGCTAGAGAGCGGAGCATATAAAGGGATCATTTCGAAAGTCACGGCCTGGGTCTCCACTCCGAGCACTCGAACGACGTGTTCACACCAGGGGTTCCCGTTCTCCCGTGTGAGACAGGTGACTTCAGCGCCCCGACAGCCTCCGCAAGAGCCCTTCGCGACTGCCCGGGCCGGCAGCGTTTTCGCACGCCAGGGCGGTTGTAGGATGACCGGGCAAGGAGTTGTAGGATGACCGACATCCGACAGGGAGCGAGAAGGGAGCCCGGCGTGGAGGGACTTCAGGCGGCCGGGCGGCGTTCACTGGTGGACGAGGCGATCGAGCAGCTGCGCGAGCAGCTGGCGGGCGGGGCGTGGCCGGTGGGGTCGCGGATCCCGACCGAGCACGAGCTCGCCGAGCGGCTGCGGGTGGGTCGCAACACCGTGCGGGAGGCGATCCGGGTGCTGGTGCACGCGGGGATGCTGGTCTCCCGGCAGGGCGAGGGGACGTTCGTCCGCTCGACCAGCGATCCGGCGTCGGTGCTGCGCGGAGTGCAGCGGTCGGGGGTGCGGGACGTACTGGAGGTGCGGGCCGCGCTGGAGACCGAGGCGGCCCGGCTGGCCGCCGAGCGGCACACCCCGGACGACCTGGCCCGGATGCGGGCCGCGCTGGCCCGGGAGGCCGAAGTGATGGCCGCGCACCCGGAGCGGGCCGGCCGGGAGGCCACCGTCGAGCACGACCTGGAGTTCCACACGGCGGTGGTGGAGGCGGCGCACAACCCGGCGCTGACCGAGGTGTACCGGTACTTCGGGGCCTCGGTGCGGGAGTCGATGCGCGCGGCGTTCGGCGACCACGACATGCCGGAGGTGGCGATCGGCACCCACGCGGCGCTGGTCGACGCGATCGAGAGCCGTGACCCGGAGCGGGCCGAGGCGGCCTGTCGGGCCCTGCTGGCGGAGCCGACGGCGGCGGTGGAGCAGCTGCTCGCCGAGATCGCCGCGCGCAAGTAGCGCCACGCCGCCCGTCCGTTCTCCTTCTTCTTCCACCCGCACAGAGAGTCAGCCCCGCCATGTCGTCGGTCACCCGTGCCGTGCAGCCCGTCCTCGATCCGAAGGTCGGTACCCGAACCGCCAAGTTCGCGCACCCCGCCCTGCTGCTGGTGGGCATCGTGCTGGTGGCCCTGAACATGCGGGCCTGCCTGGCGGCGGTCTCGCCGATGGTGGCGGAGATCCAGCGCACCTTCGGCCTGTCGGCGGCGGCGAGCGGCATGATCACCACGGTGCCGGTGCTGTTCCAGGGTGTGGGCGCGCCGCTGACGCCGCGGCTGACCCGCCGGTTCGGCACCGAGCGGGTGGTGCTGGGCGCCGTGCTGGCGCTGGGAGCGGGTGTGCTGCTGCGGGTGCTGCCGTCGGTGTGGACGCTGTACGCGGGCTGCATGGTGATCGGTGTGGCGATCGCGGTGCTGAACGTGTCGATGCCGGGCCTGGTGAAGCGGGAGTTCCCGCACCGGGCGGCCATGATGACCGGCGTCTACTCGACCACCATGCTGGTCGGCGCGACCATGGCGGCCGCGCTGTCGGTGCCGCTGGAGCACGCTCTCGGCGGTGGCTGGCAGGCCTCGCTGGGCGCCTGGTCGGTGCTGGCGCTGGTCGCCGGGCTGGCCTGGCTGCCGCAGGTGCTGAAGGCCCGCCGGGAGCCGACCGTGCCGCTGCGGGTGGCCCCGGCGACGGCGGCGCAGCGCGTCACCGTCAGCCCGTGGAAGTCTCCGCTGGCGTGGCAGATCAGCGCGTTCATGGGGATCTCCTCGCTGCTGGTGTACACCCTGGTGGCGTGGATGCCGACGATCCTGTCGGACCACGGGATGGCGCGCGGCGAGGCCGGTCTGGTGTTCGCGTTCAGCAACCTGGTGCAGGTGGTCAGCGCGTTCCTGGTGCCGCTGGCGGCGGGCCGGATGACCCGGCAGCGCGGGCTGGCGCTGGCGATGGCCGGGCTGAACGCGGCGGGCATCGCGTGGCTGCTGCTGGCGCCGGTGTCGGGTGCCTGGTTCTCGGCGGCGGTGCTGGGTCTGGCGCAGGGCGGTTCGCTGGGCCTGGGTCTGGCGTTCATCGTGCTGCGGACCGAGAACGCGCTGGGTGCGGCCCGGCTCGGCGGGATGAGCCAGGCGGTGGGCTACCTGGTGGCGGCGGCCGGTCCGGTCGGTGGCGGTGCGCTGAAGCAGCTGACCGGCAGCTGGGACGCGACGCTGATCGTGATGCTGGTGCTGGCCGCGGTGGCGGCGGTGGCCGGCTGGGGCGCGGGCCGCGACCGGACGATCTGACGACTGCCTCGGGAACGACGAACGGCGGGGACGGCTGCGTGCCGTCCCCGCCGTTTCGCGTTCCTCCGGCCTACTCCTCGCCGTTGAGGGTGAGGCCGGCCAGCTTGACCGAGGCCAGCGCGGTGGCGCCGACGGCGGCGATGATCAGCAGCCACACCGCGGTGGTCAGTGCGACCGGGGCGGTGACGGTGCCGTCGGCGGCGATCGCCTTGGTCAGCGACAGGCCCCACTGCTGGACGGACAGGGTGCGGGCGCCCTCGACGTAGTTGCCGATCAGGCTCTCCCAGATCAGCGCGTAGGCGAGGCCGGCGATCACGGCGTGCCGGGTGACCACGCCGAGCAGCAGGAACAGCGCGCTGTAGGCGGCGCCGGACACCAGGGTGCCGACGGCGTAGCCGAGGGCGACGTTGTCGGCGCCGCCGTAGAGGATCAGCCCGGCCAGGTAGGTCGGGACGGTCGCGAGCAGCCAGGTGCTGCCGATCGCGACGGCCAGCTTGGTGGTGACGATCTTCCAGCGCGGCAGCGGCTTGGCGAGCAGGTAGACGATCGAGCCGTCCTCGATCTCGGTGGCGATGACGCCGGTGCCGGTGATCAGTCCGGTGATCGGGACCAGGGTGCCGAGGGCGAGGTTGCCCAGGATGCTGTGCGCGAGTTCCAGCTTGTCGAGGGTGCTGTTGCGGGCGATCACCGCGATGACCAGCAGCAGGACCGGGACGGCCAGCAGGATCAGGATGCGCCGGCGGCCGAACAGCCCGCGCGCGGTGAGCCTGGCGACGGTGGTGTTCATCGGGGGCCCTTCAGGACGAGACCAGGTACGAGAAGACGCTTTCCAGCGACTCGTCGGCCGGGGAGACGGTGTACAGCCGGATGCCGGCCTCGCGGGCGACCTTGGGCAGCAGGGTGGTGAAGCCCTGGAAGTTGATCGCCTGGATGCGCAGGGCCCCCGCGGCGGAGCCGCTGTGGGGCAGGGCGGTGGCGTCGAGTTCGATGGCGGCCGTGGAGCCGTCCGCGATCAGCGCGGCGGCCAGGCGGCGGTCGTCGCTGGAGCGCACCAGGTACTGGTGCGGGCGGTCGGTCATCAGGCGGCGGATCTCGCGGAAGTCGCCGGACGCGGCGTGCCGTCCGGCCACCACCACCTCGATGTGGCGGGCGAGTTGCTCGACCTCTTCGAGGATGTGCGAGGAGAACAGCACGGTGCGCCCGGCGGCGCCGAAGCGGCGCAGCAGTTCCATCAGCTGGAGGCGCTGGCGCGGGTCCATGCCGTTGAACGGCTCGTCGAGCAGCAGTACCGCCGGGTCGTGGACCAGGGCGGAGGCCATCTTGACGCGCTGCTTCATGCCCTTGGAGTAGGTGCCGGTCTGGCGTTCCTGGGCGTATTCCATCTCGACCAGCGCGAGGGCCCGCTTGGCGGCGGCGCCGGGGTTGGCGAGGCCGTGCAGTTCGGCGTTGGCGAGGACGAATTCCCAGCCCGTCAGGTAGTCGTACATCGACTCCTTCTCGGGGACCAGGCCGATCTGCCGGTAGACCTGCTGGTTGCGCCAGATCGGGGCGCCGTCCAGGGTGACCGCGCCGGAGGAGGGGGCGAGGAAGCCGCTCATCATGTGGATGAGGGTGGACTTTCCGGCGCCGTTGGGGCCGAGGAGGCCGGTGATGCCGGGTCCGATGTTCATGGTGACGTCGTTGACGGCGACCACGTTGCCGAACCAGCGGGAGACCTTGTCGATGGTGATGACGGCCATGGCTGCCTCTCAGACGTTCCGGTAGCGGCGCAGCGTCAGCGCGTAGCTGCCGGCCGTGAGGAGGACGATGACCGTGGCGAACACCAGCACGCCGAAGGTGCCGGGGGCGGCCAGCCGCTCGGGGCCGTCGCCGCCGAGGTTGAACACCTTGTTGACCAGGCCCTGGACGGTGGCGCTGGGCGAGATCAGCTCGGCCCAGGCCGCGGACTCCTTGGGGACGGGGTCGTAGCCGCCGGTCAGGCCGCGGACGATCGCCGAGATCGCGCTGGTGATCATCAGGGTGCCCATGATGGCGGCGACGCCGAAGCCGCGGCGCGGGGTGAGGGCGGCGATCAGCAGGCCGAGCGCGGCGTACAGCAGCGCGTACAGGACGGCGGCGAACAGGCCGTACAGCAGGTGGACCAGGTTGTCGCCGAACGGGAACTTGGCGAGCATCGAACCGATGAACAGCACCAGCAGCGGCAGCGTCAGGATGATCAGCAGGGCGCTGAACATGGCGGCGAACTTCGCTGCCACGTAGTCGGTGCGGCTGGCCGGGCGGGAGAAGTACAGCGGTACGACGTGGTGGCGCAGGTCGCGGGACATCAGCACAGGGGCCTGCGCGGCCAGGAAGATCTGGGTCAGTACCCCGAAGTTGGCGAGGTACGGGGCGTAGTCCAGCGGCATCTGCTTCAGGCCGGCGAAGGTGGCGATGGCGAGCATCGCGAGCGCCGGGGCGACCAGGCCGCCGAGGAGCAGGAACGGCAGCACCTTGGACTTGCCGGAGCGGCCGAGGCCGAACGCAGCGCGCAGGCTCTGCACGTACAGCGAGCGGGTGGCGTAGCCGCGTCCCAGCCGGGGACCGGTGTAGGGGCGGTAGCCGATGTCGTGGATGACGCCGCTGTGGGTGTTGGCGGGGGTGGTCATGCCTGCTCGCCTCCTGCCGGCACGGCCGCGGCCTGCTCGTCATGCGTCTCGGACCGGGCGGGCTGCTGGTCGCCGTCGGAGTTGCTGCTGAAGATCTCGGCGACCCGGTGGCGGCGCTGCTCGAGCCGGATCAGGCCGAGGCCGAGGTCGTCCACGGTGTCGCGGACGGTGTCGTAGGTCTCGTCGCCGGCGAGTTCCACCAGCAGGATGCGGCCGCTGTCGGCGCGCACTGTCAGTCCGGCGGCGGTGAGGCGTTCGCGCAGCACCTGTTCGGCGTCGAAGGTGTGGTCGGTGGGGTGGTCGGTGACCTCGACCGCGAGCAGCTGGGTGGCCTCGGTGAACGAGGCGGTGGAGGAGGACCGCAGCAGCTTGCCGCCGTCGATCACCACCAGGTGGTCGCAGGTGCGTTCCAGCTCGCCCAGCAGGTGGGTGGTGACCAGCACCGAGATGCCGAAGTCGGTGTGGATGCGGCGGATCAGGCCGAGCATCTCGTCCCGGCCGACCGGGTCGAGGCCGTTGGTCGGCTCGTCCAGCAGCACCAGCTGCGGGTCGTGGACGAGTGCCTGGGCGAGCTTCACGCGCTGCTTCATGCCGGTCGAGTAGCCGCCCATCGGGCGGTAGCGCTCCTCGTACAGGCCGACGTGGCGCAGCGTGTCGGCGGTGCGTTCGCGGGCGGCGGCGGCCGGCAGGCCGGACATCCGGGCCATGTGGACGACGAACTCGGTGGCGGACACGTCCGGCGGCAGGCAGTCGTGTTCGGGCATGTAGCCGACCCGTTCGCGGATCTCCGCGCCTTGGGTGGCGATGTCCAGCCCGAGTACCTGTCCGGTGCCTTCGGTGGCGGGGGACAGGCCGAGCAGGATCTTGATGAGGGTGGACTTGCCCGCACCGTTCGCTCCGACCAGTCCGACCACGCCGGGCTGCACCTCCACGGTGAGCCGGTCGAGGGCGGTGACCCGGGGGAACCTCTTGGTGAGGCCGTCCGTCTTGATGACTGTGGACACGGTCATCAACGTAGTGCCGTCACCCCCGGCGCGGAATGCGCTGACAAGCTGAGCTTCCGTCCGCCCACGGGATGACACTCCGGGCCCGCCCCCTAGGGGTCGCGGGGGCGGGCCGGGACTCGTCGCTTCGTCAACTCACCTGTCCGTGCGGGTTTTTCAGACCATCAGGCTGCTCTGCAGCAGCAGGATCTGCCGGAACGCCTGGTCCGGGACGCCGTTCGGATTGGTCATCTGGACCAGCGCGACCACGTCGCCGCACTGCAGCCAGCCGAGCCGGCCGGTGGGCACGTCGCCGGCCTTCGCGTCCGAGAGCCGGACGTTCACGCTGCCGAGCGCCACCTTGTAGGTGTGGGCGACATCCAGGGAGGTGGAGTGGATGTCCTTGGTGGCGTCCAGCTGGTTCGCGAACGAGAAGAAGTTGGTCGCCTCGTCCGCCGAGCCGAACCGGATCAGCCGCAGCTCGGTGCGGGTGCCGTCCTTGGTGGTCCAGCCCTGCGCGGCCGCGCCGCGGCAGGCGTCGCTGACCAGCCGCTGGGCGTACTGGTCGTCGTTGGCCAGCATCATGTCCCGGTCGCACGGCACCCAGCGGCCCGCCACCGGCGGCAGGCTCGCGGGCGCACTCGCGGAAGCACTGGCCGACGCGGAGGCGCTCGCGGACGCGCTCGCGCTCCGGGAGGCGGACGCGGACCCGCTCGGGGCGGCCGACGGGCCGGTGCCGACGGCGCCGTTGGGCAGCGGCAGCAGCAGCGCCCGCAGGTCCGCGGCGTGCGTCTTGATCTTGTAGTCGGACGGGGCCGAGGCGCCCACCGGCAGCGGAGGCATCGTCAACTGCGGGAACACGTAACGGCCGTCGTTCGGCGTGGCCAGACCCGGCAGGTCGGTGCGGTCCGGCAGGGTCACCGCGACGGCGGTGGCCGCGCCGGTCACCACCGTCAGCAGCAGCGCCCCGCCGACCTGCCACAGCCGCTTGCGGTCACGCTTCGGCTGCTCGGGCGACTCGCCCTGGTCGGCCGGGACGAAGGCGTCCGGGGCGCCGGGCGCCTCGCCGCTCCCGGCGGTGGCGGCGTCGGGGGTGACGTCGGGGGTGACGTCGGGGGTGACCGGCACGATCGGTTCGAACGGTTCGGCCGGACCGGGGTTCGGGGTGATGTCGGTGCTCATGCGGTGGCTCCCGGGATGGCCAGTCGGTCGAGTTGCTGACGGAACAGGTCGACGACCTTGTTCTGGTCGAGGGGCGCGACCCCTGAGACCCTCATCTGCACCAGCAGGTCGCCCACGCCGGCGTAGCACTGCAGGAAGTCGAGCTGCTCACCGGCCTTCAGCGTCGGCAGCGCGCAGTGCGCCTCCGAGTGGCCGGCCACGCCCGGGCCCTGCCGGTACAGCTCGTTGTCGGTGAACCACTTGCCGTACGAGTTGTTCTCCGCCTCCACGGCCTGCTGGTTGAACTGGCTGAGCACCAGCATCACCGAGGTCTGGTTGTCCATGGTGACCAGGCTGCGCGCGCCGATGCCCTGGATGTGCAGCGAGGACAGCGCGTTCTCGGCGTCCTTCCGGTACTTCTCCGGGACGTCGGCGATGGTCTCCTTCAGCGCCCTGTCCAGGTCCGCGTCACGCAGCTCGTTGTCGTTGCCGATCGAGCCGAAGTCCGGGCCCAGGTGGTAGCTGGACGGCATCGGCAGCAGCAGGTCGCGCAGGCTGCCGAAGTGGTTGCCGTTGGACTTCGCACCCCACTCCTGGGCCGGGCTCGCCGAGGGGGCGGGAGCCGCCGCGGTGGGCGCGGCCGGGGTGTCCTTGTAGTGGACCTTGATGATCGCCTCGCCGATGCCGACGCCGACCAGCGCCGCCGCGACCACCGCGGCGGCCGCCTTGAGCGCGATCCGGCGCGGCTTCGCGGCCGGGGCGGTCGCGGGCTCGGCGTCCAGCGCGGCGTCCGGCGTTGTGTCCGGCTTGGTGAACTCGACTGCGGCGGCAGCCGGTTCGGTGACCGTGGTGTCCGCGGACGTGGTGTCGGCGGACGTGGCGTCGACCGGCGGGGTGGCGGTGGGCGGCTGCGCGGGGGCGGCCGGCTCGGGGGATTCGATGTCGGTCACGCGAGACGCTCCCACTGTCGCTTGGCGATGTCCTCCAGCTGGCTCCGGTCGACCGGGTTCTTGGCGAAGACCTCGATGCTCATCAGCACGGTGCCCTTCCGGGCCACGGCCCCGCCCCAGTAGTACTCCTCGCTGCTGCGGGCGTACTTGTAGGGCTTCGTGGAGACCATGACCATGCTCTCGTCGTTGCCTGCGAACTTCGAGAGGCTCAGATCGGAGCGGCGCGGGCTCATGCCGGACATCACCTCGTGCACCGACTCCGGCCGGTACTGCCGCAGGCTCACCCGGTACTTGACGTCACCGGAGATCCAGCTGACGTTCGCCTGCCGGCGGAACCCACCGGACAGCAGCGTGGAGAACTGCTCGGCGCTGTTGCCGAAGGTCCTCGCCACGTCCGCGGCGGACATCCAGCCGTTGCTGCCCATGCTGTCGTCCTCGGTACCGTCCGGACGCTTGATCAGCAGCTCGCGCAGGTCGCCGTCGATGTTCAGCGGCTGCGGGCCGGCCGCGGCCAGCGCCTTGGCGTCGATCCGCTCGGCCGGGTAGCTGAGCTTCACCGCGGCGAGCTCGGGCAGCGGCGTCGCCGGACGGGAGGCCTGGATGCCGTAACCGATGACCCCACCGATCACCGGTCCGGCCACCACGGCGGTCAGGAACATCGCGCCCACGCCGAACTTCCGCTTCTTGCGCGCGGGTTCCTCACCCCCGGCGAGCACCTCGACGTGCTCGAAGCCCTCGGTGGTCGGCGCGCCGGACGGGGCGTCGGGTGCGTCGGACGCCTCGGCGGAGGCGGGTGCGTCGGACGCCTCGGCGGAGGCGGGTGCGTTGGGCGCGTCAGGCGCGTCGACGGAGGCGGGTGCGTCGGCGGAGGCGGGTGTGGACGGGGTGGCCGTCGGGGGTTCGGACGGCACGGCGGCGGCCGCCCCGGGCTCCGCGGCGCCCGTGGACTCGGTGCTCAACTGGTACTCCTGGAAAGAGAGTTCGGGACGGCCGTCAGCCGTTGGTGAGGCGGTCGCGCTCGCGCTTCATGGCGTCGAAGAGCAGCGCCCTGTCGGGGTCGCCCTGCACCTCGACAGTGATCTCATAGACCACGTCGCCGACCACGCCGATACCGATCAGCGCACCGGTGTACGCCTGCTCCTTGGGCTTGAAGACGTAGCCCTTGGCGTTGGACACCCCGTCGATGTCGAAGGAGTTGTCGCCGTAGCCCGAGTGGTCGGCGAAGCCCTGCGCGCGGTCGGTGCGGCCGAAGCGCTTGAGCTCCGAGCGCACCTCGGTCTTGCCGTCCCGGAGGCGGTAGGTGCGGCCGGCGGCGTCCTTGAAGCCCCAGGAGTCCAGCACCTCCTTGATGTCGACGCTGTCCTTGTACTGGGCCTGGAGGTCGTCCGTGCTCAGCATCGCGCCGTCCGGCGAACCGTACGGGTCGGCGTTGTCCGGCACCGGCAGCAGGAAGTAGCGCAGGTCGCCGGAGTGCTTGCCGCCGGAGACGCTGCCCTGCAGCGTGCTGGACGGGCGCGGCGCCGCACTCGGCGAGGCGGTCGGGGTGGGCGAGGGGCTGGGCGAGGCGCTCGCGCTCGCACTGGCCGAGGCGCTCGCGGTGGCGGCCGGGGCGGCGGCCACCCGGGTGGCCGGGTCGGGCTTGCCGACCGCGACGGTGACGGCCGCGCTGGTCGCGGTCACGGCCAGCAGGCCGGCCACCGCGAGGGCCACGCCGGCCGCCCGGGGCAGCCCGCGGGCTGCGGCGGGCTGCTCGGGGCCGGGCTGCTCAGTAACAGGCTCGGCGGCCAACTCGGGTTCGGCCGGGGCCGGGGTGACGGGGTTGGGCTCGGTGGCCGCCGGCCGGCCGGCAGGCTCGGCGGCCGGCTCCTGACCAGGGGTCGGTTCGGAAACGGACAAGGGTCTCCCCCCAGGGTGCGCGTGGACGACCGCACGGCCCCCACGGGCTGTCCCCCCGGTCGGCCCGAACACAGGTGTCACCGTGCGGTGCACGAATTATGAGAGCCCTGTGCAGTCGTCAACAACACGGTTGCCAGGCCGATTTGCCGCAATCCCGAGCCAATCGGACAGGCCGTGACCGAACCGCAACCCCCGTCCGAATCAGCTCGTGCCCGAGTCATCCTTCGTGGACGGAGCAGGCTGCCCCGCGGGGGCATCGGAGGACGGTTCGGACCGCTCCTCCGACGCGGTCGGCGCGGGCCGCGCGGGCGGTTCCGCAGGGGCCGCCGGGGCTGCCGGAGCGGGCTGCGAGCCCGGCTGCGGGGTCGACTGCGGGCCCGGCTGCGCGGGCGGAGCGGGCGGAGCGGACGGCGCCGCCGGGTCGGTCAGCCGGATGCCGGCGGCCTCGGCCAGGGCGATGTCGAGGCGCTCCGTACGGATCCGGCGGTCGATGTACATCACACCGTTGGCGAGCGGCGTCAGCGGCGCCGTCATCGCCGCGATCAGCAGCATGGCCAGCGCGCCCAGCACCACCAGCGTGGTCAGCACACCGCTGCTGGGGAGCACGGGCTCCTGCGACGAGGCGCCGACGGTGCTGGTCGGCATGATGGCCCCGAGGACGATCCCGAGCGGAGCCGTCACGATGTTCGCCGCGACCCGTCCGGCGAACGCCACGATGAAGCCCAGCAGCAGGCTGCGCCACCAGTTGCCCGCGTTGAGGCGCCAGGCCCGGCGGATCGCGCCGATCGGCGTGGTCTCCTCCAGCACCAGCACCGGCACCTGCAGCGTCAGCCGGACGGTGACGAACACGCTGCCGATCGAGACGGCCGGAAGGAGCACGAGCAGGAGCAGCACCGGCAGCGGGTTGTCGTTCAGCACCGTGAGGGCGATCGGGCCGCCAAACGCCAGGACCTCCAGCAGGAACAGCGGCACGAGCACCGCGGCCTGGGACAGCACGGCCGGCCACAGCTTGGGCAGCGCCTCCTTCCAGGCCTGACCGGCCGTCATCGGACGGCCGAGCGTCGCCGCCCGCAGCACCACGGTGGCCAGCGGGGCGACCACGACGTTGAGGGCGAACAGCACCAGTCCGAGCACCAGGATCAGCAGCACCACCGGGCTCACCAGGTCCCACAGCTGCTGCCAGGTCGGCGCGCTCCCGTCGTCGGGCAGGCGCTCGATCGCGTCGCGCAGGTCGCCCACGAAGAACAGCGCGACCACCGTCACCGGCACCGCGCCGATACCGACCAATGCGAGCAACGGCAGGTAGAGCGCCTTGAAGTAGCGGCGGACGGTGTCGAACACCGCGCTGAACATCTCGCCGAACGACAGCGGGCGCAGCGGGATGACGCCCGGCTGGGGCGCGAGCGGCACGGCCCCCCAGGGGCCCTGCCCCCAGCCGCCGCCGGGCGCACCGGGCTGCCCGTACCCCGGCCACTGCCCCTGACCGGAGGGCTGTCCCTGCCCCCACTGCCCGCCGGGCTGCTGCCCGGGACCTCTGTTGTCCCCGCTCATCCGTACCCCCTTCAGAGGCCACCGCCCCGGACGCGCGCCGGGCTGCGACGAGCCTAGGACTCCCCTCCGGCCACGCCTGCGGCGGCCCCTGACCGGTCCTGCCCCTTTCCTACTGACCCAGTTGCCGCAGTCCGTCGGTGGCGATCCGCTCGAAGACGTCGGGATCGTTCGCGAAGATCGAGTCCGGGACGGGCCAGTGCACCACGAGTTCGGTGATCCCCAGTTCCCGGTACGTTCCCGCCCAGTCGACGAAGGCGTCCACCGACTGCAACGGCTGCTCGGCGGTCGATCCCTGCAGCAGCAGCTTCTCCAACTCGCCGACGTCCCGGCCGCGTTGCTCGCACGCTTCGGTCAGCTTCGCGATCTGCCGGGCGATCACCGCGGGCGCCTGCTCCACCGGCACGTCGGCCGGCGCCTTCACGTCCCCGTACGTCACCCAGCCCTGGCCGTACTCCGCCGCCAGCCGCAGGCCGCGCGGCCCCGTCGCCGCCACGTAGAACGGCACCCGGGGCGTCTGTACGCAGCCGGGGATGTTCCGGGCCTCCACCGCCGAGTAGTACGCGCCCTCCCGCGTCGTGGCGTCCTCCCTCAGCAACTCGTCCAGCAGCGGCAGGAATTCACCCAGCCGGTCGGCCCGCTCCTTCGGCGACCACGCCTCCTGCCCGAGCGCCGTCGCATCGAACCCCGACCCCCCGGCCCCCACCCCGAGCGTCACCCGCCCGCCGGACACGTCGTCCAGCGTGATCAGTTCTTTCGCCAGCGTCACCGGGTGCCGGAAGTTCGGCGACGTCACCAACGTCCCGAGCCTGATCCGCTCGGTCGCACACGCCGCCGCCGTCAACGTCGGCACCGACCCGAACCAGGGCTCCTCCCGGAAGCTCCGCCAGCTCAGGTGGTCGTACGTGTAGGCCGCGTGGAACCCGAGCTCCTCGGCCCGCCGCCACACCTTCTGCCCCTCGCTCCACCGGTGGATGGGGAGGATAACGGTACTCAAGCGCATGCAGTGACGATACGCGCCCGGATCGGCGGGACTTCGGATCGCCCGCGAGTCGGCACGAGCAGGTCCGCTAGCGTGGCGCCATGGGCACGTTGAGCAGGCGAGAACTGGCCGCGCTGGTCGAGGAAGCGACGGTCGACACCTACGACGAGCACGAGGAGCTGTCGGCTCTGTTCACCGCCGTCGAGGAGAACCTGTCGGTGCCGTTCAGCACCTCGGTGCTGGGCGCCGAGGTGACCGTGGGCGGCATCGACCTCTCACTGGACGGAAGGATCGTCGCCCTGTGCACCCGCGGTGAGTTCCGGCAGACGATCGGATTGCTGGACCTTCAGCTGCCGGAACCGGCTCCGGACGGAGCGGAGTGGGTCGAGGCGTACCGCTACTACTGGACGCGGTGAGCGCCGGAACCTTCGAGATCGAGAGGGCCCGCATGGCTGTCGTGGTACGGAACGAGGATGAGGCATCGTTGCGAGACCTGATCGAGCGAAGCTCCGAACTGAAGGGTGAACTCGTCGCCTTCGCCCAGAGCGCGCGCTTCGACCGGTGGTTGACGCCCCACCTCCTGGAGGCCGCCGGGCCCCAGCGGCAGTTGGAGGAAGGCGATGCGATCCGGATCATCGACAACTTCATCCTGCGGTACCGCTTGCCGGACGGTTCGACCGTGGTGGACCGGTTCGTCGCCGGACGACGGGGCTTGACCGAGGCGGATCGGGAGATGCTTCTCGGCTGGCGTGACCCCGTCGAGGGCATCTTCGAGATCCGGCGCAAGGATGGGGACGCCGTCGTCCTTCTGAACCTGATCGACGACCTGGAGTACCGCACGTACTCGAACGTCGGGCGGGTGGCCTTCCGCGGAGTGTCCAAGGGGGGATTCCTGCACACCTGCCTGGTGCCCGTCCACTCGGTCGACGGGGCGTGGCTGATCTCCGGAATGATGTCGTCCTACCCGAAGTCCAGCGCCACCGAGATCGCCCAGGCGGCGCTCCAACTGGCTACCGAACACCCCTCATTGGTCTTCCGCAACCCCGAGAAGATCGAGCAGGGATGGCGCTCGATGCGGGAGGACCGAACCGCGTTCATCGAGTTCTGCGGCAGCGACGAACTGGTCCTTCCCCCTGCCGAAACCGAGGAGCGGCTCAACGCCTACTACCGGCACCGGCAGGAAGCCGCCGTCGCCGAGCATCCCGACCGGGCCCGGGGCAGGCGGCTCCCCGGCCTGGCCTTGCCGGCCTTCGAACTGCCGCGAGGACTCGCGGAATCGGAAACGGTCGGTGCCATTTATGACGAAGTCGACGGGCTCAACTTCTACGCGGACTACGGGATGCTGCGGGACCTCTTCGCCGATCCGGCCCTCCCTGGCCGCAGGCAGCACCAGGACCTGCTGCGCGTGTACCTGCGCGAGGAGTCGATTGCACCGCTGCCGCTCCGCCGCCTGGCCGCCGCCCACCCGGAGACCGTCGACGAGGTGTTCCGGAAGCTGCTGCGGAAGCCCGGATTCACCTGGGACGAGCACGGCGAGGAGCTGCTGCGCCGGCGCAAGCCCCGGTACTACGAGCAGGAGCCCCGCCCGGGCGTTTCCGTGATCGGTGAGCGTCTCAGCGAACTCGCTGCTGGCGGCCGTCGGCAGAGGTTCACCAGGACACGGCGTGTGCCGGGTCGACCCGGCCACCCGTGACCGAGGCTGGTTTTCTGTGATCAGTAGCGACCCATGTGCGGCATGGCCTTCTCCGCCAGCTCGATGATCGCCTGTGCTTTCGGCAGATCTCCCCTGACCTCCTCAGGGGTGACCGGCGGAGCTTCGGCAGATCGGTATTCGCTCTCGTTCCGGCGGACACGCATGCGGCTGAACGGTCGCAGGATGCCTCCGAGTGGCGGGTCCAGCTGCGCCTTCACCGTCTCGTAGACCGCGACATGGCCGCCCCTGCTCGTGGCGCGAAGTCCCTGGTTCACCAGGACCGCCGCAAGCGCCTTGCGCGCAGCGTCGTAGGCAAGGCTGTACGCACCGACCGGGTCGACATCGAGGAGCATCCTCGCGGAGGCCAAGTGCTGTCGGGCCTGGGCGAGTTCCGCCTCCGCATGCTCCGTCGAGGCCGGCACCATCTCGACCTCCTTGCGATGGATCAGGTCGTCAACGACGGTCCGGCCCTGCTCCCAGCGGCTCATTCGCCGTTCTCCTCACGTAGGTGCAGGCGGACCAGCGGTCGCTCACGGACCGAGGTCAGGAAGGGTTCGTCACTCGGCGATGCCCATGCCTCTGAAGCGACACGGTGGACGTTGACCTCCCGGCGCAACTCCCGGGAGGCACGTTCGGCGAGATCGAAGAGTTCGTCCGGATCGGGGCGTCCGACGACCAGGACGTCGACGTCTGCTGGGATCGGTCCGGGCACGCCGCTGTGGCGGGCTGCCCAGGAACCGTAGATGTACGCCTCGTCGATGCCGTCCAGGTCGGCCAGGAGCGCACTCAGGCGAGGCAGCGGCCCATACGTCACCAGCAACAGGTCGCACAGCGGCCGGTACAGAACGGTGTCGGTCCTGGCTGTGATGACTCGGGTTCGTCCGACCCGCTCATCCGCGAGGATCTCCGACCCGATCAGCCGGTCCACCTCTCGAAGGACAGCTGTGTGCGAGACCCCGAGCTCCCGGGCAAGGCCGGTGAGCGTCCAACTGCGATCCGGGTGCAACAGCACGAGTGCCAGGAGGTCCCCTTGCAACTGGGACCGGAAGAGCGGAAGCAGCGAGGGCGCAGAAATCTTCATCAAGCGCACAATATCATGCGCGTAATGCAGATGTTCCTCGTAAAATACGACTACTTCGCTGGTCAGGCGCCGCTAGGTGAACGAGCCGCCAGCTCAGGTGGTCGTACGTGTAGGCCGCGTGGAACCCCAGCTCCTCGGCCCGCCGCCACACCTTCTGTCCCTCGCTCCACCGGTGGATGGGGAGGATCACCTCTGAACCGGCCCCGACACGTTCGGGTGACGCGGGTCATAGGAAACGTCCAACGCGCCCGCGTCCTCTTCCCGTTGACAGTTCGCCCGCTCGAACCGGGGGAGCCCCGTGAACCGCACAGCACAGCGACGAACCGGCACTGCCGTGGCCGGTCTGCTCGGCGTCGATGCTCTCTTCCACCTGGGGTCGCCGCGGCCGGCCGCGGCCCGGCTCCGGCAGCGGGTCCGTCCCGGCGGCTGAGCCGGGGATCGTTCATCCGCGTTCTCCGGGAAGCCACGGCGGGGTTGCCGGGTGTTGGCCCGCCGCTGGGACGCTCACGGCCACATCCAGTCATGCGCGCAGGGAGTGTCATGCGATTCCGAGTTCCTTCCGCGGTACCGCTGTTGGCGGTCGGTGCGGCCCTGGTCAGTGTTGCCGCGACGGCGCCGAGCGCGGTGGCCGCGCCCGGCGCGCCGGGGCAGCGTCCGTCGTTCTGCGGGCACGACAACCGACACACGCCGTTCGCCGGTTACCTGTGCGCGAAGCCCGGGGAGCTGTTGGACGTGCGGATCGGGGACGTCCACCCGACCCAGCCGTCGCTCGGCTACGACGAGGTGTACTACAAGCTCGGCCGGTACACGCTCGGCAAGGACGCGATCAACAAGAAGTTCAGCGACTGGTGCGAGGCGGACGGCCGCATCGAGGCGGTCGCCGCGAAGCCGAACGCCCGGCTGGACGACCCGTCCTCGTTCACCTGCACGCTGCCGGTGGGCGGGGAGACCGCGGACAGCGAGGCCGCGATGAAGACCGTGGTGATCGGCCCGGGCGGCGAGCCGTTCCTGACGGACGGTCACCACACGCTGACGTCCTTCTACGAGACCCCGGACGGCGGCGCGAACCTGCACGTGCGGCTGAAGGTGCTGGCGAACCTGTCCACGCTGACCCAGAAGGACTTCTGGGCGCAGATGCGGGCCAACAAGTGGGTGTACCTGAACGACCCGCAGGGCAACCCGGTGAAGATCAACAAGCTGCCGACCTCGGTCGGGCTGGCCAACTTCCAGGACGACACCTACCGCAGCCTGCTCTACTTCGGCCGCGACATCGGCTACACCCAGAACTCGGTGCCGTTCCAGGAGTTCTACTGGGGCAGCTGGCTCCGCGACACCAAGCCGGTCGACCTGTCCGGCTGGAACCGCTCGGACCTGACCAGCTACCTGGCCGCCGTGAAGAGCACCACCCAGACGATGGCCGCGCTGCCGAAGAGCAGCGTGGTCGACAGCGGCTTCACCGCCGCCGACCTGGGCGCGCTGGCCCAGTGGAACGCCGGAAAGGCCGCCAACAAGGGCGAGTTCGACAAGCTGAGCAAGCCGTACTCGGACGCCAAGCCGGGCAAGCTGGCGTACGCGCTCGAGTACAAGAAGGTCAACGGCCTGGGCTGAGCGACGAAGAGAGGGAACCGGCGGATGTCCGCCGGCCCCCTCTCCGGGTCAGAAGGCGGTCAGGAGCCGAGCAGGTTCGCCGCCGGGGTCTCGGTGGACTTGCCGGTGGCGGCCTTGGCGACCTGGTCGGCCGTCAGCGCCTTCTTCCAGACCTGGACGCCGGTGACCGAGCCGTTCCAGGCGTCCGACCACTGCGACTTGTAGCGGGCCCGGCCGAGCTCCAGCGGGCCGGTGCCGGCCACGATCGACGGGGCCGCGGTGGTCTGGGCGAGGACGCCGTCCACGTACAGCGAGATGCTCTTGGCCTTGGCGTTGTAGACGCCGGTCAGGGTGGTCCAGTGGCCGGTGGTGGCGGTCGCGGTGGACACCGCCAGCGCGCTCTTGCCGGTCTCGTTGGCGGTCTGCACCTTGAAGACCCAGCGGTTCTTGTTGGCCCCGGCGTCCTCGCGGCCCAGGTAGAAGGAGAAGAACTGCTCGCCGTTCTGCGACAGCGCCGCCTTCGACGCGCTGGCGGCGTCGTTGCGGACCACGGCGGAGACGGTGAAGTCCTTGCTGGTGTCCACGGTGGCGTCGGCGGCCTCGGCGTAGGCGTCGCCGGTGCCGGTGAGTTGCAGCGCCTTGCCGTCGCGACCGTCGGCGGCGCCGACCTTCGCGGCGCTGCCGAGCTTCAGCCCGGGTACCGAACCGGCGGTGTCCGAGGCGGAGCCGCCCTGGCCGGAGCCGCCCTGGCCGGCGGGAGCCTTCGCGGACTGCTTGGCTTCGGGGGAGGCGACGACACCGGCCTTGGCGGTCTTGGTGGTTGACGGATCGTCGGCACGATCGGTGACGATCACGGCGACGGCGACCATCGCGCCGACCGCCACCAGGCCGGTGGCCAGCGCGGTGATGCGGACGGTCCGCTTGCGGCTGGCCTCCCGTTCGTCGGCCTCCGCCATCGCCCGCCAGTACGCCGCTTCGGCTCCCCCGGCCGCCGGTTCTCTGGTCGCGCCCGCACTGCCCGCCGCCCGCCTGCCCGCCACGTTCTCCCCGATCCGTCCGCTTGCCTGTCCGCCGGAACTCTAGGCGGCCCGGTTCGAACACGCGAACCGGAACGCCGGCCGTCCCTCCGCCCCGAACACCGGAATCGACGCCGGGGCGAAGGGAGTTGACCTGCGGCCGATCAGGCGCGGCGAGCGGGCGGAGAACATGACCGCGCCCGCGACGAGCAGCACCGGAGCGGTGCCGCCGATCAGCAGCGGGGTGCCGTCGCTCGCGCACTTACCCTGCAGGTATACGGGGAGGGGGTATCGTGGTGCGGATGGAGCGGACCGGGCGGGCGACGGACCCGGCCGGGCGGACGGTCGCCCGGTGGGCGGTGCTGTGCGCCCTGCTGCTCGGGCTGTTCCTGATGCACGGAAGCCCGGCGAGCGCCGCCGGGTGCCACCGGGAGACGGCGACCGCGGCGGCCCCACACATGGGGGCGCACGTCATGGACGGGGGCGGCCGGTTGGCCGTCCGTGCGCCGGGCGCGCACGAGGGGGCGATGGTCGACTGCGTCTCCACCCCGGCCCGCGACCAGCTGCCGCCGGCCGGCCCGTCCGCCACCGTGCCGTGGACCCACCCGCAGCCGTCCGCGGCCGGACCGCTGCGCGCCGGCGGCGCCGAGGGCGGCCGGGCACCGCCCGACAGTGGGCGGGAACTGCTGATCCGGGTCTGCGTCGCCCGCAGGTGAGAGCGCCACCCGGCCGTACCCGAGAAGGGGCCGCCGGGCGCCGCGTCCTGTCCGCGACCGCGCACCACCGCTGCGCGCGCACCCTGGAGCGAACTCCGATGACCCGAACCACCACGACCACCCGCCGCCCCCTGCTCACCGCCGCGGCCGCCGCCGCCCTCGCGCTGACCCTCACCGCCTGCGGCAGCGACGCGATGTCCGGCATGGACCACGGCGCCGCGCCCTCCGCCACCGGGCACGACATGCCGGGCGACATGCCCGGCATGAGCCACGGCCCGGACGGCATGGCGGGCATGCCCGGCATGGCCCACAGCACCGACGGGCTGGCCTCCGAACAGGGCGGCTACCGCCTCGACGGCACCCTGGCCGGCAACGAGTACCGGTTCACCGTGACCGGCCCGGACGGCAAGGTGCTGACCGCGTACGAGCCGGAGCAGACCAAGGAGATGCACTTCTACGCGATCCGCTCCGACCTGTCCGGCTTCCAGCACCTGCACCCGACGCGCTCCGCCGACGGCACCTGGACCGCCCCGCTGGCCGCCCCGCAGCCCGGCGACTGGCGGATGTACGCCTCGTTCGTCCCCGGCGCGGGCAGCGGCAAGGGCACCGGGCTGGTGCTCAGCCGCACCGCGACCGTCGCCGGGCAGTCCACCCCGGAACCGCTGCCCGCCGCCGCCACGACCAGCACCGTCGACGGCTACACCGTCACCGTGGCCGGCGCCCCGACGGCCGGCGCGGCCGGGGAGTTGACCGTCACCGTCGCCAAGGACGGCAAGCCCGTCACCGACCTGGAGCCCTACCTGGAGACGTACGCGCACCTGACCGCCTTCCACGCCGGCGACCAGGCGTTCGCGCACCTCCACCCGGAGACCAAGGTCACGGCCCAGGGCGGCGGCCCGACCCTGTCCTTCCACGCCGAGCTGCCGAAGCCCGGCGACTGGCGGCTGTTCCTGCAGTTCCAGACCGGCGGCACCCTGCACACCGCGGCGCTCACCCTGAACGTCGCCGCCTGACCGCCCCGGGCCCGCCCCACCGGGGCGGGTCCGCTTCCCGCACAAGTGCGCGAAGATGGACGGATGACCGCCTCCCCGCGCCCCCGCCTGATCGCCACCGACCTCGACGGCACCCTGCTGTGCCCCGGCGGAACGGTCTCCGCCCGGACGGCGGCCGCGCTGGCCGCCGCCGAGGCCGCCGGCGTGCAGGTGGTGTTCGTCACCGGCCGCCCGCCGCGCTGGATGCGCCACCTCGGCCCGCACATCGGCGGCCACGGCGTGGCGATCTGCTCCAACGGCGGCGCGGTGGTCGACGTCCGGCGCGGCGAACTGCTGGAGACCTGCCCGCTGAACCGCGCCGACACGCTCACCGTCGTCGACCGGCTGCGCGCCGAACTCCCCGGCACCGTCTTCGCGTTCGAGTTCCCGGACGGCTTCGCCCGGGAGGCCGAGTACACCGTCTTCTTCGGCGAGTCCGACAACGACCACCCGGTCGGCCCGGCTGCCGAACTCCTCGCCTCCGGCCGCGTCGACGGCCTGTTCAAGCTGCTCGGCAAGCACCCCGACCTCTCCCCCGACGAGTTCCTCGACCGCGCCCGCACCATCGTCGGCCCGCTCGCCGAGGTCACCCGCTCCAGCCCCATCCCGCTGATCGAAATCAGCGCCCCCGGCGTCACCAAGGCCAGCAGCCTCGCCCGCTGGTGCGCCCAGCACGACATCGACGCCACCGAAGTCATCGCCTTCGGCGACATGCCCAACGACCTCGAAATGCTCGCCTGGGCCGGCCAGTCCTACGCCGTCGCCAACGCCCACCCCCTGGTCCTCGCCTCCGTCACCCGCCACACCGTGAGCAACGACCAGGACGGCGTCGCCGCAGTCATCGAAACCCTGCTCTGAGCCCGCGTCACCAGCGGGTTCAGAGCCGGGCCGTCCAGCGGACTCGGGTGCCCTTGGTGTGGGGGCCGGGTTCGTGCCAGGCGTCGCCGCCGAGGGCCTCGGCCCGGCGGGTGAGGTTGCGGAGGCCGGAGCGGCGGCCGCCGTCGGGGATGCCGATGCCGTCGTCGGTGACGGTGAGGAGGATGCCGGGGAGGCCGGGGCTGTCGGGGGCGACGGGGCGGCCGTCGGGGCCGAGGTGGACGGTGGCGTCGAGTTCGACGGCGACCCGGGAGGCGCGGGCGTGGCGGGCGGTGTTGGAGAGCATCTCCCGCAGGGCGGCGAGGAGTTGGCGGGAGGCCTGGTCGCCGACCAGGCTCTCCACGGGGCCGGTGAAGGTGATGCTGGGCCGGAAGCCGAGTGCCGCCGCGGCCTGGCTGCCCTCGCGCAGGACGCGGGTGCGCAGGGTGTCGGGTTCGTCGTCGGTGTCGCCGTGCTGGAGGGCGTAGATGGTGGTGCGGACTTCCTGGATGGTGGCGTCGAGTTCGTCGACGGCCTTTCCGATGCGTTCCTGGACCTCGGGGACGACGGCCCGGCGGGCGGCGGTCTCCAGCATCATGCCGGTGGCGAACAGCCGTTGGATGACGAGGTCGTGCAGGTCTCGGGCGATCCGGTCGCGGTCCTGGAACACGGCCAGGCGCTGCTGGTTGAGCTGGTACTCGGCGAGCCGCAGGGCCAGCGCGGCCTGCGAGGCGAAAGTCTGGGCGAGTTTCCGTTCGGTGCGGGTGAACGGCGCGGCGCCGGCTCCGCGCCACACGCAGAGCGCGCCCAGGACCCGCCGGGAGGACACCATCGGCACCGCCATGGAGGGGCCGAACTCCCTTGCCAGACGGTCGAACTGACTGTCCGAAGCCACCTCGGGAGCGACTGTCGGGTCGTCCAGGTGGACGGCTTCGCCGGACAGCAGGCGGGGAGTCAGGCCGTGCTCGGGGAGCAGTTCGCCGGCCAGGTAGCCGGCCCGTTCCCCGGAGGCGTACGCGACCCGCATCCGGCCCTCGCCGGCGGGCAGCAGGACCATGCCGAGCGCGCCTTCGGCGAGTTCGCGGACCTGTTCGGCGGCGACGGTCAGAGCGATCCGGGCCTCGTCGGTGGACAGCAGTGAGGTGGTGACGGCCGCCGCGGCGGTGATCCAGCGTTCGCGGCGCCGTCCTTCCTCGTAGAGCCGGGAGTTCTCGATCGCGACGCCCGCGGCGGCGGCCAGCGCCAGCACCACCTGCTCGTCCTCGGGGGTGAACGAGCCGCCGCCGTGCTTCTCGGTCAGGTAGAGGTTGCCGAACACTTCGCCGCGGACCCGGATCGGCACGCCCAGGAAGGACACCATCGGCGGGTGTTCGGACGGGAAGCCCACCGAGCGCGGGTCGGTGGTCAGGTCGGTCAGCCGCAGCGGCCGGGGGTCGTCGATCAGGGCGCCGAGGATGCCGCGCCCGGCGGGCAGCCGGCCGATCCGCCGGGCGGTTTCGTCGTCGACGCCGACGTGGATGAAGTCCAGCAGGCCGCCGCCGTGCGGGTTGACCACGCCGAGCGCGGCGTACCGGGCGTCGACGAGTTCGGCGGCGCCGGAGGCGATCCGTTGCAAGGTGGTGTGCGGGTCGAGGTTGGCCCCGACCGAGACCACGGCCTCCAGCAGGCGCTGCATCCGGTCGGCCACGGCGGCGGCGGACTGGAGCCGTTCCGAGACCTCGGTGACCAGGGTGTCCAGCCCGAGCGAGGAGATCTCGGGAATGCGCGGTGGGCCGTTCTCGGCGGCCGGCTGATCCATGCCACCAGTGTGCATTCCGGGCGAAGCGGGACGGATCAGACGGCCACCCGGCGCGCCTCGCCGTCCCGTTCGCGGGCCAGCATCGCGGCCAGCCGCCCGTCGGGACGGTCCGCCAGCGCCGACCAGCGGCCGCGTTCCACCACCCGGCCGTCGTCCAGCACCAGCACCTCGTCCACAGTGTCGTCGTCGAGGCCGGCGAGCCGGTGGGTGATCAGCAGGGTGGTGCGGCCCGCGGTGGCGGCGAGCAGGTCGGCGGTGAGCGCGTCGGCGGTCGCCACGTCGAGGTGTTCGGCGGGCTCGTCGAGGATCAGCACGGGGAAGTCGGCGAGCAGCGCGCGGGCCAGGGCGAGGCGCTGGCGCTGGCCGCCGGAGAGCCGGGCGCCGTGCTCGCCGACCATGGTGTCGAGGCCGTCGGGCAGGCCGTCCACCCAGTCCAGCAGGCGGGCCCGGCCGAGTGCGGCGCGCAGCCGCGTCTCGTCGGCGTCGGGGCGGGCGAGGCGCAGGTTCTCCCGCACCGAGCTGTCGAAGACGTGCGCGTCCTGCGCGCACAGGCCGATCACCCGGCGGACGTCCTCGCCGGTCAGTTCGCGGGTGTCCACGGTGTCGGCGAATCGGACGGAGCCGCCGGACGGTTCGACGAACCGCAGCAGCACGTGCGCGAGCGTGGTCTTGCCGGAGCCGGACGGGCCGACCACCACGACCCGGCGGCCGGGCCGCAGTTCCAGGTCGACGCCGCGCAGCGCGTCGCGCGGGGCGCCGGGCCACCTGGCGGTCAAGTCGCTGACGAGGACGGGCAGTTGTTCGGCGGGCAGCGGCTTCGGCGCGGCGGGTTCGGTGACCGGCAGGGGCGAGGCCAGTACCTCGGCGAGGCGTTCCCGGGAGGCCCGGGCGCGCTCGCGGAACCGCACCGCGGTGGGCATCCCGGCGACGGCCTCGAACGCGGCGAGCGGCGTCAGCACCACGACGGCCAGGCAGACGCCGGGCAGCGCGCCGGAGGCGACGCCACGCACGCCGACCGCGGCGGCGGCCACCACCGTCAGTCCGGACACCAGCGCCACCAGGCCCGCGGAGAGCGCCCCGGAGGCGGCGGAGCGCCCGGCCAGCCGGGTCAGCGCGGCGTCGGCGCCGCGGGTGGCGCGCAGCCGGTCCGGGAGGGCTCCGGCGACGGTCAGTTCGGCGGTGCCGGTCAGGGTGTCCAGCACGGCGGTCGCCAACTCGCCCTTGGCGGGGGCGTGCCGGCGTTCGGTGCGGCCGGAGATCCGGCGCTCCAGCGCGGGGACGGCGGCCCCGGCGAGCAGCAGGCCGAGGGCGAGCACCAGGCCGGCCAGCGGCAGGAAGGCGGCGAGCGCGGCGGAGGCGCCCAGCGACACCACGACGGCGATCGCGGCGGGCAGCCGCCAGCGCAGATGGTGGTCCTGCACCGCGTCCACGTCGGCGACCAGCCGGGACAGCAGGTCGCCGCGCCGGAACTGCGGCAGCCCGGCGGGGGCGAGCTGCTCCAGGCGCCGGTAGACGGCGGTGCGGATGCCGCCGAGGGCCTTCAGCACGGCGTCGTGCGAGACCAGCCGCTCGGCGTAGCGGAACACGCTGCGGCCGATGCCGAACGCCCGGACCGAGGTGACGGCGACCATCAGGTACAGCACGGGCGGCATCTGCGAGGCGCGGGAGATCAGCCAGCCGGAGGTGCCCATCAGCGCGACGGCGCAGCCGAGGGCGAGCGAGCCCAGCAGCACGGCGAGCCACAGCCCGGGGACCCGGGAGGACGGTTCGGCGGCGTCCACCGCCTCGTCCCGGTACGCGGGCCGGGGCGCAACCTCGACGGCGGGCTCGGCAACGACCGGAGCAGCGACCGGAACGGGAGCACCCGGCAGCCGCACGTGGTGGTCGGCGAGCGCGATCAGCGCGGGCCGGTGGGTGATCAGCAGCACCGTGCGGCGGAGCGAGCCGAGGGTCTCCAGCAGTGCGGCCTCGGTGACGGGGTCGAGGTGGGCGGTGGGTTCGTCGAGCACCAGCAGCGGCCGGTCGGCGAGCAGTGCGCGGGCCAGGGCGAGGCGTTGGCGCTGGCCGGCGGAGAGGCCGTGGCCGTTCTCGGCGAGCGGGGTGTCGGGGTCGGCGAAGTCGACCCGGGCGGCGGCGAGCGCGGCGCGCAGCTGCGGCTCGGTGGCGTCGGGGCGGGCGAGGCGGACGTTCTCGGCGACGGTGCCGGCGAACAGGTGGGGGTGCTGCGGGACCCAGGCGAGTTGGGCGTGCCAGCTCGCCAGGTCGGTGTCGGCGAGCGGCTGGTCGCCGATCAGGATCCGTCCGGCGTCCGGGCGGACGAAGCCGAGCAGGGCGCCCACCAGGGTGGTCTTGCCGGCGCCGCTGGGCCCGGTGAGCACTGTGATGCGTCCGGCCGGTACCACCAGCGAGACCTCGTGCAGGGCGTCCTGGGTGCGGCCGTCGTGCCGGACGGTGAGTCCTTCGATCCGGATGTCGGCGCCGGCGACCTGGGGGGCGGGGCGGCGGCCGGGCTGGGGCAGCGGGGTCTCCAGCACCTCGAAGATCTTCCCGGCGGCGGCCAGGCCCTCGGCGCTGGAGTGGTAGAGCGCGCCGACCTGGCGCAGCGGCAGGTAGACCTCGGGGGCGAGGACCAGCACCAGCAGGCCGGTCTCCAGGTCGAGGGTGCCGTTGACGAGCCGGAAGCCGATGGAGACGGCGACCAGGGCGACGGAGAGGGTGGAGAGCAGTTCCAGTGCGAAGGAGGAGACGAAGGCGAGGCGCAGGGTGCGCAGGGTGGCGCGGCGGTAGTCCTCGGTGATCCGGCCGATCGCGGTGGCCTGGGCCTTGGCCCGGCCGAAGACCTTGAGGGTGGGGAGTCCGGCGACCACGTCGAGGAAGTGGTGGGAGAGCCGGGACAGGCCGGCGAACTGGCGGTCGGTGCGGGCCTGGGTGGCGTAGCCGATGAGGATCATGAAGAGCGGGATCAGCGGCAGTGTCACGCAGATGATCGCGGCGGACTCCCAGTCGGCGCCGAGGATCCGGGTCAGGACGACCAGTGGGACGACGACGGCGAGGGCCAGTTGCGGCAGGTAGCGGGCGAAGTAGTCGTCGAGGGCGTCGACGCCGCGGGTGGCGAGGGTGGCGAGGTCGCCGGTGCGGCGTCCGGTCAGGTAGCCGGGGCCGAGTGCGGTGGCGTGGTCGAGCAGGCGGCGGCGCAGGGTGGACTTGACGGTGGCGACGGAGCGGTGGGCGGTGAGTTCGGTCAGCCAGGCGACCAGTGCCCGGCCGAGGGTGACGGCGGCGAGGCCGAGCAGCGGCCCCCACAGCGGGGACTGGCCGTGCTGGAAGGAGCGGACCACCAGGTCGGCGATCAGCGCGGCCTGGGCGACCAGCAGGGCCGCGCCCACCCCGCCGAGCAGTACGGAGCCGGCGAGGAAGGCGCGGGTGGTGCGGGCGTAGGCCAGCAGCCGGGGGTCGATCGGACGCATCCGCTGCTGGCGTTCCATCAGGGGTGTGCTCCTCAGTGGTGGGCGGCGGCGGGGATGTGCTGGACGCCGATCCGGCGGCGGAACACCCAGTACGTCCAGCCCTGGTAGAGCAGCACGAGCGGGGTGAAGATCACCGCGACGACGGTCATCACCTTGAGCGTGTAGGGCGAGGACGAGGAGTTGGTGACGGTCAGCGACCAGGCCTCGTTGAGGGTGGAGGGCATCACGTCGGGGAACAGCGACAGGAACAGCATGCCGACGGCGGCGGTGATGGTCAGGCCGCTGAAGCCGAACGACCAGCCTTCGCGGCCGACCTGGTTGGCGCCGAGGGCGGCGACCAGGGCGAGCACGGCGACGATCAGCGCGGCCAGGCTCCAGCCGTTGCCGGTGTGGACCTGGGTCCAGATCAGGAAGGCCGCCGCGAGCACCGCGGTGATCAGGCCGTACACGGTGGCCTGGACGCGGGCCCGGTGCCGGATCTCGCCGCTGGTCTTCAGTGCGGCGAACACCGCGCCGTGGAAGGTGAACAGCACCAGGGTGGTGAGGCCGCCGAGCAGCGCGTACGGGTTGAGCAGGTCCCAGAAGGTGCCGACGTAGTTCTTGTCCTGGTCGATGGCGACGCCGCGCACGATGTTGGCGAAGGCGACGCCCCACAGGAAGGACGGCAGCAGGGAGGTCCAGAAGATGGCGAGTTCCCAGTTGCGCTGCCAGCGTTCGCTCTCGCGCTGGTGCCGGTACTCGAAGGAGACGCCGCGGACGATCAGGCAGACCAGGATGATCAGCAGCGGGATGAAGAAGCCGCTGAACAGGGTGGCGTACCAGTCGGGGAAGGCCGCGAAGGTGGCGCCGCCGGCGGTGAGCAGCCACACCTCGTTGCCGTCCCAGACCGGGCCGATGGTGTTGATCAGGACGCGGCGTTCGGCGGTGTTGCGGGCCAGCAGCCGGGTGAGGATGCCGATGCCGAAGTCGAACCCCTCGAGGAAGAAGTAGCCGATCCACAGGACGGCGATCAGGATGAACCAGAAGTCGTGCAGGTGCATGTGATCCGTCCTCAGTACGCGAAGGCGAGCGGCTGGTCGGAGTCCTCGTCCGAGGGGCCGCGCAGGGTCGGGTCCTTGGCGGGCGGCTTCTCGTCCGTGTTGGGGCCGGCGGCGGCGTACTTGGCGAGCAGCTTGACCTCGATCACGGCGAGGATCGCGTACAGCACGGTCAGCGTGGTGAGGCCGAGCACCTGGGTGCCGACGCTGACGTTGGGGGAGACCGCGTCGCGGGTGAACATCAGGCCGAACACCACCCAGGGCTGGCGGCCCATCTCGGTGAAGATCCAGCCGAAGCTGTTGGCGATCAGCGGGAAGCCCATGGTGAGGATGCCGATCCGCCAGCTCCACCGGGTGAAGAAGACGTTCATCTCCCGGTTCTTGGTGAGCATCAGCTTCGGCGGCTCGTCCTCGCCGGTGCGGTGCTCGGGGGCCAGCCAGAACTTGCGGCGGGTGGTCCACAGGCCGATCAGCGCGGCGACGAAGGACGTCATGCCGAAGCCGATCATCAGCCGGAATCCCCAGTAGGTGACGAAGATGTTGGGGATGTAGTCGGTCGGGTTCCCGCCGTGCTGGGCGGCTTCGGCGGCGGCGATGTCGTTGATGCCGGGGACTTCGGACGAGAAGTCGTTGTGGGCGAGGAAGGACAGTATTCCGGGGATCTCCAGGGCGACCGAGTTGTGGCCCTTGGAGACGTCGCCGACGGCGAACACCGAGAACGGGGCGGGGGCCTGGGTGTCCCAGAGCGCTTCGGCGGCGGCCATCTTCATCGGCTGCTGCTCGAACATCACCTTGCCGAGGGTGTCGCCGCTGATCGCGGTGCCGAGGCCGGCCACCGCGGCGAGCACCAGGCCGACGCGCAGCGAGGTGCGCATCGAGGCGGTCTTGCGCTTGTCGGTCTCCTTGCCCCGCTTGGCGCGCCACAGGTGGTAGCTGGCGATGCCGACCACGAAGGCGGCGCCGGTGAGGAAGGCGGCGGTGAGGGTGTGGAAGACCTGGACCAGGGTGGTGTTCTGGGTCAGCACCCGGACGATGTCGGTGAGCTGGGCCTTGCCGGTGACGGGGTCGATCCGGTAGCCGACCGGGTGCTGCATCCAGGAGTTGGCGGCCAGGATGAAGTACGCGGACAGCGCGGTGCCGATCGCGACCATCCAGATGCAGGCGAGGTGGATCTTCTTCGGCAGCTTGTCCCAGCCGAAGATCCACAGTCCGATGAAGGTGGACTCGAAGAAGAACGCGATCAGCGCTTCCATCGCCAGCGGGGCGCCGAACACGTCGCCGACGAAGCGGGAGTAGTCGGACCAGTTCATACCGAACTGGAACTCCTGGACGATGCCGGTGACCACACCCATGGCGATGTTGATCAGGAAGAGCTTGCCCCAGAACTTGGTGGCGTGGAAGTACTTCTCCTTGCCCGTGCGCACCCATGCGGTCTGCAGTCCGGCCACGATCGAGGCCAGGCTGATCGTCAGCGGGACGAAGAGGAAGTGATAGACGGTGGTGATGCCGAACTGCCATCGCGAGATGGTCTCGTGAGCGACTGCTAGGTCCACTGCGCCCTCTCTCACAGGATGTGCAAACCGAACAAAAAAGGCACATCTAGCACGGTAACGCGCTGAACCTGCCCAAGCTTGTCCGCTTGTGAACGTGAACACGTTCACAAGAGCAGTATCCATGATGCTTATCAGTGCATTCGCACGGGGGGGGGTGTTCTCCGACAACTCAAATGATCTGCCGCCGGTTCGGCCGCCCACAAGCCGGAGCGGGGCGCCGACGCTGTACCGAACGGCGCTTGACACCGACCTCACTGACGTTACCTCAGCCCGGTTCAGCCCTGGTGCGGCAGGACCACCCTGAAGGCGGCGCCGGCGCCCGGCGCGGTGCGCAGGGTCAGCTCGCCGCCGTGCGCGGACACCAGCGCGGAGGCGATCGCCAGACCCAGGCCCGCTCCCCCGGCCTCGCCGGCCCGGCGGACCCGGGACGCGTCCGCCCGGTAGAAGCGCTCGAACACCAGCGCCGCCTGCTCCTCCGCCAACCCCGGCCCCTGGTCCGCGACTTCGAGCAGGCAGCTGTCGTCCACCCGGCCCACCCCGATCCGCACCGCGGTGCCCGGCGGGGTGTGCTTGACCGCGTTGCCCACCAGGTTGCTCACCACCTGGCGCAGCCGGGCCTCGTCGCCGAGCACCGGCGCGGGCTGCGGGGCGCCCTCGCCGTGCGGGCCGGTCAGGGCCACCGGGCGGCCCGGGTCCAGCGCGGTCAGGTCGTGCAGGGCGTCGGCGGCCAGCGTGCGCAGGTCCATCGGGGCCAGGTTCAGCGGGCGTTCCTCGTCCAGCCTGGCCAGCATCAGCAGGTCCTCGACCAGGGCGCCGAGGCGCACCGCCTCCGACTCGATCCGGTCCATCGCCCGGTCGACGTCGTCCAGCGCGCCCATCCGGTGCAGCTCGGCGAAGCCGCGGATGCCCGCCAGCGGGGTGCGCAGCTCGTGCGAGGCGTCGGCGACGAAGCGGCGCATCCGGCGCTCGGAGGCGGCGCGGTCGGCGAACGCCGTCTCGATGTCGGTCAGCATCCGGTTCAGCGCCGCCGACAGCCGGCCCACCTCGGTGCGGGCCGGCAGCTCCGGCATCCGGTGCGACAGGTCTCCGTCGGCTATCCGCTGCGCGCCCGCCTCCAGCTGGCGCAGCGGCCGCAGCCCGGCCCGCACCGCGACCGCGCCCAGGCCGGCCAGGCCCACCAGGACGGCGCCGCCGATGGTGAAGAAGGTGGTGCGCAGGTGGCTGATGGTGGACTGCACGTCGTCCAGCGGCACCGCGACCTGCACGTACCGCGGCGAGCCGAAGTCGCCCGCGGTGGTGCGCTGCAGCGGCAGCACCATCGAGCGCCACTCGCCGCCGCGCGGCACCTTCTCGGTGAACGGCTCGGCCTCCCGGCGCGCCAGCGCGGCGGAGGTCAGCGCGGGCAGCTGCGGGGCCGGCTCGGAGTCGGTCAGCGGCTGGCGCAGCACCGACAGCACGGTGCCGTCCCCGGCCAGGTAGCGCACCACGTACTCGCTGGGCAGCGCCTGGCCGGTGCGGCGGCTCAGCGCCTGCGGGCTGAACACCGACATCGGGGTCTGCTGGCGGGTCGGCGCGCGCCGGGCCAGCGGCTCGGCGTACCGCTCCAGCTGCTGGTCGGTGCGCTCCACCAGCTGGCCGCGGACAGTGCCGAGCACCCAGGCGTCGCTGACCACCAGGCCCGTGGTGACCAGCAGCACCGCCAGCACCAGCAGCCGGACCCGCAGCGAGAAGCGGGCCATCTCAGCTGTTCGGCGGGCGGCGCAGCGCGTAGCCGATGCCGCGCACCGTGTGGATCAGCTTGGGGCCGTGCGCCGGGCCGGAGTCGAGCTTGCGGCGCAGGTAGGAGATGTACGACTCGACGATGGACAGGTCGCCGCCGAAGTCGTACGCCCACACGTGGTCGAGGATCTGCGCCTTGGAGACCACCCGGCCGACGTTGGCCATCAGGTAGTGCAGCAGCTTGAACTCGGTGGGGGAGAGCGAGACCGGGACGCCGCCGCGGGTGACCTCGTGCGCGGTCGGGTCCAGGACGAGGTCGGCCACCATCAGGCGGCCGTCGTCGGCGGGGCCGCCGGCCCGGCGCAGGATCGCCCGGATCCGGGCGATCAGCTCCTCCAGGCTGAACGGCTTGGTGACGTAGTCGTCGGCGCCGACGGCCAGGCCCTGGACCTTGTCGCCGGTGCCGTCCTTCGCGGTCAGGAACAGCACCGGAACGTGCTCGGGGCTGCCCGGCCGCTGGGTCTGGTCGCGCAGCCGCTGGACGACGGTGAAGCCGTCCAGGTCGGGCAGCATCACGTCGAGCACCACCAGGTCGGGGCGCTCGGCGGCGATCGCGTCCAGCGCCTCCTGGCCGGTGGCGGCGGAGGCCACCCGGAAGCCGGAGAAGCGCAGGCTGGCCGACAGCAGCTCGCGGATGTTGGGCTCGTCGTCCACCACCAGCAGGAACGGTTCACCGCCCGCCGGAGTCGCCCCGGGCTGGCTCGACTGCAATGCGCCTGACAAGATCTGCTCCGCCTCCCGGACCGGGACGAAATGGCCGGCCCGGGCTGTTTCCGGGACGGTCGGACGAGGTCCGCCGGGTGCACCCGACCGAGCATCGTCAGACAGACCCTAGCCCGGGCAGGCTACGCCAAATGGACGAAGAACGGGATGGTCAGCCGGTTGTGCTCGAACCGGTACCGGCCGTTCCGCCACCCTGGCCACCACCGCCGCCGCGGCCGCCGAAGCCGCCCGCGCCGCCCTCGGTGAGCTGGGTGGCGCTGTAGGAGCCGTCGGCGCCCTTGCTGCCCATCACGGTGACGTTCTGGCCGGGCTGCAGGTCGCCGACCTTGCCCTCCTTGGTGGTGGTGACCTTGGTGGAGTCGCCGGTGGTGATCTTCACGGTGTTCCCGTTGGCGTCGGTCAGGTAGACGGTAGTGCCGTCCACCGACTTGACGGTGCCGCGGGTGAAGCCGCCGCCGCCCGGGCCGTTCTGACCGCCCTGGCCGCCGCCTCGGCGGCCGCCGCCGTTCTGCTGGCCGGAGCCGCCGGGGTTCTGGCCTCCGGAGGCGCGGGCGGTGCCGTTGCCGCCGGTGTTGTTGTCCTTCTGGTACCAGACGCCGCCGGCGAAGGACAGCACGGCGATCAGGCCGCCGGCCAGCGCCAGGGTGGGCCAGGGGAGCTTGCGACGCGGCGGCGCGGCCAGCTCGGCGGTGATGTCGCGGGCGTCCGGCGCGGTGGCCAGCAACTCCTGCTCGTCCGACATGAAAGGGCTCCTTCTACTCGTGCCGGAGGGCGTCGATGGGGCGCAGCGAGGCGGCCCGGTTGGCGGGGTAGCTGCCGAAGAACAGGCCGATGGCGACGGCGATGGCGAACGCGCCGAGCACCGATTCGGGGATCACCACCGGCTTGATGCCGACCACCGAGAAGTGCGAGCCGACGATCCCGGCGAGCACGCCGAGGCCGGCGCCGATCACCGACAGCAGGGTGGATTCGGCGAGGAACTGGCCGAGGATGACCGCGCGGGGCGCGCCGAGCGCCTTGCGGATGCCGATCTCCCTGGTCCGCTCGGTGACGGTGACCAGCATGATGTTGGTGATGCCGATGCCGCCGACCAGTAGCGAGATCGCGGCGACAGCGCCGAGCAGCACCGTGAAGGTCTTGGTGGTGGATTCGCGGGCGCTCAGCAGCGAGGTCTGGTTGCTGATCCGGAAGTCGGCCTTGGTGGGGTCCTTGATGGCGTGGGTGCCCATCAGGATCCGGGTGATGTCGGCCTGTGCCTCGGTGGTGGTGTCGGCGGAGGACGCCTGCACCAGGATCTGGTTGACCGAGCCGAAGCCGGTGAACGCGTTCTGCACGGTCGGCAGCGGGGCGATCACCACGTCGTCGGGGTCGTTGAAGCCGGTGGAACCCTTGGTGGCGAGCACGCCGGTGACGGTGAACGGGGTGCCGCCGATGGTGATCTTCTTGCCGATCGGGTCCTCGGTGGCGAACAGTTCCTTGGCGGTGGTGGAGCCGAGCACCGCGACCTTGCGGGAGTTCAGCACGTCGTCGGCGGAGAAGTAGTCGCCCTCGGCGATCTTCTGGTTGGCGGTCTCGAAGTACGCCGGGTAGCTGCCGACGATCTGGCCGGGCTGGTAGGAGATGTTCCCGTACAGCGCGGTGCCGCTGGTGGTGACCACCGGGGCGACCGACTTGATGGCCGGGGTGTCGGTGGCCGAGGCGAGGGCCTTGGCGTCCTCCACGGTGAGCTTCTTCGCGGCGGTGGCGGAGCCTCGGGAGGCCGCGGTGGAGACGGTCAGCGAGTTGGTGCCCAGCGAGGTGATGGACTCCTTCACCGCGACCGAGGAGCCGTTGCCGACCGCGAGCAGCAGGATCACCGAGGCCACGCCGATCAGCACGCCGAGCATGGTCAGTGCGGAGCGGACCTTGTTGGCGGCCAGGCCGCCGACCGCGAAGCGGATCATCTGCCAGGCGATCACGCGACCACCTCCGCGGCCAGGGCCGGCGGCGGGCCGTCGACCGGGGCCTGCCGGACGTCGGAGACGATCGCGCCGTCGACCAGGCGGACCACCCGCTTGGCGTGCCGGGCCACCTCGTCCTCGTGGGTGATCACCACCACGGTGCGGCCGCGCGCGTTGAGGCCGTCGATGATGCCCAGCACCTCCTCGGTGGAGCGGCTGTCGAGGTTGCCGGTGGGCTCGTCGGCGAGCAGCATCGCGGGCGCGGTGACCAGGGCGCGGGCCACCGCGACGCGCTGCTGCTGGCCGCCGGAGAGCTGGTTGGGCTTGTGGCCGGCCCGCTCGGCCAGGCCGACCAGGGTGAGCGCGGCCAGCGCCCGGCGGCGCCGCTCGGCGGCCCGCACGCCCGCGTAGGCGAGCGGCAGTTCGACCTGGGCGAGGGCGGTGGTGCGCGGCACCAGGTTGAACGACTGGAACACGAAGCCGATCTTGCGGTTGCGCACCAGCGCGAGCTGGCCCTCGTCGAGGTGGCCGACGTCGGTGCCGTCGAGCAGGTAGCGGCCGGCGGTGGGGACGTCCAGGCAGCCGAGGATGTTCATCAGGGTGGACTTGCCGGAGCCGGAGGAGCCCATCACCGCCACGTAGTCGCCCTCGGCGATGTCCAGGTCGACGCCGAGGGGTTCGCCGTCCGGGCCGAGCGGGCCGCGCAGGGCGTGCACGACGGCGTCGCCGTGGCCGTAGGACTTGAGGACCCGGCGGATCTGGATCACCGGGGGCTTGCCGGGGCTCATCCGCGCGAACCCCCGCCGCCGTTGCCGCCACCGCCGTTGCCGCCACCGCCGTTGCCGCCGCCGTTGCCGCCTCGGGAACCGCCGCCCCCGCCGCCGTAGCCGCCACCGCCGAAGCCGCCGTTCAGGCCGGGGAAGCTGCCGGACGGGAAGCCGTTGCCGGTGCCCGCGGTGGTGGCGGTCAGCTCGACCTTCTCGCCCTCGGTGAGGCCCTCGGTGACCTGCACGGTGCTGTCGCCCTCGATGCCGACCGTCACCTGCACGCGCTCGGTGGAGCCGTCGTCGTGCAGCACGGTCGCGGTGCGGGTGGAGCCGGTGCCCTGGAGGGCCGCGGTGGGCACCGACAGGGCGTTGTCGGCGGAGCCGGTGACCACCGAGATGGTGGCGCTCAGCCCGGTGCGCAGCGCGGCGGTGTCGCCGGTGATCTGGAGCGTCGCGCCGTACTGCACGGCGCCGTTGGTGGAGCTGGAGGGCAGCGAGCTGACCGACAGCACGGTGGCGGCGAGCTTGGTGTCGGACTGCGCGTTCAGGGTGACGGTCGCCGTCTGGCCCTTCTTCAGCTTCAGCGAGTCCAGCTCGGAGAAGTTCGCGGTGACCTCCATCCCGGAGGGGTTGGTGAGCACGATGAATCCGGTCGGGGTGGTGCTGGAACTGGCGCTGCCGGCACCGGACTTGGTGGTGGACGAGCTGCCGGAGCCCGACGATCCGGCGCCGGAGACGGTGTCGCCGACCTTGCCGGTGACCGCGGCGACGGTGCCGTCGGTGGTGGCGGTCAGTGTGGTGCCGGCCAGTGCGGTCTGCGCGTTGGTCAGGGTGTTCTGCGCGTTGTCGACCTGCTGCTGGGCCTGCGCGACCTGCGCCTGGTCGACCTTCACGGTGGTCGTGGTGCTCGGCTGCGGCTGCGGGGTGGCCGCCGCGGAGCCCGAGCCGCCGTTGCCGGACGAGCCGCCGTTGCCGCCGTTACTGGCGCCCGACGGGCCGGTGCCGGGGACGGTGGTGGTGACCGTCTCGCCGGCCTCGGCCTTGGTCAGGTTGGCCTGCGCCGCGGTCAGCGCGGACTGCGCCTGGTCGACCTGCTGCTGGGCGGTGGTGGTGTCGACGGTGGCGAGCACCTGGCCCTTCTTCACCGTGTCGCCGACCGCGACCTTCACCGCCGTCAACCGGCCGCCGGTGGTGAAGTCCTGACCGGCGTCGGAGGGCGAGAACAGCGTGCCCGATCCGGACACGGTGGCCTGGACCGCGCCCTTGGCGACCGTCGCGGTCCGGACCTTGGAGCCGGCGGCGGCCTTGCTGGTCCCGCTGTCCAGGGTGGTGTACGCCAGTGCGGCCCCGCCCAGCAGGGCCACGCCGAGCGCGGAGTTGACGAGGACGGCACCACGCCGTCGCGGAAGCACCTTCATGGCGCAGAAGCATCGCCCCGCGCTCTTTCACCGCCCTGTGCGGTTCCTGGGCGCCCGCTGGGACCGGCGATCCGGACAAGTCGGCGCACATCACCCGCCGGTTGCCCGTCGGTTGTCCGGCGGACCACCAGCTCTTGACCGGACTCCCGGGAACCTCCCAGCAAAGTCCCGTCCCCGGTTCACCCGCGGCGGGCGCCGGCCGGTCATGCCGACGGGGCGGGCAACCGCGTTGCCCGCCCCGCCCGTCGCTGCTTCGTCAGAGCTCCTTGCGGAACGCCTCCGCGGCGCCCAGGAACAGGTCGTTGCCCTCGGTCTCGCCGATCGAGACCCGGACGCCCTCGCCGGGGAACGGGCGGACCACCACGCCGGCCTCGGCGCAGGCGGCGGCGAAGTCGAGGGTGCGCTCGCCGAGCCGCAGCCAGACGAAGTTGGCCTCGGAGGGGACCACCGTCCAGCCCTGCTCGCGCAGCGCGGCGGTGACCCGCACGCGCTCGGCGACCAGCGCCTCCACGCGCTCCAGCAGGGCGTCCTCGGCGCGCAGCGAGGCGACCGCGGCGTCCTGGGCGAGCTGGCTGACGCCGAACGGGACGGCGGTCTTGCGCAGCGCGCCGGCGACCTGCTCGTGGCCGACGGCGAAGCCGACCCGCAGGCCGGCCAGGCCGTACGCCTTGGAGAAGGTGCGCAGCACGCAGACGTTGGGGCGGTCGCGGTAGAGCTCGATGCCGTCCGGGACGTCCTCGTCGCGGATGAACTCGCGGTAGGCCTCGTCGAGGACGATCAGGATGTGCGCGGGGACGGCGTCCAGGAAGCGGACCAGTTCCTCGCGGTGCAGGGCGGCGCCGGTCGGGTTGTTGGGGTTGCAGACGAAGATCAGCCGGGTCCGGTCGGTGATCGCGGCGAGCATCGCGTCGAGGTCGTGGGCCTCGTCGGCGGTGAGCGGGACGGGCACCGGGGTGGCGCCGGCGATCCGGGTGATGATCGGGTAGGCCTCGAACGAGCGCCAGGCGAACATGACTTCGTCGCCCTCCCCGGCGGTGGCGAGCACCAGGGACTGGGCGACGCCGACCGAGCCGGTGCCAGTGGCGATGTGCTCGGCGGGGACGCCGAAGCGCTGGGCGAGTTCGGCGGTGAGCGCGCCGACTCCCATGTCCGGGTAGCGGTTGAAGTCGCCGGCGGCGGCGACCGCGGCCTCCAGCACGCCGGGCAGCGGCGGGTAGGGGTTCTCGTTGGAGGAGAGCTTGTAGGAGTCCGCGCCGGCGGGCTTCCCGGGCTTGTAGCTGGGGATGCTGTCCAGGCTCGGCCGCAGCCGGGGGCCGTGCTCACGCTGAACCACGGGGTTCTCCGTTTCTCTTCGTCGGCGGCGGCGCCGATCACTCCCCGGTCGGGTGCCGTGAACGATACCGACCGCCCCTCACCCGTGCGGGTGAGATGCTCGTCCGGGTTACGGGTGCAGATCAGCCATTCTGCCGGGTTCCTTTGGCACATGTCAGAGGTATTGAAGGCGGAAAACCGCAGCTGTCGAAGGGTGCACCCCGGATCCGGCCGGGGAGAAACGGTTCTTTGACGCCGGGTAGTGATCCGGTCACAGAACGCCGTGACGCGCCATACGATCGGTCCGCCATGACAGCAGCAGCCAATCAGAACGGTCGCCGAGCCACCGCCTCACGGCGCCTGGAACGGGCAGGCATCCGGGACGTCGCGGCGGCCGCCGGAGTCTCCATCACCACGGTCTCGGACGCCCTCAACGGGAAGGGCCGGCTCCCCGACGAGACCCGCAGCCGGGTCCGCGAGGTCGCCGAGCGCCTGGGCTACCGGCCGTCCGCCGCCGCCCGGACCTTGCGCACCGGCCGGTCCGGCCTGATCGGACTGACCGTCACCACGTACGGCGAAGAGCCGTTCACCTTCACCGAGTTCGCCTACTTCGCGGAGATGGCGCGGGCCGCCACCAGCGCCGCGCTGGGCCGCGGCTACGCCCTGGTGGTGCTGCCCGCGTCGTCCCGGCACGACGTGTGGAGCAACATCGCGCTCGACGGAACGGTGGTGATCGATCCACCCGACCAGGACCCGCTGGTCACCGAGCTCTACCGGTCCGGCGTGCCGGTGGTCTCCGACGGCAAACCGGGCAACTGCCCGGTCACCGCCTGGGTGGACAACGACCACGAGGCGGCGGTGCTCGGCATCCTGGAGCACCTGAGCGAGGCCGGCGCCCGCCGGATCGGCCTGCTCACCGGCACGTCCACCGACACCTACACCCGGCTGTCCACCGAGGCGTACCTCGCCTGGTGCGACCGGGTCGGCCAGGAGCCGGTGTACGAGACGTACCCGGCGCACGACCCGGCCGCCGGGGCGGTCGCCGCCGACCGGCTGCTGGCCCGCCCGGACCGCCCGGACGCGGTGTACGGACTGTTCGACCCGAACGGCACCGACCTGCTGGCCGCCGCCCGCCGCTACGGACTGCGGGTGCCGGACGACCTGCTGCTGGTGTGCTGCTCGGAGTCCGACGTGTACGCCAACACCGAACCGCCGATCACCACCCTGTCGTTGAAGCCCCGTCGGATCGGCACCACCGTGGTCAACCTGCTGATCGACGCGATCGAAGGAGTCGACGCGGGATCGGGCTCCGTCCCCGGGCGGCTGTTCCCGCCGCGCTACCGCACCGCCGGGACGGGCCCGCCGCCCGGCACCCTGATGCCCACCGAGCTGATCGTGCGGGCCTCCTCGCAGCGCCGCAGCCCGCGCACCACGGTCAGTCCGCCCCGCCCGCCGGGCGAGGTGTGAGCGCGCGCCGCCCGCGTCGGCCGGCGGTCCGGACCATCCCGGACCGGGGCAGACCGGGCGGCCGGCCCGCCGCCCGGCGGGTCAACCGGGAAAACGGATACCGACCAGGTGAGGACGGCGGGAGAGTGCGCTTCCTATGATGGGCGAATGACACCCGAGGACCTCTTCCGCGAACCCGAGCACCCGCACTCGGGCATCCGCTCCCGCCAGGACCTCGACGTGCTCCCCCAAGGCTCCTGGTTCGAGCCGGCCGAACCCGCCGGCTACCAGTACGAGGACACCCACAGCACCTACGGCGGCGCCCACTACCTGGAGCAGCACTGGGCCCCCGCCGGGCAGTTCGGCGAAGCCGCCCCGCAGGCACCCGGGCACTACGCGCACGAGGACCCGCCGACCATCGAACTCGGCCCGCCGATCGAGGCGGTGCCCCCCGTCGAGGTGCACTTCCCGTACCCGCAGCCCGAACCCGGCGAGGGCCCCGGCCCGCTGTTCGTCATCGGCGACGTACACGGCTACCTCGACGAACTGCTCGCCGCGCTGCACCAGCAGGGCCTGATCGACGCCGACGGCCACTGGTCGGCCGGGCGCTCCCGGATCTGGTTCCTCGGCGACTTCACCGACCGCGGCCCGGACGGCATCGGCGTCATCGACCTGGTGATGCAGCTGGCCGCCGAGGCGGCCGCGGCCGGCGGCTACTGCCGGGCCCTGATGGGCAATCACGAACTGCTCTTCCTGGGCGCCGCCCGCTACGGCGACGAGGCCGTCCAGTCCACCGCCGGCACCGCCTCGTTCCTCGCCGCCTGGCGGCTCAACGGCGGCCAGCAGCACGACCTGGAGCGCCTGCAGCCGCACCACATCAGCTGGCTGTCCCGGCTGCCCGCGATGGCGCTGGAGGACGGCCACCTGCTGCTGCACTCCGACACCACCGCGTACCTGGAGTACGGCGAGACCATCGCCGACGTCAACGACGCCGTGCACGCGCTGCTCGCCGACGAGGGCATCGACGAATGGTGGGACGCCTTCCGCAAGTTCACCAAGCGGTTCGCGTTCCGCGGCCAGGCCGGCACCATGGCCGCGCAGGAACTGCTCGCCATGTACGGCGGCTACCGGGTGGTGCACGGCCACAGCCCGATCCCTTACCTGACCGGCGACCACCCCGAGGACGGCGTCCCGCCGCACGTGCCCGGCCCGTACATCTACGCCGACGAACTGGCCATCGCGATGGACGGCGGCGTCACCATGGACGGCCGGCTGCTGGTCGCACAACTGCCGCTGAACTGAACAACTGCTCGATGGCGCAAGGGAACTGGGCGCGCCGAAGTTCCGGAAAGAGCCTGTCGGCGCGCTCCCGCGCACGCCTACCATCGAGGCCAGTGACCTTCCGTCCACCTCGCGGAACGGGGTACCCATGAGCCACCCGCCGCGCCTGCTCGCCGAGGACCGCGCCGACTTCGGCCGGCTGCTCGACGAAGCGCTGCGCGACCCCGCCGTCCGGCAGGCCCTGGCCGAGCCCGGCGTGCACCTCAACACCGAACAGCTCTACACCAGGGCCCTCGCGGACGCCGAAACCGTCGCCGCGCCCGCCGCCGCCGAGTACGCCCGCTACCTGGAACTGCGCGCCGCCGCCGCGGCCGCCGAGCAGCGCCCGGACAGCGCGCCACCGATCGTCGGCGCCGGGCTGCTCCCCGCGCTGACGGTGCTGACGCCGCTGCTGGCCGGGTCGACCGGGCTGATCCTGCTGGTACTCGGCTGGCTGCTGCGGGTCACCGCGCCCGGGCTGGCGTTCGGGCGCGCCGCCGTCACCGCCGGGCTGCTCGCGCTGGCCGTCGCCGCCGCCGCGCTGCTGATCGGCGGCGCCGGGCTGGTCCTCACCGCGCGCCGCGGCGCCACCCGGGCCCTCGGCGCCGACCCGCACCAGCAGGCCGAGCTGGCCGCGGCCCGGGCCGCCTGGCACACCGCGCTGCGCGACCGCGCCCTGCTGCCCTGGCTGCTCGCCCACCACCTCGCGACCCCCGACACCGGCGTCCCGCGCGCCCGGACCGCGCCGCCCGACCTGCTCAGCCCCGGCTACAGCCGGGCCGGGTACGGCAGCCCGGGCTTCACCAGCCCCGGGCCCGAAGGGCTGACGGACGATCAGCGACGGCCGCGCCCGGCCGGGTTCACGGGCCCTGGGCACAGCAGCCCCGACTTCACCAGCCCCGGCCCGGAGGGCCTCACCGACGACCAGGGGCGCAAGCGCACCGACGGACCGCGCTTCACCAGCCCCGGACCCGAGCAGCTCACCGACGCCGACGGCCGGCCGCGCCCCGACGGGCCGCGCTACACCGCGCCCGACTTCACCAGCCCCGGACGGCGCGGCCTGACGGGCGATCAGGGCGCGCCACGTCCGGCCGGATTCACCGGGCCGGGCCACAGCAGCCCCGACTTCGCCAGCCCCGGACCGGAGGGCCTGACGGACGATCAAGGGCGCAAACGCGGCGACGGACCGCGGTTCACCAGCCCCGGACCCGAGCGCCTCGCGGACGCGGACGGCCGACCGCGCTACACCTCGCCCGACTTCACCAGCCCCGGACCGGGCGGTCTGACGGGCGACCGCAGCGAGACCGAGGCCCCCGAGCGGGACGGGGGCTGACCGCAGCGGCCGGGATCAGAGGCGGGCGGCGGCGGGTTCGCCCAGCAGCACCGCCGCGATCGCCCGGGCCTCGGCAAGGCCGGCATCAACCTTGAATACAGCGATGCCGCGCCCGCCAAGGGCCGGTCAAAGGCGCCCGCCAAGGGCCGGTCAAAGGGAAGTGCCCCGACCCGGACTGCCCGCCGCTGCGGCCAGCAGGATCTCCGCCGCTTCGGTGCGGCTGTACAGCACGTAGCGGCCGGTGCGGTGGGCGGCGAGCAGGCCGGCGTTCCGGAGGGCGGTGAGGTGCTGGGAGACGGCACCGGGGGTGAGGGCGGTGCGGTCGGCGAGGGCGGTGGTGGAGGCCGGGGTGTCGAGTTCGGCGAGGAGGCGGGCGCGGGTCGGGCCGAGGACGGCGGCGAGGGGGTCGGGAAGGGCGGTGCGGCGTTCCCAGAGGGTGGCCACGGCGCGCGGGGGATAGCGCAGGGTCGGTTGCCAGTTCGGGGTGATGAGCGAGAACACCCGGGGCCAGACGAACACCGACGGGACGAGCAGCAGGCCGCGTCCGGCGAGGTGGCCGGTGCCCCGGGTGTGACGGTGGCCGACGTAGAGGGTGTTCTCGTCCCAGGTGATGTCCGTCCCGAGGTCGCCCAGCAGCCGGTCCGCGCCGTGTTCGGCGAACAGCCGGGCGCGGTGCAGGATGTCGCCCTCGAGCAGCGAGCGGATCCGGGGCCAGTGCGGCGCGAGGGCGATCTCCCAGTAGGCGTCGATCAGTTCGGCGAGTTCGGCCAGTCCGCGCCGCGGTTCGGCCCGCAGCCGGTCGATCCGTTCCGAGCGCGGCGCGCGCGGGCCGTCGAGGCCCGAGCGGACCAGTTCTGGCGGGGTGGCGCGCAGGACGGAGAGCTCGAGCCGCAGGTCGGGGACGGAGGTGGTGGGCGGCGGCGCGAGGAAGGCCGGGATCAGCCGGGGCGGGTCGGGGACCAGGTCGGCGAGCAGGCGCCAGTCCAGCCCGGAATCGGCGAGGCGGCGGTGCGCCCGGGTGCTCCACGGGCGGTGCAACGGGTGTTCGGCGGGATGCTTCAACACCCTTACGCCGGCCACCACTTCCCACAGCGGGGAGAGGGCGAACCGGGTACGGGCCAGGTCGCGGACGGAGAAGGTCACATCCAGCATGTGCGCGCCCTTTCGCGGTGGCAGGTCATGGCTGCGGTGGTGGTCGCGGTCGTCGTCCCCGCAGGATTCAGTGCAGCCTAAATTCCTCGCCCGCCGCCCGGCCCCGCCGGGAACCTCGCTCCATGACCAGCTCCCGCCTCGGCCCCGCGCCGACCGCCCCGCCGTCCGATCCGGATCCGTCGGCCCTGCGAAACCCCGGCTTCCGGCTGCTCCTCGGCGCCGCGGTGGCGAGCAAGCTCGGCACCGCGGTGAGTTCGCTGGCGATCCCCCTGACCGCCCTGCTGGCGCTGCACAGCTCCCCCGGGCAGGTCGGGCTGCTGGCGATGCTGAGCACCCTCGCGTTCCTGCTGATCGGCCTGCCGGCCGGGGCCTGGGTGGACCGGATCCGCAAGCGGCCCACGATGATCGCCGCCGATCTGGCCAGGGCCGCGCTGCTCGGATCGGTGCCGCTCGCCTGGCTGTTCGACCGCTTGACGCTCCCTCAGCTGTACGCGGTGGTCCTGCTGTCCGGCGCGGCCACGGTGTTCTTCGACGTGGCCGCGCTGAGCCAACTGCCCGGCCTGGTCGGCCGCAACCGGCTCACCGAGGCCAACGCCCACCTGGTGACAGTGGACGCCCTCACCCAGATCGGCGGGCGCAGCGCGGGCGGCTTCCTGGTGGCGGCGCTGTCCGCCCCGGTGGTGATCGTGGTGGACATGGCGAGCTACCTGGTCTCGGCGCTCCTGCTGCTGCGGATCCGGCGGCCGGAGCCGTCCCCGCGGGAGCGGCGCGACGGGCGGCGCGACGGGCGGCTCGGCGGGCGGCGCGACGGGCGGCTCGGCGGGCGGCTCGGCGGTGAGATCCGCGAGGGCCTGCGTTTCGTGTTCGGCCACCCGGTCCTGCGGGCCGTGGCGCTCGCCGGGGCGGGCACGAACCTGTCGATCCAGCTGTACCAGACGATGCTGCCGGTGCTGTTCGTCGATGAACTCGGGCTGTCCGCCGGTGTCGTCGGCCTGTTCTTCGCGGTCGGCGGGCTCGGCGTGTTCATCGGTTCGGTCGCGGCCCGCCGGCTGGCCCACCGCTTCGGGGCGGGACGGCTGCTGTGGCTGATGGGCCTGGCGGTCGCGCCGTGCGGAGTGCTGCCGGCGCTGGCCGGACGGGGCGCCGCGCTCTGGCTCGCGACCGGTGCCTGGCTGGTCATCACCTGCAAGATCGGCATCGACAACGTGATCACGGTGAGCTTCCGCCAGAGCGTGACCCCGGACCACCTGCTCGGCCGGATGAACGCCACCATGCGCGTCCTGCTCACCGGTTCCCTCGCCCTCGGCGCCGCGCTGGCCGGCCTGCTGGCCGAACTCGCCTCCGTCCGAACGACGTTGTGGCTCGCGACGGCGGTGCTGGCCACCGTCTGGGTCCCGGTCTTCCGCTCCCCGCTGCGCACCCGACGCGAGCTGCCGGGGCCTGCCGCCACCCATCGGTGACGATGGTCCTAGCCGTAGACCTCGATCTCGCACTTCGCAGCACCGCTGCGGCCGATCCTGGCGTCACAGGTGATCAAGGGCACGCCCAGGGCTTCCGCCAGGGCGACGTATTGCGAGTCGTAGGCGCTGAGGTTGGCGTGCAGCTTCCTCACCCGGTCCCAGAAGGGCAGCGTCTCCCGCTTGGCGAGAGGAAGCATCCGGTACGCGGCAACAGCCCTCTCCGTCTCCCTCTCGGTCAGCTTGCCGCCTCGCTGCATGCCGAGCAGGGCCGACTGGATCTCGTAGTCCAGCAGGGTCGGCGCGTATACCTCCGCAGCTGATGCCACCCGGCCGCGGACAAGTTCGCCATCGGGGCCGTGGGCTGTCAGAACCACGACCAGAGCGGAGCAGTCAATGACGATCAACGCCCGACCCGCCCCTCATCGATCACGGCGAGGACATCCGCGGCGCTGACGTCGGCGGTGGTCTCCCGGTTCAGGCGCTCCATCATCTCGGCCATGGTCGGCTTGGACGCCTCTCGGGCGATCAGCTCCTGCATGTAGGCCTGGAGCGACTTCCCGGCCTGGGCCGCACGAACCTTCAGGGTCTGAATCTGGTCGTCCGGGACATCCCGGATCGTGAGGGCTGTCATGCCTGCATTCTAGTTCGCATGTCTGCAGAATGCAGATAACACCATGGGGTGCAACGGGCCTCAGTACGGCAGCAGGACGGTGGTGTCGAGGGTGAAACCGAAGGGTGTGGGAATGTGGACGGTTTCGCCGAAGGCGGCGTCCTCCCGCATCCGGTAGCGGCCGGCCTCGGGTTCGCGGAAGAGGGTGACAGTCTTCTGTGAGGCGTCCACCAGCAGGTACATCGGAATCTGCATCAGCGGATAGTCGCGGAGTTTCCCGACCCAGTCGTTCTCCGGGTTCGACGGCGAGACGATCTCCACCGCGATGAGGGCGAGGTCGGCCGGAACCTGGTTCGCCGTGGTGGCCATGGCGGCCTCCGGAAGGTACGTCAGGTCCGGGTTCCGCAGCTTGGTCACCTGGGGCGACACCAGGTCCATGTTCCCGGTGGAGAGGTACCCGACCGGCGCGTGTGCCTCGAACTGGCGGCGGACGACGGCGAGGTTCCGCTCGTGGATCGCAGAGGGTGACGCCTGCATGATGATGACGTCACCCGAGAACTCGATCTTGAAGTTGGACGGCGCCGACCTGCGGAACTCATCGATCAAGGCGAGATGGTCGGGGTTCATCTGTCCTCCAGGAGTGCGCATCGCGAGCCGTCACCACGCTACCGGCCGGTCGGCCCTCGCGACGGCCGACGAGTCCCCGGGCCGCCGAGCACGGTCAGAGGTAGTCGAAGTAGCGGATCCACCACTCACAGGGGAGACCGTCCCCGTAGTACGAAGCGAATCCCTCGTTCACCCCGTCGTACGGTCGCGTGAGCAGTTCCTCCGGGAGTACGACGTAACCGAGTTCGGTGAGCGCCCGTTCGACCGCTTCCAGGTCGGCGGGGGCGAGCGCTCCCTCCTCGACTGCCTCGGCGGTGTCGGTGTAGACGCCGGGGTTCTCGGCAGCGATCACCGCCATCGATCCGAAGTTGCTCACCGAGACGACGATCTGCTCGCCGAGCTTGGTCGCACTCGCCGGTATCTCCACCCTTCCGTGCAGACTGGCGTCCTGCACGTGCCGGTCGGCCCAGCACGGGGCGGCGAAGTCGGCTTCCAGCCGCTCCACCAGGCGGTCGAAGAGCGCCCTGGTCGCCCTGTGGTCGTAGCCGGGCGGGAACTCCGGCGACTCCGGGGCGTCCAGCCGGCGGAGAAGAGCGATCAGGTCCGCTTCGGTGCGCAGCATCCGCCCATGATGGCAGGGCAGTTGGGCAGCGAGACACCGGCCCTGCCCGCCGGGTGACCACGTCCGAAATCCGCCGGTCGCGCGCCGCGCGGCCGCCTAGCCTCGTGGTCATGTCTCAACGTAGCCGCGACATCGTTCAGCACGCGTGGAAGGCGTTCGCCAGCCACGACGCGGACCGGATCTCCGCCGTCTTCACCGAGGACGCCGAGTGGCTGGCGCCGGCCGGGAACGCGACGGCCGTCGCGCTGGACTGCCCCAGCCACATGATCGGCAGGGCGGCGATCGCCCGGTTCCTCGCCGAGGACTTCGGCCGCCTGTTCGTCCGGGACGTGGACGTCGCGTTCCGCGGGTTCCACGCCGACGGCGACCGGGTCGTCGTCGAGGAGACCATGACCGCGACGCTCGCCAACGGCAACCACTACGCCAACGACTACTGCCTGGTCTTCGAACTCCGCGACGGCCTGATCCACCGCGTCCGCGAGTACATGGACACGGCCCGCGGCCACCGCATGGTCTTCGGCGACAGCGGGAAGTGACGCCACGCCTCGGGGTGCTGTCGGCTACAGCTCGGGCAGTCGCCCGCCGGGGGCGGGAGACCTGCCTTCCTCCAGCCAGTGGAGGTAGATCCGCAGGTCCGTCGCGAGGCTGCCGGCCAGGTAGGTCTCGTAGTCCCGGACGGCAGCGGTCACTCCCTGCCCGGCCCAGTCGATGCCGTCCCAGTCATGGTCGGCGAGGTACTGCGAGATCCGGCCGCGGTCTCGCCACCACTCCCGGACCGTCTCCGGTGTCCAGTGCGCGTCGCCGTCGCAGCCGTAGCCGAGGAACGGGTCACAGTCGGCGGCTTCGACCAGCCGGGCGACCTCCGCCGGGATCCGGGGCTGGCGGTAGACGTACTCGCTCAGGTACTTGCCCCCGTAGAGGACGTGCTGGGGCGCGGAGATCCGGCCCGTCCGGCAGGTGTCGGTCTCGCCTCCGTAGAAGGGCCCGGGGACGTTCAGCCAGAGGCGGTCCTCCCAGCGGCCGCGGAACACCTCGCGGTCCTCGCCGAGCACCGGCCCCGGGTCGAAGTAGAGCGTCACGGGCCGAGCATAGGGCGCTGGGCCACCGCGAGGCTCGGGGCCGAGCGCCGTCCCGCGTTGGACGGGACGGCGCTCGCCCTCAGCTGGCCTCGGCCGCCGGGGTGGTCCCGGCCCGGTCGACCACGGCGCGTGTCTGCACGGCTGTGGTGGCCAGCAGGGTGCCGGGCTCCGGGCTGTCCGCGGTCCGGTTCACCTGCACGCTCCTCTCGCCGAGGAAGTCCAGAGTGGTTTCGTCGAAGATCCATTCCGTCCGGCTGCCGGTCACCGGATCCAGGCGGGCTACGGCGACACCGTGACGGCCGAGCGCATCCGCCACGTCCGTGGCGAGCACCACGCCCGGGATCTGCTGTGCCGCCCGGTACAGGGCGGCGGCGAGCTTCGGGGGGAGCAGGGACTCGCTCGCCAGGTCGCCGATCGCCGTGAACGCCTCCTGATCAGGGCTTGTGCCCATGCCGCCGGTCTCCGCGTGGATGCGCTGCAGGAGGGCCGTCGGATCCGTCGGCAGGGATTCGAGGTAGCGGTAGGTGGGCGCGTTCACACTCGGCGCGGGGTTCGGCGCGAGGTCGTGCCGGCCGTCGCCGTGGAGCATCTTGTCCCACAGGCTCTTCGGCACGTCCTCACGGAGCAGTCCGGGCCGGCTCCCGTCGACGGACAACCAGACCCGGCGGGTGTGCGGCTGCTGCATCGACCACGCCCACGGGGAACCGGTGCCCGGTCCACCGCTGGTCCTCATGAAGGCGACCTTGCTCTCGACGTAGACGTACTTCCCGTCCCCGACCGACAGGTCGGGCTTCTCGGCGGCCGCGTAGGAGATCCGGTCCAGCAGGCCGATCGCGTCGGCGGTCGTGCCGGTGTGGAGAGCGACGACAGGTGCCGGCCCGGTCTTGTCGGGGTCGGTGCCGACGACGATGACTGCCGCGACCACGGCGGCCGCGAGAAGCGGAGCCGTGATCACCAGCCGGCGGGGCCGTCGGGCGGTCCTGCGGGGCACACCCGTGAAGAGCGGGGGGTGGGCCGTGATGCGTCGAAGCTCCCGTTCGGCCCGCTCCAGGTCCACTTCGGTCCCGGCCGGGTCTGCCGGCCGCATGAGGCTCTGCACCTCTCGGGTCACACGCATGGCATGTCCTCCTTGTCGTGGTCGCTCACAACGGGTTGCTGGGCGAGCAGGCGGCGCAGCCGCGCACGGGCACGGTGCAGCCGCACCGAGCAGGTGGCGGGGGAGCACCCGAGGGCGGCTGCCGCCTCGGTGATGGACAGCCCTTCCCAGCCGATCAGCGCCAGCAGTTCCCGATCGTTCTCGCTGAGCGCGGCCCAACCCCGGCGGACCGCGTCCTGTTCGGAGACCTGGACCCCCACGTCGCGCGCCGACAGGTCATCGGCGGCGGTGGCCAGGGCGTTCAAGTGGTCGGCGCGCGCCCGGGCGCGGTGATGGCCGGCCACCATGTTGCGGGCGATCGCGTACAGCCAGGGCAACGGCCGGCCCCGGGGCACTCGGTCGAACCCTTGCCATACGGCGGCGAACACCTCGCCGGCTATGTCGGGGGCGGTTTCCGCTCCGACCCTTCGCCAGGCATACCGCAGCACCGCCACGTAGTGGGCCGTGTACAGCGCACGGAACTCCTCCGCATCACCGCTCACCCTCGCTCCCCAGTTAGGCATTTGATGCCCTGTCTGTGCGATTCGGCCCGCACTTCTTACAGGTCGATCGGAAGATTTGCCCGCGGCCGGGCTCCGACGGGTCGCACGGGCCGCCGAGGCGCTCCCGGAACGCGGAGCCGCGCGCCGCCGGATTGCCGCCCGCCGCTCCTGTCTCGCGCCCCGCTATGGACGGCCCCACGCGGGCGGTGCGGTGCTCGGAAGCGCCGAGTGCCCCAGCACCAGCAGGGTGCAGGGGCACTACAGGCTTGGCTCTCAGGCCAAGATCTCGGACGTGATGGGCGCCGGGGGCTTCACGCCCGTGAGTTCGGTGGCTCGGGCCCCGAGGTGTGGCGCCAGTTCGGGGTACCAACCGCGAGCTACTGCTTGCAGCATCTCGGCCAGGGCTGCGAGTTCGCCGATGCGGCCGACGGGAGTGTCGAGCACCGGGGCAAACTCGGCTCGGACCCGGGCAGCCACGTCCGGGACCAGCAGGCTGTTGGCGTGCAGGAGACCGGCGTCGTAGCCGACCGGAACCAGGCCCCACCGCTCCCAGTCGAGGATCACCAGCGGGGCCGTGATGTTGCCCCAGTGCAGGTCACCGTGGCCGGTGGTCCGCTCCACCTTCCCCGGACCGGGAATCCCGAGGAACTGCGGGAACGCCTTCTCGATCCAGCTGTCCCGGATCGTCGTCCGTACCCCGGTCGCCTGGCCCAGTCGCGCGAGAGCACGACGCAGAGTGCTCCACCACTCGTCGGACAGGCCGGGGTCCTGGTCCAGGTCCGGGCGATGGGGCGAGACCACCGGGTGGGGGATGAAGTCGAGGACGTCGGCCGCGTATGCGTAACTGCCCTCCGTCCAGTCGAGCACGTCGTGCAGCTTCGGTCGCGGCACGTCGTCCGGCACGCGCACCGAGGCCCCGACAGTGCCCTCCCCCTCCTTCCGCCCGAAGTTCGCTGCTGCCGTGGCCGAGACCCGGAGCCAGCGGTCTCCGGCCTGCCGGCTGAGCGTGCATCCCTGGAATCCCCAGACCGGACCGCCGGTACAGGTCAGCCCGAGGTACTTGGCCGCCGTCTTGTGTACGGCCTCCATCCGGACTCTGGTCTCCTCATCCGGTGGCGAGTGCATCGATCACGCTCCTGACTCGGTCAACGGGCAGCGGCTCTGCGAGCGCCTTGGCCGCATCGTCCCAGTGCGCAGCTGTGCTCGCCGAGAGGAGCACCACATCCAGGCCGGGGCAGGACGCGGCGACGAGCACGGCAGCGGCCGGGGCAGTCAGGCCCGGCCTGATGAGGTTCACCAGTTCGGGGGTCATCAGCGCAGGCAGTTCCCCGCCGTGCAGCGGGGCGGACCCGAAGGTGGTCACCCCGGCCGCGTGGGCCTCTGCCAGCGGCCCGGCGCCGTCGAGCGCTTCCGCGATCGGGTCAGCCATGACGAGACTGACCGGCAGTTGGATGGCGTTGAAGTGGTGGTGCGGCGATCCGGCCGCTTCCTGGGCGAGCGCCAACAGCCCAGGGACCGAGAACGTGCCGTCGTTCAGCCCCGACCAGGTCGCTACCCCGTAACCACCGATGCGCCCGCTGTCAGCGATGTACTCCAACTCGGCGAAACACTGCCTCAGTTGGCGAAGAGCCGCGTCCTTCCCGAGTCGACGCACGGCGTGCTCCGGATTGTGGACGAACACGATGTCCGCCCGCCCGAGCGCACGGAGGGAGTCCTCCGTCTGCCACCTCACGAAGGCCGGGGAGAGGCTGTGTCCGTGGACGGCTGTTGCCTCGGTCAGTTGGCCAGCCTCGACAGCGGCACGCCGCTGGGCTCCGTTGTGGAACCCGGTCTTGGTCGCCACCAGAGCATCCGGGTACTCGGCGAGCACGGGGGCGAGATCGAGATGGGCCTGTCCGTGGCCGTAGTTGGGAGCCGTATCGACCCACAGCGCTCCGGCCCCGAGGGCAGTGTGCGCCGCCTGGCGACCAGTGCGAACCCGGTACGTGCCCAGCCCGAGCGCCGCCGTCACAGCGCCGCCCAGACGACTGAGGCGGCCTGGCCCTCGATGAGGACGGAGAGAGTCGAAGCCACGTCCTTGACCTCCAAGCCCGCCGCCTCCGCCAGGACGCCGAGCGCGGCAGGCTTGCCGCTCAGCAGGGCACGGAGCATCGGAGCCGCCTGCCCGGCGAAGTCCCACGCGGTTCCGGCTGCCGCGAGCGTGACCGTGCCCTGGGCGTCGTTCTCAGTGAGCTTCGCGCGGGGAGCGGTCAGCCGAACCATCACGTCGGCGCGGTCCGGCAGACCCTCGACGTACGGCAACGAGGTGGCCGCGCGACCGTAGTGGGTGGTGTCCACCGACTCAGTCCACCGGCTCACCAGCCCGGGATCGGTCAGTTCGGCCAGCATCTCCGAGCGCAGGCCGTCCACGAAGGCCGCCTGCTCACCCGGCGAGGCGAACCGAGGAACATCGAGCCGCAGCGCAAGACGGGACCGCAGCTGATCCACCACCCAGGTCAGCAGGTCCGCCCCCGTATGGGTCACCAAGCCGAAGGTGAGGTGCAGCGAAGCCGTTCCCTGATCTGCCGTGACCGCATGCCACCAACCACGGGGCAGGTAGAGGACGTCACCGGGGTGCAGCACGAGGTCAGCGACCGGATCTCCCTCCGGTGGCTCAGGGGACTCCACGTCCCGGAAGGTCGGCGCGGTCCGAGTCGGCCCGTACAGCTTCCACCGCTTGGCCCCGTACATCTGGACCACCACCACGTCGTGGTCGTCCCAGTGGGTACCGAAGCCTTCCCGTTCGGTCCACGAGGCGTAGGCGTTGACCTGCACCAGCGTGCCGAGGAACCGTTCCAGGGCCTCGGCGGCGGTCCCGATCGGGGGGTGGATCTTCTCGATCGAGTCCAGGACGAGCGAGGCGCCTTCGGCCAACCGGGCGTGCAGCTCGGCCGGTTGAATGCGGTGCCAGGTCACGGAGCGCCGGGTGGTGACCGGGAGCGCGTACCGGTGCAGGGGCAGCATCTCGCCGTCCATGGACAGTCGGAGTCGCGGGGGCTCCAACCGCTGGGTGGCGAGGATGTTGTTCAGGTCGTCCCAGGACAGGAGGCCGGCGACGTCGGCGGCCTCCCCGGGGAAGACGGCGTAGGAGCGGTTGAGCGTCTGGGCGAGGAACGTGTCCCCGCCCAGACGCGCCGCCCACGAAGCAGCGTCACGCATCGTGGGCGGCCTTATCAGTCGTTGCCGTCGGAACGGCCGCTGCTGACGTCGGACGGCTGCTCGGTACGGGCCCGCGCAGCGGTGATCTTCCGAGCGGCGACCACGAGGCCGCCCTCAGCGGCCGGGGCCGCCGGAGTGTCCTGCACCATGACGTGTTCCTCTCTGTTGGGACAGTCCCGCCGGGGTTCCAGCGGGAGAATTGGGAGGTGGCAACAGCCACCAGGGCGGAACGATCAGGTTCGGACGAGCGGCGTGGCGCGGACCTGGGCGGCGTTGACGAGGACCGCGAGACGCCTCTCCCCCGTCACCAATTGGTCGGCCGCGACCTCGAACCACACGACTTTGCCGATCCCGGCCGGGTACCAGTCCCAGGAGTGCGCGAGCCCCGCAACCAGGAGGAGCCCACGGCCACCGGTGACCGTGTCCTCGGCGGCCTCTCGGTCAGGGAGACGCAAGCTCGAATCCTCAACCTCCACCCGCAGGCGTTCACCGGTCCACCTGACGGTCACCCGGCATCGCTCCTTGGTGTGCTCGATGGCGTTCGTCAGCAGCTCGTCCGCGCACAGCTCGACGTCCCGCAACGCGCCGTCCGACAGCGGGACTTGCCAGTACTCGGCGATCTTCCTGATCAAGTGACGCGCGTGCGGGACAGCGGCAGGATCGGGCTCGACATCCCAGCCCTGAGGGGTGGGGAACACGGCAGTGTCGGTGAGGCTCATGCGCACGGGCCGCCTTCCTACTGGTCGAGTGCCCCGGGCTTTCCCGGTGGACTCACAGGATTGCCGGGCAGCCCGTTCCCGATTAAGGCCAGCGTGTGTACCCACCATGGGTAGACTCGCGGTCTGCTATCCCACGTGACACTGAGCGATGATCAACCCGGTGGTGGGGGTGCCGGACATGACCGACTCCACGGCGTCACCGGGGCTGCCAAGCCGACTACTTGCCGATCCTGAGATGGTCGCGGCCTGTGCCGCGCGAGACTTCGCGCTGATCTTCCAACTCGCCAAGCGCAAAGGCGGGTTCCATGCCTCACGGATCGCGCGGGCATGCGAGCTGACGCCCAGCAGGGTGGGTGAGGTCATGAACGGCAAGCCGAAGATCACCAACATCACCGTGATCGAGCGCATCGCAGACGGCCTGATGATTCCGGGGCACCTGCTCGGCCTCGCCGCTCGGAGCTGGGAACTCCCCGCGGCTCCCCCAGCGGGCCAACCGGCCCCGATCCCCCGGCAGGCAGCAGACTCCTTGCCCTCGGAATCCCCGCCGCCCAGCACCGGGTTGGACGAGATCCTCGCCCTCGCAGCTGGCACCAGAGTCACGCCCACCGTCCTGCGCTCACTGCAAGCGTCGATCGAGGACTATTGGCGACGCGACGACGAGCACGGCGGCGAAGCCCTCCGGCCAGCGGTGATCGGCCAACTCAGGTACGTAAAAGGCATACTGCACGACACCGTCGAACCCAACTTCCGGCGAAGCCTCCACGGCATCGCAGCCGAACTCGCACGACTGACCGGCTGGACCTACTTCGACGCACGGCAGTACAGCACCGCTCGGGGGTACTTCGTCGAGGCACTCCGCCTGGCGCGCGAGATCGACGACCGCCCGTTCGTCGCCAACGTCCTGGCCTGCCTCAGCCTCCAGGCGACCTACCAGGACCAGGCGAGGGAGGCCATCACGCTCGCTCGGGCTGCCCAGGACAGCGCCCGCCTCTCCGGTGGCACTCCCAGGTTGATGGCGATGCTGTCCATGCGCGAGGCGTTCGGCCACGCCACCGAGCACGACCAGGAGGCAACGCACCGTGCGATCAACGAGGCACTCCGCCAGTTCGAGCGGATCGACCCGACGGACGACGATCCGGCGTGGGTCCAGTACTTCGACCGCACCAAACTGACCGTTGACACCGGCATCGCCCTCGGGCAGTTGGGCGACGCCGAGGCCGCCGAACCACTCATCGCCGAGGCCCTACAGGGGGAGGCAGCAGCCAACCACCGGGGGCGCGCCTTCCACACATTCTGGCTCGCCCGCACTCAACTCCAGCGTCATGAAGTCGAGTTAGCTTGCGCGACGGCAACGGAGGCACTCAATCTCGCGGCGGATGTGGAGTCGCCCAGGGTGCTCGCCCACCTCCGGGAATTCAGCGAACTACTACACCCGTACCAGAGCGCGCCGATCGCCTCGGAGCTGGTCCGCAGGATCGGCGCGTTGGCGACTCGGTGACGTCAGAGGCCGGCCTCATCCAGCAGCAGGTAGAGCACGCCGACCAGCGTGCCGCTGCTGACGATCTCGCGGCGGTCGATCATGCCGCGCAGGTCGGCCAGCGGAATCCACTCGATGCGGTCCGACTCGTTGCGCTCGGTCGGCGGCCCCACGTACTCGACCGCGTCGGCTCGGAAGACGAAGTGCTCGGAGTCCGTGATGCCGTTCGCCGGTTGGGCGTAGATGAGCGGCTTGATCTCCCCGGTCTTCCAGCCGGTCTCCTCAAGCACCTCACGCGCGGCGGCCTCGGCGGGTGTCTCGTCGGCTTCGATCAGGCCCATGGGCAGCTCCCAGGCCCACGAATCAGTGATGAAGCGGTGCCGCCACATCATCAACACCTGCTTCTCAGCGTTCACCAAGGCGGCGACCGCGAGGTGCCGCAGCTTGACCACGTGGTGTTCCCACCGGTGCCCGTCGGGCTGCTCGACATCAGCTAGCCACAGGTTCACCCATGGGTTCTCGTAGATCGGACGTTCCCCGTGGATCTTCCACTGCATCGCGACGGCCCCTCTCGGTGGACCCTCAGCATGTCAGACGGAGCTGGTTGGGCAGGTAGGTTCCGAAAAGTTTGCGTCACACTGACGAATATGGACCTCGAAGCGGTCGCAAGGTCAGTGCACCCGCCGACTCCAGCACTGCCCCCGGGGCCCCTTTGCTTTAAAACGGGGCATCTCCGGCGATGCGCGCTAAGCATCACTCTTTGGGACTCCCGAAGGATACGCTGCCCGCAACCTCCTTCTCCGGTCTCGCTCCTTGGCCGCATAGTGCCCACCGAGATACAGAATTGCCGCCTGAGCAATAGCGGGCATAATGTCAATGAAAATCCACCGGAAAGTAGGATTGACAGGCCAGGCAGATGTCTGCTCCCCTATGCCGATATAGAGACCCAACATCAGGAGGAACTGGGCCGACCACAGAAGGGGCCGCGCACTCTTCCTTCGCGGCTCCTTGACACTGGCCAGGTACAGGTAGGACAGCGTTCCAAAGTAGCAGACGAGCCAAAGCCACCCATTTCGCAGCCACTCCCCACCGCTCTCAAGCTCCGCTGCGCGATACAAGCCCGGACCGGCGAGAGCATAAGCACAGAGCATCGCGGCATAGAGGCACGCCTTCAGCGCCCGACCATCGAACTTCGGATTCCGTTCATGGAAATCGACAGACGGCACACCCAGAACGTACGGCACACCACCAATCGGCACGTCAACGTCAGATTTCGCATCACCCAGCCGCCCCAAGATTGAACCGATCGATGAGCGAATAGATGGAGGCGGCCGGTATCCTGTGCGGTCATTTTCCGATATGAATCGGGACACTTTAAAGATGAAGAGGTGAATTGTCTCCGAATCAAGGATCGCATCTTCGCCGATCGGAACGCTCTTCGGAGTCCTGCCCAGACTGACCTGATCGAGAAGGAATTCACTCATGTTGACCCAGAAGAGCTTTTGCAACTCGGGATCGTAAACAACGCCAATGACGGGGATTCGACTCAGGGTCCAGTCTCTGATGTGCCTATCGCATCGGATGCCGTATCCGACGGGACGTCGATATGTTTCACCGCTCTTTATCTGAACAGCCACAATCTCGCCAGTTCGCTCTCCGCCCCTGGTGAGACTCAGGTAACAATCCTCGCCGTGATCGTTCCCGCCATCGATCTCTTGGACGATGTGGCCGGCGGACTCCATCAGAGAGCGGAACTGGTTCACTCCCGCTCGTTCGAGCACCCGCGTGCTGCGCACCTTGGTCAACTCAGCCCCCTGCCAGTTCGGCTCCAACCACCGTCATCCTAAGAGCCGGTGCTGACAGGGCGTCCTCATTGAGTCACTGACTGTCCCGGTGATCTCCACCCCCCGCTACGGGCACGGCATCGCCTGAGAAGTCCCGCCAACAGGCAAAGCGCCGCGCCGGGAGACCCCCTCCTGCCTCCCGGTGCGGCGCCGTTCTGTGTCGGCCGTCAGTCGGCCAGGGGGAGATAGACCCGATTTCCCTGGGCCGCGAACTCCTCGGACATGGCCTTCATGCCCTCGACGGCGGCCTCGTCGTACTCCGGCGAGGCGGCGCCGTTGCCGAACTTCTCATTGATGGTTTTGCTGATCTTCATCGAGCAGAACTTCGGGCCGCACATGGAGCAGAAGTGCGCGGTCTTGGCGGGCTCGGCGGGGAGGGTCTCGTCGTGGAATTCGCGGGCGGTCTCGGGGTCGAGGGCCAGGTTGAACTGGTCCTCCCAGCGGAATTCGAAGCGGGCGTCGGAGAGGGCGTCGTCCCAGGCCTGGGCGCCGGGATGGCCCTTGGCGAGGTCGGCGGCGTGGGCGGCGATCTTGTAGGTGATGACGCCGGTCTTGACGTCGTCGCGGTTGGGCAGGCCGAGGTGTTCCTTGGGGGTGACGTAGCAGAGCATCGCGGTGCCCCACCAGGCGATCATCGCGGCGCCGATGCCGGAGGTGATGTGGTCGTAGCCGGGTGCGACGTCGGTGGTGAGCGGGCCGAGCGTGTAGAACGGGGCCTCGTCGCAGATCTCCTTCTGCAGGTCCATGTTCTCGCGGATCTTGTGCATCGGGACGTGTCCGGGGCCTTCGATCATCACCTGGACGTCCTTGGCGCGGGCGATCCGGCCGAGCTCGCCGAGGGTGGTGAGTTCGGCGAACTGGGCCTCGTCGTTGGCGTCGGCGATGGAGCCGGGCCGCAGGCCGTCACCGAGCGAGAAGGTGACGTCGTAGGCGCGCAGCAGGTCGCAGAGTTCCTCGAAGTGCGTGTAGAGGAAGTTCTCCTGGTGGTGGGCCAGGCACCAGGCGGCCATGATGGAGCCGCCGCGCGAGACGATGCCGGTCTTGCGGCGGGCGGTGAGCGGCACGTACCGGAGCAGGACGCCGGCGTGCACAGTCATGTAGTCGACGCCCTGCTCGCACTGTTCGAGGACGGTGTCCCGGTAGACCTCCCAGCTGAGTTCCTCGGCCCGGCCGTCGACCTTCTCCAGTGCCTGGTAGAGCGGGACGGTGCCGATCGGGACGGGGGAGTTGCGCAGGATCCACTCGCGGGTGGTGTGGATGTTGCGGCCGGTGGAGAGGTCCATGACGGTGTCGGCGCCCCAGCGGGTGGCCCAGGTCATCTTCTCCACCTCCTCCTCGATGGAGGAGGTGACGGCGGAGTTCCCGATGTTGGCGTTGATCTTCACCAGGAAGTCGGTGCCGATGATGGCCGGTTCGCTCTCGGGGTGGTTCACGTTGACCGGGATGACGGCGCGTCCGCGGGCCACCTGCTCGCGGACGAACTCCGGTTCGAGGCCTTCCCGGAGCGCCACGAACTCCATCTCTGGGGTGATCAACCCGCGCTTGGCGTAGGCGAGTTGGGTGACGGCTTCGCCGTCCCTGGCGCGCAGCGGGCGGCGTGGGCGGCCGGGGAAGACGGCGTCCAGGTTGCGCAGGTCGCCGCCGCGCGGCGCGGTGTGCTTGATGCCGTCGTCCTCGGGGCGGGCCTCGCGGCCCTGGTACTCCTCGACGTCGCCGCGCTGCCGGATCCATCCGTCGCGCAGGGCGGGCAGTCCGCGGCGGACGTCGGTGGGCAGGTCGGGGTCGGTGTACGGGCCGGAGGTGTCGTACAGCGGGACGGTGCGGCCGTCGGTGAGGTGGACCTCGCGGTAGGGGACCCGCAGGTCGGGGCGGCTGCCTTGGCGGTAGGCCTTGCGCCAGGCGGGGGTGGGGTACCCGGTGGCGGCCGACTCGCGGGCAGACTGGTACTCGGAAAATGCGGTCATCGGACCTTCAACTCCCTACGCCGGCATTACCCGGTCAGGTTCCTGCGGTCGGCGCAGCAGGTGGTACGCGGGCCCGCGTACCGTCAGCGCCCTCTCAGCCCGGTGCTCCGAGCTCCCGTTCCGCGCAGGCGTCGTCCGCCTGCGTTCGGTTCCTCACCGTAGGGCACGTCACGGCGCCGGTCCAGGGCGCACTCCCGCGCCCGGGCCTCCCCCTGCGGGCAACTCCCGCGTGGGCCCGAGCTGTTCACGCCCCGTACGGGGTGGGAGAATCGTGCGGGTGATCGGACTGACGGGGCGGGTGACAGGGCGGATCGGCGCGGGCCTGGTCGGCGAGGTGATGGTGCACGTGCCCGAACGGCTGGGCACCGAGGCGTTCCTGGCGTACCGCGCCACACCGGGCGAGCCGCTGCAGCCGGGCACCATGGTGGTGGTGGTCGAATATCAGCCACCGCGCACGGTGTACGTCGAGCCCTTTTGATCGCACGTCAGACGGCCTCCACAAACCTGTCGCAACACTTTTGAGACAGTGAGAGTTCCCACCGTCCAGACCCTTCCCCCCTGATCCGGAACGGCGGAGAATGCGGCTGCCGCCGGTTTCCGCGCCAGTTCTGCACGACCCAAGCGCAGCACGGGACCGGTGTGCTCCTAAGGGGGGATTGCCGATGTTGGTCGGCATCGCAGGCGGCGCCGTCGCAGGCCTCGTTCTGCTGATCGTTCTTTTCAAGCTGATGTGGCGCGTGGCGGAACCCAACGAGGCGCTGGTGATCTCGGGTTCCAAGCACGGCGAGGGTCTGGGCTTCCGCGTGGTGACCGGGCGGGGCACCTTCGTGGTGCCGGGCGTCCAGGCGGTGCGCCGGCTCTCGCTGGACCTGAACGAGGCCGCGCTGGACGTGGAGTGCGTGACGTCGCAGGGAATTCCCGTGCACGTCAAGGGCGTTGTGATCTTCAAGGTGGGCGACGACCCGGTGTCGATCGCCAACGCCGCCCGGCGTTTCCTGGACCAGCAGAAGATGATGGGCCAGCGGGTGCACAACGTGTTCGCCGGCCACCTGCGGTCCATCGTCGGTGGGCTGACGGTCGAGGACATGATCCGCGACCGCGAGCGGCTCACCGGTGAGACCCGCTCCGCCTCGGGCATCGAGATGGAGAAGCTCGGTCTGATCATCGACTCGCTGCAGATCCAGGAGATCCTGGACCCGACCGGGTACATCACCAACCTGGCCGCGCCGCACGCCGCAGCCGTCCAGCGCGACGCCCGGATCGCCGCCGCCGAGGCGGACCGACGGGCCACCGAGGCCGAGCAGGAGGCGTTCGCCCGCAAGGCCGAGGCAACCCGCAACTCCGGCATCCAGCAGGCCGGTTACCAGGCCGAGATGGACACCGCCGCGGCTCGTGCGCTGCAGGCCGGCCCGCTCGCGCAGGCCGCCGCCCGGCAGGAGGTCGTGGTCCAGGAGACCAAGGTCGCCGAGCTGGAGGCGCACCGCAAGGAGCAGCAGCTGCAGGCGGACGTCCGCAAGCCGGCCGACGCCCGCGCGTACGAGACCCGCACCAAGGCCGAGGCCGACCGTGACGCCCGGATCTCCGCCGCCGAGGCGCTGTCCCGGGAGACCGAGCTGAAGACCGCCGCCGAGGCGAACCGGGTCAAGGTCGCCGCCGCGGCCGAGGCCGAGGCCACCAAGGCCCGCGGTCTGGCCGCGGCCGAGGCCACCCGGGCCACCGGTGAGGCGCAGGCCGCCGCCGAGGCCGCCAAGGGTCTGGCCGAGGCGGAGGCGGCCCGGGCGAAGGGTCTCGCCGAGGCGGAGGCCACCCGGGCGCAGGGCCTGGCCGAGGCCGAGGGCATCAAGGCCCGCGCCGCGGCGCTGGCCGAGAACCAGGAGGCGGTGGTCGCCCAGCAGCTCGCCGAGAACTGGCCGGCCATCGTCCGGGCCGGCGCGGACGCGTTCGGCAACGTCGAGCACATGGTGCTGCTGAACGGCGCCGAGGGCATGTCCGAGATGTTCGCCAAGGCGCTCACCATGGGCGGGACCGGCCTCGGCCTGGCCCGCCAGCTGCTCACCGCGATGTCCCCGGCAGCTGAGAACGGCGAGGCCACCAAGGCCGCTGCCCCGGCAGCCGCCGCTCCGGCGCAGGTCATCCCGATCGAGGCCGACAGCAAGTAACTCACCTCAGCGACAGCTGAGTTCCGCCCGGGCGAGGGAACAACCTCCCCGGGCGGCCCCATGCCCGCCCTCCGCACATCTCAGCCCCGGGTGAGTACCCGTACTCACGCCCGCGCGCCGGGCCCGCGCCAGCATCGAGCCATGGACCTCCTGCCTCGTATCGGCATCACCGCGACCGGCTCGTACCTGCCCCAACAGACCGTCACCTCACGGCAGTTGCAGGACGAGGTGGCCGCCGGCGCCGGGCTGCCGCTGCCCGACGGCATGTTCGAGAAGGCGACCGGCATCCGCACCCGGCACTTCGCGCGCGACGACGAGTACGCCTCCACGCTCGGGCTGGGCGCGGCCCGCCGGGCGCTCGCGGCGCGCGGGATCGGGCCCGGGGACGTCGACCTGCTGCTGTTCGCGTCCGCCTCGCGGGACGTCTGCGAGCCCGCCACCGCGCACCTGGTGCAGGCCGAACTCGGCTCCTGCGCCCACGCGTTGGACGTCTCCAACGCCTGCAACAGCTTCCTGAACGGCATCGACACCGCCCGCGCGATGATCCTGGCCGGCCGGGCCAGCCGGGCGCTGGTGGTGACGGGAGAGACGCCGAGCCGGGCGATGCGCCGCGACCCGTCCGGTCTGGCGGAGTTCCGCGACGGCTTCGCGGGCTACACCTTCGGCGACGGCGGGGCGGCCGTGGTGGTGGAGCGGGTGGAGCGCGGCGGCATCCTCGACATCGAGACCGAGACGGCGTCCGAGCACTGGGAGGTCGGCGGCATCCCGGGCGGCGGCTCGCGGCACCCGCGCGGCGACGAGTGGAGCTACTTCCGGGGCGGCGGCAAGGAGTTGCGCGGGGTTTTCGAGCAGATCGGGGCGGACATCCTGACCCGGGTGGCGACCCGCACCGGCTTCGGCTGGGACGCCTACGCCCGGGTGCTGGTGCACCAGGTCACGCTGCCGTACCTGGAGCGGTTCGTGGAGCTGACGGGGGTGCCCGCCGACAAGCTGGTGGTCACCGTGCCCGAGCTCGGCAACCTGGCCTCGGCCACCATCGGCGTCCAACTCGACCGGACAATCGGCGAGTTGGAGCCGGGTGAGCGGGTCCTGATGGTCGGCCTGGGCGGCGGGGTCAGCCTGATGACGATGGTCTGGGAGAAGTCGTGACGGCGCTCTGGGTGCTCGTCCCCGCCTACCAGGAGGCGGCCAGGATCGGCGGCACCCTGCGCGCCCTGGCCGGCCAGCGCGACCTGGACTTCACCCTGCTGGTGGTCGACAACGGCTCCACCGACGACACCTGCGCGCGGGTACGGGCATTCGCCGATCAAGCCCCGTTCCCGGTAAGGCTGTTGGTCGAACCGGCCAAGGGCGTGGGCTGCGCGGTCGACACCGGCTTCCGGTACGCCATCGACCACGGCGCCACCCTGCTGGCCCGCACCGACGCCGACTGCCTGCCCGAACCGGGCTGGACGGCGGCCGCCCGGGCCGGGATGCTCGGCTGCGGCGGCCTGGTCTGCGGCAAGGTCACTGCCCGCCGCGACGAGCACGGCCCGGTGGGGCGCACCGTGTTCCGCGTCCTGGTCGCGCTCGGCGCGTTCTTCGGCCGGATCCGCCCCGCGCACCGCCGCCGGCACGGGTACCTGACGCCGTACCGGATGCACGCCGGCAACAACATGGCCATCACCGCCGGGCTCTACCTCGAGTCCGGCGGCATGCCCAGGCGCCCGTCCCCCACCGACCGCGCCTTCATCAACCAGGTCCGCCGGGTCAGCCCCGCGATCGTGCACCGCCCCGACATGGTGGTGCAGAACTCCACCCGCCGGATCCGCGCCTACGGCCTGCGCGGCACCGCCCGCTGGTACCTCGAACGCGGCGCCGGACACCGCTCGGTCGACGTCCGCTGACCCACACCGCCGAAGGAGTTCCGATGCTCGACCAGCTCGACCGCACCCTGCGCGACGCCGGCTCCCGCCCGGTCCTGCTCGGCACGACCCGCGGCGGCGCCCCGCGCGTCCTCGCCCGCGGCGCCGAACTGGCCGACGCGACCGATCAGTTGGCCGCTGCCCTGCACCACCGGCACGGCCTGCGGCCGGGCGACACCCTCGGGGTCGCCGTCCGCCCGGGGCCGCGCGGGCTGGCCGTGCTGCTCGCCGCGCACCGCCTCGGACTGCGGGTCGCCGTCCTCGACCCGGGCGCCGGGCCGGACGTACTGCGCTCCCGGCTCGCGCTCGCCCCGCCCGCGCTGATCCTGGCCGACGCCGCCGCGCAGGCCGTCGCCGGCTGGGCCCGGCCGCTGGCCCGCCGCGCCCGGCTGGAACTGCCTCCGCTGCACGCCCTCGCCCCGGTGGCCACCGTCGGCCCCCGCCACCCGGGCTGCGCCCGCGCCCTCGGCGACCACCCAGGGCCGCCCCCGGCCCCGTACGACGGGGACGGCGACGCGGTGATCGTGTTCACCTCCGGCACCACCTCCGCCCCGCGCGCTGTCGTCCACACCCGGGCCTCGCTCGACGCCGGGATGCGCGCCGTCGACGCCCTGGTCCGCCCCCGCCCCGGCCGCACCGTGCTCGGCGGCACCACCTTCGTCCTGATCCCCGCCCTCGCCGCGGGCGCCACCGTCGCCCTCCCCGCTCGCCGAAGTCGCGTTCTGCAGCGCCAGATCGACCGCCTCGCCCCCGACGAGACCTACCTGACGCCCCCGCAGCTGCGACCTCTCACCCACCTCACCGGCCGCATCTGGACCGGCTCCGCCCCCGCCGACGCCGCCCTGCTGCGCCGCGCCAAGAACGCGGGCGCCACCGAGGCCTGGGGCGTGTACGCGCTCACCGAACTCTTCCCCGCGGCAGCCGTCGAGGAGAGCGACAAGCGCGCCCACCACGGCCCCGGCGACCTCCTCGGCCACCCCCTCCCGGGCGTCCGCACCCGGCTCGCCGACGACGGCGAACTGCTGCTCGCCGCCCCCGCCGCCCGCGACCGCTACCTCGGCGAGGACCCCGACCCGTGGGTGCGCACCGGCGACCGCGCGACGCTCGATCCGCGCGGCCGGATCGTGCTGGCCGGACGGCTCAAGGACATGGTGCTGCGCCGCGCCGAGAACATCTACCCCGGCCTGTACGAGCCCTCGCTGCACCTCCCGGACGTCGAACTCGCCGTGCTCGTCGGCATTCCCGACCCCGACGGCGACGAACGCCTGATCGCCCTCGTCCAGCCCCGCCCCGGCGCCGACCCGCACCGCCTGCGCACCGCCCTGCGCGACCCCCTGGCCCGGATGGGCTCCGCCCGCCCCGACGCCCTGCTGCTCGGCCCCGTCCCCCTCACCGGCCGCTCCCGCAAGCCCGACCGGGCGGCCGCCGCCCGCTACTGCGCCTCGCGGCTGGCCAACGGGCAGGCGGGGCGGGCACGTTGAGGCGACCACACCGATTGACCGCCCGCGCCGCCGACCGCACGGTCTACCTGCGCAGCCACCCCGTGCTGTTCGCGCTGCTCGCGGCCACCCGACGCCGCCCCGTGCTGCGACTGGGCCGGACGGTGCTGGTCCACCACCCGGAGGCCTACCGGGAGATCCTCACCCGGGTGCCACTGGACCGCACCGCCGAACACACCACCGGCGGCACCGCGGCCCGGCTCACCGGCGGCGGCCTGCTGTTCGACCAGAGCGGCCCCGAACACCGGGGCTCCCGGCGCGAGTTGGCCAACCTGCTGGGCTCCGACGGGATCGCCGCGCTGCGCCCGCACTGGCAGACCGTACTGGCCGGGCTCGAGGCCGAGCTGGCCGCCGGACCGGTCGACCTGGTCCCGGTGGTCCGCCGGCTGGCCGGCGCCACCGCCGTCGCCCTCACCGGCAGCACCGCCGACCCGCTCGCGCTGGCCGCCGCCGCAGAGCGGGCCGCCGCCGCCACCGCCCGCACCCACCTGCCCACGCTGCTGCCCCGCCCGGGCGCCGAACGCCGGGCCCGCCGAGCCGCCGGTCAGCTGACCGCGCTGCTGCCCGACCCCCGGGACGCGATGCTCGCGGTCGCCGCCGTCAACACCACACTGGCCGCGCTGCCCCGCGCCGCCGCCTGGTGCGCCCGCGCCGACCGGTGGGAGCAGGCCGTCGCCGACGCCCCGGCGCTGGCCGCCGAACTGCTCCGGCTGACCGCCGCCTCCCCCGTCCTGCCCCGGGCGGCCGCCGCCGACGCCACCGTCCTCGGCCACCCCGTCCGCCGGGGCAACCGCCTGCTGCTGGTCGCCCGGCACGCCGCCGAAGCCCACCGCGACACCCCCACCGGCGACCCCGCGCTCGCCGCCCAGGCCCCGTTCGGCCTGGGCCGCCACGCCTGCCCGGGCGCCGCCCTGGCCCGCGCCCAACTCGCCGACCTGCTCGCCGTGTTGGCCCCGCACCGCCCCCGCGTCCTGCGCACCACCGCACACTCCCGCAGCGCCCTGCCGTCCTACCGCAGCTGCCTGCTGGGAACGATCCCGGCCCGCCGACCCAGCTGACCCCGCCCGGAGCCGCCCCGTGCCCCCGATGACCCTCGCCCTGACCGGCGCCACCGGCTTCTGCGGCGCCCACCTGGCCGCCCTCGCCGCCGCCCGCGGCCACCGGGTGCTGGCCCTCGGCCGCCGTCCGGCCCGGCACGGCACCCACCTGCCCTGGGACGCCACCGCCCCCGACGTTCCCGACCTGTCCGGCGCCGACGCGGTGATCCACTGCGCGGCCGCCGTCGGCGACCACCCGCCGGGCTCCCCGCAGGAACGGCTCCAGCGCACCGTCAACGTCGAGGCGACGGCCCGCCTGCTGGCGGCGGCCGGCGGCCGCCCGTTCGTGTTCGTCAGCAGCGCCAGCGTCTACGACCCGCGCCCGGACCGGACGTCGGTGACCGAGCAGCACCCGACCACCGGCGGCCACCTGAACGCGTACGGCCGGACGAAGGCCGAGGCGGACCAACTCGCCCTCGCCGCAGGCGCGGTGGTGCTGCGCCCGCGCGCGGTGTACGGGCCCGGGGACCCGCACCTGGTGCCCCGGCTGCTGGCGTCGGTGCGCGGCGGCGTGCTCGCGCTGCCCGGCAGGGACGTGCCGCTCAGCCTGACGGCGGTGGAGAACCTGGCCGCGGCCTGCCTGGCGGCGTTCGGCTGGCCGCCCGGCGCGTACAACATCACCGACGCCGCCCCGTACCGGCGGGACGAGGCGCTGCGCCGGGTGCTGGCGGCCCACGGCAGGAACGCCCGGCTGCTCCATGTCCCGTACCGCATCGCCCGGTTGGCGATCGGCCGGCGCGAAGGCGTGACCGGGTACGCGCTGGACCAGCTGGCCCGGCCGGTGGTGCTGGACACCACGAAGTCCCGGCTCCAGGGGTTCACCCCGGACCGGGACCTCGGTCACCATCTCGCCCGACTACTGGGCGGACAGTGCTAGTTCCTTGCGGCCTTCTTGATCAGGATCACCACTGCCGCGGCGATGCCGACCAGCAGCAGGACGTTGACCGCGAAGCCGATGATTCCCAGCACGGTGCCCACGATGGTCCAGAAGACCTTCCAGGCGATCACCAGCAGGATGATCGGGACGACGACGTTGCGCACCCACGAGGGCAGCGACTTCCAGAACTCGGCCATGTCCGTACCTTCTCCCCTCGGGGTCGGTGCCGGTAGTTCCGGCTGCGTTCCCGCTCCCTCGATCTCGACACTTCGATCGTAGGCCGCCCGGAAGGCCGAAACGAGGCTTCCGGGCCCGGAGAGAACCCGGAGATCGACCCCTGACGCGGGCCCCGGGAGAACCCTCAGGGCCCGGAGACCGAGTGGGTCACACCGGCCAGGTCTCGCCCTGCCAGGCGGCGTCCCAGAACATCCACTCGTACCGCGAGGTGGTGGTGAAATGCTCGACCACGCGCCGCCGTTCGGCCGCGGAGAGGTCCTCGCCGATCCGGTCGGTGAGGTCCAGGACGCGGCGCACCACGGCCTGAAACTCCTCCCCGCCGTAGGCGGCGATCCACTTGGCGTACAGCGGTTCGGGGGAGGAGCGGCGCAGCAGTTCCTCGCCGACCCGGGCGTAGATCCAGTAGCAGGGCAGCACCGCGCCGAGCGCCTCCGCGAAGGAGCCGCCGTAGACGGTGGCGAGCAGGTAGCTGGTGTAGGCGCGGGTGGTGGGGAGCACGGGTTCGGCGGCAGCGGCGGCGCCGTCCTCGCCGTAGGCGTGCAGGAAGTCGGCGTGCATCTCCTGTTCGGCGGCGATGGCGCCGACCGCGTCGTTGGCGAAGGCCAGCACCTCGTCCTCGCCGGGGGCCTTGGCGGCGCACACCGCGAGTGCCCGGGCGTAGTCGCGCAGGTAGTGCGAGTCCTGGACGACGAAGTGGCGGAACGCGGCGCGCGGCAGGGTGCCGTCGGTCAGGCCGGCCAGGAACGGGTGGTCGAGGATGCGGCCGTAGATCGGCTCGATGGCCGTCCACAGTTCGTCGGTGAGTTTCACAGGCTGCTCCTCATGATGTGCGGGTGGCCACGGTCAGTCCTCCGGCGGGGAGAACACCACGAGCACCCGCAGTTCCTCGGTGATGTGGTGGAAGCGGTGTTCCGTCCCGGCGGGAACGAACACCACGCTGCCGCGGGCGACGGTGGCGGTCTCCCGGCCGACGGTCAACTCGGCCCGGCCGCTGACCACCAGGTAGATCTCGTCCTGGGCGTGCGGGGTCTGCGGGTCGGTGTCGCCGGGGGAGAGCGCGTACAGCCCGGCGGACATCGTGGGCTGCTTCAGGAAGCGCAGGTACGCGCCGTCATTGGCGGCGCGTTCGGCGTCGAGTTCGTCCAGCCGGAACAGTTTCATCGGGCCACGGCCCCCTCTCGGTCCGGGCCCATTCAACAACACTCCACATCACGGTTGTTCGGGAGAGCTTCCGCCCGGCCGGGCGGGCTGTCACCATCCGCAGCATGAAGAATTTCGTGATCAAAACGCTCATCAACGCGGTGGCGATCTGGATTGCCGCCTGGATCGTCAACGGGATCACGCTCGCGGGGGGCGACTGGCAGCACAAGACGGTCACCGTGCTCGCGGTGGCGCTGATCTTCGGTGTGGTGAACTTCGCGATCAAGCCGCTGGTGAAGCTGTTCTCGCTGCCGCTGTTCATCCTCACGCTGGGCCTGGTCACCTTCGTGATCAACGCCCTGATGCTCTGGCTGACGTCCTGGGCGTCGGACCAGCTGCACCTGGACTTCCACGTGAAGGGCTTCTGGGCGGCGCTGCTCGGCTCGCTGATCATCAGCCTGGTCTCCTGGGGCCTGCACCTGGCCTTCGGCGACGACGACTGAGCTCGCCGCGGAAGAGCGGCTGACCGGCCACCGGACAGCGCCCCGTTGCTGCACGACGGCCGGTCATCTCAAAGCATGATCACAAACCGCGCTGCGGGCTCAACTCCCGTACCGCGCTGCGGTCTCAGCTCCGCCGCGAGCACTCAGCCCGCGTTCTCGTGCCCGGTGGTGGACAGGATGCCGGTGAGCTCCTGGTCGAGGTCGCCGCCGGCCGTCTCCTGGCCGATCGGCACCACCAGGTCGGTGCGGGCGAGGAAGGCCAGCAGGGGCGCGGCGTCGGCGTGCATCCGGGCGTCGCCTTCGGGGGAGCGCAGCACCAGGGCGGCCTCGGCGAGGTCCTCGCCGACGGGGTGGATGTGGACGTCGCCCTCGCCGCTGGCCCGGCTGAGCCCGTCGACCAGCAGTTCGCGCGCGAAAACCCAGGTGACCGGCTCGTCGCCGGGCAGGTGGAAGGTGCAGCGGACGGCGAACGGGTCGCCGCCGTCGTACTCCAGGTCGGCCAGGATCCGGAAGGAGAGCTCGCTCGACACCACGAGGCGCATCGCCATGTGGGCTTGGACCGTGCTGTGCATGCGCCAGTACCTCTCGTTCTGCCCGCCCGGTACGCCGAGGGTCGAGCGGTGGGGTCGGGCTTCTGTCGGTTCGCTGTCGGTTCTCTGTCGGTTCTCTGTCCCCAATTCCCCGTTCGGACCTCATCGTCCAGGTTTGGCGGCGATGTGGACAAGGCGTGCTTTTTCAAATGGTGAACAACGCGGCGGGCCGGTGCCGGGCGAGGTGGTCGAGCCGGGCGGAACGAAATCCACCGATTCGGTCCCGTGTGCGAGTTTCGCGGCCACCGGTGTGCGGGAGACTCCCGCACAACGCTCGTGCCCCGGAGGTAACAGCCATGTCGGGCCCGGTCCGTCCTGTCGTCAAGCGCACCGCCCGCGCGATCCTGCTGGAGTTCGATCCGGCCGCCCCGCACGCGCCCGCCTCACTGGTGCTGATCCGCCGGGTCCGCCCCGGCTCCCCGCACCCGTACTGGATCACTCCCGGCGGCGGCGTCGAGCCCGGCGACCCGACGGTGGTCGCCGCCCTGCACCGCGAGGTGGACGAGGAACTCGGCGGGAAGATCACCGATGTGGTGCCCGCCTTCGTCGACACCGTCGCGCACTCCCACCACGACGACGGCACCCCCGCCCACCCGCACGGCGTCAAGGTGCAGCACTTCTTCGTCTGCCGGCTCACCGACTCCGACCCGGCCCGCCGGCACGGCCCCGAGGTGGAGCAGCCCAACGGCGAGTACGAGATCGTCCGGGTGCCGTTCACCCGCGAGGGCGTCACCTCGGTCAACCTGGTCCCTCCCAGCCTGCGCGCCTACCTCGCCGCCAACATCGAGGGCGTCCGCGCCCTGCTCGCCGACGACCTCGGCTGACGCTCAGGCCTGCTCCCCCACCGGGTCGTGCCGGACGGCCCCGGCCGGCAGCCCGCAGCGCCGCAGCGCCGCCGCCCCGCCGCGCACCATCGCCGCCGGGCCGCTCAGGTACGCCGCGTAGCCGGGCCACGGGGCGTGCTGGGCCACCACCTCCGGCAGGGTCGGTCCGGCTCCCTCCGACAACACCGGGCGGACCGTCAACCAGCTGTGCTGCAAGGCGAGTTGACGCAGCTCGGCGAGCCGGTACAGCCCGGACTCCCGGCGCGCCCCGTAGAACACCTCCACCCGACGGCCCGCCGCCCCGTGCGCGGCGACCTCCTCCACCAGCGCGCCGATCGGCCCGATCCCGGTGCCGCCGCCCACGCAGAGCAGGTTCTCCCCCGCCGCGTGGTCCACCGTCATGCCGCCCTCCGCCGGGCCCAGCCGCAGCACGTCGCCCGGCCGCGCCCGGTGCACCAGCGCGTTGCTCACCCAGCCCGCCGGCACCGCCCGCACGTGCAGCGTCAGCAGCCCGTCCGCCCGCGGCGCCGAACCGAACGAGTACGGCCGCCACACCCGCGGCCACCACGGCGTCTCCACCGGCGCGTACTGCCCGGCCCGGAACGGGTACGGCTGGTCCGGCCGGAGCGTCAGCACCGCGACGTCCTCCGCCGCCTGCCGCTGCCCCACCACCTCGGCCTGCCACCACGGCGGGGCGGACCGCGCCTGCTCCTCCAGCCCCTCGACCAGCAGCCGCGACACCAGCGCCAGCAGCCGCCGCCAGGCCGCCTCGGCCCGCTCGTCCCAGGCATCGCCGCCGTACCGGGCCAGCGCCTGCACCAGGCACTCCTCGGCCGCGGCGTAGTGCCCGGGCAGCGCACCGTACGTGCGGTGCCGGCGCCCCAGCGGGACGAGGTACCCGCGCAGCGCCGCCGGGTCGTCGGCGTCCCGGGCGCACTGCCGCAGCGCCCGGAACAGCAGGTCGCGCTGCTCGTCCATGGCGGCCGGGAACATCGCCCGCAGCTCCGGGTGGCGCAGGAACATCAGCGCGTGGAAGTGCGCCATCGCCCGGTCCGCGACCGGCTGCACCGCCGCCAGCACCGCCCGGACCAGCGCCAGCTCCGCCGGGTCCGGCGGTTGCACCGCCCCGGCCGTCCGCTCCACCGCCACCACCGGCTGCGGCCGGGCCGCCGGCACGCCCCACGCCCGGGTCCAACGGTCGCCCGGGCCCACCCAGTTGAGCGGCGCGGCCGGCACGAACAGCGACTCGACGGGCGCGGGCCGGGCCGGCGCCGGTGGCACGGGCACGGTCGGCGCGGGCACGGCCGGCGCGGGCACCGTCGGCGGCCAGGTGGGCTTCGCCGGGACGGCCGGCACCGGGGTGAGCGGCCTACTGCCGAGTTCGAGCTGACGAGTAGCCAAGGGAATCGTTCCGCTTCCGGTCGACGGTCTGCTGACGCCGCCAGCACAGTGTCACCGTCCGCACACCAGATCCGTCGAATCCGGCAAATTCCGGACATCCGACGGGTCCACCCGCTACCCTTCCCCCGGCCGGACAGCCCCAGGTGCGGCCGGTACGAACCAGCCGCACCCAGGGCGGGCTCACAGGCCCCGCAGCAGCATCCCCGGGCGCTCCACACAGTCCGCGACGAACCGCAGGAACCCGCCCGCGGTGCCCCCGTCGCAGACCCGGTGGTCGAAGGTGAACGACAGCTGGGTGACCTGACGGACCGCCAACTGGCCTTCGTGCACCCAGGGTTTGGGCGTGATCCGGCCCACCCCGAGCATCGCCGCCTCCGGGTGGTTGAGGATCGGCGTGGAGCCGTCCACCCCGAACACGCCGTAGTTGTTCAGCGTGAACGTCCCGCCGGTCAGCTCGGCCGGGCCCAGCGACCCGTCCCGGGCCGCCTCGGTGAGCCGGGCGAGTTCGACCGACAGCCGTTCGGTGCCCAGTAGTTGGGCGTCCCGCACCACCGGCACCACCAGTCCGCGCTGCCCCTGCGCGGCGAAGCCCAGGTGGACGGCGCGGTGCCGGCGGACGGCCTCGCCCTCGACGCTGGAGTTGAGCTCCGGGAAGCGTTCCAGACCGGCCAGGCAGATCCGCGCCAGCAGCGCCAGCACGCTCACCTTCGGGCCCGGCACCTGGTTCAACTGGCTTCGCAGTGCCATCAGTTCGGTCGCGTCGGCGTCCACCCAGCAGGTCGCCGCCGGGATCTCCCGGTGGCTGCGGGTCAGCTTCTCGGCGACGGTGCGGCGCAGCCCGCGCAGCGGGACCAGCTCGTCCTCGTCCGTTCCCCGTGGAACCGCCACCGTCTCGGCAACCGGCGCGGTGCCGTCGATCGCCCGCTCGACGTCCCGCCGGGTGATCAGCCCGTCCGGTCCGCTGCCGGGCACCTTCGTCAGGTCGAGCCCGTGCTCGCGGGCGATCCGGCGCACCAGCGGCGAGATCACCGCCAGCACGGCGGGAGCCGCCGCCACGGCGGGGGCCTTCGCCTCGGGGGGCGCAGCCACGGCAACCGGCGCGACCGGCAGCGCGGGCGCCTCGACGGCGCCGCCGCCCGGCGCGACCCGGCGGCGGCCGGCCCGGCGGGTCTCGGCCACCCCGTAGCCCACCAGCGGGCGCTCCGCCTCGGGCGCGGGCTCCTCGTCCTCGGGCACGTGCCCGGGGGCGACGGCCACCGTGACCAGCGGCGCGCCTACCGGCACCTCCTGCCCGACCTCGCCGAACCGGGCGGTGACCACCCCGCCGTACGGGCAGGGCACCTCGACCACCGCCTTGGCGGTCTCCACCTCCACCACCGGCTGGTCGACGGCGATCACCTCGCCGACCTCGACCATCCAGCGCACCACCTCGGCCCCGGTGAGTCCCTCACCGAGGTCGGGCAGCGTGAACTCGCGGACCACCGGCATCGCCATCACTCCTCCCATTGGAGCCGGGCGACGGCGTCCAGGATCCGGTCCACCCCGGGCAGGTGGTGGTGCTCCAGCATCGGCGGCGGGTACGGGATGTCGAACCCGGTGACCCGCAGCACCGGCGCCGCCAGGTGGTGGAAGCACTTCTCGGTCAGCCGGGCGGCGATCTCCGCCCCGGCCCCGCCGAAGCCGCTCGCCTCGTGCACCACCACGGCCCGGCCGAGCGAGCGCACCACCTCGCAGGCGGTGGCCTCGTCGAACGGCACCAGCGAGCGCAGGTCCAGCACCGCGAGGTCCCAGCCCTCGGCCTTCGCCGCCTCGGCGGCCTCCAGGCAGACCGGCAGCGACGGCCCGTAGGTGACCAGCACAGCAGAGGTCCCAGGCCGGCGCAGCACGGCCTTGCCGATCGGCTCCACGCCGGCCGCCGGGTCCCACTCGGCCTTGCCCCAGTACAGCCGCTTGGGCTCCAGGAACACCACGGGGTCGTCGGAGGCGATCGCCTCCCGCAGCAGCCCGTACGCGTCGGCGACGGTGGCGGGAGTGACCACGTGCAGGCCGGGGGTGTGCGCGTAGTACGCCTCGGAGGCGTCGCTGTGGTGCTCGACGCCGCCGATGCCGCCGCCGTACGGGATGCGGACGGTGATCGGCAGCGGCAGCTTTCCGGCGGTGCGGTTGCGCATCTTGGCGACGTGCGAGACCAGTTGCTCCATCGCGGGGTAGGCGAAGGCGTCGAACTGCATCTCCACCACGGGGCGCAGCCCGTACATGGCCATGCCGACGGCGGTACCGAGGATGCCGGCCTCGGCCAGCGGGGTGTCCAGGCAGCGGTCGGCGCCGAATTCGGCGGTCAGGCCGTCGGTGATCCGGAAGACGCCGCCGAGGGCGCCGACGTCCTCGCCGAGCACGTGCACCGACGCGTCGGCGCGCATCGCGTCGCGCAGTGCGGTGTTCAGGGCCTGCGCCATGGTGCCGGTGCGCAGTCCGGACTGTTCGCGGGTGGCAGTGGTCATCGGGTGTGCACCTCGGCCTCCGCGGCCAGCTCGGCGGCCAGTTGCGCGGCCTGTTCGCGCAGCTGCTGGGTGGGTTCGGCGTAGACGTGCGCGAACAGGGACATCGGGTCGAGGTCGGGGTCGGTATGGAACTCGGCGCGCATCCAGGCGGCCATCGCCTCGGCCTCCTCGCCGGCCTCGGTGACCAGTTCCTCGTCCAGCAGGCCGCGCTCGCGCAGGGCGTCCTCCAGCATCCGGATCGGGTCGTGCGCCTGCCAGGCGGTGACCTCATCGGACTGCCGGTAGCGGGTGGCGTCGTCGGCGTTGGTGTGCGCCTCGACGCGGTAGGTGAGCGCCTCGACCAGGGTCGGGCCGCCGCCGCTGCGGGCCCGTTCGACGGCCTCGGTGAGCACCTGGTGGACGGCGGCGGCGTCGTTGCCGTCCACCAGCCGGCCGGGCATGCCGTAGCCGACGGCCTTGTGGGCGAGGGTCGGCGCGGCGGACTGCCTGGTCAGCGGGACGGAGATGGCGTAGCCGTTGTTCTGCACCAGGAACACCACGGGGGCGTGCAGCACGGCGGCGAAGTTCAGGCCCTCGTGGAAGTCGCCCTCGCTGGTGCCGCCGTCGCCGAGCATGGCCAGCGCCACGGTGTCGTCGCCGGCCAGTCGGGCGGCGTGCGCGAGGCCGACCGCGTGCGGGACCTGGGTGGCCAGCGGGGTGCACAGCGGGGCGGTGCGGGTGGCGCGCGGGTCGTAGCCGGTGTGCGCGCTGCCGCGCAGCAGGGTGAGCGCCTGCAGCGGGTCGACGCCGCGGGCGACCACGGCGAGGGTGTCGCGGTAGGAGGGGAACAGCCAGTCGTCCTCGCGCAGGGCGAGCGCGGCGGCTATCTGGCAGGCCTCCTGGCCGGTGGACGCCGGGTAGACGGCGAGCCGGCCCTGCTTGGTGAGGGTGGTGGCCTGCTGGTTGTAGCGGCGGCCGGCGACCAGCCGGCGGTACAGCTCGCGCAGCAGGTCCGGGTCGGCCTTGTCGGCGGCGGGGGTGCCGAGAACGCGCAGCGGTTCGTCGTCGGGCAGCAACGGGGCGGGGTCGGTGCGGGGCGCGGTGGCGCCGGGCAGCCAGCCGGGCACGACGCCCGGATCGGCCTGATCCCTATGGTCCAGAACGGTCATGTGGGGCACCTCCGGGGTGGTGGGGGCTCCCTACCGATTGTTCGGTCGTCTGTTCATCTTGACCATATCCCCGTCAAGACGGTGGACAGTCGGCCGAAAGGGCGGTCTGCTGGGGCCAGCACGTCCAATCGCGAGGGGTGGGGGGCCATGTCGGCTGAACAGGTGTCCAGACTCGACCGTGTCGACCGGTCGATCCTGCGGCTGCTGCGGCAGGACGGTCGCGCCTCGATCCGCTCGGTCGCCGAGCGGGTGCACGTGTCCCGGGCGAACGCCTATGCCCGGATCTCCAGGATGGTCGAGGACGGCGTGATTCGCGGCTTCACCGCCCGGGTCGACCACGAGCGGGCCGGGCAGACCGCGTCCGCGTACGTCACCCTGCGGATCGTCCAGAACTCCTGGCGCACCGTGCGCGAGCAGCTGCTGCAGCTGCCCGGGGTCGCGCACATCGCGCTGGTCGGCGGTGACTACGACGTGCTGATGCTGGTGCACACCGCCGACAACCGGGAGCTGCGCGAGCTCGTGCTGGGCAGCATCCAGTCGATCCCGCAGGTGCTCAGCACCCGCACCATGCTGATCTTCGAGGAGGCCGACCACATCCCCACCGACGGGCCCTGAGGCAGCTCAGCGGGCCCGCAGCCCGTCGAAGGCGAGCTGGACGACGGCGTCCGGCAGACCCTCCGAGTCGCGCTGGCCGGGGCGGTACCACTCCACCACCGAGTTGATCATGCCGAACAGCAGCCGGGTCGCCAGCCGGGGCTCCACATCGGCCCGCAGCTCGCCCGCCTCGACGGCCTGCTGGACCAGCTCGGCCACCCGGTGGTCGAAGTCGCGCCGCCGCTCCAGCGCCCACTGCTCGGTCACGGTGTTCCCCCGGACCCTCAACAGCAGCGTCACGTACGGCAGTTCGGCCAGCAGCACCTCGGCGGTGCGGCGCACCACGTGCTCCAGCCGGCCGGCCGGCCGCCCCTCGACCGCCCGCGGCTCCTCCAGGATGCCGAACAGCGCGTCCAGCGCCCGCCCGACGGCCAGCCGCAGCAGCTCCTCCTTGCCGCGCACGTGGTGGTAGATCGAGGACTTGGAGATCCCCGCGGCCCGGGACAGGTCCTCCATCGAGGTGCCGTCGTAACCGCGCTCGTTGAAGACCCGCACCGTGACGGCGAGCAGCGACTCGACCGTGTAGGAGGCGCGCGTGAGGTTTTCGGCCATGGCAACGAGTATCGCGCCGCGCACACCGTCCCGTCAGCCGGGGTGCGGTTCCCGGCCGTCCGATATCGGCCCAAAAGATCAGGAATAGCGGGTCAAGTCGGTCGGATTTGCCAATACGTGCCGGGTTTCCCGCGGGAATTCTCCGCATTGATTCGCAGCCGTCGCCCACGCCGCGGATCGGCGCTGGTACGGCCCCCACCAGGGGTGGTTCGGCCGCGGCCCAGGCGCCGCCGATCCGGGGGCGACGCACCCGTCCGCGAGGCCCTGTGGCCAGGTCTGACGCAGCCTTACACTATCCGCACCGCCGCCCCCGGCGGCCCGAAATGGCACAGGATGGAGGCGGCCCGTGGGTGTCGTCCGGCAAGGGATGGCGGGTCGTCCACCGACCTCCGCCGAGAGCGGGATCACGACCGAGGACGAGACCCCGGTCGAGGCCGACGGCCGGGCACCGCAGGAGACGGCGGACGAACCGGCGGCCGACCCCAGGGCGGGCTACGGATTCCGCCGCACCGCGCAGCGATTCGGGCCCGCGCTCGCCCTGTTCGGCGCGGTGAAACTCGCCGGATTCGCCGCTTTCATGTGGCTGTTGGAAACCAGCGGCCACTACCGGACCACCGACCCGCGTTTCGGCGGCGGCACCCACCCGTGGGATGTGCTCGGTACCTGGGACGGCCTCTGGTACCAGAAGGTCGCGCAGCTCGGTTACGACCCGCAGCTGATTCCGGAGCAGGGTTTCTTCACCATCAAGCAGAATTCCGCCGCGTTCTTCCCGCTGTATCCGGGCCTGATCCGGCTGGTGTCGAACACCGGCCTCGGCCTGTACGGCGCCGGCATGCTGGTGTCGATCGTCGCCTCGTTCATCGCGGCGGCCGGCATCTTCGCCGTGGTGTCGCGGCTGTACGGCCACCGGGCGGGCGTGATCGCGGCGGGCCTGTGGGCGGCGTTCCCGGGCTCCGGCGTGGAGTGGGCGGTCTACTCGGAGTCGGTGTTCGTGGCGCTGGCCGCCTGGGCCTGCTACTTCGCCGTCGACCGCAACTGGGTGAGCGCCGCGGTGGTGACGTTCATGGCGGGCCTGGCCCGGCCGAGTTCGGTCCCGCTGATCGCCGGTGTGGCGCTGGCCGCCGCGATCGCCCTGTGGAAGCGCTCCGACGGCGTGGTGGGGCCGCTCACCGCGATCGTGCTGCCACCGATCGGCTGTCTGGGCTACCTGGGCTGGGTCGGCTACCGGATGGGTCACCTGGACGGCTACATCACCCTGCAGCGCGGCGGCTGGCTGCACTTCTTCGACTGGGGCCGCTACACCCTGCGGGCCGCCACCAACGTGCTGCGCGGCGAAACCAACTACCTGTTCGCCTACCCGACCGAGGACCTGATCGCGGTCGTGGTGCTGCTCGCCCTGCCGATCCTGCTGGTGTCGCTGCTGTCCAAGCGCCCGCCGCTGGTGCTGACGGTCTACACGCTGGGCACGCTCGTGATGGTGCTCGGCAGCCAGCAGATGTTCGGCACGCTGTCGCGCTTCGTGCTGCCGATCTTCCCGCTGCTGATCCCGCTCGCGGTGGCCCTGGCCCGGGTCCGGCTGCGCAACCTGGCCACCGTGCTCGGTGTCGCCGCGCTGTCCTCCGGCTGGTTCGCCGGCTACGTCATCTTCCAGCTCGGCATTCCGTAACCGACCGAGCCGCCGCCCGTACCGGACCGCTCCGGCGCGGGCGGCGACCCGATCCGGCGCGGGCGGCGGACCCTGCCGAGAACCTCTTGCACCGACCGATCGTTCGGTTACGCTGAGCTGTGTCCCGCCCCGCCCCCGTGAGGAGCGCACCATGGCCGCTGCGACCCCCCTGCCGGTCGCCGAACTGATCGCCCGCCACCAGGACACCCTCGACCGCGCAGTAGCCGCGGCCGGGTCCCGCGATTACTGGTCGCCGTACCCGGAGTTCCCCAAGGCGTACGGCGAGAGCGCCGCCGCCGACGGCAAGGCCGCCTTCGACGCCCTGCTGGGACGGGAGTTCGAGCTGCCGGGCCACCCCGACGGCGGCGAGCCGGTGACTGGCGAGGCGAGCCCGTACGGCATCGAAATGGGCATCGCCTACCCGCACGCCGAGCCGGACGCGCTGCTGGCCGCGCTGGAGGCCGCCCGCCCCGCCTGGGCGAAGGCCGGCCCGGCCGCCCGCGCCGCGGTCTGCCTGGAGATCCTGGCCCGGATCAACGCCCGCTCGCACGAGTTCGCGCAGGCCGTGATGCACACCACCGGCCAGGCCTACGGCATGGCCTTCCAGGCCGGCGGCCCGCACGCCCAGGACCGCGGCGTCGAGGCGGTGGCGTACGCGTACGCCGAGCAGACCCGGCTGCCGCGCTCCGCGCAGTGGACCAAGCCGCAGGGCAAGCGCGACCCGCTGGTGATGACCAAGGAGTTCACCGCCGTCCCGCGCGGCACCGCGCTGCTGATCGGCTGCAACACCTTCCCCACCTGGAACGGCTACCCGGGCCTGTTCGCCTCGCTGGCCACCGGCAACGGCGTGCTGGTCAAGCCGCACCCGCGGGCCGTGCTGCCGCTGGCGCTGACCGTGCGGATCGCCCGCGAGGTGCTCGCCGAGGCCGGCTTCGACCCCAACCTGGTCTGCCTGGCCGCCGAGCACGAGGGCTCCGCGATCGCCCAGGTGCTGGCGGTGCGCCCCGAGGTGAAGCTGATCGACTACACCGGCTCCACCGGCTTCGGCGACTGGCTGGAGAACAACGCCCGGCAGGCGCAGGTGTACACCGAGAAGGCCGGCGTGAACACCGTCGTCGTCGACTCCACCGACGACTACCGCGGCATGCTGAACAACCTGGCGTTCTCCGTCAGCCTGTACAGCGGCCAGATGTGCACCACCCCGCAGAACCTGCTGATCCCGCGCACCGGCATCCGCACCGAGGACGGCGAGCGCAGCTACGAGCAGGTGGTGACCGACCTGGCCGCCGCCGTCGACGGCCTGCTCGGCGACGACGCCCGCGCCGCCGCCATCCTCGGCGCCGTGGTCAACCCCGGGGTGCTGCAGCGCAGCGCCGCCGCGGCCGGCGGCGAACTCGGCGAACTCGCCCTGGCGCCGCGGGTGGTGGCCTCGCCGGAGTTCCCCGGCGCGACCATCCGCACGCCCGCCCTGGTGAAGGCCGACGCCGACAAGCCGGACGACCTGTCGCGCTTCCTGACCGAGTGCTTCGGCCCGATCGCGTTCGCCGTCGCCGTGGAGTCCACCGCCGCAGCCGTCGAACTGCTGCACCGCACCACGGTCGAGCACGGCGCGATGACCGCCGGCGCGTACACCACCGACCCCGAGGTCGAGACCGCCCTGATCGACGCCTGCCTGGACGCCGGCGTCTCGCTCTCGCTCAACCTCACCGGCGGCGTGTACGTCAACCAGACCGCGGCCTTCTCCGACCTGCACGGCACCGGCGCCAACCCGGCCGCCAACTCGGCGTACTGCGACGCCGCGTTCGTCGCCAACCGGTTCCGCACCGTCGAGATCCGCAAGTAACCGTCACAAGAGCCAGCGGGCCCGGAAGCCGTCCCACCACGACGGCGTCCGGGCCCGTTGGCTGTCAGGAGGTTCACAGCCCCGGACGGGACCGCGATGATGGCAGTCTGAAAGCGCGCTGAGAACCCGAAAGCCGTGGGACTCCGGTCCGTTGAGCACCGGCCGACGAGGGATGACGACGGGAGAGACGGATGTCCGAGACGGAGTTCACCGCCGATGTTGTAGTGGTCGGGGCCGGCCCGACCGGCCTGCTGCTGGCGGGCGATCTGGCCGCGGCCGGGCTGCGGGTGACCGTGGTCGACAAGCGCGCCGAGGAGTCCAGTCTGACCAGGGCGTTCGCGGTGCACGCCCGCACCCTGGAGATGCTGGACGCCCGCGGCCTGGCCGACGAACTGATCGCCACCGGCCGGACGCTGCCCTCGCTGCAGGCCTTCGGCAAGGTCCGGGTGGACTTCTCGACGCTGCCCACCCGGTTCCCGTTCACCCTGGTCACCCCGCAGTCCCGGACCGAGCGGGTGCTGCGCGAGCGGGCCGTCAAGGCGGGCGCGGAGCTGCGCCGCGGCGCCGAGCTGACCGGCCTGCGGCAGGACGCGCAGGGCGTCACCCTGACCGTCCGCACCGCCGAGGGCGAGCAGCGGCTGCGTTCCCGCTACGCGGTCGGCGCGGACGGCGTGCACTCGGCGGTGCGTGACCTGCTGGGCATCCCGTTCCCCGGCGAGTCGGTGGTGCGCTCGGTGATGCTGGCCGACGTCCAGTTGGAGCACGAGCCGGAGGAGCCGCTGACGGCCTGCGCCCACGAGCGCGGCTTCGTCTTCCTGGCCTCGTACGGCGACGGCTGGCACCGGGTGATCGGCTGGGACCGCGACCACCAGGTGCCCGACTCCGAGCCGGTGGTGGTCGCCGAACTCGCCGACCTGCTGCGCGAGGTGACGGGCCGTGACCTCGGCATGTCCGAGCCCCGCTGGACCTCCCGCTTCCACAGCGACGAGCGCCAGGCCACCAGCTACCGCTCCGGCCGGGTGTTCCTGGCGGGGGACGCCGCGCACTGCCACTCCCCGGCCGGCGGCCAGGGCATGAACACCGGCCTGCAGGACGCCGCCAACCTGAGCTGGAAGCTGGTCGCCGCCGTCCGCGGCTGGGCCCCCGACGCGCTGCTCGACACCTACCAGACCGAGCGGCACCCGATCGGCCGGGCGGTGCTGCGCAGCTCCGGCGCCCTGGTGCGGCTGGCGCTCGGCCGGCACGCCTCCACCCGGGCGCTGCGCTCGGCGATCGGCGCGGCCGCCGGGGCGCTGGGCCCGCTGGCCGAGCTGGGCGCCAAGCAGATCTCCGGCATCGGCTACAGCTACCCCGCCGAGAAGGGCTCCCACCCGCTGGCCGGCCGCCGCGTCCCGGACCTGCGCCTGGCGGTGGACGTGCCCGGCGGCCCGTCCCGGCTGCACGAGGCGCTGCGCGCCGGGAAGGCCGTGCTGATCAGCAACGACGAGCTGTCGGTGGCGGATTCGTGGTCCGACCGGGTGGTCACCGCCGCGCCCGCCGACCCGCACGGCAAGCTGCGCGACACGGTGCTGCTGGTCCGTCCGGACGGCTACGCGGCCTGGGCCTGTGTCGATCCGACCCGGGGCGAGCTGCGGGCCGCGCTCAGCCACTGGCTGGGCCGCCCCTGATGCTTATTCACTGAATTCCCCGGACGGAACTCTGTTCATTCACAAAAGCCTTCCGCCGTTCCACAGTTGACTGTTCTTTAGTAAGCAATTGCCCAGGCATGGGCCAGTTCCTGGGAGTTCTCTGAGAGATTCTGGCGAGCGTTTTCGAAAACCGGAACGCCCCCAGACTTCCGGAGGAACCCGTGCGACCCCGCTCGCTGGCCCTTGCCGCAGCCCTGGCTGTCCTGCCCCTCACCGCCGTCTGCCTGGGCGTCGGTACCGCCCAGGCGGCGCCGACGCCCAACGCCAGTGCCCGGGTGGCGCTGCCGCAGACCGTCACGCCGGCGGTGGCGCGCTCCCACAAGCAGGGAGACGTCCCGGCCGACCGGAAGATATCCGTGGCGGTGGCGCTGAAGCTGCGCAACACCGCCGAACTCGACCGGTTCCTCTCGGCGGTGGCCACTCCCGGCACCGCGGAGTTCGGGCACTATCTGACGCCCGCGCAGTTCAACGAGCGCTTCGGCCCGACCCAGGCCGACGTGGACCAGGTGCGCGCGTTCCTGACCGCGCAGGGCCTGAAGGTCGACTCGGTGAGCGCGAACCGCCAGGTGGTCAACGCCACCGGTTCGGCCTCGGCGGTCGCCGCCGCGTTCGGCACCCACGAGTCGACCTACAGCGACCCGCAACAGGGCAACCGGAGCTTCTTCGCCAACGACGCCGCCGCCTCGGTGCCGGCCTCGCTGGCCGGCGTGGTCGAGGGCGTCAGCGGCCTCAACGACCACACCGTGCGCACCTCCCGGATCGCCAAGCCCGACGCGGCCACCCCGCACGCCACCCCCAACGGCTTCGGCCCGGCCGGCTACGACGGCGCGTACCGCCTGAACCAGATGGGCGCGGACGGCACCGGCAGCACCGTGGCACTCTGGGAGTTCGACGGCTACAAGTCCTCCAACCTGACCACCTACGACAGCCAGTACGGCCTGTCGGGCCCGGCGGTCAGCACCGTCTCGGTGGACGGCGCGAACTACGACGCGGCGCCCGGCGGCGGCCAGGGCGAGGTCGAGCTGGACTCGGAGATCCTCCGCGGTGTCGCCCCCAAGGCCACCCAGCTGGTCTACGAGGCGCCCAACACCGACCAGGGCGAGATCGACATGGCCGCCAAGATCGTCTCGGACAACCGGGTCTCGGTCATCTCGATCTCCTGGGGCTCCTGCGAGCCGGACACCACCGCCTCCTCGATGACGGCGGTGAACAACTCCTTCAAGCAGGCCGCCGCCCAGGGCATCTCGATCTTCTCGGCCTCCGGCGACGACGGCTCCCGGGACTGCACCCGCTCCACCTCGGGCTCCACCGTGAAGGCCGTGGACTTCCCCGCCTCCAGCCCGTACAACACCGGCGTCGGCGGCACCAACCTGAAGGTCTCCGGCACCACCTACAGCTCGGAGAGCGCCTGGAGCACCGCCGGCGGCGGCGTCTCCACCCAGTTCGCCAAGCCGACCTGGCAGACCGGCACCAACGTCACCGGCACCATGCGCACCGTGCCCGACATCTCCTCCAACGCCGACCCGGCCAGCGGCTTCGCGATCTACACCCAGGGCACCAGCAGCCCCGGCTGGCAGGTCTACGGCGGCACCTCGGCGGCCGCCCCGCTGTGGTCCGGCTACGCCGCGCTGTACAACCAGAAGGCCAAGGCCGCCGCCAAGCCCGCCCTGGGCGAGGTCAACCCGAAGCTGTACGCGGTCGCCAACAGCAGCGCCTACGGCACCGCCCTGCACGACGTCACCAGCGGCTCCAACCAGGACTTCGCCGCCAAGGCCGGCTACGACCAGGTCACCGGCTGGGGCACCCCGATCGCCGACGGCCTGACGAACGCCCTGCTCGGCACCGGCGGCACCACCCCGCCGCCCACCGGCGGCTGCACCGCCGCCCAGCTGCTCGGCAACCCCGGCTTCGAGACCGGCACCGCCACCCCGTGGACCACCTCCACCGGCGTGGTCGACAACTCCGCCTCGCAGGCCGCGCACAGCGGTTCCTGGAAGGCCTGGCTGAACGGCTACGGCGCGGCCCACACCGACACCCTCGCCCAGACGGTGGCGATCCCGGCCGGCTGCCGGGCGAGCTTCAGCTTCTGGCTGCACGTCGACACCGCCGAGACCGGCAGCAGCGCCTACGACAAGCTCACCCTGTCGGCCAACGGGGCCTCGGTGGCCACGTACTCCAACCTCGACAAGAACACCGGGTACGTCCAGAAGACCGTCGACCTGTCCTCCTACGCCGGACAGACCGTCACCCTGAAGTTCACCGGCGTCGAGGACGCCTCGCTGCAGACCAGCTTCGTCATCGACGACACCGCACTGAACATTTCCTGACCTCGCCTCAACAGAGTTGCCGGGGGGGCCTGTCACGGGCCCTCCCGGCACCTGTGTGTCAGGAGTGTTTCGTGTTCGCTCCGCCTGCGAAATACTTGTCGTGACCACTGTCATATGTCCTGATTGATGACGTAGCCTCTCAACCCTGGCTAGGGTTCCCCCACACTCGGCGGCGCACCTCCGACGCAACGCGGAGCCGGGGCAACCCACCGAACCCGCCGGGTGGGGAAGGTGTCGCATGGGCTCACAGCAACCACAGCACGCCGGCCGGCTCCGCCTGGTCGGCCAGCGCGAACACGGCGGTGACCGGCCACCGGCCGGACCGGCCGCGCCGGCCGGCCCGTCGGCCGCCGTCCGCAGCAGCAGCACCGCACCCGTATCCGATCCCGTACAGACCGCCGCACCGGCCACTGCCGCCGTACCCGCCGCAGCCCCCACCACCCCCGTGCCCGCACCCGTCGCCGCCCAGGGCGGTTTCGCCGAAGTCCTCAACGCCGCCATCGAACACAGCGGCCTCAGCCTCGACCGGATCCGTGCCGCACTGGCCAAACAGGGCGTCAGGGTCAGCGTCACCACGCTCAGTTACTGGCGTCGCGGCCGCAGCCAGCCCGAACGGGCCACCTCGCTGCGCGCCGTCCACCTGCTGGAGGAGCTCCTCGGCCTGCGCCACACCGCGCTCACCGCGTTGCTCGGTCCGCCCCGCCCGCGCGGCCGCTGGGTCGCCCAGGGCCCGGCCCCCGACGGCCTGCGGGTCGAACAGGTCTGGCCCCGCCATCCCGAGCTCGCCGAGGTGTTCGCCGAACTCGACGCCCCGCCGACCGGCCAGCTGGAGCGGCAGTCCATCCACGACGCCTACTACGTCGACGCCTCCCGCCGCGGCTACCTGCTGCGGCTGCGTCAGGTGGTCCGCGCCACCGTGGACGGCATCACCCGGCACGTCGTGGTCCACAAGGCCGACGAGGGCACCGACACCCCCGAGATCACCAACGTCCGGCACGCCCGCCTCGGCCGGGTCCGCCGCCGCCCGCTCAGCGGCCTGCTGGTCGCCGAACTCCTCCTCGACCGGCCGCTCGCCCTCGGCGACTCCACGATCCTCGAGTACGAGGTGCGGATCCCCGACTCCGGCCCCACCACCGACTACGGGCGGTACTTCGCCAACCCCGTGCGCGAGTACGTCCTGCAGGTCCACTTCGACCCCGCCGCCGTCCCCGTCCAGTGCGAACGCTTCGACCGCACCCCCGGCGCCGAGACCGACCGCCACCGCGAACCCCTCTGGATCGGCGCCTCCGCCAGTGCCCACGTCCTCACCGCCGACCAGCAACCCGGCCAGGTGGGCATCCGCTGGCAATGGGAGTGACCGCCCCGGCCTGATCGGCCATCAACCGCCGGAGCCACGCCGCGCCACCGCCCCGAAGTTCACCCGTTCCGCCCCGCCCGACCGCCCATCAGGTGGTCCCTGCCGCTGCCTCCGTGAAAGGTGAGTCCCACTCACCGAGGAAAGGCAGGTCCCTCCCGTGCTGATCGAGTTCAGCGAGGTCGAGCCGGACGAGTCCTGTGCCTGCGGCGACTGCGCCGCCCGCCGCCGGGCCCGCCGGCCCGCCGCCCGGCCGGGCCGCGGCACCGGGGCGCGGCGGGCGGCGGTGCTGCTCGCCGCCGTCGGCAGTGTGCTGGGCGGAGCGGCGGTGGCGTCGACGGCCGCCGCCGCTCCGCCCGGCGACAGCAGCCCGCAGACCGCCGGCTCGCCGCAGGGCGAGGTCGCGGGGCCTGTTCGGCGATCCGCTCACGGACCGCCGGTGGACCAGAAGGTGCCGTACAGCATGTCCTCGTACTGGTCGGACGGTTACCGCCAGGACTGCTCCGGCTTCATACTCCATGGCCTGGGGCCTGGACAGCAGTCAGACCACCTGGACGCTGCCCGACTTCGCCGACCGGATATCCAAGGACGCCCTCCAGCCCGGCGACATCCTGATCCGCAACAACCCGGACGACCCGCAGGACGGCTCGCACGCCGTGCTGTTCGGCGGCTGGCTCGACCCGGCGCACACCACGTACACGGCGCTGGAGCAGACCCGCCCGGCCACCACGAAGCGCTCCACCCCGTACGCGTACTGGAGCGACTCCGGCGACTACCTGCCGTACCGGTACAAGGGGCTGAGCCAGCCGAGGCCCGCACCGGACGGGGACGCGTTCCCGGGGACGGACGCGTTCGGGCCCGGGAAGGTGAACGACTCCATAGCCCGGCTGGGGCGGATGCTGGTGGAGCGCGGCGGCGGCCGGTTCTACCGGGAGGGCCCGAGCCCGGACTGGGGCGAGGCGGACCGGAAGGCCACCGAGGCGTTCCAGCTCGCGCAGGGCTGGCGCGGCGCGGAGGCGGACGGCTACCCGGGCAAGGACATACCGCCCGCCCAGAACGCCCCGAACACCCCGTCGCCCCTGCCCCCGCCGCCGTTCCGCTGACTCAGGCCGGCCCGGCGTGCGCCCGCACCCAGGCGTGCATGGCGATCGCCGCGGCCGCCCCGGCGTTGATGGACCGGGTGGAGCCGAACTGGGCGATCGAGCAGACCGCCGTCGAGTGCTCCCACGCCTCGGCGGTCAGCCCGGGGCCCTCCTGGCCGAACAGCAGCACGCAGCGCTCGGGCAGCGGGTAGGTCTCCAGCGGCACCGCGCCGGGCAGGTTGTCGATGCCGATGATCGGCAGTCCCCGTTCGGCGGCGTACGCGGCCAGCGAGGCCACCGAGTCGTGGTGCCGGACGTGCTGGTAGCGGTCGGTGACCATGGCCCCGCGCCGGTTCCAGCGCCGCCGGCCGACGATGTGCACCTCGCCCGCCAGGAAGGCGTTGGCGGTGCGCACCACGGAGCCGATGTTGAAGTCGTGCTGCCAGTTCTCGACGGCGACGTGGAAGCCGTGCCGCCGGGTGTCCAGGTCGGCGACGATCGCCTCGTGCCGCCAGTACCGGTACTGGTCGGTGACGTTGCGGCGGTCGCCGGCGGCGAGCAGTTCGGGGTCGAGCCGGGGGTCGTCGGGCCACGGTTCGGGGTGCGGTCCGACGCCGATCTCCCGGTCGTCGGGGAGGTGTCCTTCGTCGTACTGCTCGCCCAGCTGGGGCACCGAGGTGTCGCTCACGCCCTCGAGGGTACGGGCTCCCCGCGGGCGGGCTTCGGGCGCGTCCGCACCGACCGCTCCAGCTCGGTGAGCGCCTGCATGACCAGCCGGGACCCGGCCCGGGTGACGTCGATCCGGTCGTCGCGGGGCAGCTGGGCCAGCAGGTAGTCCCAGGTCCGGTGGGCCTCGCGCAGCGCGGCGAAGTCGACGTCCTCGCCGAGCAGGACGGCGGCGGAGGCGATCGCGGTGGCGTCCCGCAGCTCCTCGCCGAAGGCGCCGGCGCCGGGCAGCGGCGGGGCGTCCTCGGTGGGCAGGTGGGCCTCCAGCAGGACGATGGAGCGGTCCAGCATGCCGACCGCCGTGCGGGCCCGGTCGAACTGTTTGCGGCTCAGTTCCGGCGCCCGCGCGAAGTGCCGCACCGGTTCCACCTCGGCCCGGTCCAGCGCGGACAGCATCTCGCTGCGGGCCTCCCGGACGTCCAGCAGCGCGGGCCGCACGTCCTTCTCGGCGTGCCCGCCCGCCGGGTCTCCGTACGCGGTGAACACGGCGGCCGCGTACCGCCCGGCGGCGGCCAGCCACTCGGCCAGGCGTTCCGGCAGCCGGGCGGTCTGCCAGGTCGGGAACAGCGCGTACGCGCCGAGCGCGACGGCGCCGCCCAGCAGCGTCATCGCCACCCGGTCGACGGCCAGCTGCACCGGGTGGCCGGGCTGCAGGCCGAGCAGGAACACCACGTACGAGGAGATCGCGGCCGTCAGCAGCGCGTACCCGGTGCTCAGCATCATGTAGGAGAGCCCCATCGAGATCACGGCGAGCGTGGCCAGCACCCAGTCGTTGGGGTGGAACACCTGCACCACGATGGTGGACACCAGCACTCCGGCGACGGTGCCGGCGATCCGGGCGACGCCGCGGCTGAAGGTCTGCGCGAAGTCGGGGCGCATCACCATGGCGGAGGCCATCGGCGCCCAGTAGCCGTGCTCGATGCCCAGCAGCCGGGCCGCCAGGTAGGAGGAGGTGACCACCGCGGACATCCGGAGCGCGTGGTGGAGGAGCACCGAACGCTTGTGCAGCTGCCGGCCGATGGTGGCCAGCGCGCCGGGCACCACCTCGACCAGCGAAGGGCGGCGCAGGCCGGCCCGGCCGGGGCTGGGGACGGTGGCGCGGTCCTGCCGGTCGAGGCGGTCGGCGGCCCGGCCGAGCAGGCCGGACAGCCGGCGCGCCGAGCGGCGGGCGCCGCCGCGCAGCAGGTCCTCGCCGGTGCCGGGGCGGGCCAGCGCCAGGCCGGGGGTGTCCATCGGCAGCCGCACCGGGTCGCCGGTACGGATCGCCCGGGCCAGCGCGTCCAGCACCCCGGCGGCGGCGGCCAGCACCTCGCGGGCCCGGTCCCGCTCGGGGCCCTCCTCGGCGGCGCCCACCCGCGGGTCGGCGAGCGCGGCCAGGGTGGGCCGGATCCGTTCCGCGATGGTGCGCAGGCCGCGCAGTTCGGCCGGACGGCGGCGGGCCTGCCGGGTGGACAGCCGGGCCGCCTGCCGGGCGACCATGAACGGCTCCGGGTCGACGTGCGCGACCGGGTCCTGCCGCAGGCTCCGGGCGTAGTCGCCGAGCCCGGCGTAGATGTCGGCGAGCGCGTCGCGCTGCGCCCGCCAGCTGTCGATCGGCCACAGCGTGACCACCAGCGCCTGCACGCCGCCGCCGACCGAACAGAGCACGGCGTGGCCGAGCGCGGCGGACGCCGACACGGGCAGCTGCACCACCACCAGCATCACGGACAGCGTGTTGGCGGCGACCACGCCGGCGGTCGGGCTGACCGCCCAGGCCATGCCCGCGCCGAACGCCCACAGCGCCAGCAGCACCGGGAACGCGCCGGGGATGCCGACCGCGAGGTAGCCGAGGAAGGTCGACACGCCCAGCCCGGCGCCCGCCACCAGGGCCAGCGAGGCGCGCGGCCGGAACGAGCGCTGGAAGGTCGCGACGCCGGCGATGAACGCGCCCATCGCGGCGGAGGCGGCGTGCGAGGGCCCGTAGATCGCCATGGTCGGGAAGATCACCAGCGCGGCGGCGACCGCGGCGCGCAGCGACCGGCGCGGGTTGGTGAGCGAGAAGTCCACGGTCAGCCCGGTCCGCGCGGTGTCGCGCAGCGCCTTGAACCAGGACATAACGGGAGCTTAGCGACTTTTCCGCCACCGGCCCGTCAGCACGCGTTCCACGGTCAGCAGCGCCCCGGTGGGCCAGAACACGGCGTCGGCGGCCAGCATCGCCAGCGAGAAGAACGGCAGCCCCAGCAGCACCGCGATCGCCAGGTGTTCGGCGCCCATCAGCACCAGCAGCACGTTCTTCAACCGCCGGCTCGCCAGCGCGAACGGGAAGCCCACCTGCGCCACCACCGTGCCGTACGTCAGCAGGAAGGTCAGCAGCAGGCTGCCGCCGAGCAGCGCCGACAGGCCCGGCCAGGGTGTGAACCAGCCCAGGTGCAGCGGGTAGTGGACGGCGGTGCCGTCCTGCCAGCGGGCGCCCTGCACCTTGTACCAGCCGGCCGTGGCGTACACCAGCACCACCTGCGCGGCGATCACCAGCATCGCGCAGTTGTGCAGCATCGCCGCCAGCGCGTCGGCCAGCGCCCGCGGCTCGCCCCAGGCCGCCCGGTCGGGGGCCGGCCGGCGGGCGCGGCGGCGGGCGTCCAGCGACCAGACGGTGCCGCAGCGGGTGAACACCAGGTAGATCGCCAGCAGGTGGACCAGGTTGTCGCCGCCGTCGCCGACCAGCGCGTTGCGGTTCTGCAGCGACAGCACGGTCAGCGCGAAGGCCGCCGCGCTCGCCCGGGTGCGCCAGCCGAGCGCGAGGGCCGCCGCCGAGACCAGCGCCAGCAGGTACACCGCCTCGAACCACCAGCGGCCGCCGCTCCAGGAGAGCACCGTGAAGGCGTGGGTGTCGGCGAGCAGCCGCTCGTTCAGCTCCGCCGACCACGGCGAGCGGTCCCCGTACAGCAGCCGCCGGTTCGGCCACTCGCGCAGCAGGTAGGCGCCCCAAGTGCCGGCCACGCCGATCCGTACCGCCGCCGCCTGGTGCGGGGCGAGGGTGGTCAGCAGGCGCGGCAGGGCGGCCCGGATCGCGCCGAGGAGGCTCACTCCAGGCCCCGCCAGTCCTCGGCCCGCACCGGCCACCAGGGCAGTTCGCGGGAGTGCACGGAGGTGTCGACCTGCTCGTGGCTCCAGGGCGGCGGGGCGATGGTGGCGGTGTCCGCCCGCAGCTGCACCTGCAGCACCCGTTCCCCGCCGGGGCCGATCCGCTGCAGGGCTATCCGTTTCAGGTACTGCTCGGCGAGCCGGCCGCGCGAGTCGGCGGCGGCCGGGCCGTCGCCGTCGGGGTGGGTGACGGTGTAGAAGTCCCAGGCGCGGCGCAGCAGGTTCTGGTCGAAGTGGCTGGGCGCCGGGTCGTGCCGGACCGCCGCGAAGTCCCCGGCGGTCAGCGGGTGCCAGTCCTGGGTGGTGATCCGGCCGTCGTCGGCGATGGTCTGCACCCGGGCCGCCACGGTGACCTCGCGCTGCAGCGGGTCGGGGGCGAACAGCTGCCAGTTCTGCTCGAACTCCGGGTACGCGACGGCGTCCAGCTGCGCCCGGTACTCGCGGGACACCGAGTTCTCCGGCGCCACCTGCAGGAACAGCACGCCGAGGAACGCCAGGGTGCCGGCCCCCAGCCCCGCCCCGGCGAACGCCAGCACCGCCCGGGCGGGCTTGGACCAGACGCGCACGGCGGCCATCCTGCCGCACCGCGCACGCGTTCGAACAGGGGCGGGAGGGACTGCTGTTACAGAACGAAGGCGTCCTGGCCGTCGCTGCTCACCATCGGGCGGCCCGCGGCGTCCCAGGCGAACATGCCGCCGTCCACGTTCACCGCGTCCCGGCCGCCCTGGACCAGGTACTGCACGACCTGCGCGGACCGGCCGCCGACCCGGCACAGCACGTACAGCCGGCCCTCGGGCAGCTCGTCGAGGCGGGCCACCACCTGGCCGATCGGGATGTGCAGCGCGCCGTCCACGTGGCCGGCGTCCCACTCGTCCTGCTCGCGGACGTCGAGCAGCAGGGCGTCGGCGGGCACCGAGGCGACGTCGGTGGTGGGCAGCTGAGCGAACATCGGGGGGGTCTCCTGGGGTCGGTACGGATCGTTCGAGCCATTGTCGGGGAGCAGTGCGGCCAGCTTGGCCTGCCGGTCGGCGGCGGTGGCGAGCAGCTGTTCGGCGAGGTCCTCCAGCAGGCGCTCCGGCTCGTCGGGGCGCAGCAGCAGGAGTTCGCCCATCGGGGTGCGCTCCAGCCGGACCTGCTCGGTGGCCAGTGCGGTGATCCGGCCGGTCAGCCACTCCAGGCGCTGGCGCAGCCAGGCCAGCCGGTCGGGGGAGTCGACGGCGGGCGCGGACTCCGGGTCGGTGGACCACTCCTCGGCGAGCCGCTCCAGCCCTTCGGTGTCGGCCAGCGCGTACGCCTCGTTGACCCGGGCGATGAACGCCGAGCGGCGCTGCTGCTCGGCCGGGTCGGTGGACAGGTCGGGGTGGGCGCGGCGGGCCAGTTCGCGGTAGATCCGCTGGGCGTCCTTGTCGGGCCGCACCCGGCGGGCCTCCGGCTCGCCCTCGCGCGGGCCGCGTTCCTCGGCGGGCTCGACCCGCTCCCGGGCCTCGCGGGCCCGCCGCAGGTCCTCCGGGTCGCCGCTGAGCGCCGCCACCGACTCGGCGATCAGCGCGTCCAGCTCGTCCAGCTCCGCGTACAGCGGGCCGAGCAGCTGATGGTGGGCGAGCGCGAAGTTGTCGATCTCCACCCGTAGGGTGGCCACGTCGACGTCCAGGGTCAGCCAGGCCAGCTCGGCCGCCGCGACCCGCTCCTCCAGCTCCTGCCGCTCCGGATCCGCCCACACCTCGACGCTCGGTACGCTCACCCGGGCCACCCTACCGGGGTCGCCACACCGCCCGACCGGGTGACGGTGGAGCACGCCGGGGGCGCGCCGTCAACGACACGCAACTGATACGGACGAATCTGCCCGATTAACTACCTCCCATTGGCATCTCCGTGCTTCATTGGATGGCGCGTGCAAGGACGCGCGCACCGGCCAGGAGGAGCAGCAAGAACTCAAAGGGGCAGACCGATATCCATGGTGGACCAGCCCATTTCCGCACCCGACCGGGCGGACCTCCCGGGCGGCCGCCCCGCCGGGGTGGTGGCGCTGCTTCGCGCGGCCGCCGTGCTGGTCGACCCGGACGGCCGGATCGCCGTGTGGAACCGCACTGCGGAGGAGCTCTTCGGCCACCGCGCCGCCGTCGCCGCCGGCCGCACCGCGAACGGTCTGCTGCCCGCCGTATGCCCCCGCCACGACCCGGGCTCCCCCGAGCACCGCTGCGACGCCTTCGACACCCTCGACGACCTCGCCACCGACGGCCCGTGGGCCGGCGCGATGACGGTGCACGACCGCGAGGAGCGGCGGCGCGACATCCTGTGGTGGGCCTACCCGCTGGCCGAACCGGCCGGCCGCTCACTGCTGGTGCTGGCCGCCGACGCCCGTCCGCTGCGCGCCACCGGCCCCCGGATCGCCCTCGCCCTCGGCGAGCGCCTCGTCCCGTACGCCGCCGCGCCCGCCGCGGCCCGCCCCCAGCAGGTCGCGGCCGCGTTCGCACCGCCCGCCGAGGCGGCCCCCGATTCGCTGGCCGCGCTGCTGCCGTCCTGCTCCGCGCAGCGCCGCGGCCGGCTGCTGGCCGCCCTGGCCGCGGCCGGCCCGCCCGCGCTGCGGGTGGACGGGGTGACGCTGCTGCCGGTGGTGCCCCACCAGTCCTCGCCGGGCGGGCCGTCCGGCACCGCCCGGGTCGCCACCGGCCTCGGCCGCCGCTACCCCACCCCGCAGCAGCGGGCCGCCCAGCAGCGCGAGCGCGCCGCCCGCCGCCCGGCGGAGCCGCAGCGCACGGGTGTCCGGGCCCCGCTCGGGGTACGGATACAGGCTGCCGGGCCCGCCGCCCAGGAGGACGCGCGGGTGACCGGCAGCACCGTCCCCGCCCCACGCGAAGCCGCCGCCCACGGCCCGACCCCGGGAGGCCCCGCCATCGACCCCGCCCCGCCCGCACCGGCTCCCACCCTGCCCGGCCCCGCCAGGGCCTCCGACGGCGTCGAGGTGGTCCGCGGCCTGCCCGACGACGGCGACCTCGCGCTGTTGGCCTCGGTCGGCAGCCAGGTCGGCACCACCCTCGACCTGGACACCACCGCCCGCGAACTGTGCCAGGTACTGGTCCCCCGGGTCGCCGACTTCGCCTGCGTCGACCTGCTCGACGGCCTGCTCTCGGACGGCGAACTGCCCGCCGACCCGCCCGACGACCGCACCGTGCTGCGCCGCGTCGCCCGCACCTTCAACGCCACCTCACCGCGCTGGAACCACGTCCTGGACGAGGGCTCACTGCGGACCATGCCGCGCTCCACCCCGCCCGGCCTGGCCCTGCAGGAGAACCAGCCGGTGCTGGTGCCGCTGATCTCCGCGGACGTCGCGGTCGACTACGCGGCCTCGCTCGGCGGCCCCGAACTGGAGCCGACCGTGGTCGGCCGCTCCATGCTGGTGCTGCCGCTGTCCGCCCGCGGCGCGGTGCTCGGCATCCTCAAGCTGCTGCGGCTGTCCGACCGGGCACCGTTCACCCGCGCCGACGCCGACACCCTCAAGGAGATCGCCGCCCGCGCCGCGCTGTCCCTGGACAACGCCCGCCTGCACCGCGCCGAGTCCAAGGTCGCCACCACCCTCCAGCGCTCGATGATCCCCACCCGCCCGCCGAAGATCCCCGGCGTGCAGATCGCCCACCGCTACATGCCGGGCGACCGCAAGGCCGAGGTCGGCGGCGACTGGTTCGACGCCATCCAGCTGCCCGGCAGCCGGGTCGCCCTGGTGGTTGGCGACGTGATGGGCCACGGCCTGCACTCGGCCGCCGCGATGGGCCGCTTCCGCACCGCCATGCAGACCCTCGCCGCCCTCGACCTGCCACCGGGCCAGCTGCTGCGCCACCTCGACAACCTGGCCCAGAAACTCGGCGACGACCATCTCGCGACCTGCCTGTACGCCGTCTACGACCCGATCAACCGCACCTGCGACCTCGCCTCCGCCGGCCACGTCCCCCCGGTGCTGGTCCATCCCGACGGGCGCGGCGAACTGCTCGAGCTGCCCTCCGGCGCGCCGATCGGCGTCGGCGGGGTGCCGTTCGTCGCCACCCGGATCGACGTCTCGGACGGCTCGATGCTGGTGCTCTGCACCGACGGCCTGGTCGAGGTCCGCGGCGGCGACATAGGAGAGGGCCTGGCCGCGCTGTGCGGCAACCTGATCGACCCCAAGCAGACCCCCGACGAGGCCTGCGACACCGTGCTGAACACCCTGCACTCCGACGACCGCCAGGACGACATCGCGCTGCTGGTGGCCCGCTTCGACGGCGTCCCGCCGACCGAGGTCGCCACCTGGCAGCTGGGCGTCACCGAGGCGGAGGTCGGCCGGGCCCGCAGCCTGGTGCGCGACCAGCTCGCCGCCTGGCAGCTGACGGCGCTGACCGAGACCGTCGAGCTGCTGGTGTCCGAGCTGGTCACCAACGCGGTCCGGGTGGCCCGCTCCGAGGTGCAGCTCCAGCTGATCCGGGTCGACAAGCTGCTGGTCGAGGTCAGCGACGACAACCACAACCTGCCGTCGCTGGAGCCCGCCGACTCGCTCTCGGAGCACGGCCGCGGCCTGAACCTGGTCAGCAAGCTGTCCGAGAAGTGGGGCACCGCCCGCAAGGCGGTCGGCAAGGTCGTCTACTTCGAGATGCCACTGCCGCGTGGCTGAGCGGCCACTGGGCCGGGCTCAGGGCGTGACTGCCCTGGCCCCGCCCTGGGCCACCGAGGCGGCCGCGCCGACCCCGGACAGCACTCGCGGCCAGTAGTCGCCGAACACCTCGACCCACACCGCTATCAGCACGGCGGTGCTGATCGCCACCAGGTGCTCCAGGCCCGCCAGGTTCGGCAGCAGCACGGCCTCCACCGTCATCGCCAGCACCACGGCTCCGCCCGTCCACCAGGCCCGGCAGCGGAACGCCACCACCACGGCCAGCGCCACCACCGCCGCCGAAGGGCCGGTGTCGCGCACGTGCGCCACCCAGCGCGGGAAGCCCAGCAGGTGGTGCGGGCCGAGCGCCACCGCGATCCGGGCGAACAGCGTCCCCGCCAGGGTGCAGGCGTACGCCACCACCAGGGTCAGCCGCCGCCCCAGCACGACCTCCGCCACGCCGAACACCAGGAACACCTGCGCCAGTGCCCCCCACACCGGCAGGTCCAGCGCCGGCACGTACAGCGACAGCGGGGTGCGCAGCAGCGACACGTCCAGCGGCAGCGCCGCCTTCACCACCCCGATCTGCGCGACGAACCGGTCCCCGCCCGGCAGGTGCTGGACGATCGAGAACAGCAGCACCAGCGCGGTCGCGATGGTCGCCAGCGGCACGGCGGCGAATTTCCGCCGCAGCACCCGTTCCTTCACGGCGCCGTACAGCGCCCCCCACTCGGCGATCGCGGCCCGGCGGAATACCGCCCCGGGCCCCGACCGCACGCCCCCCGCGTGGGTGTTCAGCTTCACGAACCGGTTCTCCCGTCCCGACGACGTGCGGATTGTCCCGACGTCCGTCCTGTTTCGCGTCTCTTCCTTCTACGCCTCGTGTTCGACACTACGCACCGGACCAACCAACGGCATCAGCTTCGAAGCCTGCTCGTGTCATACCGGGGTCTGATTTCCCCGGCCCACTCCGCCCCCCGGCGGAGGGACCACCGTCCCCGGCCCCAGCGGGCCGGGAAGCCCGTGAACTCAGCTCTGGCCGACGTGCCTGCGGCGGAACAGCGCCGGCATGCTCGGCACCGTGATGAAACCCTCCGCACGGGCCGAGGCGAGGCCGATCCGGGGAATCTCGCCGCTCTTCTCGAAGAGCAGATAACGCGGCTCCCAGATCGGCCGGTATTTCGCATTCGCCCGGTAGAGAGACTCGATCTGCCACCAGCGGGAGAAGAATCCCAGCACCGAACGCCACAGCCGCAGCACCGGGCCGGCACCCAGCTTGGAACCGCGCTCGAAAACCGACCGGAACATGGCGAAGTTCAGCGACACCCGTTCCAGCTGGACTTCCTTCGCGCGCTGCAGGAGTTCGATCACCATGAACTCCATCAGGCCGTTCTCGCTGTCCCGGTCGCGCCGCATAAGGTCCAGCGAAAGGCCGTGCGCGCCCCACGGCACGAAGCTCAGCAGCGCCCGCAGCTCGCCCTCCCCGTCGAAGCACTCCAGCATCACGCAGCGCCCGTCCCCCGGGTCTCCGAGCCGGCCCAGCGCCATCGAGAAGCCGCGCTCGGTCGCGCCGTCCCGCCAGTGGTCGGCCTTCGCCACCAGCTCGGCCATCTCCGCCTCGGGAATGTCCTCGTGGCGGCGGATCCGCACCGTGTACCCGGCCCGCTTGACCCGGTTGTAGGCCTGCCGAACCACCCGCATCGCCCGGCCGTCCAACGAGAACTCGTCCAGCTCGACGATCGCCTCGTCGCCCAGCTCCAGCGCGTCCAGACCGTGCCGGGCGTAGATCACCCCGGCCTCCTCGGAGGCGCCCATCACGGCCGGCACCCAGGCGTGCTCGCGGGCCTCCGCCAGCCAGGCGTCGATCGCCCCCGGCCAGGCCTCCGGGTCGCCGATCGGGTCGCCGGAGGCCAGCGTCACGCCGCCGACCACCCGGTAGGCGATCGCGGCCTTCCCGCTCGGCGAGAAGATCACCGCCTTGTCCCGGCGCAGCGCGAAGTACCCCAGCGAGTCCCGCTCGCCCTGCCTGTCCAGCAGCTCGCGCAGCCTCTGCTCGTCCTCGTCGCTCTGCAGTTCCTCGCCGCGCGGCGAACGGAACGTCACGTACACCACGGCCAGGAACAGCACCGCGCCCATCACGTTGATCGCAAAGTTCACCCAGGTCGGCACGGAGACCACGTCGGCCACCTTCGCCGACGGCGTCACGGTGATCATCCGGTGCACGGAGTAGCTGAACCGGGTGCCGAAGCCCGCCCCGCTGATGTGGTTGGTCAGCTGCACCAGCACCGACCCGATCAGGCCGCCGAGCAGCACGCCGCCGACGCCCGCGGCCACCGCGGTCTTCGGGTTGGACCGGTCGCCCTTGGAAGGGAACTCCCGGCGCGAGACCAGTAGCGCCACCAGGAACAGGCCGGTCAGCACCATCGAGAACCAGTTCAGCGGGTGGGACGTGAAGTGCTTCCCCCACACCATCGCCGCCACGAAGACGGCGAACGTCAGCCCCGCCGCGCCTGTGTTGAAGATCCACGCCGCCCGCTTGCGGCGGCGCATCGCCACCGCCAGGAACAGCGACAGCACCGCCGCGGTCAACCCGGCGGTCACCAGGTACGGCGTGAAGAACTGCCCCTCGTTGTGCCGCTCCACCTGGTTCCGGAACGGCACCGACAGCACCGCCACCAGGTTCAGCAGCGCCACCAGCCGCAGGTACCAGACGGTCGAGGCGGCAGCCCGCCGGCGCCAGCGCGTCTGCGCCCCCGGCCCCTCGCCGCGGGCGGGGGACACGGCCGAGGCAGGCGTCTTCACAGTGGACACAGCAACCATTCCAGACGATCGAACTACGGGGCGCATCCGCGCGCGGTCTGCGCACTTCACCCCGATTTCCATGGTTGCCCAGCGAAGATGAGAATTGCGTGAATCCGGTAGCGGATTCCCACCCCCGCCGATCGGCGGGGGTGCAAGCCCGTCACCAGGGAGAGACATGCCGCCGACCCGGGTCCTGATCGTGGACGACGAGGTGCTGGTCCGCTCCGGGCTCGGCCTGATCGTCGGCTCCGCACCCGACCTCGAAGTGGTCGGCGGCTGCTCCGGCGGCCAGGCCGAGCAGCAGACCCGGGCGCTCGCCCCGCAGGTGGTGCTGCTCGACGTCCGGATGCCCGACCTGGACGGCATCAGCGTGCTGCGCCGCCTGCGCGCGCTGCCCGACCCGCCCGTCGTCGCCATGCTCACCACCTTCGACACCGACGAGTACATCGGCACCGCGCTGCGGGCCGGCGCCGCCGGGTTCCTGCTCAAGGACACCGCCCCCGAACAGCTGGTGCACGCCGTCCGGGTGCTCGCGTCCGGCGGCAGCGTGCTCTCCCCGTCCGTCGCCCGCACCGTGATCAGCGGCTACGTCGACGGCGGCGGCCCCGACCTCACCGCCACCGCCCTCACCCACCGGCTCACCGGCCGCGAACTCGACGTGCTGGCGCTGCTCGGCGAAGGCCTCTCCAACGCCGAGATAGCCGACCGGCTGTTCCTCGGCACCGGCACCGTCAAGGACCACATCAGCGCCATCCTGGCCAAGCTCGGCGCCGCCAACCGGGTCCAGGCCGCCGTCATCGCGCACCGCGCCGGCCTGGTCCGCGAACCCCGGGACGGGGAGTGACCTCCGCCGACGCGACGGCCGTACCCGACGCCGACGCGGACACCGACGCTCCCGCCGAGGCCGAGGCCGAGGCCCCGCGCCGCCGGGCCTGGCTGCGGTCCCCCCGCACCACGCTGCTGATCCCGGTGGCGGCCGCCGCGGTGGACTCCGCACTGGTCGCCAAGGGCTCCGCGCCCTGGCAGCTCGCGCTGTCCGCGCTGTCCGTGGTCGCCCTGCTCGGCCGCCGCCGCCACCCGCTGCCGGTGGCCCTGCTCACCCTGCCCGCGGCGTTCTTCAACGAAATCTGGCTGGCTCCGCTCACCGCCGTGTACGCGGTCGCCGCGGCCTACCCGAAGCCGCGGATCCCGGTCACCTGCGCCGTTTCCTTCGCCCTGGTCGAGTTCTTCCACTGGCCGTTCTCTCCCGACCTGCTCGCACTCAGCCGGGACAACGCGCTGTACGCCATCCAGTCCGCGATGCTCGGCGCCGGACCGGCCGCGCTCGGCATGCTCACCCGCACCCGCCGCGAGCTCGCCGAACGCGTCACCGAACTCACCAAGGGCCGCCGGCGCGAGAGCCGGCTGATCGCCGAGCGGGTGCTGACCGCGGAACGCGCCCGGCTGGCCCGCGAAATGCACGACGTGGTCTCCCACCAGGTCAGCCTGATCTCCATCCAGGCCGGGGCCATCCAGGTCGCCAGCACCGACCCGGCCTCCCGGGACGGCGCCCGGACCATCCGCGAGCTCTCCGTCCGCACCCTGGACGAACTGCGTCAGATGGTCGGCGTGCTGCGTACCGCCGGCGTCGGCAACGGCACCCCGCTCGCCCCGCAGCCGACCCTCGCCGACCTGCCCCGGCTGATCGACGGCAGCGGCCTGCCCGTCACCCGCCGCCTCGACCCCGGCCGGCGCGACTGGCCCGAAGCGGTCGAACGGGCCGCCTACCGGACCGTCCAGGAGGGCCTCACCAACATCACCAAGCACGCCCCCGGCGCCCCGGTCACCGTCCGGGTCGCCGCCCGCGGCGAGAAACTCCACGTCGAGGTCCGCAACGGCCCGCCGGCCGGCCGCCCCACCGCCGCCCCGCTGCCCGGCGGCGGCCACGGCCTGATCGGCCTGCGCGAGCGCGCCGCCCTGCTCGGCGGCACCTTCACCGCCGGCCCGACCCCCGACGGCGGCTTCAGCCTGCACGCCGTACTGCCCGCCTGAAAAGCACCGGGAATTCCCCCGGGGGGCACGGGAACAACAAAAAGCCCCGCAGATCCTGAGATCTGCGGGGCTTCGCTGTGCGCGAGGGGGGAGTTGAACCCCCACGCCCTTTCGGGCACTGGAACCTGAATCCAGCGCGTCTGCCTATTCCGCCACCCGCGCATGGGTGTTGTCTTCGGGAGCTTGTCGCTCTTTCGACTCTTCGAGAAGCTTAGCGCATCTCTCCGGGTCTTCCGTTCGGCTCCCTTGCGGGCGCCCCTTCCGACATGGAAAACATTAGCACGCTCCGAGCCCCACCTGCGAATCCATTCCGGAGGGCCCCCCGCACCGCTCCCACCGGACTGCAACCCGACCCGGTCCGAACGGGTGAGCGGAGCCCCCAGTGGGTACCCTCCGGGCGCGACCTGGCCGGGGAACCGTACGGAAGGGCCGGGCGTGGATACGATCAGTACGGAAGTACCGCTTTCCAGCCGACGAGCCGGCCCGACCGAGCCCTGAGAGGGGGTGCCCCGTGGGAGTCCTGAAAAAGTTCGAGCAGCGACTCGAAGGTCTCGTGAACGGCACCTTCGCGAAGGTGTTCAAGTCCGAGGTCCAGCCGGTGGAGATCGCCGGCGCCCTGCAGCGCGAGTGCGACAACAACGCCAGCATCTGGAACCGGGACCGCACGGTGGTCCCGAACGACTTCATCGTCGAACTCAGCCCGCACGACCACGAGCGGCTCAGCCCCTACGCCGGCCAGCTCGGCACCGAGCTGGCGGGCATGGTCCGCGAGTACGCCGAGGCGCAGCGGTACACCTTCATGGGCCCGCTCCAGGTCGCCCTGGAGAAGGCCGACGATCTGGACACCGGCCTGTACCGGGTGCGCAGCCGCACGCTGACGGCCGAGGAGCCGCAGCGGCCGCCCGCGCCGCCCGCCGCCCCGCCCGGCTACGGCCGCCCACCGACGCCGCCGGCTCCCGGCGCGCCCTGGCAGCAGGGCACCGGCGCCCCGTACGGCGCTCCGCCGCCGCCCTCCGCCCCGCCCGCGATGCCGCCCGCCCCGCCGGCCCCCGGCAACAACGTGCGGCCGTTCCCCGGCGCGGGCCACGGCGGCGCCGGCACCCGGCGCTGGATCGAGGTGAACGGCGCCCGGCACCAGATCACCCAGAACGCGGTCGTACTGGGCCGCTCCACCGAGGCCGACATCAGGATCGACGACCCCGGAGTGTCCCGGAAGCACGCGGAGATCCGCCCCGGAACGCCCGCGATGGTGATGGACCTCGGCTCCACCAACGGCATCGTGGTGGACGGACAGCACACCCAGCGCGCTACGCTCCGCGACGGCTCCCGGATCGTCCTGGGGTCGACCACCATCGTCTACCGACAGGTCGAAGGGTAGAAGCGGGCCGGTATGTCTGATCTGACCCTGACGGTCATGCGGCTGGGCTTCCTCGCCGTGCTCTGGCTGTTCGTCATCGTCGCCGTGCAGGTGATCCGCAGCGACCTGTTCACCACCAAGGGCGCCGCGCGCTCCGGGCACCGGGCCGCGACGCCCAGTGCCCCCGCCGCGCCCGGTGCGGGCCGCCCGCCGCAGGGGCAGCCGGCCGCCGCCCAGCAGCAGCAGGCCCGGCAGCGCCGCGGCCAGCCCACGCACCTGGTGGTCACCCAGGGCTCGCTGGCCGGCACCACCGTCGCGCTGCACGGCCAGACCGTCACGCTCGGCCGGGCGCACGACTCCACGATCGTCCTGGACGACGACTACGCGTCCTCCCGTCACGCCAGGATCTACCCGGATCAGGCTGGGCAGTGGACCGTCGAGGATCTAGGCTCCACAAACGGCACCTATCTGGACCGACAGCGGCTGACCACGCCGACGCCGCTCCAGATCGGGATGCCGATCCGAATCGGCAGGACCGTCATCGAGCTGCGGAAGTAGTCAGCGCATGAGGACCAGCTCCACCCGAAGGAGGGCCCGGACAGCATGAGTCTCGTGCTGCGCTTCGCCGCCGGCTCGCACAAGGGCCTGATCCGCGAGGGGAACGAGGACTCCGGCTATGCCGGGCCGCGGCTGCTCGCGGTGGCCGACGGCATGGGCGGGGCGGCGGCCGGTGAGGTCGCCTCCTCCGAGGTGCTGGGGTCGATCGTCCGTCTCGACGAGGAACACCCCGGCGCCGACCTGCTGACCCTGCTGGGCGACGCGGTGCAGACCGCCAACGACCGGCTGCGGCAGATGGTCGAGCAGGACCCGCAGCTGGAGGGCATGGGCTGCACCCTGACCGCGCTGCTGTGGGACGGCCACCGGATGGGCCAGGTGCACATCGGCGACTCCCGCGCCTACCTGCTGCGGGACGGTCGGCTCGACCAGATCACCCAGGACCACACCTGGGTGCAGCGACTGGTCGACGAGGGCCGGATCACCGCCGAGGAGGCCGAGACCCACCCGCAGCGCTCGCTGCTGATGCGCGCCCTGGACGGCCGCGGCCAGGTCGAGCCCGACCTGTCGATCCGCGAGGTCCGGGCCGGTGACCGCTACCTGATCTGCTCCGACGGCCTGTCCGGCCCGGTCAGCCACCAGACCCTGGAGGAGACGCTCGGCAGCTACTACGCGCCGCAGCAGACCGTCCAGGAGCTGATCCAGCTGGCGCTGCGCGGCGGCGGCCCGGACAACATCACCTGCATCGTCGCCGACGTGATCGACGTCGGCGCCACCGACACCCTCAGCGGCCAGGTCACCCAGGCCCCCGAGGTGGTCGGCGCGGTCGCCGACACCCAGCCGCACCCGATGCACGACCCGCACCTGCTGGACACCCCCGCCGGCCGCGCGGCCGGCCTCGGCCGCACTCCGCAGCCCCCGCAGGGCGCCTTCGGGCCCGCCGAGGGCTACCACGGCGGCTACGACCAGCAGCCCGGTTACGGCGCCCCGGCCGGCGATTTCGGCCCCGCCGAGGGCTACCAGGGCGGCTACGACCAGCCCGGCGGCTACGCCGACCCGGCGGGCTTCCCGTCCGGCGACGGCGGCGAGTACGGCGGCCACGACCCGTACGAGGGCGACGCCCCGCCGAGCCGGCGCAAGAAGAAGCGCGGCCTGAAGTTCACCCTGATCGGCGTGCTGGTGCTCGCGGTGCTCGGCGGCGGCGGTTTCTTCGCCTGGCGGTGGAACCAGAGCCAGTACTACGTCGGCGCCGAGAACGGCCGGCTCGCCGTCTACCGCGGCCTCGACCAGAACCTGGCCGGACTGAAGCTCAGCTCGGTCTACCAGCAGTACGACGTGGAGCTGAAGTACCTGCCCGCGTTCCAGCGCGACCAGGTCTCCAAGAACATCCAGGCCGGCAGCCTCGACGACGCCCGGAAGCAGGTCGAGACGTTGCGCACGCAGGCCGAGGTCTGCAAGAAGGTCGCCGAGTCCAAGGCCGCCCCGTCCACCGGGGACGCCACGCCGTCCGCCCCGCCGTTGACCGAGCAGGAGCAGCAGCTCGCGGTGTCCTGCGCCGGGCAGTAGGCCGCGGGCGAACCCGGGGGTTTTCACAGGCATGAGCACATTCGACGTGAGCAGCGGCAGCACGCCCGGCACCGGGCGGCGCCGTGCCGTCGGCCGGTCCTCGGTCGGCGACACCCCGAACCGGCGCAACACCGAACTCCTGATGCTGGGCTTCGCCCTGGCGATCCCGATGCTGGCGTACGCCAACGTCGGCCTGGCGATGGACGGCAGCCTGCCCGTCGGCATGCTGAAGTTCGGGCTCGGCATGGGCGTACTGGCGCTGGGCGCGCACCTGGCGGTGCGGCGGTTCGCGCCGTACGCCGACCCGCTGCTGCTGCCGCTGGCGACGCTGCTGAACGGGCTCGGCGTGGTGATGATCTGGCGGCTCGACAAGGCCGGCAAGCTGCTGCGCAACAACTTCCCGGCGGCCGGGAACCAGCTGATGTGGTCCGCGCTCGGCGTGGCGATGTTCATCGGCGTGGTGATCCTGCTGAAGGACCACCGGATCCTGCAGCGCTACACCTACATCTCGATGGTGGTGGCGCTGGTGCTGCTGGCCGCGCCGGCCTTCTTCCCGTCCCGGCCGGAGGACTTCGGCGCGAAGATCTGGATCCGCTTCGGCTCGTTCTCGATCCAGCCCGGCGAGTTCGCCAAGATCATCCTGACGGTGTTCTTCGCCGGTTTCCTGATGGTCAAGAAGGACGCCCTGGCGCTGGCCAGCCGCAAGTTCATGGGCCTGTACCTGCCCCGTGGGCGCGACCTGGGCCCGATCGTGGTGGTCTGGCTGCTGTCGATCCTGATCCTGGTGTTCGAGACCGACCTGGGCACCTCCTTCCTGTTCTTCGGCCTGTTCGTGGTGATGCTGTACGTCGCCACCGAGCGCACCAGCTGGATCGTCTTCGGTCTGACCATGTCGCTGGGCGGCGCGGCCGTGGTGGCCTCCACCGAGTCGCACGTGAAGACCCGCATCAACGCCTGGCTCGACCCGATGGCGGCGTTCGCGCCGAAGCCGCCCGCCCAGTCCTCGGAGCAGATCGGGCAGACCCTGATGTCGCTCGGCTCGGGCGGCACCCTCGGCACCGGGCTGGGGCAGGGCCGCAGCTGGCTGATCCAGTTCGCGGCGAAGAGCGACTTCATCCTCGGCTCGTTCGGCGAGGAGCTGGGCCTGGCCGGCCTGATGGCGCTGTTCATGATCTACGGCCTGGTGGTGCAGCGCGGCCTGCGCACCGCGCTGGCGGCCCGCGACCCGTTCGGCAAGCTGCTGGCGGTCGGCCTGAGCTCGGCGTTCGCGCTGCAGGTGTTCGTGGTCGCCGGCGGCGTCACCGGCCTGATCCCGCTGACCGGTATGACCATGCCGTTCCTCGCCCAGGGCGGATCCTCCGTGGTAGCGAACTGGGCCCTGATCGCCATCCTGCTGAAGATCAGCGACACCGCCCGCCGGCCGGCCGTCGAACCGGCCGCCGCCATCCCGGAACCGGCCGGACCGGAGCGGCTCGGGGCCGCCGGCCCGGGCGCACCGGACGAGAGCAGGGGAGCGACCTCGTGAACAAGCCGATCCGCCGGGTGTCGATCTTCTGCCTGGTCCTGATCCTCGCCCTGATGCTCCGGGTGAACTGGGTGCAGGGCGTGCAGGCGTCGGCGTGGGCCAACAACCCGCACAACGACCGCACCAAGTACGACAAGTACGCCTACCCGCGCGGCAACATCATCGTCGGCGGTCAGGCCGTCACCAAGTCCGACTTCGTCAACGGCCTGCGCTACAAGTACAAGCGCTCCTGGAACGACGGGCCGATGTACGCGCCGGTCACCGGCTACTCCTCGCAGACGTACGACGCCAGCCAGCTGGAGAAGCTGGAGGACGGCATCCTCTCCGGCACCGACTCCCGGCTGTTCTTCCGCAACACCCTGGACATGCTGACCGGCAAGCCCAAGCAGGGCGGCGACGTGGTCACCACCATCGACCCCAAGGTGCAGAAGGCGGGCTTCGAGGGGCTCGGCAACAAGAAGGGCGCCGCGGTCGCCATCGACCCGAAGACCGGGGCGATCCTCGGGCTGGTCTCCACCCCGTCGTACGACCCGGGCACCTTCGCGGGCGGCACCCAGCAGGACGCCGACGCCTGGACGGCGCTCAACAACGACCCGAACAAGCCGCTGCTGAACCGGGCGCTGCGCGAGACCTACCCGCCCGGTTCGACCTTCAAGCTGATCACCGCGGCGACCGCGTTCGAGACCGGCAAGTACCAGAAGCCGACGGACCTCACCGACACCCCGGACAAGTACATCCTGCCCGGCACCAACACCGCGCTGATCAACGCCAGCCCGAGCGAGGTCTGCGCGAACGTCTCCGTGCAGGACGCGATGGACATCTCCTGCAACACCGTGTTCGGCAAGATGGGCGCCGAGCTGGGCGGCGACAAGCTGCGGGCGCAGGCCGAGAAGTTCGGCTTCAACAAAGAGGTGACCATGCCGGTCCGGGCCGACGCCAGTCACTTCCCGTCCGGCTCCAAGCCCGACGGCACCGCGATGGACGCGATCGGCCAGCACGACACCCGGGCCACCCCGCTGCAGATGGCCATGGTGGCGGCGGCGATCGCCAACAACGGCTCGCTGATGGAGCCCTACCTGGTCGCCCAGGAGGGCTCGGCCGGGAACGTGATCTCCACCCACACCGAGCGCCAGATGTCGCAGGCGGTCTCGCCGGCCACCGCGCAGAAGCTCCAGCAGCTGATGGAGTCGGTGGTGCAGAACGGCACCGGCAAGAACGCGAAGATCCCGGGCGTGACGGTCGGCGGCAAGACCGGCACCGCCCAGCACGGCCAGGACAACTCGGGTCTGCCGTTCGCCTGGTTCGTCTCCTACGCCAAGGGCCAGGACGGCAAGCAGGTCGCCGTCGCGGTGGTGGTCGAGGACGGCTCCAGCGAGGCGCAGCAGATCTCCGGCGGCTCGCTGGCCGCGCCGATCGCCAAGTCGATGATGCAGGCGGCGCTCGGCAAGTAGGTCGGTCGCATCCGTCACATTCCGGCCATCGATCCTCGATCGGTGGCCGGAATTGTCACAATGGGACGGTCCTGGTCGATACCGGTCTGGTCTCAGGTGGCCGCCTGTACGGGGCCGGTCAGGTTCGCCCGGTAGCGTATCCGCCAGCAGCGGGTGTACCCGCAGCCAGTCCGCGGCGATCGACTGCGGACGCCGGCACCGTGAAACCACCGCGGCGGCGGCCGCGTCAAGACAGAGCGTGCGGGGACACTACGTCATATCCTCACCGACCGGTGGGGGAGAGGGTCGGAGATATGGAAGAGCCTCGTCGCCTAGGCGGCAGGTACGAGCTCGGCGGCGTCCTCGGACGCGGTGGCATGGCCGAGGTGTACCTCGCCCACGACACCCGGCTCGGCCGCCAGGTCGCAGTGAAGACCCTCCGCACCGACATGGCCCGCGACCCCTCGTTCCAGGCCCGCTTCCGCCGCGAGGCACAGTCCGCCGCCTCGCTCAACCACCCCGCCATCGTGGCCGTCTACGACACCGGCGAGGACTACATCGACGGGATCTCCATCCCGTACATCGTCATGGAGTACGTCGAGGGCTCCACCCTGCGCGAGCTGCTGCACACCGGGCGGCGACTGCTGCCCGAGCGCGCGCTGGAGATGACCATCGGCATCCTGCAGGCGCTCGCGTACTCGCACCGCGCCGGCATCGTGCACCGCGACATCAAGCCCGCCAACGTCATGCTGACCCGGCAGGGCAACGTCAAGGTGATGGACTTCGGCATCGCCCGCGCGATGGGTGACGCCGGCATGACGATGACCCAGACCTCCGCGGTCATCGGCACCGCCCAGTACCTCTCCCCCGAGCAGGCCAAGGGCGAGACCGTCGACGCCCGCTCCGACCTGTACTCGACCGGCTGCCTGCTCTACGAACTGCTCACGGTTCGCCCGCCGTTCGTCGGCGACTCCCCCGTCGCGGTGGCCTACCAGCACGTCCGCGAGGAGCCCGCCCCGCCGTCCGCGTACGACCCCGAGGTGCGCCCGGAGATCGACGCGATCGTGCTGAAGGCGCTCGCCAAGGAGCGCGACTACCGCTACCAGTCCGCCGACGAGATGCGCGACGACATCGAGCGCTTCCTCGACGGCCTCCCGGTCGCCGCCGCCCAGCAGGCCGCCTACGGCACCGGCGCAGGCGGCTACGGATACGACCAGGGCGGGCAGTACGACCCGTACGGCCAGACCAACATGCTGCCCCAGCAGGGCGGCCCCACCACCATGCTGCCGCCGGTCGGCCACCAGCAGCCCGCGCAGTACGGCGGCTACCAGGACGGCAACGACGACGGCTACGAGGGCCGCGGCAGCCGGCGGCGCGAGGAGCAGCCGAAGAAGAGCAACACCTCCTGGATCATCCTCGCCGTCGCGGCGGTGCTGGTCCTGGTCGGCGCGTTCTTCGTGGTGCAGTCGCTGGTGAAGACCGGCGGAACGAACGCCAAGACCACCGTCCCGAACCTGGTCGGCAAGACGCTGTCCGACGCGGAGGCCGCGGCGAAGGCGCAGAACAGTTCGCTCACCGTGGTCGCGGGCGACGCGATCGCCTGCCCCGACACCAAGATCCAGAAGGACCAGGTCTGCACCCAGGAGCAGGCCTCGGGCACCGAGATCGCCACCAACGGCAAGATCACGGTGCACCTGTCCTCCGGCCCGGCGCAGGTCGACGTCCCCGACGTCGTCGGCCAGACCAAGGACGCCGCCAACGCCGCGCTGACCGGCAAGGGTTTCACGGTCACCGTCAACTACAGCACCGACGACAAGGTCGAGCAGGACAAGGTCGTCTCGCAGTCGGTGTCCGGCAAGGCCGCGACCGGAACCACCATCACCCTGGTGGTCTCCTCCGGCCAGCAGAAGGTCACCGTGCCGAACCTGGTCGGGCAGTCCCAGGACAACGCGACCCAGGCGCTCGCCGACCTCAGCCTGTCGGCGAACGTGGTCACCAAGGTCGTCGGCCCCACCGAGCAGGCCAAGGTCGGCCAGGTCATCAGCCAGGACCCGAAGAGCGGCCAGGTCGCCAAGGGCACCAAGGTCACCATCACGGTCGGCAAGCTGGCCGACAAGCTGACCGTGCCACCGCTGCAGAACCTCAAGCTCTCCGACGCGATCAAGGCGCTGGCCGCGGCCGGGATCACGAAGTACCAGCCGGTGGGCCCGCAGGACCCGCAGGCCATCGTCATCAACTTCACCCCGTCCGCCGGGACGCAGATCACCCCGGACGACGTCGTGATGCTGTACCTCAAGCTGGCGGACAAGCCGGGCACGCCCTGACCCGCACCGCACGCTGAAAGGGGCCGCACCGTCCTCGGACGGTGCGGCCCCTTCGCGTTGACGGCGCGTCAGCGGAGCTCGGGCGGTGGGGTGCGGCGGGCGTCCATCGGGTCCACCCGGACCAGCTTCGCCCACACCGCCATCCGGTAGCGCGAGGTGTACACCGGCGTGCAGGTGGTGAGCGTGAGGTACCGGCCCGGGCCGGTGAACGGCGAGCCTTCGGGGACGGGCGCGACCACGCCCACGTTGTACTTGGAGGTCTGCTGCAGCGTCCCGGCGACCTTGTACACGTACCAGTCGTCCCGGGTCTCCACCACCACCGGATCGCCGTCGGCGAGCCGGTCCAGGTCGTGGAACTTCGCGCCGTGCCCGTCCCGGTGCGCCGCCATCGTGAAGTTGCCCTCGGCGTCCCACGGCATCGCCGACCGGTACGGCTCCTCGTAGACCCCGGCCACGCCCTCGTTGAGCACGTCCGTGTTGGTGCCCATCCGGATCAGCGTGGTCTGGTCGTCCTTCTCGAACGCCGGCACGTGCAGGAAGCCCACGCCGTCACCCGCCTCGTACTCCGGGGCGGGGGCCGGGGCGGCGGACCCGGGCGTGGTGACCGCCGGGGCGCTCCAGCTCTGCCGCAGCTTGTCCCCCTGCCGGCTGGCGGCCCGGGCGGCCACCACGTCCGTCCACCACAGCGAGTACCCGACGAACAGCGCCATCACCAGCCCCAGGGTGATCAGCATCTCCCCCATCAGGCCAAGGGCCGCAGCCACCCGTCCGCGCCGTCGCCCGCCCAGATTGGCTGTGCCCATGGTGCCGTGCCTCGCTGCTCAGTGTTGCCCGGTCAGCGCCTCCGGCTGGCCCTGGCTCCGCGGCCGTTCGTCGACCATCTTGCCAAAGACGATGAGCCTTCCCCGGGCACTGAACTCCGGCGTGCATGTCGTCATCGTGAGATAACGACCCGGTCCGGTGAAAGGTGATCCCTTGGGCACCGGCTGAATCACCGTCACATTGCTCGGCGGGGTCTCCGGGATGCCGCCCGCGACCTCGTACGTGTAGTAGGAGGTGGCCGTCTCCACCACGATCTTGTCGCCCGGGGCCAGCTTGCCGATCTCCCGGAACGGCTGGCCGTGCGTGGTGCGGTGCGCGGCGACCGAGAAGTTGCCGGACTGGTCGGAGGGCATCGCGGTGCCCGTGTAGTGGCCGACCAGGCCCTTGTCGAGCACCTGCTGCTTGTTGGTGCCCTCGGCGATCGGGTAGTTCAGGTCCAGCTTCGGGATGTGGATGATCGCGAAGCCCTTACCGGGCTCGAACTTGGCCGGCGCCGGCGGCGCGCCGTCGGCCGGCGGGGCGGCCGGCTGCCCCCACTGCTGTTCCAGCTTCTTGCCCGCTTCGTCGGCGGCGTTGTCGGCCACCACGTTGGTCCACCACAGCTGGTAGGAGACGAACAGCAGCATCACCACGCCGAGGGTGATGAACAGCTCCCCCACCATCCGGGCCAGGACCACCCGCTTGCGTTCCTTGGGCCGCTTCGGACGCGGCCCTGCGGCCCGCCCGGACGCCCGCCGACGGCCGGTGCCCGCCCGCAGGCCCACCGGCCCCTGGGCACGCCGCTGTCCGTCCTGGACGTCCGGCCCGGATATCGCGCCCCGGTCCGGTTCGTCGGGCGGCAGCCGCAGCTGCAGGGTCTGTTCCGGGGCCGGCTCGTAGACACCCCAGCCGTCCGGCTCGTCCATCTCCTCGGGAACGCCCCGCTCCGGGCGCACGGTGGTCACCGGATCAGCTCCGGCCGATCACCGGGGCGAGGCCGGACGAACGGCCCACCGCCTCCGGGAACCCGCACTCGGCCAGCCAGTTGGCGAGCATCCGGTGGCCGCCCTCGGTGAGCACCGACTCGGGGTGGAACTGGACGCCCTCGACCAGCAGTTCACGGTGCCGCAGGCCCATGATCACGCCGCTCTCGGTGCGCGAGGTGACCACCAGGTCGGCGGGCACGGTGTCCGGCTCGACCGCCAGCGAGTGGTAACGGGTGGCGGTCAGCGGCGAGGGCAGGCCCTCGAACACCCCGCCGTCCTCGTGCACCACCGAGGAGGTCTTGCCGTGCAGCAGCTCCGGCGCCCGGCCGACCACCGCGCCGTACGCCACCGCGATCGACTGCAGGCCCAGGCACACCCCGAACAGCGGCAGTCCGATCCGCGCGCAGTGGTGCACCATCTCCACGCACACCCCCGCCTCCTCCGGCGTCCCGGGCCCGGGGGAGAGCAGCACCCCGTCGTAGCCCTCCTCGCCGCTTCTGGGCCGGGCCTGAGTCACCGTCAGCTGGTCGTTGCGGACCACCTCGCAGACCGCACCCAGCTGGTACAGGTACTGGACGATGTTGAAGACGAAGCTGTCGTAGTTGTCGACCACGAGAATCCGGGGCGGGTGGCCGGCGGAGGTCATCGCTAACTCCTGGGGTGTGCGTGCGTCGAAGGGCGGGCGAACCGGGAGCCGGTTCAGCCGCCGGCGCCCTGATCCACCGTCACGTTCCCGAAGGGGAGCAGCGGCTCGGCCCACGGGAACACGAACTGGAACAGGACGTAGACCACCCCGAGGACGAGCAGCAGCGCGATCAGCGCACGAACCGGCGCGGGGCCCGGAAGATGCCGCCAGATCCAGCCGTACATGGTGCTCCTCGATGGTCGGGTCGGCACAAGCGTAGACGGCCATCCGCCCGCCCCAGGCGGGTATCGGCGCAACGGGCCGACGTGGCGACCTACTGGGCGGAGGCGGCCCGCAGATCGATCGATCCGGCGTACCCTGGCAGGCTGAGCTCGTTGGCCTCCTGGACCTTCCAGCCCAGCCCGTAGGCGGTCACGTAGCCCAGGTAGTTGCGGATCGTCGGGTCGGCGTCCACCGCGGCGCGCAGCGAATCGGTCTTGCCGACCGCGCGGATCACGTACGGCGGGGAGTAGACCCGGCCCTGCAGCAGCAGGGTGTTGCCGACGCAGCGCACCGCGCTGGTGGAGACCAGCCGCTGGTCCATCACCTGGATGCCCTCGGCGCCGCCGCGCCACAGCGCGTTCACCACGGCCTGGATGTCCTGCTGGTGGATCACCAGGTCGTTCACCCCGGGCTCGGGGACGCCGGGGATCCGGGCGGTGGCGTTCGGCGGGGCGTCGTCCAGCGTGACGGTCAGCCCCGGCCCGTGCAGCGCGTCCAGCCCGGCGGCCTGCTGCAGGGCGGTCAGCCGGGCCTCGTCGTCCGGGCTCTGCCCCTGCCCGCGGGCCAGCCCGTCGGCCCGGTCCTGGTCGGCGGCGACCTGCTCCTGGAGCTGCTGGTTCTGGGTGGAGCGCTGCTGTATGACGTCGCTGAGCCCCAGCAGCGAGTTGTCGGTGCGCAGATCGGTTCCGTGCGCGGTCTGTGCGCTCACGTAGAACAGCAACCCGGCCATCGCGAAGACGGTGCAGGTCAGGGCACGTCCGACAATTCGGCCCCGACGCGGGCGCGCGACCGGGCTCGGCGAAGAAATCGTGGAATCAGTCACCGTACCCTTATCTCCCTCAGACCCGGCGAGCCACTACGCTAACGGACGCCGGTGGCATGTGCGGAGCTCCGCGACCGTACGGACCGGTCCACACGTGCCACCCCGCCCCCACTGACCACCTGCGCGGTCACAGCGCATCGACAGGAGAGCCCCTCGTGCCGAAGTCTCGACTCCGCAAGAAGGCCGATTACACGCCGCCGCCGTCCTCCGCGACCGCCGTGAAGATCAGTTCCGGCCGGAGCTGGGTGGCACCGCTGATGCTGGTGCTGTTCCTGATCGGCCTGGCCTGGATCGTCAGCTACTACGTGACCAGCGGTACCTGGCCGATCCACAGCTGGGGCAACTGGAACATCCTGGCCGGCTTCGGCTTCATCGCGGCGGGCTTCGCCGTCTCCACGCAGTGGAAGTGAGGCCGGTGCCGCCCGCCGGGCGGTTCTCGGCCTGACGCCTGCCCGCACCGCTTCGGACTCCGGGCCGAAGCGGTGTTCGGCATGCCCGGACGTCGGCCGGTCACGGAGCGTCCGAACGTTTATCCACAGGGTTGTCCACACTGGGGAAAACTTCGCCGATTCTGTGGATAACCCGAAACGCAGCAGGATAACGCGCGTAGACCCGGGAAATCCAATCGTCCACCACATCCCACCTGTGGAAAGACTGCGGCACCGCCGACCGGCCCGGTCAGCCCGGCAGACGGGCCATTCCGATCAGCACCAGGGCCAGGCTCGCGGCCAGCACCGCGGCCGTCGTCAACCCCTGCACCAGATTCCGGTGCGCCCGTGGGGCGTACATCATGCCCGCGCCGATGACGGTGCCCGCCACCAGACCGCCGACGTGCGCCCGCCAGTCGATCATGCTGCTCAGCGAGAAGGTGAGCACCAGGTTCACCACCAGCAGCGCGATCACCGGCTGCATCGGCACCCGGTTCACCTTGAACAGCACCGCGGTGGCGCCCAGCAGTCCGAAGATCGCCCCCGACGCGCCGACCGTGAACAGCTGCCCGTGCGCCGACGCCAGCAGGAACGACAGCGCGTTGCCCGCGATACCCGCCACCAGGTACAGGCCGAGGAACCGCACCCGGCCGAGCACCCGCTCCAGCTGAGGTCCGAGCACCCAGAGCGAGAACATGTTGGTCGCGATGTGCAGCAGCCCCCCGTGCACGAACATCGCCGTCACCAGCCGGTACCACTCCTGCGGCCCGGCGGCCATGCCGAACTCCAGCCCCGGCCGCGGCACCCAGCTGAACAGGCCCAGCTTGACCTGCCACTGCGTGGCCACGTACTCGGTCAGCAGGAACACCAGCAGGTTCAGGCCGATCAGCACCTTGGTGACCAGCGCGCCGTCGCCGAGCGCCAGCACCCCGCCGAACGTCGTCCGCTGCCGGGGCTGCCGCTCGGCCGCGCCGTGCACGCAGTCCGGGCACTGGAAGCCCACCGAGGCGGGCACCATGCACTCCGGACAGATCGGACGTCCGCAGCGCGCGCACGACACGCCGGTCTCCCGCTCGGGGTGCCGGTGGCACCGGGGCAGGCCGGACTCCTGGCTGTCCACGGGCGTCGGCCGCACGGGCTCCTCCGGAAGCATCGGCGCAGTCCCTCCATCAACGAAAACGGTCCCGGCGCCGCCGCCGTACGAAACGGGGCACCACCGGGACCGTCCAGGCTACTGCGCGCCGGAACGCGCGGGGCCGCCCCGCAGGGCGGCAGGGGTCCGAATCAGCCGCGCGAGATGACGACCGACTCGATCACCACGTCCTGGACCGGGCGGTCGTAGGGCTTGGTGGTGGCGGTGGTGCCGATCGCGTCCACGACCTTCTGGCTGGCCGCGTCGACGACCTCGCCGAAGATGCTGTGCTTGCGGTTCAGCCAGGTGGTCGGGGCCACCGTGATGAAGAACTGCGAGCCGTTGGTGCCCGGGCCGGCGTTGGCCATGGCCAGCAGGTACGGGCGGTCGAACGACAGCTCCGGGTGGAACTCGTCGGCGAACTTGTAGCCCGGGCCGCCGGTGCCGTTGCCCAGCGGGTCGCCGCCCTGAATCATGAAGCCGTCGATCACGCGGTGGAAGACGGTGCCGTCGTACAGCGGCTTGGCGGCCACCTCGCCGGTCTCCGGGTTCTTCCACTCGCGGGTGCCCTCCGCCAGCTCGACGAAGTTGGCCACGGTCTTCGGGGCGTGGTTCGGGAAGAGCTTGACCACGATGTCGCCGCGGTTGGTCTTCAGGGTGGCGGTGAGTTCCTCGGCCACGGGAGTACCTTCCTGTCTTTCTAGCTGACTATCCGAGGAATCATCCCATGATCGCCGCAGACGGCTCAGCCGAAGGTGCTCGGCGAGGAAGCAGGATGCATGATCTCCTATCAGGTGGAAAGGTGCATACCGGACAAGAACGCCGGACACCCGCCGAGAAGGAGAAGCCCGTGAGCCGTACGGACACCGCGCGCGAGACCGCCGGACGGGCGAAGGACGCCGTCGCGCCCTACGCCGCCTCCGCGAAGGAGGCCTATCTGCACTACGCCGAGGAGGCCAGGCAGGTGCTCGGCCCCAAGCTGGAGGCGCTCGGCCCGAAGGCCGCGGCCGCCGGAGCACAGGCCCGCAGCGGGGCCGGCCAGGCCGCGCAGGCAGCCCGGGTGCAGTACGTCAAGCACCTCGCCCCGCACCTGGAGCAGGCCTTCTTCAGCCTCCCCCCGGACACCCAGAAGGCCGCCCTAAGGGCCGTCCACCGGGCCCAGGAGGCCGCGCTCGCCGCCAAGCTGTCGGCCGGCCAGGCCGCCTGCCAGGCCCGGACGACGGTCGCCCCCAAGGTCGCCGAAACCTTCCAGGGCGCCCGGGAGAGCGTCGTCCCGCTCGCCCAGGAGGCGCAGGCCCGCAGCGCCGCCGCGATCACCGCACTGCACGGCAACGTCAGCGCTGCCGAGATCAGCGAGCTGGCCGCCAAGAACGCCAAGAAGAAGCGCTGCAACGGCTGGGCGACCGGCCTCGCGGTGGCCGGCGCCGTCGCGATCGGTGCCGGCGTCGCCGCCTGGCAGTGGTACCGCAAGCAGAACAACCCCGAATGGCTGACCGAGCCCCCGGAGCCCGCCACCGCGCCGCCCACCACGCCCCGGCCGGGCAGCGCCACCGGCGCCCCGGTCGGCGGGGCCACCATGAACGGCTCCGTCCCGCACGACACCCCCGAGGACGCGCAGGGAACGGGAACCACACCCGGCCAGCCACCGGTCGGCACCCCGCCCGAGGACGACCGCCCCAAGCCGCACGACCCCCGCAAGCCGCACTGAACCGGGGCGGTGCTGACGCCCCCGCACCCGACAGCAGAAACGACTCCGCCCGACCGCAGAACTGCGGCCGGGCGGAGTCGTTTCGAAGTGGAGCCTAGGGGAGTCGAACCCAAATTTTACAGAGGCGTGACCTGCACCGATATCTGAAATGCGGACATACACAGGCAATCCTCATGCCGCTCAATGGCACTGAGAGTGCCCCGATGCGCATCGGTGCGGGAAGTCCAGCACCGACGATCACGGCCGGGCAGTGCCGCTGCGCAGACAAAACCGCCCCCGGAAGGTCCCCGGGGGCGGCTCCAACCACTACGGTCCGTCATCCTGACGACTGGGCGGCCTCGCTGCTGCCCCCGTAGCGGCCGGTCGATGGGCCCGCCTATCGAACAGATTGTCGATAAGTGACGAATGTGTGATGCAGACTTTTGATCATGTACGAGTGAATGTCAACGGGTGTCACCAAGAACCCGTCGAGCCCCTACCGAGCAGCAGCTCGAGCAGCGGACACGGTTCGGTCGGCGGCTCCGGCGACTTCGCGTCGAACGCAATCTGACTCAGGAACGTCTGGCCGAGCTAGCCGGCCTGGACCGCCAGACCATCGGCTATTGGGAGCGTGCGCAGACCAACCCAGGGCTGGACGAGATCACCGCGGTGGCCAGCGCCCTCCACGTCGACATGTGGCAGCTGTTCATCGGCTAGGAACCAAGCCGGGCGCTCCGGCGAACCGCCTGCTCGCCCGGGCCCTCGGCGTTGAGACCTGGCAGCTGGTTTACGGCTGAGCGGCTGGTGGCGGCGTCAGGCCGTTGACCTCGTTGAGCCATGCCACAGTGTCGTCGGCATCGCGGCGACGGACGTAGAAGTCCGCCATGTCCATCGCCATTCGCCACTGTCCGTTGGGCAGCCGGATGCCCCAGATCGGCGTGCCGTCGGCGTGGGTGCGGAGCAGGTCGCCGTAGTAGTAGCCGCGCGCGGCCGGGTTCACCTCCGCCACCACGAAGCCGAGGGGCGCTCGGTGATGTCCCGCTGCCAGCTGATCCAGTCGGCAGCGCCATCGCGGGACCACCGCACCAACGGCTTGCCATCGTCCCGCACCCAGTCGTTGGCGTCGGTGTCCCAAACCGCCCACAGGACGACACCGCGCTGGTTGGCCGGCATCTGGCGGGGCTCGAAGCGGCCCTCTCGCCACCGCAGCATGTTAGCCATGGTCGACGTCCAATCGGGTTCCGGGCCGGCACGTGGTGCCACCCACCCAAAGGCGTCCCGCCTCCAGACTGGCCCGGATGTGCGCATTCGTGCCAGCGTGGCCAGCGGCAGCTGGGGATCGCGGGTCAGCGCTGAGGAGCACGACGACGGCACCGCCCTCCCTCAGCAGGAGACCCCACCCGTCCGGTGCCGGTACCCGCCACGCGGCCCCCGTGCCAGGCACGTGCAGCATGGCCGCTTGCGTGGTGTAGGTCACGCGATCGCTGATGTCCGGCATCGCGTCGTGTGGGCTGGCGAGGCCGATGGCCCGGGCGATCCGCGTGATGGTCCGCACGTCCGTCGTCACCGGCGGCGTCACGAGCAACGTGGCGACCAGGCCCCTGCGGGACGCCTCGATCCACGCACGTGACGCGATCGCCGGCAGTCGGCTCGTGGGGTCCGGCACCCAGGCCTGGGCGGGGCCAGTCGCGTCAGCCCTCATGGTCGACTCGCACATGAGAGGTGCAGACGACGGTGTTGAAGTCGCGCACCACTCCATCGCAGTTCCCGGGCAGGGTGAGGACGCCGTTGGGGTGGAGCGGGGGCTCATCGGAGCCGCAGGTGATGCAGGCCTCTCCATGGAGGCGAGCAAGGCTGATGCCCTGATCGGGCAGGGGATCTTCTGCCGCGCGATCAGCAGTATCGAACACCGGGATGATCGGCATGGGCAGGCCTCCGGAACACGGCGATACAAGAAGTGGCACCTCATCAGGTTCGACCGAAACCCGGCGAGGAGCGATACCACATAGGTAATCTCACGGTGAGATCCCTCTGCAGAAGTCAGGCCAGCCATGGGTAGTCCCCCCGCACTGATGCCGATCACGCTGCCCGATTTGGCGTGGCAGCACTCCGACGTCCGCCGAGCACTTCACGACCGGCAGATGGGCGCGGTGCTTCGCTTCGTGCAACATCACACGGGTGCCAGCCAGGGTCGCCTGTCCATGGCTGTGGGCATGACCCAGTCCCGCGTGAACGAGATCATGAACGGTCGGCGCGTGGTCAGCAGGCTCGACGTCTTCGAGCGGATCGCCGATGGCCTCTCCATGCCAGATGCGGCCCGCCAGATTCTGGGCCTCGCTGCTCGACGGCGCGTTAGCTCCACCGCGTTCGAGCTGGCCGCCTGGCCGGAGATCGTGCGCGTGTACGAGTCCCAAGACGCGGCCGCGGCTGAGATTCAGCGCACGGCCCGATCCGCCAGCGAGATCGACGTCCTGGCCGTCCGCGGACTTGGACTTCTCGGCCTGTCCAACAGCCTCCTGAGACCGCATCTCGACCGCGACGGCGACACCCCGCCACGGCTCCGCGTGCTCCTGCTCGACCCGGACAGCCCGGCCGCCGCGCAGCGCGCCGCCGAGATCGGAGAGTCAACCGAGTCCCTGGCGGCCGGCATCCGCGCGGCAGAGGCCCGCCTTCGCGAGCTGGTGCCCGCCGGCGGGGTGGAGGTCTACCGGTACCGGGCGCTACCGGTCTGGCGGGTCATCAGGCTCGGGTCGGTGCTGTACGTGGGGGCGTTCGACGCCGAGTGGGAGGGGCACGAGTCCGCGACGTACAAGCTGGTCCGCACTCCGAATGGGCCCTTGTGGGCGGGGTTCCGCAGGCTGTTTGATGCCATGGTCGAGGACAGCACCCGCATCATCTGATGGAGGACCAGGTGGCTATCGAGGCCGAACTGAAGGCGATCGTGCGCGACCCCGAGAGCGTGTTGGCCGCGTTGGAGAAGACAGTGGGGCCCGGACGGGTCGAGGTGTACCAGGACACCTACTACGACGACCCAGCGGGCAGTCTGATGGACGCCGACCGCGAGCTGCGGATCCGCACCGTCCACGGCCCGGACTCCACCAGGACGGTGCTCACCTACAAGGGCGCCCGCGTGGACGAGAAGTCCGGGTCGAAGCCGGAGTTCGAAACGCGATTGGACGATCCGGATGCCGCCCACGCCATCTTCCGCGGGCTCGGGTACATCGCGAGGATCACGTTCGAGAAGCGCTGTCGGAACTACAACCTCACCGCAGACGGTCGGCTGGTGCTGGCCACCCTGGTGCGGGTGCCCGAGATCGACGGCACCTACCTGGAGGTTGAGACGGCCGTAGTGGATGAAACAGAGTTGCCGGCTGCCCTTGCCGTAGTTCGTGGTGTGCTGCACGAACTCGGAATCGGCGACGGCGACCTCACTGCCGAGCTGTACACCGACGCCGTGGCGGCCGTCCGGCGGTAACGGACCCGCCGGACACAGGGGGGATCATGACACCGGTCAACCCGGGCGTTCCCGCCCGCCGGCACCGTCACGCATGTCGGATCGCCGCGCTGGCCCTGCTGATGGGGTCCGCGGCGAAGGCCGCGAGCACGGTGTACAGGCAGGTCGCTGCCGCGCCGCCCGGCCAGGCGGACGTGGAGGTCACGCTCCTGCCGCTCCATCAGGTAAACCTGGCCGCTGTCACAACCGGGCTGGACCGGGCCCGCGCTGAGGACGCCGCGCGCTGGCCGGCCGCAGTGCAGTGGGAGACAGCGGAGTCCCGACGCGCGTACGACGTGCGATACGTTGCGGCGCGGGCTCAGGAGATCGTGGACCGCATTGATCCACCGACCTGGCTGTCCCCCATCGTGCCGCCGCTGACGGCAGAGCAGGCCGCCCGCGGCGACCTGGTGGTCGCTGTTGATGAGGTCGCCATGCTGTGGCAGAGCGATCCGGAGGAGGCGATCGCCCGGGCGCACGAGCTGGCTGCCGGCGGTGATCTCGAGGTCGTCGAGATCCTCGACGAGGCTGCTGACAGCGCAGAGCGGTGCGCGCTGAGCGCTGTACGGCAGGCGTGCGTTGCGGCCAGCGCGAGCGAGGCGGCTGAGCTTTGCCTGGCCGCCGTCACCCACGCTGCGCTTGGGGTGTCCATGCTCAGCGCAGACCCGTGACGCCAGGTCAGGTCGATGACGGCGCGGTGCGGTCGACGGTGTTCCGCAGGTCGTCAGCGGCAGCCAGCAGGCGCCCTGCGTGGCCAGGGTCATCGGCGACCACCCGACCAGCAGCGAAGGCAATGACTGGGATGGTGCGCTGAATAGCGGCCTGGAGGTCAGCGATGTACGCGTCGCGAGGGTCGATGTCCATGACGTCATCATGGCGAGTGTCCAGTATCGCCACGCCAAGAACGACGGAAGCCGCCCCGCCTGGCCGAAGCCGGGCGGGGCGGTGGTGTTCAGCGGCCCATGACCTGCGCGATACCAGCACCTGATCCGGCACCGAGGATGACAGCAGCACCCATCGCCATCCACACCCGGGCCTCCAGAGCGCGCAGCCGTTTCTCGTGATCGCTGGTCTCCTCCCGATGACCACGTTGGTCCTCCAGGAACCGGTCGATCTTCTCGTCCATCCTGATCTGCCGGTCAGCGATCCTTCGTACCTCCGCGTACATCTGGCCAGGCGAGATGACGACACCCGGATCGGGCGAGGTGGTCACTCGCGCACCGCCAGGATCGGCGGCAACTGACGGGCGGGCGGCACCGGTGCAGTCACCTGCGTGCGCGTCCACATCGCCACCACTGCCGCCACGGCGGACAGCGCCACGGCCTGCTGGTCCGCCGACCAGTGCAGTCCGTAGCCGACGGCGAGGGCGAGCGCGGCCTGCACCAGGCCGAGCACCGCCGCGCCGCGGCCGTCGTGGACAACCAGCGCGACGACCAGGCCGACGAGCGCAGCCGCGGCGGCATTGACCAGCGCCTGCTGATCGTCCGTCACGCGCAAGCCGAACGCCGCACCGAGCTTGACGGCGACGGCGACGAGGGCGAGCCACAGAGCGGGCTCGCGGCCGAGGATTCTGGGCATGGGGGTCTCCTGAGAGGTTGAGGGAGCCGGGGGCCGGGCGGCCCACACGGCGAGGCGGTGCAGCAGTTGCTCGACGAGCCCGGTCACGTGATGTTGTCGGTGCGGAACGCGCAGGCCCAAGTGGCCGAGCCGACGATGCCGTCCGCCGTGAGCCCCTTCTCGGCCTGGAACTGACGGGCCACGGCGGCCGAGGCGGGCCCGTACCAGCCGTCGGCCGTGATCGACCAGCCGCGGTCCCACATCCGCTGCTGCCACCGGCGGACGTCGTCGCCGTGCAGCATCGGCGAGGCGAGACGGAGCAGGCGGCCGGGCCACTGCGGGTCAGCCGGGGTCCGCTGTCCGGGGCCGGCCTGCCCGTAGGCGGGGCGGCCGTAGCCGACGATCACCTCCGGACCGCGCACCCGCCGAGCACACACGTCCATGGTGTTGCCCTCGATCGTCGCGACCTGGCCGCCGGGCAGCACGTCAGTCACGATGCCGACGTGGTCGATGTTCGCGATGCGCCCGCTCATCGACCAGTCGAAGAAGACGATGTCGCCGCGCCGGATTCCGGCGGTGCCATACGTCCAGCGGCCAGCCTGGACGAACGCGTTGGCGTGCTCGGGGGTGTAGGCGCGGTCCGTGCCGAGGCAGACCGCGTCCCACTCGCCGGCGTCCGCCGACCAGCGGGTGATCGAGGCGTCGCACCACGGGAAGTTTCCGGCGTAGGCCGGGCCGTTACGGTCGCGGTACCAGGTCTGGATGGCGTTCGGCTCGGGGGTGCCGAGCCACCGTTCGGCCGCCTGGACCATCACGTCGGCGCTCACTGCGCGCTCCCTTCGCCGGCCGGGGCGCCGTACACGCCCTGCGCGTTGGGCTCGCCGAACAGCTCGCGCAGCAGCTGCTCTTCGGCGGGATCGGTGGGGCCGTTGCCGGTGTCCACCAGCAGCATCGGGACGGAGTCCGCGTCGGGATCCGTCGGTCGGGGGTCGATCACAGGTACCTCCAGGGCATGCTGAGGGCCCCGGCGCCGGGCGGCGGCGGGGTGACGGTGAGGGTGGGTCAGGCCGTGGGGACGACCCAGCCAGTAGGCAGCGTGGGTGCCCCCGTCATGGGCTCCTCCGGTGGGAGCGGCTCGGGGTCGCAGCCGCAGGCCGGCAGCAGGGCCGGGTCCGGGGCGGGGCAGGTGGGCTGGTGGACGTGCGCGGCGGCGTCCAGGGCGATCGCGTGCTGGGGGCAGCTGTAGACGGCCTCGGTGTGGTCCGGGTCGTTCAGCGAACGGCGCGACCACTGCACGACAGCCGGTTCTGTACAGGCGTCACAGGTGCGCGCTGGTATGAGTGCGGGTTGTTCAGGCATGGGAGAACCTCGCGTACAGGGAACTGGACACGTCGCTGGCGACGAGGGTGCTGAGGGCGCCGCTGGAGCCCTGCCACCCGGCGATCTCTACGTAATCGCCAACAGCGAGGTAGACATCGCGAGTTGGCGTCGCGACGGCAGCGGCGTTACTGCCTCCCGGCACACCGAAGGAGGCCGTTCCCGGGACAGGGTTGCCGTTGACCTGGATCCGCGAGCCGCGGCCACCAGCAGAGTTGACGGTGAACACGGCCACCCCGCACACGGTGTACCAGCCAGCCACCCGCGCGGTGTAGCGGGAGCTGTTGACGGTGTTGCTGTGGCCGCCGTACGAGTCGACCTGGGTCGTGTCCAGACCGAGCGGCACCCAGGTACTTCCCGCGACGGACTGCACAACGGACTGGGTGCCGACGAACTGCGGCGGGCCGGCAAAAAAGTTAGCGGCGTCGGTGACGTCCGCCTTCCACTGCGCTGCGGTGATCCGCGATCCGGCGTAGCGGGCGGGCAGAACAGGTACGGGCAGTGCCATGGCGGGCACCTCCTACAGCGCAAGGGTCAGGGATGGGTCCGCGAGCGCGACCGGTGTGCCGGCCGGGAGAGCCTTCGAGATGCCGTTGACAGCCCGGATGACGGTCATCTGCTGCGGGCTGGTCGTTGCGACGGAGGCGGTGGGGACCAGGCGGATCGCCCACGCGTACCAGACCGCGCTCGCAGACGGGGTGCCGCCGTGGCGGGCCCGGGGGGTGGCACGGCTCGCGCCGGCCGGTGCGGTCAGGGTCTGCTGGATGTGGGTCCACTGGCCGGCCGGGACGGCGGTGGCGGATCCCAGGCCCGACGAGAGGAACGTTCCGGCGGCGTCGGACCAGTCGACTGCGGGCCGTAGGTCTGACCAGCCGGTCGGGCTGTAGGCCCACATGCCCACTGTGTAGGTCTGCCCGGGGATCACGGTGCCGGGCGCGGTGAGCGCGCCCGCCGCGCCGCCGGATACCGAGGTGCCGTTGGGGGTGATCTGGATGCTCGCCGCCCCGCCCGCTTCCGTGTGCACCACCACGGTGCTGCGGGCGAGGGTGGATGCCTGCGCGGTCCAGCCTGATAGGTCGGTGCTGAAGAACGGGTTGTCGTTGAGGAGTTGACCGACGGCCGCCACCGTGATCCGTTCCCCCGCCACGTCGATGTCCCACGGGCTGTCAGCCAGATTCGGGCTCCACACGGGGCCCGCGGTCGTAACAACGGACAGGGTGGCGGCAGTGCTGGTCGCCCCGGCGGCGAGCTGGCTGCCGTCAGTGTCGAGGCGGCTGAGCGCCGTGTCGTCGAGCTGAGCGACCTGCCAGGGGCGGTTGGGTATGCAGTTGTACTCGATGTCCCAGTCGTAGACGCCGATCGTCTCGTCCCACCCCAGGGCGAGCTGGTCGATCGCCTCCGGCGGCAGCCACGGCGGCGGGCTGGTGATGGTGATCCGGTCGCCCTCGCGAAGCGCCAGCACCTGGCCGATCAGGTCGGGTCCAGCAGCGAGGTCGACCCGGATCGTCGGGTACCGCTGGACGTTCTGGGTCCCGAGGTGCAGCTGCCAGCCGGCGACGTCTGCGGCCTGGGCGTCACTGTAGAGGCTGAGCGACCCACCGCCGGGGCAGCGGCCGATGCCAGCCGGTGGGGCCTGGACGGACAGCGGGCCCTGCGCCAGCTCGACGAGCGCCGAGCTCCCGCCGATCCGCTGAATCGTGATCGAGTTGCGGGTGTGCTGGTCGTCATCGACCGGCTCCAGCGGCGGCGCGACGTGACCGGCCGTCCGGTAGTCGAGGGCCAGCGCCGGGGGCTGGTTGTAGATGCTGGCCCGGCCGCGCAGGCACAGTGCCATCAGCTCGATGTCGTCACCCAAGGCTCCACCGTCGGACTCGGCGGCCTCATCGAGGAGATCGAGGAGGGTGGCGGGCCGCTGCACACCCATCAGGGTGTCGGCCGGGACGGCACCGCCCATCGCGAGCGGCGTACCGGTCTCGGCGGCGAGCCGCAGGGCCCGGCCCTGGGCACTCTCACCCGAGTAGCCGCGAGCCGGGGCCTGCGAGAGCACGACGCGGCCGGAGCGGATGACCAGGTGGCCGATGCGCAGACCGGCCAGGCCGGGCCCGAAGGTGGTGTTGATGGCCGTGGCGTTGCCACCTGTTCCTGCGAAGATGCCGTCCGCGCTGTTGGCGTAGGTGCCGTCGAGGCGGAACCAGCTGACGGACCAGATAATGTTGCCGCTGTCCGAGTTGACGGACAGCTGCATCGAGTGCCAGCCGCCGCCCACCAGGCCCTCGGGGAAGACCGCGCTGCTGCTCAGCAGGGTTCCGGACGCGGAGTAGATGTAGACGCGTACGGCGCCGGCGTCCAGGGTGATACGCCAGGTGGCGGCGGTGCCAGTGCTGGTGATCTGCATCAAAGTCTGGTCGGATCCGGTAGCGGTGTCGATGCACATCTGCCAGTCGGTTTGCCATGTCCCGGTCGAGGCGACCGGGACGGCGGCGGAGATCGACGCCGACGCCGACGCTGTGGGTAGCGCCAGCGACCCGGGCAGCGTGTCATCGGCCGCGAACGACAGCCCGGATGCCGCGAGCGGCGTGCCGCCCGACAGTGCGTTCGCGGCCTGCGTGGCGTCCCGGCCGTCCTCGCACGGCCAGTACGCGACGGTCACCGGGCTCGCGACGAGGCTGCGGCGCAGCGGAGAGTCGAGGGGTGAGTTTCCTTGGCCGGCGCGGCGCTTGATCGCGGCGGCGCGGATCGGGACCCAGACGTCGGAGTTGGAGAGGTCCCAGCGCTGGGGCCACTCGGAGGCCTCGCCGATGAACCGGGGCTGCCGGTTGGTCAGTTCAGCGGCGGCGGAGACCGTCCAGGTGCGGCCGGCCGCGTCGGTGAAGGATGTCGCACCGGGCGTCTGGACGGTGAAGTCGGGGTTGGCGACGAGGACTCCGCCGATGCCGTTGTGGATCTGGACGGCGTGGATACGCCCGGTGGCGGGGCCGCCTTCGTCGAGCGCCGGGGTGTCCCCGATCCATACGGGCGAGGTGGAGTTGAAGATGCTCGTGGTGCTGCTGCCGGTGACGGATCCGACGGCGGTCCAGGGGCCGGTGATGGCTGCGGCGGTCCAGAAGGTGACGGTCGAGCCGCCCGCACCGTTGTCGACGTCGTGCGTGACGCGGACGGCGATACGACGATTGGCGGGGATCTGGATCGGGCTGTCCATGGTGAACTGCGAGGTCATGAACGTGCCGGTCGTCGACCATGCCCAGCTGAGCTGGCCAGTCCGGCTGATCAGCAGGCTCCAGCTGCGTTGCCCGGGGGCTGTGCTGGACTTGGACACGAGTACGACCTGGTTGAGGTACCAGTCCCGCAGGGTGCAGTCGACCCTGACGTCGATGTCGCCCGTGATGCCGAGCGCCGCGGTGTGTGGGGTGGAGGCCGCCGCGCCGTCAGTGCCGGGGAGCTGCAGGTACGTCGCTCCCCAGGGGATCGAGACGCGGATCGGCGTGTTGCGGCCGATCAGGCCGTAGTACGGCGACAGGGGGTTCCGCGGCGAGTACTTGCCGGACCGGTTGTTGATGGTCAGCGAGCACTTCGCGGGGTCGGGCCGCGAGCCCTCGTCGGCCCGGCCCCGCGAAATCTTGATGCCGTCGCGCACGTACACGTCGGACGTGATGTCCGTCCAGGTGCCGCCGATCTGCAGCTCGACGACGACGGGGACTGGGGTCTGCGGGAAGGCCATGCGTGTTCCTCTCAGCCGGTTCCGAACGCGACCTGCGCGCTGCCGCGGCCCTCGACGCGGACCATCTTCCGTAGCAGCCGCAGGAGTTCGCTGTCGGCGCCGGAGGCTTCAAGCCGGATGATGACGGTGCCGCCGCCGGTGCCGGCGCGGCTGAGCGGGGTGACGGTTGCCCCGGAGCCGAGCGATAGCACCTCGGGGCCGGCCTCGCCGACGATCACCGTGCCCGCGCCGGTGATGTGGCCACCCTTGGCGAGCATGGGGATCTTCGGCATGGACAGGCTGTTGCCGCCGATACTGGGCACCCAGTCCGGGACACTGAAGGAGAGCTTGCCCACGGAGTTGTTCCAGGCCCTCGCGACCCAGTTGAAGCCCTCCTTGAAGGGGGCGAGGATGATGTTGCCGAGGCTGGAGAAGGCGTTGGCGATCCGCTGCGGCAGCGACGACAGCCAGTCCCAAAGTGCGATGCCGCCTGCCTTGATGTCGTCCCAGTAGTGGACGATCGCCCAGACCGCCATGCCGATCGGTCCGGTGAGGATCCCGAGCAGCAGGGGCCAGTTCCTCGACACCCAGTCCCAGCCCCACTTGATGCCGTCCCAGACCGCGCTGAAGGCGCCGGTGACGATGTCGCGGAACATCTCGGAGTGCTGCCAGAGCAGGACGATCGCGGCGATCAGCGCGACGACGCCGATGATGATCAGCCCGATCGGGTTCGCTGACATCGCGGTGTTCCACAGCCACTGGGCCGCGGTGCTCGCGAGCTGGACGCCCTTCCAGACCTGCTGGGCCGCGGTCCACGCCATCGTCGCGCCCTGCACCACCAGGATCGTCGCGGCCACAGCCCCGAGCGCGATTGCCAGGGGCTGTACGTACTCGGCGTGCGCCATGCCCCAGTTGACGAGCTGGCCGCCGATGTCGGTGAGCTTCTGCATGGTCTCGCGCTTGAACTTTTCCAACGCGGCCGCCGGGTTGTTGCCGATGGTCTGCGCGGCTTGGTCGGCGGCGCCCTGGATCTGGCCCAGGCCCGCTACGGCCTCGCTCGGGTCGAGGGCGAAGAGCGCCTGCCCGAGGTCCTCGGCCTGGGTGCCGAACAGGGCGGTGGCGATGCTTGCCTGCTCGACCGGGTCCTTGACTGCCCGCAGGCGGTCGAGGGTCGCGTCGAGGGCGGCGTTCGCCTGCGGGCCGCCGCCGGCGATGTCCGCGGCCATCTTCTTGGCGCTCAGGCCGAGGCCCTTGAAGGCGTCATCGACTGCGGTTCCGCCGCCGACGGCCCGGAGCGAGAACTCCTTGATGCTGTCGGCGACGAGGTCGCCGTCGCGGGCACCGGCGCGCAGGCCCTGCGCGATCAGGCCCGTCGCCTGCGCCCCGTCGATGCCGAACTTCTTGAACTGGACGCCGTATTCGTTGAGCGTGTCCATGTAGTCGCCGGCCTTGTCGGCCCCGGCCTGGTAGCCGGCGGTGATGATGTCCAGGGCTTCGGTCGTGGTCTGCGCGAGGCCGGTCTTCATCATCTGGGAGACGCCGCGGGTGATGTCGCCGGACTCCTGGTCGAAGACCTTTCCGACCGTCATTACCTTGCTGGCGAGCGCCTCCAGGTCGTCCAGGCCGCCGTCGACCAGGCCGGACTGCCACAGCCCCTTGATCGCATCGGCGCTGTCCTGCATGGATTCGCCCATGCCCTGGGCGTACAGCTTCCCGGCCAGCTTGCCGAAGTCGGCGGCGTCCTGGCCGGTGACGCCCATCGACGCCGCCATCTTGGAGGTGATCGCGCTGGCGTCGAGCGAGTCGGCGACGCCTTTGCCGAGGGCGCCGGCCACCGTCGCGGCGATGCCGGTGGCCGCGTTGGAAATCTTGTCCTTGGCCTTGGCCAGCCCTTCGCTGACCCTCTCTTTGGCCACCAAGTTGAAGACCAGCGAGGTGTCGGAGGCCATGACGAATCACCCCCTCATGCGTGCTTCGGCGTCGTCGAGTTGCTGCTTGTAGGCGTCGAGCCAGTCGTGGATCCGATCGGCTTCCTCGACGGTCAGCAGGGACCACTCCCAGGGCCGGATGCCGAGGAGGTGGGCGGCGTTGCCGAGCTGCTTCAGTCGCCGCTCGGCAGCTCTGCTTTTCCCAGGTCTTCGTCGTCGAACGCGTCGGTGATCTCCTCATCGATCTTGGCGAGGATGGAGTCGCGCTTGTCTGCGGACGCGTTCTCGGCGACGTCGGCCCGGATCTCCAGCAGCTCGGCACGGGAGTACTCGAAGTCGAGTTCGCCCCAGGAGATCGTCACCTCGTTGAACTTCAACGTCGGGTGTTGCCGCTTCTGGAAGACGTACAGCAGGGCCCGACGGCACAGAGCGCTGCCGGACTGGACGTCGGAGACGAACTGCCCGTAGGTGCGGTCGGTGAGGCGTTCCAGCTTCTCCATCTCGGGCGACATCAGCCGCTTCGGGTCGTACTTCCAGCGGGTGGGCTCGGCGGAGCCCTCCGGCTTGTAGACGAGGTACACGGGGCTCCTATCGGGACCGGGCGGCGATCCGCGCGGCCATGGCTTCGAGGGCCGCAGCGACGGCGGCCTTGTAGCGGGGGGACTCGGGCTGCATCGCGCGGTCGAACCAGTCGACCTTGCCGTGCTGGGTCCGCCAGGAGTCGCGGCCGAAGTTCTTCGTGCGCCAGCCGCCGGCGCGCTGGGTCCTCTTCGGCGCGTTGGCGAAACCCCGGATGCCCTGGATCTTGCGTGCCTTGACGCGGGCACCAGTCCAGCGGCCGCCCAGCTTCACCTCTGGGCGGATCTTCTTCGCGATGGAGGACCGCAGGCCGGGCGACTCGGTCATGGAGGCGGACATCGACATGATGCCGGTCTTGGCCTCGGCCGCCGCGGGCTTCAGCTCCTCGCGGAGGTTCTTGGCGAGTTCCTTGCGCAGGTCCTTGCCGTCCTCTTCGGCCCGGATGGCGCGCAGGACGGCGTCCCAGCCTTCCATGGTGGCGCCGAGGCCGATCGGCGGGTCGTCGGCCATCAGGTAGTGGCGCGGGTGACGGCGCCGGAGGTGGGGTAGCTGCCGCCGGTGGTGGCCTCGTCACCGACGCCGCCCTGCAGCGGGTTGACTTCCTTGATCAGCACGTTGCCCGAGTACTTGGGGTTGTTGACGCCGACGGCGGCCTGGTCGGCGCGGATCTCGAACGGGACGACCTGTCCGAGCAGGGGCCACAGGATGCTGTCGAGCTTGGTGGCGGCGAAGTCCTGGATGAAGTCGGCGGAGACGGATCCGGACTTGATGCCGCCGAGGACGGTCTTCCAGCCGAGGCTGCCGTAGGTCGTGATGTCCTTCTCGTCGACCTCAGTCTTCAGCTCGACCTTCTTGCAGTACGCGGACAGGTCCACGCCGTTGATGGACAGGAACGACGCGGTGAGCACCATGAACGCCACGGTGCGGCCTCCTTATGCGATGCCGATGGCGGCGGCGAACAGGAACGAGGGGGTGGTGCCGGTGACGGCCCAGCTGACGCGCCACCAGGTGTCGGTGATTGCGGTGCCATCGGTGCGCAGGATCTGCCCGCCCGTGGCGGTCGCGGCGTTGAAGGTGAGCTGGGCGGCGGGGCTGGCCATGCCGTTGGCGTCGTCGGATTCCACCGTCACCGTCAGGGACGGGGTTGTACCGGCCGCGGACAGGACGTGCAGCGCGGCGTACAGACGCTTGCCGGCGGGTACGGCGCCGAGCTGCAGCGCGGTGCCGGTGCCGGAGGAGGTACGGGCCGTGCCGGGCGGGTGGGCGATCTGGCCGCGGGCGACCGGCCAGGACCCGGAGACCTTGGCCTGCCACGGTGCGACGTCTCCGACGGAGCCGCCGAGGTTGACGTCGCAGCGCAGGCCGTAGAGCAGGTAGGCGAGTTGGCCGACGTTGGCCTCGCTGGGGGCGACGGTCCAGGGGCCGCGGCCGCCGAGCTGCGACCACGAGGCATCGTCGACTTTCGAGGGGTCGCCGGCCTCCCACAGCCCGGCGCCGGAGAGCTCGCCGGAGCGGATGCCGCCGATGACTTCGCCGAAGCCGCCGGAGCGGTAGTTGGTGGTCGCCTTCTCCTCGGCTGCGGACTTCAGCTCGACCTTGTTCGACGCGCCGGAGAAGTCGGCGCCGACCGCGAACAGGCGTACGTCCGTGAGTACTTGGGCTGCCATCAGATTCTCCCATCTCCCCAGACATGGATGATGAGCTCGGCGCCGACGTACTGGATCCCGGCGTGCTCGTACCAGCGGTAGCCCTGGACGCGCTCCAGGCGGAAGTCGTCCGCGAGGCCGCCGAGGGCGGGCTCGCCCGGCGCCCCGCGCGCCGCCTCGATCGCAGCCTTGAGAGAGGCCGGGCCCGCGCCGGACAGCAGCGCGTCGAGGACGAGCTGGCTCGCCTCGTCGTCCTGACGGCCAACCAGGACCCGGCAGGTGATCTCCAGTTCGTCCTGCCTGCGGTTCATCGCCGTGTCGTAGGTGACCGCGACCTCGCCGACGAAGAAGTGCGGTTCGGTCACACTGTCCGGGACGAAGCCGGTGCAGGTGAGCGACGGGACACCTGACGGAAGGACGACGGTGCGGGCGGCGGCTGCGAGGGCCTTGCGGACGGTGGAGACCTGCATGGGGTGGGTTCCTCCTCTAACCGAATCCGCTCAGGACGTAGGGCTCGATGAGGTTCCACACGTCGGGGTCGCGCCGAGACAGCCGGACGACGCCCCACTCGGCGGATCCGGTGACGCCCTCAGGGCTGTCCTTGCGCCTGAATAGGCGCATGGCCTGGGTGAGGGCAGCCTGAGCGACGTCGTCAGGTACCGCCGGCCAGCCCCATCGGGCGGTGACTCTGACGCGGGAGGTCGGCCCGAAGCCCCAGTAGCCGTAGGGCTGGCGCAGGCCGGTGATGGCCCAGCCGTCGGCGCCCGCGTTCTCGGGGAAGGTGTCGTACCTGGTGGTTGCCGTCCAGGCACCGCCGGTGCCGGTCTCGACGATCAGGCCCTCGGTGGTGCTGAGGTCGTCGACGACGAGCAGGGCACCCCACTCGTCGTAGGTGACCCGGGAGTGCAGGCTGTATGTGCGGGGCGTGGCGTTGTCGTCCCGGTAGAAGCGCCGACCGCACGCGCGGTCGATGCCGCGGCTGGCGGCCCGGATCGCCTTGCCGAGGAGGTTGTCGCGGGTCGCGTCGCTGTTTTCGATCTTCAGGGCCTCTTTGATGTCCGCGAGGGTCACGTAGTCGGTGACGGCCACTGCGGGTCAGCTCCGGACGATGTTGCCGGCCGCGTCGCGGGGCAGTTTGGGCCGTCCGCGGCCGCGCCTGACCTCGTCAGCGTCGGCGCCGTCCGCGGTCTGCTGCCCGGCGTCCGCAGTGCGGCCCTCGGGCACCGGGTCGCCGGCGTCCTCGGCCGCGGCGGCCAGTGGAGTGTGGCCGTAGTACGCGAGCTGCTCGTCGACCAGGGCGACGCGGTTGGCGAGGCCGCGGCGCTCGTACGATTCACGCTCGCGCAGCAACCCGGCGATCATGTTCTCGTTCCGCACGGGTCTCTCCTCTCAGTTCGGCAGGAACAGCAGGGACGCGGAGTAGGTGAACGACGGGGTCGTACCGGCCACGGTGCCGGTGACCCGGACGTAGTTCTTCGTGACCAGCGCGGTAGCGAGCCGGTTGCCGGCCGCCGTGATCTGGGTGACGGCGGATCCGGTGATGGCGGACCAGGACGAGCCGTCGGCGCTCTCCTCCAGGGAGACGTCAAGGGTCGGGGTGGTGCCGGACGCGGCGGTGCAGTGCACGGCGAGCAGGGCGACCGTGGCCTGACCGGCCGCGGCGACCGGGCCGGCGGTGACGGTGCCCGAGCCGCGGGCGGCGGAAGGGAGGGCGACCTCGCCCAGGACGGGACGGACGGACATGGCGGACTCCTGTCTGCGGGACGGGGACAGCCGGGCCCCTGGGGTGGGGCCCGGCCTGAGGCGGGTCAGAACGTGGGCGTGACCAGGCCCGTCCCGGACACCTTCTGCATGCCGTTGGCGTACCGGCCGAAGGTGTACGCGAAGTAGGAGTAGGCGACGAGCAGGACGCCCAGGTTGGCGGCCTTGGGCTGTTCGGCGCGGATGAACATCGGGGCGCTCGGGTCCTCCCACAGGTGGCACTCGGAGGACGGGACGACGTACACCTCGTCCTCGTTCGAGCCCGCGCCGAGGTTGGTCGCGATGTTGTTGTCGACGACGACCTGCAGGCCGCAGGGCAGGACGCCGCGCATGCCCGAGTTGTAGGAGCTGCCCGCGTTCGCGACGCCGGCGATGCCGGCCTCGGTGGGCAGGTTGCTCCAGTTGATCATCGGCCAGACGCTCGACATCTGGCTCGACAGCCAGTACCAGCGGCGGGAGTGCATCACGGCGATGTCCGGCTTGCCCATCGCGAGGAGGGCGGCCTCGACGCCAGCGGCGGCCCCCAAGATCTTCGGGTAGAACTCGGCGCCGGACGGCGTGCCGTCGGTGTAGGACACCGGGGTGGCCGAAGCGGACAGGCCGGACCCTGCCTTGTTGAGCAGGGTCGAGTCGAGGACGGTCGCGACGCGGTTGAACAGGTCCTGCATCGTGACGTCCTCGATGCCGGTGCCGCGGTCGATCGCCTGCCGGGACACGGACTGCTGTCCGGCCGCGGTGAGGACCGGCACGGTCAGCAGCGTGTCGTCCATGTCCGTCTCGGCGACAGCGTCGTTCTCGTTCGCCTGGATCCCCGCCGAGGAAGCCGTGGTGATTCGGGAGATGTTGACCGACATGCCCGCGTCCGGCAGCGGGTGGCGGTTGCACGCGTCGGCGAACGGCCGCAGGGCGGCAGTCGCCGGGGCGTACAGGTCGGTGAGGTACTGCGGGATCGTCAGGCCGCTGAAGTTGCCGGTCGAGGTCGCGCGCTGGAGGTACTGGGCGCGCTCGACTCGCTCCTCGCGCATGTGCTGGGAGAGCCGGAACGCGGCCTCGACGTCCTGGTGGACGAACTGCCGGGAGACGTCCATCAGGAAGCCCTTGCCCTGCGGGTCGGTGTCGGGGCGGTAGGTCCGCTCCTCCGATCCGATCCGGGCGACCTGGTCGTAGGCCGCGCGACGGGTGTCGGTCGTGGCGACGGTGCGCTGCTGGGCGGCGCGCTCCTCCTCGTCCAACTTGACCTTGCGCGCGTTGGAGAGCTTGACCTCGATGCCGGCGACGTCGGCCTTGGCCTGGTCGCGGGCGGCGAAGCACTCGGCGACGCGGGTGTCCTCCTCCAGGCTGAGGTTCGAGCGTCCCTCCTCGCCGGCCTTGGAGATGATGAGCTCGACCTCCTTGATCGCCTTCGCGCCGCGCTTCTGCGCGGCCTCCAGCTCGACCTCGATGCCGGCGATCAGGTCGTCGATTCCCTTGCCCATGTCTGGGTCCTTCCGTCAGATCGGGTGATGTGCGGCAGCGGCCGGATGCTCTTCCGGCGTGCTGGCGTGCTGCCTCCGGGCGATCTGCCGGACGGCGAGTGGTTGTGGGTCAGCTCTCGGCCTTGAGGACGGCGAGCTGGGTGCGGAGCAGGCTCAGCGAGCGGCCGCCCGGGGCCGCAGGGGCGGCGGTCGGGGTTGGGACGGCGCCGCGGGAGATGTCGGCGGCGGGCAGCGCGAGGTCGGTGCGGGCGGACAGCAGGGTGTACGCCTCGCGGGCGATCAGCGGCGGCAGGTTGGGGATCGCCGCGAGGAAGTCACCGCTGCGGGCCGACACCGAGGTGTGCGGGTTCGCGCCGTAGGTGACCGGGCCGACGTCGCCTCGGTCGAGGTCGAACTCCTCGATCCGGTACTCGGTGTAGTCCGGAGACCAGACCCCGCGGACGATGCGGAACTGGAACGACTGCTCGCGCACGTCCGCATCGGTGATGGCCTGGACCAGGTCCTGCACATCGCTTCGCTTCGGGTTGAGGTAGGCCCGGTTCCCGAGGCCCTGGCCGTCCGACCAGAGTTCGAGACGTCCGTTCCTGGTACCGGCCATCGGCGTACCTGCATGGTTGAACCGGTACACCACGTCCGGGTTCGCTGCGAGGGTCTTCTCCGCAGCCCCGGCGGAGACGACCTCGGTGTACGGGCCGTACCAGTCGTACATCTCGTAGCCGCGCTCGTAGACCGAGGCGTACCCCTCGATCAGGTAATACGGCAGGCCGTCCCGGTCGACCTGGGTCGCCCGGAGCTGGGTGCCGAACTTCACCGTCGGCGACTCGGGGCGGTCCCGGGGTGTGGCGCGCTGGGCGAGTCCTGCCTGCGCGCGGGACTGGGCGGCGGCGGCCCGCAGGCCGGCCAGATCGGTCATGGCTTCACTCCTGACGCGGCGGGCGCGGGTGGCGGGTTCTTGCTGCCGAAGAGGCGGTCGAATTCAGCAAGTTGGGATTCTGTGAACGGCGGCCGGTCCTCCAGCTCACGTGCTTCGGACGGGGCGAGCAGCCGCGCGTTGACGGCCTGGCCGAGGGTGGAGATGCGGCCGGCCGCGTCCATCCTGAGCAGGGCATCGGTGTTGAACTTCACGAACCGGGGCCGGGAGGAGAGGCGGCTCAGCGCGTTCTCCCGGCGGACGACCGCCGGTCCGAGGTTCATGATCAGGAACTGGAGGTTGCGCTGCGAGATGTTCGCGTAGGTCATCGACGCACCCATCGCGGCGGCGTCGATGAGGTCGGACGGCACGTCGAAGAACCGCGCGATGTCCGTGATGCCGTAGCCCTTGGCCTCCAGCCAGTTCGATCCGGCCTGCTCGGCCTGGATCATCTTGTACTCCCAGTCCATGCCGGTGACGAATAGGTCCCGGCCGGCCGTTGCCGCCTTGAACCGGTTCTTGACCTCGGCAGCCTGCTTGGGGTCCAGGGTCTTCGCGGTGTTGCGGAGCATCGCCGCGGGCATCCCGCCAGCGCCGAACCAGTCCAGAGCAAACTGCTGGATGGACAAGTACTCGGTGATCGACCAGGCCGCATGCGCGACCGGAGACAGGCCCAGCGGCATGCCGGACACCGTGTACTGGCGCTCGTGCCAGACCTCGGACGGCTCGTAGTCCGTGCCACAGATCTTGTACTTCGTGATCTGGCCGCCGCTGCCCTTGACGGTCACCTGGTCGAGCGGGACAAGGTCGATCCGGGCGGGGAAACCGAGACCGTCCCGGGCGGTGATCAAGCCGAAGCAGTTCCCGCCGCGATCGAGGTCGAACTGGCTGCTGTACAGCCACTCCTGCATGTCAACCTGATCGCCACCCGGATTGACCAAAACCGGGGGCTTGGGGACCTCGACCTGGATGCCGCCGACCCGCCGGTACAGGTCGACCGGCATGGTGGAGATCAGGTTCGAGCGCAGCCGCAGGCACGCCCACACCGCGCTGTGCCGCAGCGCCGTCGCATTGGTCACCGCGACGCCGGACGTCCGCGCGCCCGTCCGCCCGGCGAGCAGCTGGTCAGCGGGCGGCCCCGAGATGCCTCGTCGGGAGAACAGGCTCACTGCTCACCGCCCGGCCGCTGCCCTGGCCGGGCCGCCACCCATGACCCGGCCAGGATCACCCCGCCCGACACGGCAGCCGCCGACCAGCCGATCAGGCCGAACAGTGCGGCCCCCGCGCCAAGGGCCAACAGCAGCAGGCCCAGCACGTCGAGCACCGTCGTAGCGATCTCGCGCATGAACGCCCCCTCTCAGAACACGGAGTCGAGGACGTCGTAGTCCGCGTCGGCCACCAGGTGGGCGCGCGACTCGTACGCCCAGCGGGCCAGGGTCGCCGCGACCAGCGGCGAGATGTCGACCGTCGAGACTTGCCGGCCCCACGCCCACGCGTCGCCCAGGCGCCGCGACTTGGCGCCGCGGATCGCCTGTTCCAGCTCTTCCTGCGCGATGTGCCGGAGCGTGCCCTGCGTGATCGCGTCGACCAACTGGCCGCAGCCGGCCGCGACTTCCTGCGACGTCGGGATCGCGAGGTCGCCGCGCGCGGGCTCGTCGGCGTCTTCCGGCGGCTCGATGCCATTCTTGCCCAGGTCGACCAGCAACGAGCCGGCCGGGCCCTTGGTGTCCAGGGCGATGGCCACCGGGTTCCAGCGGGCCGCCAGCTGCGCGATTCGGTCGACCAGCCAGGCGGTGCCAGGTCGGCGGTCGATGACCTCCAGGTGGCCGAGCCCGTCCTCGCGCAGGCCGTACACCGCGATGCTCGCGAAGTCGCGCGACGGGGTGACGTCCACCGCCATGGCGATGTCGCCGGCGCGGCGCGACCCCTCGTCGGCGAGGCTGCCCCACGTGCCCAGGTCGATGACACCACTGCCCTCCGTGATCCTCGGCAGCCACGCACCCAGCCGCTCGACGATGAACGCCGGACCGAGCCCGGACGGCAGGGACTCACCCCGCACGAAGTCCTCGCTGATGCGTCGGCCCAGGGCCGGATTGCTCCCGTACCAGAGGTCGATCACGGTGGCCGCGCGGCGCCGGTCCTCGGCGTCCGTCGGGTCCAGGTCGACGCCCCAGTCCATGTGCATCATCCGCGGGTCCACACCGGACTCGCCGTCCTCGCGCAGGCCGTAGCACCAGGCGTCCGCGCTGGACGGCGGCGTGCCGAAGAACCAGATCTGCGGGTCCGGCCTCGCGCTCATGGTCGGCAGCAGCGCGGCCATCTGATCGCCGTTCAGCTCCTGGGCCTCGTCGAGGACGTTCTTGTCCCCGGAGAAGCCGCGGCCGCTGCCCTTGCTGCGGGCCAGGAAGCGGAGCCGGCCGCCGCCGGCCGCGCGGGTCAGCTCGATGCCCTGCTCGCCGTTGGCCTGCCAGTACCGGTGTACCCGGCGGTCGAGTTCCGGGGTGTTCTGCACCAGTTCCCGGATCCGCAGGAACCCCTCCTGCGCGGTCTTGTACTCGTGCGCCGAGTGCATGATCAGGCGCTCGTGGGTGAGGAACAGCCAGCCGAGCTCCAGGGCCTCGATGATGCCGCCCTTGCCGTTCTGCCGCGGCACCCAGACGCTGTTCTTGAACGACGCCCACGCGCCGTCGGCCCGCTCGCCCAGGCCGTGCGTCAGCACGTACTGCTGCCACGGGTCCAACTGCAGGCCGGCCGTTGCTGCGAGGTCGATGAACTCAGGTGCCGCGCTGCTGACCGCTTTCGGGAACGTCGCCACCCGCGGCTGCTGAGCGCCGAGCCGCACGGCGGGCCGAGAGGTCGTCAACGGGATCAGCCTCCCGTCCGCCAGGCAGTGCGTCGAGCTCGGCGATCGTCGCCCGCAACTCCTTCGACAGGACGGCGGCGGCCGGGCCCTCGGTCGACTCCAGCTCGCGGGCGAGGTGGTCGCGGATTGCCTCCAGCGCCGAGCGCCGGTCGCCCGACGAGGCGGCGCCGTACACCGCTCCGACCATGATCACCTCCGGCCCGATCTCGCGGGGAGAGACGCGGAAGGGTGGGCGCGGGGCCTTCCGGCTGCTGGCCCGAAAAAATCACCCGGACAAAACCGCAGGTCAGAGGCTTGCGCAAAACCGCAGGTCAGAGGGGGTGCATATTCACCACGCCTGCGAGGTCTTGATGGCCCGTTGGAGCGTGCGGTTGCCACGCTCGGTGTTGCACAGCCGGCCGCAGGTCGAACAGGGAGCGTTCGCGCCGTGTGCCGGGCGCATGCCGTGCGGGTCGACGGGCTGGCCGGGGTTGAGGCTGACGGGTTCGAGGTGGTCGGCCTCGCCTGCGCCGTCGTGGCCGCAGATGTGGCAGATGGTGCCGTAGATCGCGAACATCTCGCGGCGCGCGCGGGCGTACGGGCGGCCGGCGCGGTGGCGGGAGGTTCCGGCCACAGGCACCTCCCGTACATGCGTGAGCCCCCAAGGACGTTTCCTCGGGGGCTCATTGGTGCGACGGTCACGAGCAGAAGGCCGCCTTCACGCCAGCGACGATCGCGGTGCCCTGCTCGGGAGTGATGGTGACGCTGCCTCCGCTGAACCGAGCCGCAGCGTTGGCGGCCAGGGTGGTGTCGTCCTTGCCAGCCTTGATCTCCTGGCAGACGTTGCGGGCCCGGGCGACAGCCTTGGCCTGGTCCACAGCGATCTCGGGGTTGACGGCCTTCAGCGCGGCGACCAGTCCAGCGGTCTGTGCAGCGTTGGGGGACGGGATGCTGCCTGCGGGCGGGGCGCTCGAACCGATGCTGGCGGTGCTCGGGCTGTTGGCCGGCTGAGTTGGGCTGCTGGAGGATCGTGCTGCCGGGGATGCCGGGTTGCTGCTGCAGGCGGTGAGGGTTGCGATGGCAACTGCGGTCAGGCCGGCGGCGAGGAGTCGTATGCGCATGGCCGACACGGTGGCACGCGCATGGCCACCGTGTGGGCGTTGTGACGGTGCTGTGACCGGCCCGAATGGGAGCGGCCCGCCGTGGGGGGAGTTCGGCGGGCCGCTGGTCTATGCGGCGGGGAGCTGGCGGCCGGCGCGCCGCCGCGTGTGGGCTTCGGCTCTGGCGATGGTGAGCTGGTTGTAGAGCGGGCGCCCGCGTTCGTCGAGCCCGTCAGGGGTGATGAGCCCGCGGCGTTTCCAGTTCCGGATGGTGATGGGACTGACCTGGCACAGCTCGGCGGCCTGCGGGCCGGTGAGCAACTGGTCCATGTGCACCTCCTGAGGAAACGCCAGAACCCCGCAGCTACTGCTCGGCTGCGGGGTTCTGAGTGTCTGTGGGCACACATGTGGTGCTGGCAGTAGCGTCGCACAACGGGCGGATCTTGCGCAAGCGCTCAGCTGTGGACCCCGGCCGCCGTCGTGCGCTACTGACTTCGATCGCGGGCAGTGCGGTCCCGGTCGGGTTCGAACAACTGCCCCGGGCTTGGCTGTTGGCGGGCCAGGATCGGCCCATGGCAACGGAGCGAACCACCCCGAGCGAGCAGAACTGGCACGGCAGCCCCGAGACGATGCGGGACGTGGCAGCGAACATCATCCACGACGCCGTTTCCGATGGGTACGACGGCAGCGCGAAGGGCGTGATCACCACGGCCAACAATCTGAACACGCAGGCGGCCAGGCGGGAGCAGGCGCAGAACAACTGATCCCGCCGATACAGCAGGGCCCCTCCGGCACTCTCCGCCGGAGGGGCCCTGCTCGCTGCTTCAAGCGCTCGCGCGACTCACCAGCGGCCGGGCCGCCTCGTTGGTGCTGGCTTTGAACTCGCGGTAGCGCCTGGTGGCGGTGGACTGACTCACCCCGCACGTGGCGGCGGCGGTGCGGGTTGAGTCACCGCGTCGCCAGCAGCGGTGGAGGGCGACCAGCGTCGCTTCAGCGGCCTCCCGTTGAGCCTGACTCGGGCGCGAGTCGGCGAGTTCGGGGCCACCCTGCGGGGGCATGGCGGTGCGGTAGACGTAGGGGCTGGCGAGGGCCCGGGCTATGGCGGTTCGGGTCTCGTCGGTGGTCGTGGTGGGCGGGTTCATCGTGGATGCCTCAGGGGTCGGGCGGGGTGACTCGCGGTGTGAGTCACCCCGTGCGGCGGGTGAGTCAGGCGGCGGCGTTGAGGGAGTCGGCGTAGGCGGTGGCGCGCTGGTCGTACTCGTCGGGGCGGAGGATCGTGCCGCATCCGGGGTTGCAGCACTCGGTGTCGTGGCCGTCTTCGGTGGTGAGGGTCAGCAGCTGGCAGCGGGGGCAGGGGAGCTGCATCGCGCGCCGGCGGGGGTGGAGGAGCGCGAGGGGGGTGCAGCGGCGGTGGATGTCGGCGATTTCGGCGGCGTACTCGTTGGCCCAGGGCTGTTCGGCGGCCCAGGGCAGCAGGGCGGTGAGGTAGGCGAGTTGGGCGCCGAGGGTGGCGTTGGCGGGCTGCTGGCCGTGTTCCTCGGTGTGGATGCGGGTCCAGGCGGTGATGGTGCCGGTGGCGGGGGTGAGGCCGTCCTGGTCGCCGTGCGGGTCGTGGACGGTGTCGGTGGCGGCGGGGCCGAGGAGGGACAGGACGTCGAGCCGGGCCGGGGTGGGGGCGGTGCGGGTGGCGCCGGTGACGTAGCCGGTGCGGGCAGTGCTGCCGGGCATCACAGCGAGGTGGGCGTAGGCGAGGAGCTCGGGCAGCTCGCGGAGCTGGTGGTGGAGGCGGGTGGTGGCGGCGGGGGTGAGCATGGCGGTCTCCTCGTGGCGCTGGTCAGGCGGTGGGCGGCTGGTGGCGAGATCGGGCAGTCAGTGGCGGCGTGCGGGCGGTCCGTACGGGGTCTGCCAGGCGGGGCGGTCGGTGAGCCGGGCGGGCTTACCGCTGGCGTCAAGGAAGCCGGCGGCCTGCAACTGCTGCTGGAGGATGGCGAACTGCTGCGCTGCGGCTTGGACGGCGGGGACCACCACCTGCACGAACGCGGCGGCGGACGCCTGCATGGTGGCGGTCAACTCGGCGATCGCGCGAGCGAGTTCTTCGCGCTGCTCGTCGGTGGGTTGGAGGAGGTTCACGTGGTGCTCCCGGGCGGGTAGGTGCCAATGTCGGGCAGGTCGGTGGTGGTGCGGTCCGGCGGTAGCGGGTACTCGTCGGCGGCGGTGAACAGCTGGCGGGCGTTGTTGGTGCGGGCCGCTGCTCGACGCGTCTCGCGGTTGGGCCGCGGCTCGGCCTGGTTCTCCTCCACCACGTGCTCGACCGATCGGACGGCGGTCTCCCAGGTGCGGCCGGGACGCGGTGCGTGCTCGCGGGTCACGGCTGCTCGCCGAGGATGGCGCGGGCGATGGCGAGGGCGGCTTCCGTGGTGGAGTTCTGGACGACGCCGCCGTCCTGGGCGACGCTGTCGGCCTCCTCGGCGAGCAGCGAGGCAACCGCGAGGCCGACGGCGGGGTGCATGAGGGCGAGGTACGCGGACACGTCCGTGTAGATCCAGGGCGCGCCGCCTCGGGTACTGACGGCACCCTCGTGGGCGAGCCGGCGTCCGGTCGCGTCTTCGGGGTGGCTGAGGTGCGGCCGCCGGTAGCTGGGTCGGGTGCTCCACGGCCCGGGGGCCGTGGCGTGGGCGGCGGTGGCGAGGCTGCGCAGCTTGGCCGCGGCAGCGGTGAGGGTCTGTTCGGGGGTCACTGGGTCTCCTGGTTGGTGCGGTGGACCTGGATGGCGTGGTCGAGCGTGCGGGCGCCGAGGGCCCGGCAGCAGCGGGCGGCGGTGTTGCGGATCTCGCGGGCGTGCCGCGGGTCACGGGCGGCGAGGACGCCGATCGACTGGCCGGTGCGGACGAGTTGGTCGAGGAGCTGGTGTTCGGTGCTGGTGAGTGGGCGGGTCACGGTGTGCTCCTGGTGGTGGGGTGGCCGCCGCATCGCGCGGCAGCCACGGGGCAGGTTGGTCAGCTCTGGGCGGCGATCAGCAGCCAGCCGGGCGCGCTCATCAGGTGCACGCCGCAGGCCTTGGCGGCGGCATGCAGGTGCCGGTCCCAGTGCGGCGGGTGCAGCGGGTTGAGGTCGTCGACGGTCAGTCGCTCGGGGTCGTCGAGGTCGGCGTTGGCGCAGTAGGTGACCAGGTAGAGCTTGTCGTTGTCGTAGCTGCCGGCGGCGAGGTGACCGACGCGGTCGCGGTGGGGGTCGGGGTAGGTGACGGTCGCGTTGTAGGTGGCGAGGGGGGCGTTGAGGTCGTCGCCGTAGCGGACCCCGGTGATGGGGGCGCCGTACGCGAGGTACGCGCTGGTGTGGATGCCCATGAGGTGCTCCTTCGGGTTGGGCCGGCCGACCGAGCGAGGCGGCCGGCGGGTGGGGTCAGTGGCGGTCGAGGTCGTGCACCCAGGCCGCGCACACGGCGGCGACCTGGATCAGCTCGGCGCGGAGCTTCGCGGGGTCGGCTTCGGCGACCGCCTCGTACACCTCCTCCAGGAGGATTCCGGTCCAGTCGAGGCGCCGGTCCGGGTCGCGCGGGTCGAAGCTGCCGTTGTTGATGTCGCGGTAGTTCGCGGCGTACTTGGCGAAGAGGAGGCGGGCGTCGTTCCGTGAGATCGGGGTGCCGGTCAGGTTGGGATGGCACTGGTCGCCGAACTTGGTGATCTGGGCCTGGCACTCGGCGTCGACCTCTTCGGCGAACTGCTTCATGCCGGGGGTGCTGAACAGGGCCGGGTACACGGTGCTGCTCCTTCTGGTTGGGGCCGGCCGCCTGGTGCGGGCGGCCGGCGGGTGGGTGATTGGGCGGCTGTCAGTCCCGGTAGAGGAGCTGGCCGTAGTCGTCGCGGGGGCAGTCGCAGCCGCACGGGCCGTGCTGCTCGTCGCAGTCGCAGCGGCACATGCCCTCGCCGCAGGGCTCGGTATCGTCGTAGGTGATGTCGGTGGCATTCTGGGTGGTCATTTCGGACCCCTCGGGTTGACGGGTGGTCAGGTGGTCGGAAGGAACGGAGCGTTGAGGACGGCGGCGGTCGGGCAGGGGTAGGCGACGAGGACGTGGCGGGACGGCCCGTCGCCGCGCTTCGGGGAGCAGGCGTCGCAGATCGTCATGGCGCCGCGGGTGACCGGGCGGTGCAAGGCGAGGACGTCATCAGCCTTGGCCCGGAGGCTCACCGCGATGGTGTAGTTGGCCTCGGCGTTGCGACGGAGGTGGTTGTCGGTCGAGAGCTGGTGCTCGGCGGCGTCGGCGCGGCGGGCCTGCCTCCGGGCCTCGGCAACGGTGGATTCCCAGCGGCGCTCGTAGTGGCCGGCCTGAAGGGCCAGGGCGGCGTGCGCCTCGCGGAGCCGGGCGGTGTCGGCGTCGCAGGCGGCCAGCTCAGCGGTGAGCCGGTCGACTTCGCCGACGGTGATCCGGTGCGCCTGCTTGTTGCTCCGGCAGACGGCGGTGAGGGTGTCGACGCGGTCGCAGTACTGGTCGCGCTCGGCACGGGCGGCGTCCAGCTCGGCCTGCACCACGGCCAGCGCGGCGTCGGTCTGCTCGATGGCCACGAGACCGGTAGAGGTGGGCCACCGGGCGGCATTCAGGGCGTCGCGCAGGACGCCGTGAAGGGCTTCGAGAATGCGCTGACGGAGGTCGGGCTGCTCGGGCGCGGTCACCGGCTCGCCCCCGTCGCCTCGGCCTGGGTGGCGAGCGCCGTACGGCATCCGCGGCAGGTCACGCTCCAGCCGGACGGCATCGGGGTCTGGTACTCACCGGGCCGCTTGCCGCATGCAGTCCAGCACTCGTACCAGCTACGCCAAACGTTCGCCGCGGCGTGCACCGGGTGGCTGCCGAGCTTGAGCCGGATCGGCCATTCGGTGGTGGTGGTCCACTCAGCGGGCGGGGTGGGCGCGGTCACCGGACACCCGCCTCGGCGCGCTCGACCGACCAGACGCCGTCGGCGAGCACGATGGTGTCGCCGAAGTACGCCACGACCCGCTCGGGCACGTTGGGCGGCCTGAGCGTGATCCCGTCGACCACCGTGCTGGACTCGGCACCCGTCGGCGCCGGGGCGAAGTGGGGCTTCCCGGCCCACAGGCCGGCCGCGTCGGTCTCGGCGAGGACGTCCCACACGTTGTCGGCGGTGACGGTCCAACGACCGGCGGCGGGCGGGTCGAGGGCGATGAGCGGCGCGTATTCGTCGGGGGTGGCCATGGGTCAGCCCTTCTGCACGGCGCGGGCGATGCGGGCGGCGGCGCGAAGGCCGAGCACGCGGGCGGACATGGCGGGCGCGTCGGGGTACTCGGGTGCCGACGGGTCCTCGCCGGTGAGGAGCTCGTCGAGCAGTTCCTGGCGGGCGGTGGGCTGGTTGGTGGTCATGTTGGTCTCCATGGTCTGGCGGGGTGGCGGGCCATCAGCGGGTGTCGGCGGGGCTGCTGTTGCCGGCTGCGAGGCGGGCGGCGGCCTTGTCGCCCCGCTTGCACGCCTGGCAGTACGCGGCCCCGTTGGGCTGGATGCGTCCGTGGACGGATTGGTCGTGGCCGGCGCGGCGGCAGACGGCGGGCCGGGCGGCGGTACCGAGTACGACCCGCAGCGCGTTGCGGTCCCGGATCCGGCGAGCGGTGTCGTCAACATGGGCAGGGGCGACGCAGTGGCGGGTGCCGCAGCCGCTGAACGCCTGGCCGACCGGAGCGACGCCGTGCTGCATGCGGAACGCGATCGCGGCCGGGCTGTACGAGCGGCCGCGATAGCGCAGGACGGGGGTCCGGCTGGCGTTCTGGCGCTCACCAGTCCATTCGAGGTGGCCGTCGGCGAGCGGACGGGTCCGCTCGGCCCACTTCTCCTCAAGGGTGAGGGGCTGTCGCTCGTAGCCGCGGGGCGGGGCGGGCAGGTCGGCCGCGTTACGGACCTTGCGGACCTCGCGGCGGTCCATGCCGAGGGTGCGGGCGATGACGGCGGTGGGGACGTTCTTGGCGGCGAGTTCACGGACTCGCGCGTGCTTGACGGCGAGGGCGGCGCGGCTGGGAGGCATCAGGCGGTCCTTTCAGGCGGCGGCGGGGGTCGGGACGGTAGTGCCGCGGTAGGCGGCACGGGCGGTCCGGGCGGTGGCCAGGGCGCGGGCCCGGGCGGCGGCGTCCGGAACGGGTTCCGAGGCGGCCGGCGCGGCGCACATCGCGCACGGCACGGCGACGGACGGGTGGGTCGGGCAGTACCGGGGCCGGGACGGCCGGGGGATGACGGGCGGGTGTCCGGCGGGCGGGGCGGGCGTCGTAGCTGCTGCCGGGGCTGGGTGGCGGCGGGCGGCGGCGCGGGCCCGGGTGCCCTCGGCCAGGTAGCCGCAGGCGATGCAGTCGGCGCGGTGCACGAAGTCCCAGCCCGCCTCGCAGGACGGCCGGTCGCAGCCGCGGCGGGCCAAGCCGACCCGGGTGAGCCAGCCGTACGACGAGCGGATGGCGTCCGGCGTGGCGAATGCCCAGCGACGCTGCACACGGTCGGCGACCCGGACGACGTTGCCGTCGGCCTCGTGGATCGCGGCACCAATGGCGCGGGCGGCCTCCCGCTGCTCCCAGCGGCTCATCCGGTCGATGAGGGCGTCGGGGAGCTCGGCCAGGACGCGGCGGATCTGGGGGGTGATGAGGAGTGGGGGCAGGGTGGTAGTCGGTGCCGGCGAAGCCGACGGGCGCCCAGCCCGGGCGGACGTCGCGCGGGTACCCGGGCGCGCGCCCGTGTCGCGCGGTGAGGTGGTTTCGGCTGCGCCGGAACCGCAACCGCCCACGGCGGCAGGCCTGTTGGAGGGATCTTGTTGTAGGGAGCCTGTTTGGGGAGCCGAGTTGGGAGGGGTGGTGGGAGCCGAGTTGGGAGGGGTGGTGGGAGCCGAGTTGGGAGGGGTGAAGTCGAAGGAGAGCTGGCCGTCGCACTCCGCTGGGGCGGTAGCGGCGGGCTGCTCGCGGCGGTCGACGGCGGTCCGGCGCAGTTTGGCGAACAGGGCGAGCTGGGTGGGGATGCCGGCGATCGGGGCGGGGTGGGCGGTGTAGTGGGCGGCGGCGCCGGCGGAGTCGGTGCGGCTGATCCAGCCGGTGGCGACCAGCTCGGCGACGGCAGTCCGGGCGGTGGCCTCTGAGATGCCGCACATCGCCGAGATGCGGCGCATCGAGGTGCGGTCATCGAGGTGCTGGCGGACGGCCAGCGCGCAGTAGGTGACGAACTGGCTGCCGCCGAGGGTGTTGCGGGCAGCGGCGCTGATGCAGACCATCAGCTCGTCCTCGGCGGCCGGGGTTATGGTGCGGGCTGAGGTGCCGCCCGGGCGGCGCTCGGCCTGGACGAGGCCGGCCTCCTCGGCGGTGCGCAGCGCGGCGGCGACGGTGCGGGGGTGGAGGCGGAGGACAGCGGCCAGGGTGGGGTCCGCGGCCCAGCAGTAGCCGTCACGCATCCGGGCGTAGTCACCCACGAGCGTGACCGCGCGCAGGGTGTCCCCGGTGACGGTCTCGACGCCGAGCCAGCGGGCGGGGAAGCGGGTGACGTGCTCGGCCGGGGGCTGCCCGGCGGGGTCGGGCAGGGCGGCAGCGGCAGCGGGCCGCGGCATGGTGCTCCCTCGGATGGTGTTGGTGCGGTGGGGCCCGGGCTCGCTGTGCTTTGGGCCCCACCGCTGTGTGGGGCCTACGGCTGGCTGGGGCCGTCGGGCTGGGGCGGGACGTACGGGGCGCCGTCGGTGCGGTCGGCGAGCAGCGCGGCGGCCAGGTGCTCGGCGATCCGGTCGCGGCGCTCCACGTCGGTGAACTCGGCGGCGAGCGGGTGCTCGTCGGCGTAGGCGCGCAGCGCGGCGACCAGCACGGGGAACGGGTCTGCCAGCCGGACGTGGCCGCGCGGACCTCGGACGTCGAGGTCGGGCGCCCGCAGCACGCTGGCGACCTCGGACCACCGGTAGAAGTCGGTGATGGGGAGGAGGCCGCCGGGGTAGCCGGCGGAGATACCGACCGCGGCGGCGAGCGCCAGAGTGGCGTGCGCGGTGGCGGTGGTGGCCACGGCCAGTGCCTCGGCGGGGAAGTCCGCAGCGAGCCGCTCGGCACGGACCGCCAGTGCAGCGCCCATCTCGTAGTGGTCCGGGCCGTTCATCGCTCTCCCCCGAACAGCGCGGGCTGGCGGAGGTCCACCCGCGGGTCGTGCTTCGACGGGTTGCCCTCGGCATCCACGTAGTACGGGGCGCTGGGCGTGATCCCCTTCGGCGCCTTCAGCACGGTGGTGATCGCGATGCTGATGGGGTTCCCGTCCACGTTGCCGCGGGACGGCTCGACGGTGACCAGCACGGCCAACGTCCCCTTCTTGCAGTGCGCGGTGACGGCGGCGATGAGCTGGTGCAGCTCGGCGGTGGCGTCGTCGTGGACGCGCCCGTTCATGTGCTGGTCGAGGAACTGGCCGAACGGCACCGGGACCTGGTCGGGCATCAGCTCGCCGGTGGTGGTGTCGATGCGGAGGGTGGTCGTGCTCATGGGGCGGGGTGCCTTTCGGTGCGGAGCTGGCAGTGCTGGCTGTGCTGGGCCGCTACGCCGTGCTCGCGGTGCGCGAACCGGGCGACGGCGGCGGGGCCGTACGCGGCGTCGGTCCAGCCACAGGGGCAGGCGTAGTCGGCGGTCGGGGGGATGTAGGACTGGCCGGCCCGGGGCCACGGGCCGGAGCCGAACACGACTCGTAGGCCGAAGAACGGCACCGGCCCGGGCGCGGCGGTCACTGCCGGACGGTCACCGCGTAGACGCGGCGGTGGTAGCCCGGACGGTCGGTGCGCATCTCGTAGAGGAGGTCGTCCACCCACAGCACGAGCAGGCCGGCGAGGGCCAGGACCTGCAGGACGATGAGCAGCAGGATGAGCGTCACGGGGCCACCACCAGCAGCTCGGCGCGGGCGATGCCGACAGCGGCGCAGGATCCGGAGCACCACCAGCGCCCCGGATCGGTCGACCCGGCCACCTCGGCGTAGGTCCAGCCGGTGACGGCGGCGGGCGGCGGGGACATGGTCGCGCCGCACCCGTCAACGGGGCAGCACTCGGTGAGCGGGATCGCCGGGCGCGGCTTCGGCGTGCCGGTCTTACCCTCGTTCCATGCCTTCTGCGCCGCGGTCGCGCCGGGCGAGGTGAAGTGCGGGCGCGTCCTCACCGCGCACCGCCGGTCGAGTCGTGGACCAGCAGCGGCTCGGTGTAGTACTCGGTCGGGGTGTCGCCCGCGTACATGGCCATCAGCCCCTCCGGCTCGTCCTCTACGACCGGGGACCAGGTGAGCCGCGCGTCGGGCCAGTCCTGGGCAGCAGCCTCCTCGCAGACATGGGCGGCCGCTCCTGCCGTGGTGTGCAGGCCGAGGCTGTCGGTGTCGTAGAGGGCGCGGTACACGGTGGCCAGCGGGCTGCGGAGCAGGCCGGCGTCGGCGAGGGCCTGGGCGATGCTGGCCGGGCGAGGGTCGCGGAAGAGCATCGCCCGGATGACCAGCTCGGCGGCGTGGGTGCGGTCGACGGTCACTGGGTCGACTCCAGCTCGGGGGCGGCGGCCGGCCGCGAGCCGGTACCGAACATCTCCACCCTGACGCCGTCCACCTCGATGGTGGCCTTGATCCGGGTGGAACCGTCCCGCTCGGTCTCCTCGACGACTACAGGCCTGCCGAGCTGGTCGGCCCACTGTGTGACGGCACTGGCCCCGAACAAGTGGACCGACGGGGTGTTCTCGTAGGCGTCGAGCGAGATCGTCACGGGTGCCGGGGTGAGGGCGAGCGCCGCCTGGTACGCGACCCGAGCAGCAGACGCGATCGGCGGGCTGTCCGGCCTGTGCATGGGGAATCGGGCCTCAGCGGCCTGAACGGCCTCGGTCGCCGCTTCGGTGGCCACACGGGCGGCGATCTTCGAGCGCTCCAACTCGGCCTCAGTCTTGGCAAGTTCACGGTCGAGGATCACCACCTCGGCCACCAGGCCGCGGAGCACCTCGCCAGCGGCGTGCAGCAGCAGCTCGGCGTGCAGCCGCCAGTCCGTCGGCCAGCCCTTGGCGATCGGCACGATCGTGTCGAGGTCCAATGCGTGGATCGCTGCGAGCGCGTCGACCCCGATCTCGGGCGTAGCGCTGGTGTACTGCTGGAACAGCTCTCCGTAGGTGCGGTGGCTCATGCCGTTACCGCCAGTCGGGCCGGAGCAACGGAGGTGGCGGGAACGGGACGGGTGAACGCGGCGGCGGCGCACAGCACGACGGTCACGCCGTCCTGTCGCACCGTCAGCGCCCAGGCCATCCCGGTCGGGGTACGGCGCGAGTTGAGTTTGGCAGCGTCACCGAGCATCTCCCGCCAGGCGTTGAGTCCCACCAGGCCGGCCGGGCCGTCGAAGGTGGCGCGGGCGGCGGTGTCCCCGGCGTCCGGGAACTCCCAGCGCGGGGCCGGAGCGGCCGGGTCGGTGGTGACGAGGGCAGCCGCAGTGAGCCGTGCCACGACTCGAAGGGCTCGGGCCTGGCGCTGCAGAGCGCCGGTAGGCTGATTCATGTCCTACTCCTGACTGTTGGCGTGGGTAGGGCTGGCCGTTCCGGGCTGGACCCCGGGACGGCCCTTGTCGTTACTGGCCGGTGCGCGGGCGGAGCCGTACGTACTGGCGGATCTCGCCGTCACGCCCAGCCGGCAGCGGGCGGGAGACACGAGCGATCGTGAAGCTGCCGCTGCTGCGGAGCGCGGCGATCGCCGCGGCGGCCGGTACGGGGGCTCCGACGATCCGGACCAGGAGGAGCGGGGACTCCGGCTTCTGGTTCGCCACCGCGATCACGCCCGGCGGGTGCGGCCGGTCGCCAGCGGGATGAGCGGCGCCTCGCCCGATTCAGCGGGCAGCGGGGCGTGGCTGTGCATCGCGCGGATCGCAGCGACGTTTGCGGCGCTGAACCGGACCTCTCGCCCGTACTTCTCGTGAGGCAGGCGCTTGATGTGGCGGCGCAGCCAGAGCTCGTTGATGCCGAGGTACTCGGCGAGCCCCTTGTACGTGAGGTACGGGACGCCACCGGGGAGCGGGGGGACGGGCATGTGCAGTTCCGCGAGGGCGGCCGGCGCGGGCCGGGCGAGGGCGAGGGTCATGGGTCACTCCTTGCTGCTCCGAGCCGCTGAATGCGCCTCGGTGTTCCGGAATGAACCATACGCGTTCTCGTTTCAGAACGCCATGCCGTTGTTCCCAATCGAGAACAACCTCAGCGGAACCTCATCTCGCGCTCAAGATGGCGTGAACTTGTCGGGCAGCATGAAGCGCGCCGATCCCGGCACCTGTAGCCTCGTTCGCGAACGCGGGCGCGTCGTTCGCGCCCGAGTACCCCTCCGACCGAGGGGGAAGCGCGCGAAGGAGACGGCGATGGCCAACAGCACGAGCGGGGGAGATCCTCGCCCGACGCCCTTGACGGACATCCTCAATGAGGCGCTGGCCGGCGGTACCACCTTCCGAGAGATCGCAAAACAGTCCATCGACCCAGAGACGGGCAACGGCCCGGGCCTCAGTTGGCTGAACGACCTCGCGAAGGGGAAGGTCAACCGGGCCCCAGAACCTCACACCCTCAGGGCCCTTGCCGTCGGCCTCAGACTGCCGCGCACCCAAGTACAGGCGGCCGCCGCAGAGCAGTTTCTGGAGTACACGAGCAGTGAGCTGAGCGATCTCCCCCCGGACGCCCGCGCGATCGTGAGCCACCTCGCTGAGGTGAACCCGCATGAACTGCCCAGGATTCGGGCGGTCCTTGAGGCACTGATCGCCCAGAGCGATGCAAAAAGCGAGCCAAGGGATGTTTAATCCCAAACATCTTTGATGCGGATCGACAACCTCCTGTTTCCGGCCACTCATCGGGTGTACGTTCGATTCGGCCTCGCGGGACGCGGCATATGCCGAGACAGGGGGTTGACTTGGGCCCACGAAGTGTCAGGTACATCACGGATCGGCTGGACGACGGTGCTCCGTCCGTCCTGGCCCTGATCGGCGACAGCCTGGTGTTGATCGCCGATCACCAGGTGTACGCCGAGAGAGACGTGGCAGCTGCCGCGTCGCTCATCGACGCGTGGGTGACTGCCCACCAACTGGACGCCGACACCGCGCTCGAGGTGCTCGCTCCGCTGGTTCCCCGGATCATCATCGAAGGCCGGGCGGGGTTGTCGCCGCCCGTCCCCGCAACACTGTGAAACTCGCCGTCGGGCCCCCGCCACGCAGGGGCCCGACGGCGTTTTTCAGGCCCGGACCGGCACCTCGAGCAAGGCGGCCGCCTGGCGGACATCGTCGGGGATCTCGACCTTCAGCGCGAACTCCATCGACCAAGCGACGGCGGAGACCAGGTCGTCGTCCATGATGATGAGCAGGTGGCCGTACCGGTCGACCGTGGTCTGGATGCTCTCGTGGCCGAGGCGCGCCGAGATGGCCGGCAGCGGGATCCCCCGGTAGATCAGCCACGACGCGTGAGTGTGCCGAAGGTCATGGATCCGCGGCGCCTTGGTCAGCCCCTCGGCCTGGGCCGCCTCCACTGCAGGCAGCCAGCGCAGCCGCCGGAACGTCCCAGCCTGCCAGGCCGCTCCCTCCGGGGCCGGGAAGAGGATGTCGGTCTGCTTCTTGCCTCGGGCAGCCCGCTGCAGGATGGCTGCCTCCAACGGGGCCAGAACCAAGGTTCGCCGGCTCTTCTTGCTCTTCGGCGGCCCGATCTCGCGCCCGCCGTCCTCGGCTTCTTTCCAGGCCCGCGAAATCCGTATCGCCGGACGACCGTTGATCCTGACCAGGTCGCGCACCTGCAGGGCAGTGGCCTCTCCCCACCGCAGGCCCGTGGACAGCAGCACCTGGGCCAGGTCAACGGCGTCCGGCGCGAGATGCCTGAGGATCAGGCCGGCCTCCCAGTGTTCGAGGAAGGTGGCGACCTCCTCATCCGAGTCGTCCGCCCGGGGAAGGTTGGTCTCGAGACACGGGTTCACGCTGCGAAGCGGGTTCTCGCCGGAGGCGGCCGCCGCGAGGATCGCAGACAGCAGACCGTGCTGGTTGCGAATGGTCTTGGCCGCGAACTTTCGCCGCTTCTTCTCGGGCGGGTCGTGGGGCGCGGGTACACCGTCGGCCATGTCGTTGACCCACTGCTTCACATGCTCGCTGCGGATGGCGTACGGGCCATCCACCACGGCGTGGTCACGGAACCACGGCACCATGTTCTGCTCGACCAGGCGCCGGTACTTCCGCTTGGTGCCGCCCTCGACACCGGTGAGGTTGTCGATGTGCTTCATCGCGTACGGCTCGAACCAGTGGGCCGGGTCGATCTCGGCGGCCGGCTCCGGGTCCGGATCCGGCTCGACGAATCCCCTGCCCGGTACCCATCCGGGCGGCCACTGCTGGCCGTGTCCGTTGACCAAGTCCTTGAAGCGCTCGGCTGACTTCTCGTCGGCGAAGGGCTCCCCCTGCTCCTTGCTCCCCCTCCCATCGCTACGCCATGTGACCGTGTAAACGCGACTGCCGTCTTTGCGTTCTCGAACGCGAATGTGGGCCATTGCATTAGCGTACGCCCGCAGCACAGGTCGGTGCGGGAATCTGTGCGGGAAGGTTCCGGGCACGCAAACGGCCCCCGACCTGTTTCCCCAGGTCGGGGGCCGTTCAACGACTGTGGAGCCTAGGGGAGTCGAACCCCTGACATCTGCCATGCAAAGACAGCGCTCTACCAACTGAGCTAAGGCCCCGAGCAACGGGCACTAGCCTACCCGCTCCCGGGCAGCGCCCCACGCGGGTTTCGGACCGGCCCCGGCCTGTACTCCGCAGGCCGGTCCGAGGAAGACTCGTGCGTCAGCTCAGCGGCCGGCCGGAACCGGGTCGGTCGCCTCGGTCCACAGGTCCTGCTCGGCGCGGTCCGCCTGGACCTGACGGTAGACAAAGAAGCCGCCGAGGGCGACCAGGGCGACCAGGAGAAGCTTCTTCACCGCGGGACCTCGTCCTTCTTGCTTACTTGGATGTAAGGGCACGAACCAGCGGTCAGGCTGAAGACCGCCCTGGGGCCGATGATACACACCGGTAACCGGTTCAGAAGCGGCCCCCGCCACCGTCAACCGGCCGATCTGCAAGCGCCTTTGACGCTTCCCTACCAGTACGGTCATCGGACTGCGAGCCCACTGCCTTCCCCGAATACCGACGAGTCGGACCCGCCGTCGGTTCCGCACCGCCGACGGGCCCTTCGAACACCCCGGCAACTATCCGCGGCGACGCCTGCGCATCAGCGCGACATCCCGCCGGATCGCCCGGACGTCCTCGCTCAGCGCGTCCAGCCGGCCTCCGTGGGCGTCCAGCCGCGACTCCTGCCGGGCGATCCGCACACTGATCGCGGAGATCACCACGCCCTGCGCCTCCAACCGCCGGTCCACCGACCCGAGCGCCTCGGCCAGCTCGGCGACCACACCCGGCAGGTCCTCCGGCTCCTCCCCCGCCGGCGGCACGGCGGGCAGGCACTCCTCGAACGGCTCCAGCCCGTCGATCCGCCGCCGCCACGCCGCCACGGCCGGATCCCGCCGCACCGCCTCCTCCTCGTCCCACCGCAGCTCGCTCCACCGCTTCCACGGCCGCGCCCGGAACATGTGGACGCCCGGCGGCTCGGCCGCCGGACGGGCCGCGCTCTCGATCATGTCGAGCAGTCGGCTGCGGACCTGGCGGGCAACCTCGCTGTCCCGCAGCAGCATCGCGACGTTCAGCACCGCCCGGCGGGAGTACAGGGCGACACCGTTCCCACCGCCCTGGGGGCGGCTGACCACTTGCTGCGCGGGCAGATCGCCCGCCCCCGCCTGCGGCTGACCGCTCTCCGGGCCGCTGACCTGCCAGAGTGACACCTCGTCACTCTGGTTCGCGGGGTTGTCCACAGGCTGCGCGGACAGATCGCCCGCCCCCGCCTGCGGCTGACCGCTCTCCGGGCCGCTGACCTGCCAGAAGCGCATATTGCACTTCTGGATCCCGGGCTTGTCCACAGGCTTGAGGACGGTGTACCCGTTGCTCTCCAACTCCCGGCGGTGACGCCGGAGCACCGACCGGATCACGTTCTCGCCGACCCCGAAGTAGTCGGCGACCATCCGCGTGGTGACGTGCAGCCCGTCGGGCAGCAGGACGAGGGCCTTGACCTCGTCGAGGACTTCGGTGCGCTCGCACAGGCCGCTTCGGAGCGTCCTGGATTCGAGCAGGGCGGCTTCCATGGACATGGGGATGCCTCACAGGGTGAAAGAAGACGTGACGGGGGAACCGCCCGGGTGCCCGGGGCGGGCGGGGCCGGTCATCCGCCGGCCGGAGCAGAGGTCGCGTTGTGTCCCACGTCACCCAATGACCGGGGCTGTCGCCCGGCTATCCCCGACTTCACATCAGTTTCGAGTCAGCTCACCCTGTGTTTCGCCTCTGCGCACCGGGCTCAACGAGCCGTCGCGGCCGGAGGTTACGGGGAAAATGTCGAAGGCCCCGATCACCAGGTGATCGGGGCCTTCGCGCCGGTGGGCCTAACAGGACTTGAACCTGTGGCCTCTTCCTTATCAGGGAAGCGCTCTAACCGTCTGAGCTATAGGCCCTTGCCGCACTCAAAGATTAGCGGACCGATGGCTGATCTCCCAAATCCGTATCCGCGGCCCCCGTCGGACGGTGCTGCTCAGTGGCCTCGGCGAGCCACTGGGCGCGGGTGGCGGGGAGGCGGGAGGCGCCCGCGGGGGTGGGGCGGACGGCGAGGACCTGGTTGATGCCGATGCGGTTCTGCTCGAAGGCGAGGGCGCAGGCGGACATGTAGAGACGCCAGACCCGCGCTCGGCCGCGGCCGGCGAGGGCGGCGGCGTCGGGCCAGTGAGCCTCCAGGTTGGCGACCCATTCGCGGAGGGTGCGGCCGTAGTGCTCGCGGAGGGCCTCGACGTCGCGGACCTCGAAGCCGGCTTCCTCCAGGCGGGTGACGGTGGCGCCGACGGGGGAGAGCTCGCCGTCGGGGAAGACGTAGCGGTCGATGAAGGGGGAGAGCCGGTACTTCTCGCCTGGGTCCAGCGGGCGGCGGGCGATCTGGTGGTTGAGCAGGCGGCCGCCGGGGGCGAGCAGGTCGTACAGGTGGCGGGCGTAGACCAGGTACTGGGCCGAGCCGACGTGTTCGGCCATGCCGACGCTGGAGATGGCGTCGAAGGGCCCGTCGGGGATCTCCCGGTAGTCCTGGAGCCGGATCTCGATCCGGTCGGCCAGGCCGGCCTCGGCGACCCGCTGACGGGCCAGCGCGACCTGCTCGGTGGAGATGGACACTCCGACCGCCTGGACGCCGTAGTGGCGGGCCGCGTGCAGCACCAGGGAGCCCCAGCCGCAGCCGACGTCCAGCAGTCGCATGCCGGGGCGCAGGCCGAGCTTGCGGCAGATCAGGTCGAGCTTGGCCTCCTGGGCGTCCTCCAGGCTCTTGGAGTCGGGGGTCCAGTAGGCGCACGAGTAGACCATGGTGGGGCCCAGCACGAGCCCGTAGAAGTCATTGCCGACGTCGTAGTGGTGGCTGATCGCGGCGCGGTCGCGGCGGCGGCTGTGCAGGCTGCCGCGGCGGCTCCGGACCTCCTCGGGCGGGGGTGCGGGCACCGGGCCGAGCGCGCCGAGGCGCAGGGCGGCGGCGAGCAGGCGGCGGCCGGGGGCGCCGAGGAAGTGGCGCGGGCCGAGCCGCAGGGCGCGGATGTCCGGGTCCTCGGCGAACGCGGCGACGGCGTCCAGCACCTCGTAGAGGTCGGTGCCGGGGTCGAGTTCGAGGTCGCCGGCCACGTAGGCGCGGGCCAGGCCGAGCTCGCCGGGGGCGCAGATCAGGCGGCGCAGGGCGCGGCGGTTGCGCAGGACGATGGTGGGGGCGCCCGGCGGGCCGGCCTGGGAGCCGTCCCAGGTGCGTACTCGCAGTGGGAGCCGACGGCCGATCAGGCCTTCGAGTGCTCGGACCAGTTGCTGTGCGTTCTCCGCCATCACGGACCTCTCGACCGGCCGTACCCGTCCGGGCCGCCCGGTGTCCGCTGTCGCGGCCGGTGGGCCCCGTGCTCGTTCGTGTATGTCATTTGTCCACGCGGCTGCGGTGCGGCCGATCCCGGCGCGCCGCCCGGTCACCCGATTGCCGCCGGAGACGGCGACGGGCCCCGAAGGCTTCAACAGCCTTCGGGGCCCGGGGAATTCCGTGATCTGACGCTGGGTCAGTCCTCTTCGGCGAGGGTGAGTTCGACGCCGCCGGTGAAGCCGGCCGCGGTGTTGTAGATGAACGCGGCGAGGGTGGACAGCGCGGTCATCAGGACCACGTCGACCACCGCGATCAGGGTGGTGAACAGCATGACCTTGCCGAACCCGATGTAGTCCATCAGGTTGAACGCGCCGGAGCTGTCGGTGCCGGTGACGTCCTTGAGGGTGCTGGTCAGGGAGTCGAAGACGCCGAGGCCGTCCAGGGTCATCCAGAGCACCGCGGAGGCGACGATGACGATGATGCCGACGGCCAGCGAGAGCACGAAGCTGACCTTCATGACCGACCACGGGTCGGCCTTGGTGATCCGCAGCCGGGCCTTGCGGACCCGGCCGGTGCCGCCGCCGCCGCCGCCACCGCCACCACCGGTGCCCTGTGCGGGGCGCGGGGCGCCGGGGGCGCCGCCCTGCGGGCCCGGGCCGCCGGTGCGGGTGCCGCGCGCCGGCGTGTTCTGGCCCTTGGCGTACGTGGTGGGCTGGGAGAAGCCGGGCGGGCCGCTGGGGGCCGGCGGGTTCTGGCCGCTGTAGCCGGGCTGGCCGGCCTGCGGCATCACCGAGGTGGACGTGGCGGGGTTCTCGGGGCGCTGCGGCGCACCGTACGGTGTCCCGCCCGGTCCGCCCGACAGACCGCCCGTGGCACCTCCAGCACCCGTGGCTCCGCTCACCGTGGTCCTCCCGAACCGTCCGCCAGGCCGATCGAACCGCCTGGTCCGTGTTGTGCTCGCTCCGCCTGCCCGGTTGGCCTGCGGTCAACCCGCGATGCCCGCCCCGCCGGAAGCGGGACGGGCACCACGGTCGCGGTCGTGCGTCAGCCCTGGTCGGGCGTGCCGTCCGCCTCGTGCTCGGTGGCGGTCGCGGTCTCGGTCGCCTCGGCGTCGAGCTCCGCGCCCTCCTCCTCGTCGGCTTCCGCGTTGCGGGCCATGCCCACCACCGCGTCGCGCTTTCCGAGGTTGATCAGTTGGACGCCCATGGTGTCACGTCCGGTTTCACGAACCTCGGAAACCCTGGTCCGGATCACTCCTCCGGAGAGCGTGATGGCCATGATTTCGTCGGTCTCCTCGACCACCAGGGCGCCGACCAGCGAGCCCCGGCCTTCGACGATCTTCGCAGCCTTGATACCGAATCCGCCGCGACCCTGGACACGGTACTCGTCGACCGACGTCCGCTTGGCGTAACCGCCGTCGGTGGCGGTGAAGACGTACGTCCCCGGGCGGACCACGTTCATCGAGAGCAGTTCGTCGTCCTCGCGGAACGACATGCCCTTGACGCCGGAGGTGGCCCGGCTCATCGGGCGCAGTGCCTCGTCGGTGGCCTTGAAGCGGATCGACTGGGCCTTCTTGGAGATCAGCAGCAGGTCGTCGTCGGCGGAGACCAGCTCGGCGCCGATCAGCTCGTCGTCCCGGCCCTCCTCGTCCTGGCGCAGGTTGATCGCGATCAGGCCGCCGGAGCGCGGGGAGTCGTAGTCCTTGAGCGGGGACTTCTTGACCAGGCCGCCGCGGGTGGCGAGCACCAGGTACGGCTTGTCCTCGTAGGTGCGCACCGCCATCACCTGGGTGATGTGCTCCTCCGGCTGGAAGGCCAGCAGGTTGGCGACGTGCTGGCCGCGGGCGTCGCGCCCGGCGTCGGGCAGCTCGTAGCCCTTGGCGCGGTAGACCCGGCCCTTGTTGGTGAAGAACAGGATCCAGTTGTGCGTGGTGGTGACGAAGAAGTGGTCGACGATGTCGTCCTGCTTCAGCTGCGCGCCGCGCACGCCCTTGCCGCCGCGCTTCTGCGAGCGGTAGAGGTCGGAGCGGGTGCGCTTGACGTAGCCGCCGCGGGTGATGGTGACCACGATGTCCTCTTCGGCGATGAGGTCCTCGATCGAGAGGTCACCGTCGGAGGGGATCAGGGTGGAGCGCCGCTCGTCGCCGTACTTCTCGACGATCGCGGTGAGCTCCTCGGAGACGATCTCGCGCTGCCGGGCGGGCGAGGCGAGGATCGCGTTGTACTCGTTGATCTTGGCCTGGAGCTCGTCGTGCTCGCTGAGGATGCGGGCGCTCTCCAGGGCGGCCAGGCGGCGCAGCTGCATCTCGAGGATGGCGTTGGCCTGGAGTTCGTCGATCTCCAGCAGCTGCATCAGGCCGGTGCGGGCGGCGTCGGCGCTCTCCGAGGCGCGGATCAGCGCGATCACCGCGTCGATCTGGTCGAGTGCCTTGAGCAGCGCGCGCAGGATGTGGGCGCGCTCCTCGGCCTTGCGCAGCCGGAAGGTGGTCCGGCGGACGATGACCTCGATCTGGTGGGCGACCCAGTGCCGGATGAAGGCGTCCAGCGAGAGGGTGCGCGGCACGCCGTCGACCAGGGCCAGCATGTTGGCGCCGAAGTTGGTCTGCAGGTCGGTGTGCTTGTACAGGTTGTTGAGCACGACCTTGGCGACCGCGTCCCGCTTGAGCACGATGACCAGGCGCTGGCCGGTGCGCGAGGAGGACTCGTCGCGGACGTCGGCGATGCCGGCGATCCGGCCGTCCTTGACCAGGTCGGCGATCTTCAGGGCGAGGTTGTCCGGGTTGACCTGGAACGGCAGCTCGGTGATCACCAGGCACTGGCGGCCCTGGATCTCCTCGACCTCGACCACCGCGCGCATGGTGATCGAGCCGCGGCCGGTGCGGTAGGCGTCCTCGATGCCGCGGCGGCCGACGATCAGCGCGCCGGTCGGGAAGTCGGGGGCCTTGATCCGCTCGATCAGGGCTTCCAGCAGCTCCTCGTTGGAGGCCTCGGGGTGCTCCAGCGCCCAGAGCGCTCCGGAGGCGACCTCGCGCAGGTTGTGCGGCGGGATGTTGGTGGCCATGCCGACCGCGATGCCGGTGGCGCCGTTGACCAGCAGGTTGGGGATGCGTGCGGGCAGGACGGTGGGTTCCTGCTGGCGGCCGTCGTAGTTGGCGGCGAAATCGACGGTCTCCTCGTCGATGTCGCGCATCATCTCCATCGCCAGCGGCATCATCTTGCACTCGGTGTAGCGCATCGCCGCGGCCGGGTCGTTGCCCGGGGAGCCGAAGTTGCCGTTGCCGTCGACCAGCGGCATCCGCATCGACCAGGTCTGCGCGAGGCGGACCAGGGTGTCGTAGATCGAGGTGTCGCCGTGCGGGTGGTAGTTACCCATCACGTCGCCGACCACGCGGGCGCACTTGTAGTAGCCCTTCTCGGGCCGGTAGCCGCCGTCGTACATCGCGTAGAGCACGCGGCGGTGCACCGGCTTGAGGCCGTCGCGGACCTCGGGCAGGGCGCGCGACACGATGACGCTCATCGCGTAGTCGAGGTAGGAGCGCTGCATCTCGGTCTCGAGCTCGATGAGCTCGACCCGGTGTCCGCTCTGGGCAGGGGTGGTGCTGTCCTCGGGCTGCTCGCCGCCGTCCGGACGGTTGTCGTCGACCACTGGTGGTCAGTTTCCTTTCAACGATCCTTGGCGGACGTCAGACGTCCAGGAAGCGGACGTCCTTCGCGTTGCGCTGGATGAAGGAGCGGCGGGCCTCGACGTCCTCGCCCATCAGGACGGAGAACAGGTCGTCGGCACGGGCGGCGTCCTCCAGGGTGACCTGGAGCAGCAGGCGGTGGGCGGCGTCCATGGTGGTGACGCGCAGCTCCTCGGCGTTCATCTCGCCGAGGCCCTTGAAGCGCTGGATGGCGTCGTCCTTGGGGAGCCGGCGGCCGGCCTCGACGCCGGCCGCGATCAGCGCGTCGCGCTCGCGGTCGGAGTAGGCGTACTCGAACTCGTCCCGGCCCCACTTGATCTTGTACAGCGGGGGCATCGCCAGGTAGACGTACCCGGCCTCGACCAGCGGGCGCATGAAGCGGAACAGCAGGGTCAGCAGCAGGGTGCGGATGTGCTGTCCGTCGACGTCGGCGTCGGCCATCAGCACGATCTTGTGATAGCGGAGCTTCTCGGCGTCGTAGTCCTCCTGGATGCCGCAGCCGAAGGCCGAGATCAGCGCCTGGACCTCGGTGTTCTGCAGCACCTTGTCGATCCGGGCCTTCTCGACGTTCAGGATCTTGCCGCGGATCGGGAGGATGGCCTGGGTGCGCGGGTCGCGGCCCTGCTTGGCGGAGCCGCCGGCCGAGTCACCCTCGACGATGAAGATCTCGCACTCGGCCGGGTCCTTGGACTGGCAGTCCGAGAGCTTGCCGGGCAGCGAGGCGGACTCCAGCAGGCCCTTGCGGCGGGTCAGGTCGCGGGCCTTGCGGGCGGCGACCCGGGCGCTGGCGGCCTGGATGGACTTGCGGACGATGTCCGCGGCCTCGTTGGGGTTGCGGTCCAGCCAGTCGGCCAGGTGCTCGTTGACCACCTTCTGCACGAAGGTCTTGGCCTCGGTGTTGCCGAGCTTGTCCTTGGTCTGGCCCTCGAACTGCGGCTCGCCGAGCTTGACCGAGATGATCGCGGTCAGGCCCTCGCGGATGTCCTCGCCGGAGAGGTTGTCGTCCTTGTCGCGGAGCAGCTTCTTGTCGCGCGCGTACCGGTTCATCAGACCGGTCAGCGCGGCACGGAAGCCCTCCTCGTGGGTGCCGCCGCCGTGGGTGTGGATGGTGTTCGCGAACGAGTACACGCCCTCCGTGTAGGAGGAGTTCCACTGCATCGCGATCTCGGCGGAGATCCGCTTGTCCTTGTCCTCCGCCTCGAAGTCGATCACCGAGGGGTGGACCGCCTCGCCCTTGCGGGAGTTGAGGTGCGCGACGAAGTCGGCGATGCCGCCGTCGTACTTGTACGTGACGGCGAGCGGCTTGCCCTCCTCGTCGGCGTGCTCGGCGCGCTCGTCGGTCAGCGAGATGGTCAGGCCCTTGTTGAGGAAGGCCATCTCCTGGAAGCGGCGGGAGAGCGTCTCGAAGGAGTAGACGGTGGTCTCGAAGATGTCCGGGTCGGCCCAGAAGGTGACGGTGGTGCCGGTCTCCTCGGTGGCCTCGTGCTTGGCCAGCGGGGCGGTCGGGGCACCGGCCTTGTACTCCTGGGTCCAGCGGGCGCCGTCGGTGAGGATGTCCACCGCGAGGCGGTTGGAGAGCGCGTTCACCACGGAGATGCCGACGCCGTGCAGACCGCCGGAGACCGCGTAGCCGCCGCCGCCGAACTTGCCGCCCGCGTGCAGCACGGTCAGGACGACCTCGACGGCCGGCTTGTCCTGGCCGGGCATGATGCCCACCGGGATGCCTCGGCCGTTGTCCACCACCCGCACGCCGCCGTCGGACAGGATCGTCACGTCGATGGTGTCGGCGTGGCCGGCCAGCGCCTCGTCGACGGAGTTGTCGACGATCTCGTAGACCAGGTGGTGCAGGCCGCGCTCACCGGTCGAGCCGATGTACATGCCGGGGCGCTTGCGGACGGCGTCGAGTCCCTCCAGCACCTGGATCGCGCTGGCGTCGTACGCCTTGTTGTCGGACGGGTCTGGGGTCTGGCTGGGGTTGCCGGAATCGGCCACGAAGCGCCCTCTCTGGCACAGCGGGGCCGCGCCCCTTCCCGCTTGTCTGGGCAGGTGTGCGACCACGGCGTTTCGACTCTGTTGCTCCACGCAACGGTGTTTGCGCTTCAGTCTACCGGTACGACTGACAGAGAGGGGCGTTTGGCAGCCCCTGAGGGCAGATGTGCCGCCCTGAATCCCCTCGGGACGAGTCCCGATACTCGGCAGGGGGGCTCAGAGCGCCTGGACGGGCCGTCAGCGATTCCGGAGGGCCCCGATCCGCTCCGCCGGGCTCAGCCCCAGGTGTCCCCGGGGCCCTTGCTGCCGGGCGCCCGCAACCGCCCGTAACCGCGGACCGGGGCGTCCGGGCCCAGTACCTTGATCACCCGGACCGTGCCGTGCCCCAGCTCGTGATTCAGCCGGGCCACCAACTGGCGTGCCAGCAGCCGGAGTTGAGTGGCCCACGCGGTGGAGTCGCACTGCACGGTGAGCACCGCCTCGGACTCCGCGTACGACTTGGGTTCACAGTGCGCAGCGATGTCCGGCCCCACGATCTGCGACCAGCGGCCCATCACGCCGCCCACCGCGGCCGGCGCCTCCCAGCCCCGTTCGGTGATCAGCCGGTTCAGCGCGGCACCCAGCGGCACCGGGTCGCGGCCGTCCGCGCGGGCGCCGCTGCGCAGTCCGGTCCGCTTGGCCTCCCGGCGCTCGCGGACCTGCTCGCCGCGCTGCCGGGCCTGCTCCTTGGCGGCGCGCAACGCCACCCGGGCCAGGTCCACACCCGAAAGCTCCGAACCCTCCGACATCACGCTCCATCCCCAGGCTGTGGACAACTGCACCGACGAGCGGTCCAGGGTACGGGCTCGCCGGGACTCACGCGGTGAGCCGGGTCACGGTGCCGTCCGCGACGGCGTACCGGGCGCCGCTGAGCGCCTTCGGGACGTCCTCCGCGACCGCAGCGGTGACCAGCACCTGCTCGCCGCCGGCCACCAGCTCGGCCAGCCGGTCGCGGCGGCGGGCGTCCAGCTCGGCGAAGACGTCGTCCAGGATCAGCACCGGCTCGCCGCCCTCGGAGCGCAGCAGCTCGTACGAGGCGAGCCGCAGGGCCAGCGCGTACGACCAGGATTCGCCGTGGCTGGCGTAGCCCTTGGCGGGCAGCGGGCCGAGCCGCAGCAGCAGTTCGTCGCGGTGCGGGCCGACCAGGGTCAGGCCGCGCGCGACCTCCTGCGGCCGGGCCGCCTGCAGGGCGTCCAGCAGCTGCTGCTCGGCCTGTTCGCGGCTGGTCGGCAGCTCGCCCTCGAAGGAGGAGCGGTACTCCAGCACGGTCTCCCCGCCGCCCGGGGCGAGCTGGCGGTAGGCCTCGGCGACCAGCGGCTGCAGGGCGGCGACCAGCTGGATCCGGAAGGCGGTCAGTTCGGCCCCGGTGCGCGCCAGGTGGCCGTCCCAGACCTCCAGGGTGGCCAGGTCGGCGGCCTTGCCGCCGCCGTGCCGGCGGGCCGTCGCGGCGGTCTTCAGCAGGGCGTTGCGCTGCTTGAGCACCCGCTCGTAGTCGGAGCGCACCCCGGCCAGCCGGGGCGCGCGGGCGGTCAGCAGCTCGTCCAGGAAGCGACGGCGCTCGCCCGGGTCGCCCTTGACGAGGGTGAGGTCCTCGGGGGCGAACAGCACGGTGCGCAGCACGCCCAGCACGTCGCGCGGGCGGACGTTGTCGGAGCGGTTCAGCCGGGCCCGGTTGGCCTTGCCGGGGGTGATCTCCAGCTCCACCAGGGTGTTCCGGCCGCCCTGGGCGACCACGTTGGCCCGGACCACCGCCCGCTCGGTGCCGAGGCGCACCAGCGGGGCGTCGGTGGCGACCCGGTGGCTGCCCAGGGTGGCGATGTAGCCGATCGCCTCGACCAGGTTGGTCTTGCCCTGCCCGTTGGGCCCCACGAACGCGGTGACGCCCGGGTCGAGCGGAACCTCGACCCGGGCGTAGGAACGGAAGTCGGCGAGCGACAGGTGCGCGACGTGCATGACGGTGGACTGCGCTCGCCTTCTGGCCGTGGGTGGTTACTTCGACTCGACCGCGTGGCCGCCGAACTGGTTGCGCAGCGCGGCGATCATCTTCATCTGCGGCGAGTCGTCCTGGCGGGAGGCGAAGCGGGCGAACAGCGAGGCGGTGATCGCCGGCAGCGGCACCGCGTGGTCGATCGCGGCCTCGACCGTCCAGCGGCCCTCGCCGGAGTCCGCGGCCCAGCCCTTGAGCTTGGCCAGGTGCTCGTCGTCGTCCAGCGCCCGGACCGCCAGGTCGAGCAGCCAGGAGCGGATGACGGTGCCCTCCTGCCAGCTGCGGAACACCTCGCGCACGTCGGTGACCTCGGGGGCCGCCTCCAGCAGCTCCCAGCCCTCGGCGAAGGCCTGCATCATCGCGTACTCGATGCCGTTGTGGACCATCTTGGCGAAGTGGCCGGCGCCGACCTTGCCGGCGTGCACCGAGCCGAACTCGCCCTCGGGCTTGAGCGCGTCGAAGACCGGCTGGACCTTCGCGACGTGCTCGGCGTTGCCGCCGTACATCAGCGCGTAGCCGTTCTCCAGGCCCCAGACGCCGCCGGAGACGCCGCAGTCGACGAAGCCGATGCCCTTGGCGGCCAGCAGCTCGGCGTGCTGGATGTCGTCGGTCCAGCGGGAGTTGCCGCCGTCCACCACCACGTCGCCGGGGGAGAGCAGCTCGGCCAGGTGCTCGACGGTCTCCTGGGTCGGGCCGCCGGCCGGGACCATCACCCACACCACGCGGGGGCCCTCGAGCTTGGCGACCAGCTGCTCCACGCTGTCGACGTCGGCGAGGTCGGGGTTGCGGTCGTAGCCGATGACGGTGTGGCCGGCGCGGCGGATGCGCTCGCGCATGTTGCCGCCCATCTTGCCGAGACCGATGAGGCCGAGCTCCATGACAAGTCCTTCACTGTGGTGTCGTGCTTGACGGCGGCGCCGTTGCCGCGCTCCCCGAGCCTACGCCGCTGATCGGGAAGGTCCGGGCAGCCACAGGGGCGCGGAGGCCGGTGGCCCTCGCGCCCCTGGTGATCCGGGCTCGGTCAGCCGGAGAGGCGGACCGGCATGATCAGGTACTGGTAGGCCTCGTCGGGCTCCGCGTCCACCGCGGGCTTGCCGGTGAGCAGGGCCGGCTTGGTCGGGGTGGTGAAGCTCAGCTGCGCGTACGCGGCGTCGATCGCCTTGAGCCCCTCCTCCAGGTAGCCGGGGTTGAACGCGATCGAGATGTCGTCGCCCTCGAGGTCCGCCTCGACCCGCTCGGAGGCCTGGGCGTCGTCGCCCGAGCCGGCCTCCAGGGTCAGCACGCCCTGCTCGAAGTTCAGCCGGACCGGGGTGTTGCGCTCGGCCACCAGCGAGACGCGCTTGAGCGCCTCCAGGAACGGCTGGGTCTGCACCGCGGCAACCGCCGAGAACTCGGTCGGGAAGATCGACCGGAACTTCGGGAACTCGCCCTCCAGCAGGCGGGTGGTGGTCCGCCGGCCGGCGCCCTCGAAGCCGATCAGGCCCTCGCCGGCACCGCCCGTGGACAGCGCGATCGACACGTGGTCGCCGCTGCCCAGCGACTTGGCGATGTCCTGCAGGGTCTTGGCCGGGACGAGCGCGACGGCGTTGATGTCGTCCTGCTCGGGCTTCCACAGCAGCTCGCGGACGGCGAACCGGTACCGGTCGGTGGCGGCCAGGGTGATCCCGCTGCCGTTGATCTCGACCCGGACGCCGGTCAGCACCGGGAGGGTGTCGTCACGGCCGGCGGCGACCGCGGCCTGGCTGACCGCCGAGGCGAACACGTCGCCCGGGACGGTGCCGGTGGCGGTCGGCATCTGCGGCAGCGCCGGGTACTCGTCGACCGGCAGCGTCGGCAGGGTGAACCGCGAGCTTCCGCAGACCACGCTGACCCGCATGCCGTCGGTGGAGATCTCCACCGGGCGGTTCGGCAGGTTGCGCGAGATGTCGTTGAGCAGGCGACCGGACACCAGGACGGTGCCGGCCTCCTCGACGTCCGCCTCCAGCTCGACCCGGGCCGAGACCTCGTAGTCGAAGCCGGACAGCGCCAGCTTGCCCTCCTGCGCCGTCAGCAGCAGGCCGGCCAGCACCGGCACCGGCGGCCGCGCGGGGAGGCTGCGGGCGGCCCAGGCCACCGCCTCCGCGAGGACATCACGCTCCACCCGGAACTTCACCGGTAACCGCCTCCTGGCTGCTGTCGCCGCGCCGTCGGCCCGTATCGCCGACCGGCGCTGTTGATCGTCTTCCGGCTCCCCGCCGACCGGACTCGCTCCGCTCGGCTTCCAGGTGCCGAAGGACAGTCTGACGTACTCGGCCGACAGTCGGGGCAGATGGGCGGAAGCAAGCCGAACAGATGTCGGGGCGCGGTTGTCCACAGATTCGGGCCACCCCCACTGTTGATCAAGTCTCGAGGTCTCTAGGTGTAGCAGTAGTAGTAGGGCCTGTGGATACCGTGGATAACCCCGTTTTCGCAGGTCAGAGCCGATTTTTTGTCCACAGGTCTTGTGGACGGCCGATGTGGACAACCTAGGCCTGCTGTGGACAGCGGAGCGTAATCCACAGGGCACTGTCAGTATCCACAGGTTATCCCCAGGTTCATCCACAGAAATTGCCCGGGTTATCCACGGGCTTCGATCAACATCACGTGACGCCTTTCACACCCAGGCCTGACAAGGGAGTTGATGTTGTCGAACTGTGGACGCCGCTGTGGAAAACCTGGGGATAACTCCCCATCTCCTGTGGACGACCTGTGGACGACGCTGAGGACACCCTGACGACTCCTCAGTTCTCCACAGGCTGTGGATAACTGTTGTGCACAAGTCCACAGGGGTCTGACCTGCGCCGAAGAGCGTAGCCGTGATCCGCCTGTGGAGGAACCTCTGGATAACTCGGGCCGGTGGAGCCTGTGGACGGGGAAATCCCACCCGTTCCTGTGGACAACTCCAGTACGCACCCGAACCGTTCGAATTGCTGCGCTGATGTTCGGGTGGGCGGCGGATCGGCCGCCCGGGGCCACTGAGTCGATTCCTGCCCCGCTGCCGGCCGTTCCACACCCACGGATCGCCCGGATTCGCCCGGGCGGCCCGTCTCCGGCCTGTCCCCGGCCTGTCCACCAGCCCGTCTTCGACCTGTTTCCGGCCCGTCTGCGGCCCGTCTGCGGCCCGCTGCGGGCACGCCGAAGGGGAGCCCGGCCGACTCGGCCCGACTCCCCTTCGGATGCGTCAACTGCCGCCCTGCGGCTAGCTCTTGATGCGGTTGGTCAGCTCGGTGACCTGGTTGTAGATGGACCGCCGCTCGGCCATCAGCGAGCGGATCTTCCGGTCCGCGTGCATCACCGTGGTGTGGTCCCGGCCGCCGAACTGCGCGCCGATCTTCGGCAGCGACAGGTCGGTCAGCTCCCGGCACAGGTACATGGCGATCTGACGGGCCGTCACCAGCACCCGGCTGCGCGAGGATCCGCACAGGTCCTCCACGCCCAGCCCGAAGTACGCGGCGGTCTGCTGCATGATCACCTGCGCGGTGATCTCCGGCCCGGCGTCCTCGGCGCCGCCCGGGATCAGGTCCTTCAGGACGATCCCGGCCAACTCCAGGTCCACCGGCGCCCGGTTCAGGTTGGCGAACGCGGTGACCCGGATCAGCGCGCCCTCCAACTCCCGGATGTTGCGGGTGATCCGGGACGCGATGAACTCCAACACGTCGGCGGGAGCGTTGAGTTGCTCCTGGATCGCCTTCTTGCGCAGGATCGCGATCCGGGTCTCCAGCTCCGGCGGCGTGACGTCGGTGATCAGGCCCCACTCGAACCGGTTGCGCAGCCGGTCCTCCAGCGTGATCAGCTGCTTGGGCGGCCGGTCCGAGGAGAGCACGATCTGCTTGTTGGCGTTGTGCAGCGTGTTGAACGTGTGGAAGAACTCCTCCTGCGTCGACTCCTTGCTGGCCAGGAACTGGATGTCGTCGACCAGCAGGATGTCGATGTCCCGGTAGCGCTTGCGGAACGCGTCCGCCTTGCCGTCCCGGATCGAGTTGATGAACTCGTTGGTGAATTCCTCGGAGCTCACGTACCGCACCCGGGTGCCCGGGAACAGGCTGCGCGAGTAGTGCCCGATGGCGTGCAGCAGGTGGGTCTTGCCGAGACCGGACTCGCCGTAGATGAACAGCGGGTTGTACGCCTTGGCCGGGGCCTCGGCGACCGCCACCGCCGCGGCGTGCGCGAAGCGGTTGCTGGCGCCGATCACGAAAGTGTCGAACAGGTACTTGGGGTTCAGCCGGGCGTTCGGCTCGTCCTTGCGGGAGCCGCCGGCCGGGGGAGCGCCGGGCGGGGCCGGGACGCCGGGAGCGGGTCGCCGCTCCACCGGGGCCGGCCGGTCGGACGGACGGGGCGCGCCCCGCCGGGAGCCGCCGTGCCGCGGCCGGTCCTCGTCCGGGGAACCCAGCGCGCCGCCGAACAGGTCGCCCTGCGCCGAGTCCGGGCCCGGACGGCTGGTCCGCCGCGGGGCCGGCTCCGGGCGCCGCTCGGGCGCCGCCTGCGGCTCCCAGCTCCCGCCGTTCGGGTCGGGCTGCTCCCGGTACGGGTCCTGCGGCGGGGCCCCGTAGGGCTCGGCCGCAGGGTAGCCCTGCGGGTAGGACGGGCGCTGGTAGTCGTCGCCGCCGGGGCGGCCCGGCCAGGCGCCCGGCTGCGGCTGGTAGCCCTGTTCGGCCTGCTGATAGCCCTGCTCCGACGGGTAGCCCTGCTCGGACGGGTAGCCGTGCTCGGACCGCGGGTGCGGCCACTCCGCGCCGTCCTCGGGCTCCGGCTCGGGCTCCTGCTCGGCGGGCGGGGCGGCGTTGGCGTCCACCATGACGGCGATCCGCACCTGCCGGCCGAATTCGTGCGAGATGGCCTCGGTCAGCTGCGGCAGCAGCCGGCCCTCCAGCACCTGCTTGGCGAACTCGTTGGGCGCCGCGAGCAGGGCGGTGTCGTGCATCATCCACATCGGCTGGGTGCGACGGACCCAGTTCTTGTCCTTCTCCACGACATCGCTGTCGCTGACCAGTCGCTCGACGACCCTCGACCACATCAGGACGAGATCGCTGTTGACATCAGCCACTGGTACACGCTTTCTCGTTCCCCGGGCAGGGGCAGTCAGTCAAGGTCGGGAGTGGTTGGGGTGGGCGCGGCGCGAAGGCGGCCGCGAGCACAGAACAAAAGAGACAAGTCCTGCAACGGTAGTCAGCGCGCAGAGCTGATTCAAGTCGTTGTCCACAGGCTGTGGGCAACGGGCCGACACCCACCTGGTTTGACCCTCGGACCCGCCGCCGCGTACCGTAACCAGGTCGAGTTGTCGATGGCCGCTGCCGCATGTCCGCGGGTCCACCCGCTTCCATGACGCGCGCAGCACGGGCGCCGTGGTGGTCCCGGTCCAGCAGATCTGGGCCCCGGGACCGGATTTCCCAGTGCAAGGGGAGATCGCGCGGACGCACGGTGACGGCCAAGCGACCTCCCGTCATCCTACGATTCACCCCAGGAGCCCCCGAGTGAGCAAGCGCACCTTCCAGCCGAACAACCGTCGTCGCGCCAAGACCCACGGCTTCCGGCTGCGTATGCGTACCCGCGCCGGCCGCGCCATCCTGGCCGCGCGTCGCAACAAGGGCCGCAGCGCCCTGTCCGCCTGATCCGCGCCAAGGGTCTGCAGTGCTGCCCACCGAGAATCGGCTGCGGCGGCGCCAGGACTTCGCGACCGCGGTGAAACGCGGTCGCCGCGCCGGTCGGCCCCTGCTGGTGGTCCACCTCCACAGAGAGGTGGCACCTGATGAGGGCGCCGACCGGAACAGCGACTCCCGCCCGCACGTCGCCGAGGGGCTTCCTTCGGCGCGTGCGGGTTTCGTCGTGAGCAAGGCCGTGGGTCCGGCCGTGGTCCGCAACGTGGTGAAGCGTCGGCTGCGTCACCTGGTCCGCGAGCGTCTGTCCCGGGTGCCCGAAGGTAGCCTGATAGTGGTACGGGCGTTGCCCGCTGCGGCGGCGGCCTCGTACGAAGAACTCGGGCACGACCTGGACGCGGCGCTGCGCCGCCTGATCAGGTCGGATCCGGCCGGCAGTGCCCCGACGGGAACAGGGCGATGAAGTACCTGCTGATGGGCCTGATCAGGCTCTACCAGTGGACGATCAGTCCACTGCTCGGCCCGGTGTGCCGTTACTACCCCTCGTGCTCCCGCTACGGGTACGAGGCGGTGCGCGTCCATGGGGCGATCAAGGGAAGCGGGCTGACCGCTTGGCGCATCCTGCGCTGCAATCCCTGGTCTCCCGGTGGGGTCGACCATGTTCCGCCGCGAAAGCATCCGGTGTGGCACCGCCGGCTGCGCAATCTGATGACCCCCACGAGCGGGACCGCCGAGCCGGAGCCGGTGGCGAAGCCCGATGTCCAAGGAGTCTGACCGGTGACCTTCGGTTTTCTGAGTCCCCTCTACTACGCGGTGTCCTGGATCATCGTCCAGTTCCACTCGCTGTTCAGCCACGTCTTCGATCCTGACGGCGGCTGGGCTTGGGGCCTGTCCATCGTGATGATGGTGGTCGTCATCCGGATCTGCCTGATCCCGCTTTTCGTGAAGCAGATCAAGGCGACCCGGGCCATGCAGGCGATCCAGCCGAAGATGAAGGCCATCCAGGAGCGCTACAAGAACGACAAGCAGCGCCAGTCCGAAGAGATGATGAAGCTGTACAAGGAGGCGGGTACCAACCCGTTCTCCTCGTGCCTTCCGATCCTCGTGCAGGCGCCGTTCTTCACCGCCCTCTACGGTGTGCTGGCCTCGGTCGCCAACGACAAGCCGATCGGCGTCATCGACCAGAGCCTGCTGGAGAGCGCCAAGCACGCGCACATCTTCGGTGCCCCGCTGTCGGCGAAGTTCGTCGGCGCGGACAGCATCCAGGTGCAGATCGTCTGTGCGGTCATGATCGTGCTGATGTCGCTGTCGCAGTTCATCACGCAGCGCCAGCTGATGACCAAGAACGTGGACCTGTCGGTCAAGACGCCGTTCATGCAGCAGCAGAAGATGCTGATGTACGTCTTCCCGGTCATGTTCGCCGTGATGGGTATCAACTTCCCGGTCGGTGTGCTGGTCTACTGGCTCACCACCAACGTCTGGTCGATGGGCCAGCAGCTGGTCGTCATCCGCAACAACCCGACGCCGGGCAGCCGGGCGTGGGACGAGCGGCAGGCCCGTCTGAAGAAGCAGGGCCGGCTCAACCCGGACGGCTCGGTCAAGAAGGCCGGCGGTGTGCTGGCCACGCTGACCGGTTCCAAGAGCGCCGAGGCCCAGGCCCAGGCGGTGGCCGAGGAGAGCGTGCAGGTGCGCCGGCAGCAGCCGCGCAAGCAGAGCAAGGCCCAGCGCCAGGCGACGGCGGCCCACCAGGCGCACGCCGCGGAGGAGCAGGGCCCGGCGGGCGACGAGGCGAGCGCCGAGCCGACCGAGGCCGAGCAGCCCGGTACGAAGGCGGGCGGGGCGAAGCCGGCCGACCGGCAGGGTCAGCGCCAGCAGCCGAAGCGCGGCGGCCAGACCCCGCGGCCGAAGAAGAAGTAGTCCCGACCCTCGTTCCCGGCCCCCATCCGAGGGCCTCATTGCTGAAGGAGTCCACCTGTGACCGATGGCACCACCTCCGCCGTCGAGACCGCGCCGGCCGGTGAGAGCGCCCTCACGCGTCTGGAACGCGAGGGTGACATCGCCGCCGACTACCTGGAGGGTCTGCTGGACATCGCGGACCTGGACGGCGACATCGACATGGACGTCGAGGGGGACCGGGCGCTGGTCTCCATCGTCGGCGAGGGCGACGACCGGACGCTGCAGCGGCTGGTGGGCCAGGACGGCGAGGTGCTGGAGGCGCTCCAGGAGCTGACCCGGCTGGCCGTGCACCGGGAGACCGGTGAGCGCAGCCGACTGATGCTGGATGTCGCGGGCTTCCGGGCGCGCAAGCGGGCCGAGCTCGCGGAGCTGGGCGCGGACGCGGCCGAGCGGGTCAAGCGCACCGGCGAGCAGGTCAAGCTGCAGCCGATGACCCCGTTCGAGCGCAAGGTGGTGCACGACGCGGTGGCAGCCGCGGGGCTGCGCAGCGAGTCGGAGGGCGAGGAGCCCCAGCGTTGTGTGGTCGTACTGCCGGCCTGATGCCGGTGGTGCCGTCGGAACGGCGTCCGACCCCGCCCGCCTCTCGCGGGCGGGGTCGTTGCCTTTGCGGTGGACTGATGTTTCACGTGGAACAGTGCAGGACGGGTGGGTGGATTCGACGGTGAGCGGAGAGGCAGAGATGGACAGGGACGGCACGGAGCCTGAGGCGCCGCTGGAGGGGCTGGCCGAAGCGCCGGCGGCAGCGGGACGGATCTTCGGCGATCGGCTGCCACTGGCCGTGCGCTACACCGAGCTGTTGGCGACCGCCGGCGTGCAGCGCGGCCTGATCGGTCCGCGTGAGGTGCCCCGGCTGTGGGACCGGCACGTGCTCAACTGCGCGGTGCTGGGCGAGTTGCTGCCCAACGAGGTCTCGCTGTGCGACGTCGGCTCGGGTGCCGGGCTGCCCGGCATCCCGGTGGCGCTGGCCCGCCCGGACGTCTCGGTGACGCTGCTGGAGCCGCTGCTGCGGCGCACCACCTTCCTGGAGGAGGTGGTCCGTGAGCTCGGTCTGGAGAACGTCACCGTGTTGCGCGGCCGGGCCGAGGAGATGATCGGCAAGCTGGCCGTGGACGTGGTGACCGCCCGTGCGGTGGCTCCGCTGGACCGGCTGGCCGGATGGGGCATGCCGCTGCTGCGGCCCTACGGGCAGATGCTGGCGCTGAAGGGCGACACCGCGGAGCAGGAGCTGACCGACTCGCGGGCGGCACTGACCCGGCTCGGCGCGGTGAAGTGGTCGGTGATCGGCGTCGGCGAGGGCGTGCTGGAGACCCAGACCCGGGTGGTCCGGGTGGAGGCCGGCGAGAGCCCCGGCGGCGTCAAGGCGGCCACCCGGCGGGCCAAGGCGGCCCGGGCCGGTCGCGGCGGCAAGGGCGCCGAGGGCGCCGGCCGGCGTGGCGGCAGTGGCCGCGGGCGGCGCTGACCCGGTTGGACGCGGTGAAGTTGCGGGGCGGGTGGCGATCGGGTCACCCGCCCCGTCGGCTTGTCGGCACCCCGGAGTGTCGGGCCGCCGGATACCGACATTCCGGGCATCGTGTTCCACGTGAAACGTCGCTTCCTGCTGACCGGCGTACTTGATCAGGAGCTGAACCGGACCCGTGAACGGGCCCCGGCAGTGACTGTCGCGGCTCCGGTTTCACGTGAAACACTGGCCCCCATGCAGGAGTCGGAGATCGTCGATCAGGTGGATGAAACCCCCGTCGCACGTGCCGCGCACGCCGTCGTTCCCGTCACCGGGTACGCCGGGGAGGGGCTTCCCCGACCCGCCGCCACCCGGGTCATGGTGGTCGCCAACCAGAAGGGTGGGGTCGGCAAGACCACCACCACCGTCAACCTGGCCGCCTCGCTCGCCATGCACGGCCTGCGGGTGCTGGTCATCGACCTCGATCCGCAGGGCAACGCCTCGACCGCCCTGGGCATCGACCACCACGCCGAAGTGCCGTCGATCTACGACGTGCTGGTGGAGGGCAAGCCGCTGGCCGACGTGGTGCAGCCGGTGGTGGACGTCGAGGGGCTGTTCTGCTGCCCGGCCACCATCGACCTGGCCGGCGCGGAGATCGAACTGGTCTCGCTGGTGGCCCGGGAGAGCCGGCTGCAGCGGGCCATCGCCGCCTACGAGCAGCCGCTGGACTACGTGCTGATCGACTGTCCGCCCTCGCTCGGGCTGCTGACCGTCAACGCCATGGTGGCCGGCCAGGAGGTGCTGATCCCGATCCAGTGCGAGTACTACGCGCTGGAGGGACTGGGCCAGCTGCTGAAGAACGTGGAGCTGGTGCGGGCGCACCTGAACCCGATGCTGCACGTGTCGACCATCCTGCTGACCATGTACGACGCCCGGACCAGGCTGGCCGCGCAGGTCGCCGAGGAGGTGCGGACGCACTTCGAGAAGGAGGTGCTGGCCACCGCCATCCCGCGATCGGTGCGCATCTCCGAGGCCCCGAGCTACGGGCAGACCGTGCTCACCTACGACCCCGGTTCCAGTGGCGCGCTCTCCTACCTGGAGGCGGGGCGCGAGCTGGCGCTGCGGGCCGAGGTCGCGAAGACGACGGTGGGGCGCCACCGGGCGGGTGCGGAGGTCGTTCCGCCTCGCAATGGCGCGGAGCCGTCCGCGTCGACGGCACAGCACAGTTCGATGGAGGGCATGCGGTGAGTGGCACGCGCAGGGGTCTGGGCAGGGGTCTGGGGGCGCTGATTCCGGCGACCCCGGCGGCGGCCGGGGGAGCGGCCGCACCGGCCGCCCCGCTGGCGCCGGTGGTTCCCACCGATCGCGGCACGGTGGCGGCCAAGGCCGCCGCGGAGAGTCTGCGGGAGCTGGCCGGGGACCAGCGCCGCAGTGTGCTGGAGCAGGCGCTGGCGCCGGTGAACGGGGCCCGGTTCGCCGAGCTGCCGCTGGATTCGATCAGCCCCAACCCGCGCCAGCCGCGCGAGGTGTTCGACGAGGAGAAGCTCGCCGAACTGGTCGCCTCGATCAAGGAGGTCGGCCTGCTGCAGCCCGTGGTGGTCCGTCAGACCGGCCCGGAGCGCTATGAACTGATCATGGGTGAGCGCCGCTGGCGGGCCTCCCGTGAGGCCGGCCTGGAGGTGATCCCGGCGATCGTCCGGGCCACCGAGGACGACAAGCTGCTGCTGGACGCGCTGCTGGAGAACCTGCACCGGGCCGAGCTGAACGCGCTGGAGGAGGCTGCCGCGTACGACCAGCTGCTGCGCGACTTCGCCTGCACGCACGACCAGTTGGCCGGGCGGGTCGGCAAGTCCCGCTCGCACGTGTCCAACACGCTGCGGCTGATGAAGCTGCCGGTCGCGGTGCAGCTGAAGGTCGCGGCCGGGACGGTCACCGCCGGGCACGCCAAGGCGATCCTGATGGTGCCGGACGGGGCGGGCCAGGAGCTGTTGGCCGAGCGGGTGGTGGCCGAGCTGCTGACGGTGCGGGCCACCGAGGAGATCGCCGGGCTGATGGCCGGTGAGACCCCGAAGGCGAAGAAGGCCGGTCCGCGGGTGGGCCGGACGGTTTCGCCGGCCTTCACCGAGCTGTCGGACCGGCTCTCGGACCGCTTCGAGACCCGGGTCAAGGTCGAGGCCTCGCAGCGTGACGGCCGGATCGGCAAGGGCAAGGTGGTGCTGGAGTTCGCCTCGGTCGAGGACCTGAACCGGATCCTGGACAGCCTCGCGCCGGGCGAGCAGGGGCTGCAGCTGTCCTGACGGTGAGCCCGAACGGCGAACAACGGGTGCATGTTTCACGTGAAACGTGCACCCGTTTCGTCGCTCGGAGCAGACTGGACTCCAGGGCCGGTTTCCGCGTGGAGGAGGAGGTACGGGCGTGGGGCGAAGGGTCGTTCCGCTGACACTGGACAACCTCTCGGAGCTGCCGAACACCTGCCGCTCCTGCGTGTTCTGGGAGCTCGATCCGGTCAGCGGACGGGCCGCGCAGGACGGCGGCAAGGGCGAGTTGGAGAAGGAGGGCTGGATCTCCGCGGTACTGCTGGACTGGGGATCCTGCGGCAGAGTCGCCTACGTGGACGACCGGCCGGCCGGGTTTGTGCTCTACGCCCCGCCCGCGTACGTGCCGCGCGGGCAGTCGTTCCCGACCAGCCCGATCTCCCCGGACGCGGTGCAGCTGATGGTCGCCCGGGTGCTGCCGGAGTTTCAGGGACAGGGCCTGGGGCGGGTGTTGGTGCAGACGGTGGCCAAGGACCTGATCCGGCGCGGCTTCCGGGCGATCGAGGCGTTCGGCGCACAGGGCAGTGAGATCCCCAGCTGCGTGCTGCCCGCCGAGTACCTGCTGGCGGTCGGCTTCAAGACCGTCCGGCCGCACCACCGGTATCCGCGGCTGCGGTTGGAGGCGCGTTCCACGCTGTCCTGGAAGGGTGACATGGAGGGCGCGCTGGAGCGGCTGCTCGGCGGGCGGCGCAAGGAACCGGCGCTGCGGCCGTTCTGAGGGTGGCTGAGGGTGCCTGAGGGAGTTTGCGGGACGCGTTCTCCGCTCCGGGCCGGTCGGCGCGGAGCGGGCCGCCGTGCTCTCAGGGCTTCCTGACGAAGCCTCGTGGAGCTTTGCGGTGGCTTGCGACGGCTCGTGGGGCCACGGAAACGCCGAGGCGGCCCGTACGGGGGTTCCCCGCGCGGGCCGCCTCGGCGACGGCCGTCCGGAACGGACTTACAGGTACTCGGCCAGCTCGCGCAGCAGCGCGGCCTTCGGGCGGGCACCGGTGATGGTCTTCACCAGCTCGCCGCCCTTGTAGACGTTCAGCGTCGGGATGGAGATCACGTTGTAGGCCGCGGCGGTCTCCTGGTTGGCATCCACGTCGAGCTTGACGACGGACAGCTTGTCGCCGTGCTCGGCCGCGATGTCCTCCAGGACCGGGGCGATCTGGCGGCACGGGCCGCACCAGGTGGCCCAGAAGTCGACCAGGACGGGCTTGTCGCTCTTGAGGACCTCGGCCGCGAAGGTGGCGTCGGTTACTTCCTTGGTGGCGCCGGCCACGGGAACTCCTTGGGGTCGGAGGAGAGATGCGAGAGGGATAACAACGGCGGGGGCGGTTCTGTTTCGGGGAGGAAACGGTCGCCGCCCCCGGCCGGAGGGCTGCTCGGCCCGGTGTGGTGTCAGACCGCGACGGCCGCGGTCTCGGCCTCGGCGTCGGTCAGCGCGGCGAGGTAGCGCTCGGCGTCCAGCGCGGCGGAGCAGCCGGTGCCGGCGGCGGTGATCGCCTGGCGGTAGGTGTGGTCGACCACGTCGCCTGCGGCGAAGACGCCGGGGATGTTGGTGCGGGTGGAGGGGGCTTCGACCTTGAGGTAGCCCTCGGCGTCGAGGTCGAGCTGGCCCTTGAACAGGTCGGTGCGCGGGTCGTGGCCGATCGCGATGAACAGGCCGGTGACCGGGAGCTCGCGCAGGTCACCGGTGTTGGTGTCCCGGAGGGTCAGGCCGGTCAGCTTCGGGTCGCCGTGGATCTCCTCGACCGCGCTGTCCCAGGCGAAGGTGATCTTCGGGTCGGCGAAGGCGCGCTCCTGCATCGCCTTGGAGGCGCGCAGGGTGTTGCGGCGGTGGACGACCGTGACGCTGCGGGCGAAGCGGGACAGGAAGGTCGCCTCCTCGAGGGCGGTGTCGCCACCGCCGACCACCGCGATGTCCTGGTCGCGGAAGAAGAAGCCGTCGCAGGTCGCGCACCAGGAGACGCCGCGGCCGGAGAGCTTGTCCTCGTTCGGCAGGCCGAGCTTGCGGTGCTGCGAGCCGGTGGTGACGATCACGGCGCGGGCGCGGTGCACGGTGCCCTCGGAGTCGGTGACGGTCTTGATGTCGCCCGTGAGGTCGACGGCGATGACGTCGTCCGGGACCAGCTCGGCGCCGAAGCGCTCGGCCTGCGCGCGCATGTTGTCCATCAGCTCGGGGCCCATGATGCCGTCGCGGAAGCCCGGGAAGTTCTCCACCTCGGTGGTGTTCATCAGCGCGCCGCCGGCCGTGACCGCGCCCTCGAACACCAGCGGCCGGAGGGAGGCACGCGCGGTGTACAGCGCAGCGGTGTATCCGGACGGGCCGGAACCGATGATGATCACGTTACGGACGTCGCTCACTGCATCTCCTGGTTCGCATGGGCGTCCCGCTTGCGCGGGGGAGGGCGGTCGCTCCGCCGCCCCGGACAACGACTTACCAGTCTCCCGCATTCCCAGGCCCGACCGCACCAACCACCCACGGTCCGGGAGTGGGCGGCGTGGAACGGTGAGGAATCAGGGGGCCGGGACGGTGCTGTGCAGCAGGATCGTCGAACCGGGGCAGTCCGGGGTGGCCAGGTAGACGTCCAGCGGCCCGCTGCCGCCCGGCGGGCGGAACACCAGGGCCAGCACCGGCCGGCCCTGGTAGCTGCCCGTTCCGGCGGTCAGCGGCGGTTCGCCCGGGTGCCCGGCCGCGCTCAGGGCGCAGGCCGCGGGGCCGTTGCCGGCGTCGGCCGGGGAGAGGCCCGCGACGGGTTTGGTGGCCAGCAGTGCGTGGATCTGGGCCGGGAGCTGGTCGGCGGTGAAGTCCGGGCCGCCGCTGCCTGCGGTGAGGTTCGGGCCGTCGCTGCCGGCGACGTTCGGCTTGGGGCGCGAGGCGTCGGCGGCCGTCGGCTGGGGCACGGCCTTGCCGCCGGTGGCCGTGGCCACCGTGCTGCTCGGTGCGTTCCGGTTGAGCAGCACCCCGCCCACGGTGGCCACCACGGCCACGGCGGCGGTGGCGAGCAGCAGGCTCAGGGCGCGACGGCGGCGGCGCTCGCGGCGGCCGGGGCCGTTCGCGGCGCGCGGGGACCCGGCGGGCCCCCCGGTGCGGGGCGGGCCGGACGGGCCTGCGGCGGGGCGCTCCGGACGGTCGTTGGTGCGGGCCTCGGTCCGGTCCTCGGGGTGGGTCTCGGTGCGCGCGGCGGACTCGGCGGCCAGCGCCGCGGTCAGCCGGTCGGCGACGTCCTGCGGCATTGGCGGGGCGGGGGTGTCCGCCAGCAGCTCCGGGAGGCCGCGGAGCGCGGCGTAGTCCTCGGCGCAGGACGGGCAGCCGGCCAGGTGGTGGTGGAGCGGCTCGGCCTGCTCGGGCGGGAGCAGCTCCTCGGCCAGGTCGGCCAGCACGTCCAGATCGGGGTGCTCGGAAGGCGGGTGCGGCGTCATCGCGGGGTCGCATCTCCTTCCAGCGCGGTGGCGGGATCCGTTGGTGGGACGGGGGCGGGCCGGTTCGGGTTCCCGGCTCGGGGCGCGGGCGGTGTTCCACGTGGAACACCGGGGGCCTCCCGGGGGCCTGGGGCGAGGACTGTTCCACGTGGAACACGGGCCGGATCGGTCTCCTGCGGAACGCGGGCGGCGGCGGTTCCACGTGGAACCTGGGCAGTATCGGTTTCACGTGGAACACCGCCCGGGCCGAGGTGGCGCAGCAGCGGCAGCAGCCGGGCCCGGCCGCGGGCGCAGCGGCTCTTGACGGTGCCGACCGGGACGCCGAGCACCTCGGCGGCCTCGGCGACCGGGTAGCCCTGCATGTCGACCAGCACCAGGGCGGCCCGCTGGTCGGCGGGCAGCGCGGCCAGCGCGTCGGCGACCTCGCGCCGGGTCTCGGAGCGCACCGCGTGGCTCTCGGCGCCCTCGCTGGTGCCGAGCGCGGCCTCCGGCGGGCCGCCGGGGTGCTGGTCGAGCGACTCGGCCCGGCGGACGGCGCCGCGGCGGGCGCGGTCCAGGCAGGCGTTGACCACGATCCGGTGCAGCCAGGTGGTGACCGCCGAGCGGCCCTGGAAGCCGGCCGCGGCGCGGAACGCGGAGACCAGAGCGTCCTGGAGTGCGTCCGCGGCCTCCTCGCGGTCGCCGAGGGTGCGCACCGCGACGGCCCACAGCCGGTCGCGGTGGCGGTGTACCAGTACCCCGAAGGCGTCCGGATCGCCCGCCGTGTGCCGGGCGAGCAGTTCGGCGTCGGTGGGCTCCTCGGCCATCCGCCCCCTCCTCGCGGTCCGGCCGTCCGCTCCGGCGGCCGTGGGTCACCATCGTTGGGGATCCGGCGGGGCGGATCAAGAGGTGCCGGGGTTCCGGCTGCCGGTCGGGGCTATCCGTTGACCTGGATCTCGGCGATCTTGCCGCGGTAGCCGCCGTCGTCGCCGGTGGGCAGGTTGGTGAGCCAGACCAGCAGGTACCGGGTGTTGACCGGGGCGGTGGGCTTCAGGCTGACCTTGTTGCCGGAGCCGGTGGCGATCTGGCTGAGGGTCTTGAAGCCGTTGTCGTCGGCGGTCGGCGCGGTGGTGGCGCCGGTCGGGGCGGCCCGCAGTTCGACCTTGGTGGAGCCGATGAATTGGACGTCCACCGAGCTGACGGGGTGGGGCGAGCCGAGGTCGATCAGCAGGCCGGTGCCGGGCCGCCAGTCGCCGAGCTGGTCGTTGTAGCGCTGGGTGGTCCAGGCGGTCGACGGGTTGCCGTCGGTGGCGTTCGGGACCTCGCTGGTGTGCTCGTCCTTGTTGTCGCCGTACGCGTTGAACGGGACGATCGAGCTGATGGCGAGCTTCGCGCCGGTGGCGGCGGGGGCGCTGCCGCTCGGGGTGGGGGCGGGCGAACTGTGGCTGGTGGTGCCGTTGTCCTTCTTGTTGACGTACTCCACGGCCTGCCAGGAGCCGACCGTGACGGCGGACAGGGCCAGCAGCGAGGCGGTCCACTTGAGTACCCGGCGCAGGCCGCGACGGCGGCGCGGAGCGGGCCGGGGGGCGACCGGGGCCGGAGCGGGGGCCGGTGCGGGGGCGGGTGCGGTGGTGGGGATCGCCTGGGTGGGCGCGGCGGGGGAGTAGCGCGGCCGGGAGGTGGGCAGGGCGCGCAGCGCGGGCGGGGCGGGCTGCTCCGGCGGGCGGATCTTGGGCAGCTCGGCGATGGCCGCGGCCAGTTCGGCGGGGGTGGTGATCGGCGCCTTGTGCTGCGGCGGCTGCTCGCACAGGATCCGGGCGGCGAGCTCCGCCAGGCCCTTGTGGACGCCGGCCCGGACCTGGTCCGGGGGTACGCAACCGAGGTCCTTGGGGAGCCCCTGGAGGTCGTAGCGGTCCTCCGGGTAGGGCCAGCGGTGGGTGAGCGCGGCGTACAGCAGTGCGCCGATCGCACGGACGTCGGTCAGTTCGGCGTCCTCGGTGGGCAGGCCGCGCAGGGCGGCGTCCACCGCGATGCCGTTGATCCGGTACTGGCCGCCGTCGGTGCGCAGCACGCACTTGGGGGTGAGCCGCAGGTGCGCCTGGCCGCGCTGGTGGGCGGCGGCGATGGCGTCGGTGACCTGGCGGACCATCTGGTAGGCGTCGTAGGGCTCGAGGGGGCCGTCGGCCAGCAGTTCGGCCAGGTCGCGGGCGCCGGGCAGCCACTCGCGGACCACGTACACCAGCTCGCCCTCCTGCACCGCGTCCAGCACCTGGACGAAGCGCGGGTCGCCGAGCAGGGCGGCGCTGCGGGCGGCGGTGAGCACCGACTTGGCGCGGCGGTGGCCGGCCGAGAGCAGGTGGACGCCGACGGCGCGGCGGAGCTTCTCGTCGACGGCGCGCCAGCTGGTGAAGGTGTCCGACTCGGAGATGCACTCCTCCAGCCGGTAGCGGCCGCCGATCTTGTCGCCGCTGTGTCGCTGCGGGGCGGGCAGCACGGTGGGCAGGGTGGCGGTGTCGGCGTCCAGGGTCTCGGTGCTGGTGGCCGGGGCGGGCTCGGACGGCTCGACCGGGGGCAGCGGGCGGCGCACGCCGCGGCTGCGGGAGGGGCGTTCGGTGCGGGCGGCGCCCTGGGCGGCCAGCTCGGCGTCGATCTCCTGCGCGGAGAGCGGGGCGGTGGCCTCGGCGAGCGGCTGCTGCGGTTCGTCGCTTCCGGCCTCGGCGGCGGGTGCGGTGAGGGCGGGCCGCAGGGGGGTGGCCGCGGTGTCCTTCACCCGGGACTTCGCCGAGCCGTTCGCCCCGTCCTTCGACGCGTCCTGGGGGGTGCTCTTCGCGGCGTCCTTCGGGGAGCCGTTCGCGGTGCTCTTCACCGCGCGGGCGGCGGAGCCTTTCGCGGTGGGGCCGCGGTCGGATCCGGTGTCGCGCTGCGAGGTTCCGGGCGCGGCCTCGGTCGCCGCCCCGTCCGTCTCGGACGTGTCGACGATCGCCTTGGTGCCGTCAGCCACCGTGGTCCTGCCTCCCCTTGTGTCGTCCCGGGCCAAGCCGGGACGGTCGACGAGCCGCTGCCGGAGTGGACGTCCGTGCTGCAAGGTCAATTGTGCCCACTCCCGGCCCCCCTGTACGACCGCTGAGAGTGCCTGGAGGTTGCCCACTCGCCCACTTCCGTGCGAACGGCAGACGAATGGGCCGGAATCGGGGGCGTACCCCGACTCCGGCCCACCGTAGGCGGACTGGGTCGTCGACGGATCGTCAGCACTCCGGGTGACGTGCCGTCAACCTGTGACCGGTGTTCCGGGTCAGCGGCCGAGCCGCCGGCGGACCATTCCGGTGAGCGCGTTGAGCTCCTCGATGCGCATCCGGCGGGCCAGCAGCAGGAACACCGCGACCTGGACGACGGCCGCCGCCAGCAGCGTCAGCACGTTGCCGAGCCAGCCGTCCAGCACCCGCAGCGCGAACAGCTCGATCGCCAGGCCGACCACGGCGGCGGGCAGCGAGGCGATCGCCAGCCGGACGTAGGTCTTGGTGATCCGGGCGGTGTCCAGGCCGCCGATCCGCGCCTTCAGCTTCGGCACCGCGACGAACACGCCCACCGCGTAGGACAGGCCGTAGCCCAGCGCCATGCCGGTCACCGCCCACTGCGCGGGCAGCACCAGCCAGCACAGCACCGCGGTGCCGGCCTGGGTGAGCGCCACCCAGACGGTGTTGGAGAACGGGGTGCGGGTGTCCTCGTACGCGTAGAAGCCGCGCAGCAGCACGTACTGCACCGAGTACGGGATCAGGCCGAGGGCGAACGCGGAGAGCATGTAGCCGACCGCGGTGGTGCCCTGCGCGGCCGCGCCGCCGTTGCCCAGGCCGTAGATCGAGGAGCCGATCACCGGGCCCAGCGACAGGAACAGGAACGCCGCCGGGACGATCGCCACCGCCGAGGTGCGCAGGCCGTAGGAGAGGTCGTCGCGGACCGCCCCGGCGTCCTGGTCGGCGGCCGCCCGGGACAGCCGGGGGAGCACCGCGCTCATCACCGACACGGTGATCACGGCCATCGGCAGCTGCCAGATCAGCAGCGCGTTGGAGTACGCGGCCAGGCCGACGCCGAGGTGGCCGTCGTGCTCGGCGGCCTTGCCGGACGCGGTGGCCAGCTGCGTCACCACCAGGAAGCCCGCCTGGTTGGCCAGCACGAACAGGAAGGTCCACTTGGCCAGCCGGGCCGCCTTGCCCAGGCCGTGCCCGCGCCAGTCGAAGCGCGGCCGGAACGAGAAGCCCGCCGAGCGCAGGTACGGGATCATCGACAGCGCCTGCACGGCCAGGCCGAGCATGGTGCCGATGCCGAGCAGCCGGACGCCCTCGGGGGAGATGGCCTGCGGGGTGACCCCGGTGTGCTGGAAGGTGCCGTACACGCCGATGTACATCGCGAAGGTGAAGATCACCACGAGGTTGTTCAGGACCGGCGTCCACATCATCGCGCCGAACCGGCCGCGGGCGTTGAGGATCTGGCCCATCACCACGTGCACGCCCATGAAGAAGATGGTCGGCAGGCAGTACCGGGCCAGCGCGACCGTGGTGTCGGCGCTCTGCTGGTCGCGCATCAGCGCGTGCGAGATCAGCTGCACCAGCACCGGCGCGGCCAGCACCGCCACGAACACCACGCCCGCCAGGCCGGTCACCACCAGGGTGAGCAGCCGGTTCGCGTAGGCGGTGCCGCCGTCCTCGTCGTTCTTCATGCTGCGCACCAGCTGCGGGACGAACACCGCGTTCAGCGCGCCGCCGCCGATCAGGATGTACAGCAGGGTGGGCAGGGTGTTGGCGGCGTTGTACGAGTCGCCCATCGAGGCCACGCCGATCGCGGCGGCGATCACCATGGTGCGCAGGAAGCCGGTGCCGCGGGAGACCAGGGTGCCGGCCGCCATGATGGCGCTGGAGTTCAGCAGCCCGGCGACCTTGCTGCCGGCACCGTCGACGACCGGCTCGGGCGGGGCGGTCGGGGCCGGCGGGGCCGGCGGGGCGGTGGGCTCGGGCGGCGCGGCAGCGGCGGCGTTGGCCTCCAGCACGGCCGCGTCGGCCCGCATCACCGCCTCCTCCTCGGACAGCGGCGGGTCGAACTCGATCGGCGGCACGTACGGGTGGCGCTCGCCCCCCGCGGGGACCGGCTCGGGGGCCGGGGCGGGCTCGGGGTCGCCCGGCGCGTCGACGTCCGTGGCCATCGTCACGGCCTGCGCGGGTTCCGGTGCCGGCGCCGGTGCCTCTTCGGGCGCCGACAGCAGGGTCTCCACGCCGACGTACTCGGCGGTCCCGGTGTCCCGGCGCGACCCGGCCGGCTCGGCGGCCTCCGCGGCCACCTCGGCGGCGATCGACGCCCAGCGCGGCGCCGGCGCGGTCAGCTGCAGGGTGGCCTCGGACTCGCGGCTCGGCTGGCCGGGCACCGCCGCCGTGGCCTTCGGGGTGTCCTGGGCGCCCGCGGCGTCCTGCAGGTCGACCTCGCCGTACGGGTCCGTGCCCCCGTACGCCTCGGCGGCGTACGGGTCACGGGCGTAGGTGTCGGCGACGTACCAGTCGGCGGTGGGGTCGGCGGGGGCGGCGGCGGACCGTGGACCGCCCGCGCGGTCCTCGGGCCCACCTCCGCCCTGGTCCTGGGTTGCTCGCTCGCTCCGCTCGTTCATGCCACCAATCCACGTCAGAGAGGGGGGACTGGCGCCCGGGGGTGAAGCGCCTAGTGATCCACCTTCTCATCACCGGAGACCCGATCGCTGTCATCCCGGTCGGACGAGGGCTCCGCGTCGGTCGGCTTCCCACCAGCGTCGGCCTGCGCGTCGGTCGGCTTCCCGTCGGCGTCGGCCTGCGTGTCGGTCGGCTTCGCGTCGGCGTCGGCCTGCGTGTCGGTCGGCTTCGCGTCGGCGTCGGCCTGCGCGTCGCCGTCGTCACCGCCCGCGGCGTCCGACAGCAGCCGCTCCGGGTCCTCGTCGATCTCGCCGGCCGCCTTGCGCTTCTTGCGCTGCAGGTAGAACCGCAGCCCGGCGAGGATCATCAGCGCGGTGCCGCTGGCGATCACGTACGTCACACCGCTGGCCACCGAGGTGACGTCGACGACGAACTCCACCGGTTCGCCGTAGCGCCGCGGGTTGGGGCCGGTGGTCCACAGCTCGGCGTTCACCTTGACCTGGCCGTTGACCTGCGCCTCGGCGGGGAAGCGGAAGGTGCGGCTGGTGGTGGCGTCCAGCACCACGGGCTGGTTGTCGCCCACGAGGAGGCGGTTCTGCTGGCTCGAGTAGAGCCGCAGCTCCAGGTTGCCGACCGCCTGGGTGAGGTCGTTCTTCACGCTGATCAGCAGCGTCGCGTTGTCGCCCGGCAGCGTCACGGTGCTTTTCTTCGGCACCCGGACCGCGGACTTCAGGTTGTCCAGGTAGCGCTGCACGCCGGCCCGGTAGTCGACGCCGGCCTTCTGCTGGTCGCGCCAGCTTGTGGACATCGACCGCACCATGGCCGCGCTGAACGGGCCGCGGACCCGCTCCGGCTGGGTGAGGATCATCATCAGCTGGTCCACGCCGTCCTGGATGCCCATGGTGGCGGTCAGCTCGGCGGAGGACAGCTCGGCGCCGGTCGCGTCGCCCGGGTAGTCGTTCGGGACGTCGGTGTTGACGCCCGGGTCCGCGGGCATCTCGGAGACCTTCTGCAGGGTGGCCGGGGTCACCCAGCCGCCGCTGCCGGACGCCGCCTGCATCGAGTCGCGCAGCGCCAGCGCGGTGCCGACGGTCAGCGAGCGGGACGGCAGCACCAGGACGCCGCGCGGGTGCTCCGGCTCCTGGTGGGCGATCGCCAGGGTCTCGGCCAGGAACCGCTGCTGGGCCGCGGTGCGGTCGTGCACGGTGCCCAGGTCGCCCTGGAACAGCGAGGCCAGCACGGCGTCGGAGACCACCGCGGTCTGCCCGTTGCCGATCGGACGCGCCGCGCCCGGCGTGTACGTCAGCTTGTCGGACTCCGGCATCGACGCGCCGTTGACCAGCACCAGCCGGCCGCCCGCCGCGTTCGCCACCGCCGCCGTGCGCTGGTCCAGCAGACCCCGGTACGGCCAGGCCACGTCCGACTGGGCGTTCACCTGGAGACGGCCCTCGGTGGTGACCTGCCCGGCCGTCATGGCCTTGCGCAGCGCGTTGTCCATGCCGTTCAGCTTGGCGCCGTTGTGCGCGATCGACGCCAGGTCCGGGTCGGCGTACGGCAGCGACACCACCTCGGAGCCCGACTTCGACACCGCCGCCTTCAGCTTCGCCAGCCAGGCCGTCGCCGCGTCGCGGCCGGTGCCCGGCACGGTGTTGTCGTCGCGCGCGGACTCGCCGGAGGTGCCGGGCTTCTGCACCCGGTACGTCTTGGTCATCGCGAGCACGGTGTCCAGCAGGTCCGGGTCGATCGCCCAGGTCAGGTTCGGCATGTTCGCGCCGATCTCGACCAGCTGGTTCAGCCGCCCGTCACCGGTCAGCTCGCCCACCAGGCTGTCGTCCCGGAGCACCGGCGTCTGGTCCTGGTCCGGCATGGTCTGCGCGACCAGCACCGGGGCGTGGGTCAGCGGCCACACCACCGCGACCGGCGAGGGCTTGGCGGTGGTCCGGCCCTGGACCGGCAGGTAGGTGCGGGCGATGCCCAGCGAGTGCGCCTTGTCGTCGCCGGTCCGGCCCCAGAGGTCCACCGCCAGCTCGTAGCTGCCGGTCTCCTTGGCGCCCAGCGCGGACACCGGCACCGGCAGGGAGAAGTCCTTGCTCTGCCCCGGGTCCAGGTCGCCGACGTCCTGCGCCGGGTTCTCCAGCGGGGTGCCGTCCTTGGCGCTCGGCGAGCCCCAGGAGCCCATCATGTCGATGTCGCTGCGGGTCGCCAGCATCGGCTTGCCCGGGTTCGGCACCCGGACCATGACCTTCGACGACTTCAGCTTCTCCGAACCGGAGTTGGTGACCTTGCCGGTGATCGTCACGGTGTCGTTCTCGTGCACGATCTGCGGCGCCCCGGTGCCGACCTGCACCGTGTCGATCTGCACCGCCGCCGGGTACTCGCCCGACGCCGTCACCAGGGTGCCCGGCCCGGCCGCCGCCGGGGCGGCCGCGAGGGCACCGACCAGCCCGCCTGCCAGCAGGGCGGCGGTGCTCCTGGCCAGCCGGCCCGTCCACCGTCCGCGGCGCCCGGCCCCTGCCGCGCCCCGCCCGGTCCGCTCGTCCACGCGCGTCCTCGCCGTTCCTGATCGTCTCGATCGACCCACGCACCGACGCGGCCCCGCCCGACCCCGGCGGTCTCCGACAAGGAGCGTTCACCCGGCATGGTAACGACGCTTTGCGGCACGCAGTGTTGCGGGCCGGAAGCTGGCCGGAGCGGCGGGGCGGAGGAAACAGGAGGGCGGCGGGGCAGGGCGGGCACGTACCCTTGTGAGCCGTGTCCACTGCCAATGCGTCCAGCACCAATCATTCCAGCTCCGCCGACCGGATCGCCCTGCCGGGCCTGACCGAGGCGCAGACCCTCGGCCTGCAGGAACTGCTTCGGGTCTCCCCGGTCGCCGACGAGATCGCCCGCCGCTTCGAGGAGGCCGGCCACCGGCTCTCGCTGGTCGGCGGCTCGGTCCGGGACGCCCTGCTCGGCCGGCTCGGCAACGACCTCGACTTCACCACCGACGCCCGCCCGCAGCAGATCCTCAAGCTGGTCAAGGGCTGGGCCGACGCGGTCTGGGACGTCGGCATCGCGTTCGGCACCGTCGGCGCGCGCAAGGACACCGCGGAGGGCTCGTTCCTGATCGAGATCACCACCTACCGCAGCGAGGCCTACGACCGCAGCTCCCGCAAGCCCGAGGTCAGCTACGGCGACTCGATCGAGCAGGACCTGGTCCGCCGCGACTTCACCGTCAACGCGATGGCCGTCGACCTGCCCGGCCGCGGCTTCGTCGACCCGCACCACGGACTGGACGACCTGGAGGCCCGGGTGCTCCGCACCCCCGCCACCCCCGAGGAGTCCTTCTCCGACGACCCGCTGCGGATGATGCGGGCCGCCCGCTTCGCCGCCCAGCTCGACTTCGAACCGGCGCCCGAGGTGGTCGCCGCGATGACCGCGATGGCCGAGCGGATCACCATCGTCTCCGCCGAACGCGTCCAGGCCGAGCTCAACAAGCTGCTGCTCGCCGAACACCCGGTCAAGGGCCTGCGCCTGCTGGTCGACACCGGCCTCGCCGAGTTCGTGCTGCCCGAGCTCCCGGCGCTGCGCCTGGAGAGCGACGAGCACCACCGCCACAAGGACGTCTACGAACACTCGCTGACCGTCCTCGAGCAGGCCATCGCACTGGAGACCGACGGCCCCGACCTGGTGCTGCGCCTCGCCGCGCTGCTGCACGACATCGGCAAGCCGCGCACTCGCCGCTTCGAGTCCGACGGCGGGGTCTCCTTCCACCACCACGAGGTGGTCGGCGCGAAGATGACCCGCAAGCGGATGCGCGAGCTCAAGTACTCGAACGAGCTGATCGCCGAGGTGTCCCGGCTGGTCGAGCTGCACCTGCGCTTCCACGGCTACGGCGGCGGCGAGTGGACCGACTCCGCGGTGCGCCGCTACGTCACCGACGCCGGCCCGCTGCTGGAGCGACTGCACAAGCTGACCCGCTCCGACTGCACCACCCGCAACAAGCGCAAGGCCGCCGCGCTCGCCCGCACCTACGACTCGCTGGAGGAGCGGATCACCGCCCTCAAGGAGCAGGAGGAGCTGGACGCGATCCGGCCCGCGCTGGACGGCAACGAGATCATGCAACTGCTCGGCCTGCGCCCCGGCCCCGCGGTCGGCCGCGCCTACAAGCACCTGCTCGAACTGCGCCTGGAGCACGGCCCGATGGAGCACGAGGCGGCGGTCGCCGCGCTGCACGAGTGGTGGGCGGCGCAGCCGAAGGACTGACGCCCCGTCAGCGCTTGCTGGCGGCGGGCTTGGGCGGCGCGGCGTTCAGCGGGCTGAGGCACAGCCGGTACTTGGTCGTCTTCTTCTTCGACCGGTACTGGCTGTCGTAGGCCGTCGATCCCGGGTACTCCTGGGCGCAGCTGTAGGTGCTGATCATGCCGGTGTGGCGCCCTACGACCTTCCAGTTGGCGTCCGACGCGGTGCAGGCCACCTCGTCGTGCTTGGCGGTCAGGCAGTCCCCGACGCTCGCGCCCTTGCTGCCCGCGCCGAACAGCGAGCCGAACCACCACAGGCCGCCGACGACCAGGGCGATCAGGCCCACGCCGATGCTCGCGCCGCGGATCCGGGCCTTCCGGGACGGCGGCTTGGCGGGCGGCGGCGCCTGCCCCCAGGCCGGCATCTGCCCCTCGCCGGTCGGCGGTTGCCCGTACGCGGGCTGCGGGCCCGGCGCGGGGGGCTGGCCGTACGCGGGGGGTTGGGCGTAGCCGGAGGGCTGGCCGTACGCGGGCTGCGGACCGGGCTCGGGCTGGCCGTACGCCGGCGGCTGGGCGTAGCCCGAGGGCTGGCCGTAGGACGGCGGCTGACCGTACGTGGGCGGCTGTCCGTATGCGGGAGGCTGGCCGTACCCGGGCGGTTGCTGGCCGGGCTGCTGACCGTACGGTCCGGGCTGGCCGTACGGGCCGGGTGGCGGTGGAGTGCTCATCTGTTCTTCCCCCTGGCGACGAGAGCGTGCCGTGCGCCCACGACCCTAGCGGCAGAGACCCCGTCAGGACCGGCGTGCGGCGCGGAAGTACAGCAGCGCGCCGAGCGCGTACAGCACCGCGAGGCCCAGCACCACCGGCACCGAGCGGCCGTTCAGCGGCAGCACCAGGGCGGTCACCCCGGCCGCCGCGACGAACGAGACGTTGACCAGCACGTCGTAGATCGCGAACACCCGGCCGCGGTACTCGTCCTCCACCGACTCCTGCACCAGGGTGTCCGCGCAGATCTTGGTGCCCTGGGTGACCACGCCCAGCAGCAGCGCCGCGGCCATCGCCGGGACTTCGTCGAAGGTCAGTCCGAGCGCCGGGACGAACACCGCCGCGCTCGCCAGGCAGGTCGTCATCCATCCGACCAGGCCGAGTCGCCGGGTGCACCACGGGCTGATCAGCGCGGCCACGAAGAAGCCCACCGCGGAGAGGATCACCGCCCGGCCCAGGCTGGCCAGGCCGCCCTCGGTGTCCGCCGCGCTGTTGAAGGTGTACCGGGAGAGCATCAGCACGACCACGATCAGCACGCCGTAGCAGAACCGCGCCAGGGTGACCGCGCCCAGCGCCTGCACGGCCGGCCGGCAGTCCCGCACCAGGTGCCGCAGGCCCGCCAGCAGGTCGTGCCAGGAGGTGGACAACGCCTGGCGCAGGGACGGGAGTTCGTCGCTCACCTCGGGGCCCAGCGCGTCCGGGGCGATCCGCCGGGCGGCCAGCGCGGCCGACAGGTAGAGCAGCGCCGCCAGCGTCACCAGGACGGCGTCCGCGTGCCGGCCGGGCGGCATCACCTGGTGCACCAGGAAGCCGACGACGCCGCCGGAGGCCGCCGCCACCGTGCCCAGGGTGGGCGAGAGGGCGTTCGCGGTGACCAGCTCGGACGTGGCCACCACCCGCGGCAGTGAGGCGGACAGGCCCGCCAGGATGAACCGGTTGAGCGCCGTCACCAGCAGCGCCGCCGCGAAGAACATCCAGTCAGGGGCCCGCCCGAGCAGCAGCGCCGCCGTCACCAGCCCCAGACCGAAGCGGGCCAGATTGCCCATCAGCAGTACCTGCCGGCGCCGCCAGCGGTCCAGCAGAACCCCCGCGAACGGGCCGATCACCGAGAACGGCAGCAGCATCACCGCCAGCACCGCGGCGATGTCGGCGGGGGAGGACTGGTGCTCGGGGGAGAAGATCACGTACGCGGCCAGCGAGACCTGGAAGACGCCGTCCGACAGCTGCGAGAGCAGGCGCACCGTCAGCAGGCGCCGAAAACCGGTGCCGTGCAGCAGGCCGCGCAGGGTGGCCTCTCGCGGGATCTGTTCGACGATCACCCGCCAAGGGTGCCACGAGGCCGACGGTGTTTCACGTGAAACCTCCACCAACTTCGAGCGGCGCGCGCCCCCCGCACGCCTCCGCACCACCGCTGGCGCGCCATCGCCCGGATGTCGTAGGGCACTTACCGGGGAAGAACTCTCTCGGAACGACGGGAGGCTCCCATGCGAGACGAGTTCACAACCCTGTTGCTCAGCCAGGTCGGCCACCACGAAGGCCGCGACCCCGACGGGACCTGGAACAACCGCCAGCGCTACAGCGAGGAAACCCCCGGCCTCGAATGGTCCGACGGTCAGCCCTGGTGCGCGACCTTCGAAGCCTGGGCCGCCCACCGCACCGGCATGGACAACCTCTGGCCCATGACGGCCTCCTGCCTGACCGCCGTCGCCTGGTGGCGCGACCACAACCGCTGGACCCCCTACCCCGTCCTCGGCGGCCCCTTCTACCTCGGCCCCGACGGCGGCGACCACACCGGAGTCGTCTACGCCTACGACGCCGACACCATTTACACGGTGGAGGGAAATACGAACGACTCCGGGTCCACCGAGGGCGACGGGGTCTACCGGAAGGCCCGGGCGCGGCGCGGGCCCGGGTCGCCGTACGGGTACGGGGTGCCGGCCTATCCGGAGGGCACGGTGTCGGCGGATCCGGCGCTCGGGGGGACGCCTGCGGCGCGGACGTCCGGGCAGGCGGGTGGGGCGCCGCCGTGGCCGGGGCGGTACCTGAAGCTCCAGTCGCCGATGATGCACGGGGACGACGTGCTGACGTGGCAGCGGCGGCTGGCCTGGCGGACCTGGGCGATCACGGCGGACGGCTGGTACGGGCCCGCCTCGGCCCAGATCTGCCGGGCCTTCCAGCAGCGCCACGGACTGACGGTGGACGGCATCGTCGGGCCGGTCACCTGGCACGAGGCCTGGAACTGAAACACGCCGGAGGGCCGCCCCGCGAGATGCGGGACGGCCCTCCGGTCAAGCCTGACGAAACGTCAATGCTCAGAGCTCAGAGCTCAGAGCTCAGAGCTCAGAGCTCAGAGCTCATTGCTCAGCGCTCACCCTTCGCAGCGAGCAGGCTTCGCTAGCGCTCAGCGCTCGACCTCGCCGCGGATGAACTTCTCGACGTTCTCCTTGGCCTCGTCGTCGAAGTACTGAACCGGCGGGGACTTCATGAAGTAGGAGGACGCGGAGAGGATCGGGCCGCCGATGCCGCGGTCCTTGGCGATCTTCGCGGCGCGGACGGCGTCGATGATGACACCGGCCGAGTTCGGGGAGTCCCAGACCTCGAGCTTGTACTCGAGGTTCAGCGGGACGTCGCCGAACGCGCGGCCCTCGAGGCGGACGTACGCCCACTTGCGGTCGTCGAGCCACGCGACGTAGTCGGACGGGCCGATGTGGACGTTCTTGGCGCCCAGCTCACGGTCGCGGATCTGCGAGGTGACGGCCTGGGTCTTGGAGATCTTCTTGGACTCCAGGCGCTCGCGCTCGAGCATGTTCTTGAAGTCCATGTTGCCGCCGACGTTCAGCTGCATGGTGCGCTCGAGGATGACACCGCGGTCCTCGAACAGCTTCGCCATCACGCGGTGCGTGATGGTCGCGCCGACCTGGGACTTGATGTCGTCGCCGACGATCGGGACACCGGCCTCGGTGAACTTGTCGGCCCACTCCTTGGTGCCGGCGATGAACACCGGGAGGGCGTTCACGAAGGCGACCTTGGCGTCGATGGCGCACTGGGCGTAGAACTTGGCGGCGTTCTCGGAGCCCACCGGCAGGTAGCAGACGAGGACGTCGACCTGGCGGTCCTTGAGGATCTGGACGACGTCGACCGGGGCCTCGTCGGACTCCTCGATGGTCTCCCGGTAGTACTTGCCCAGGCCGTCGAGGGTGTGGCCGCGCTGGACGGTGACGCCGGTCGGCGGCACGTCGCAGATCTTGATGGTGTTGTTCTCGCTGTTGCCGATGGCGTCGGCCAGGTCGAAGCCGACCTTCTTGGCGTCCACGTCGAAGGCGGCGACGAAGTCGACATCCTTCACGTGGTAGTCGCCGAACTGGACGTGCATCAGGCCGGGGACCTTACCGGCCGGGTCGGCGTCCTTGTAGTACTCGACACCCTGCACCAGCGAGGCGGCGCAGTTGCCCACGCCGACGATGGCTACGCGAACCGAACCCATTCCGGTTGCTCCCTGAATCTCATGAGGGTCGCCGTGGTGTGGCGGCACCTCGTTCCACATCTGTTCTGACTGTCTGACGGGCGCGCGGGGCGCCCACGCCTCGCCGCGAGCGGCGGCAAGGCCGGCGCGGTGCTGCTCAGCGCTCCGGTCAGGAGCGCCCCGGGCGGTCGTACGGTGGCCCGGGCGGGTCCGAGGACCCGGCGGCCGGACCATGGCCGTCCGAAGATTGCGGGGACGCGGAGTTGCGTCCGTTTCTGGTGGCGCGCTCGGTCTCGATCAGCTCGTTGAGCCAGCGGACCTCGCGCTCCACGGACTCCAGGCCGTGGCGCTGGAGTTCGAGGGTGTAGTCGTCGAACCGCTCGCGGGTGCGGGCGATCGAGCTGCGCATCCGCTCCAGCCGTTCCTCGAGCCGGCTGCGGCGGCCTTCCAGCACGCGCATCCGGACGGCCCGGTCGGTCTGGCCGAAGAAGGCGAAGCGCACGCCGAAGTGCTCGTCCTCCCAGGCGTCCGGTCCGGATTCGGCGAGCAGCTCCTCGAAGCGCTGCTTGCCCTCGGCGGAGAGCCGGTAGACGATCTTCGACCGCTTGCCGTTGAGCGCGGTGGCCGGGACGTACTCGACGTCCGGGTTGTCCTCGACCAGGAAGCCCTGGGCGACCAGGCTCTTCAGGCAGGGGTAGAGCGTTCCGTAGGAGAAGGCCCGGAACGAGCCCAGCAGGACGTTGAGCCGCTTGCGCAGTTCGTAGCCGTGCATCGGGGCGTCGTGGAGCAGGCCGAGGACGGCGAATTCGAGGACGCCGGAGCGTCGGCTCATACCGCCTTCCTCCTTCCGTAACGGGGTCCTGCTCTTCGGATGCCGGTCCGGCCCGCAAGGTATGCCGAACCGATGTGTCGCGCCGATGTATCGGCTCGATATATCGGCAACAGTAACCCTGGGTCACGGAAGGAGCAAGAGGGGCACGCGTAACCGCGATCACAAGGCCTTTGGGCAACGGGCATGTAATGAATCGAGGCCGGTTCGTCCTGGTTGGCTGCCAATGCCCGATTGGCGACCTGTCAGGGACCCGTACTCTGTCGCCTGGTGCACCCTGACCGAGAGGCTGCGGAGAGAATGAGCGAACACCGGCGCAGGTCGGCCAACCCCGGGGGCGAGGAGCCGCCCTCCAGGCGGGCGTCCGCCGGGCGTCCGTATGCCTACGGCAGCCCCGTCGAGGGCGCACCCGACTACGCGGGGGAGCAGGGCGGGCCGGCGTCCGGCCCCGGCCGCCCCGGTCCTGGGGCCGGCCCCGGTGGCCGCCGCCCGGCGCGCGAGACTGCCCAGCAGCCCCGGATGACCCGGGCGGAGATGCGCAAGCAGGGCCGCAAGGGCGGCGGTGACGGCGGATCGGAAGGCCCGCCGAACGGCCGGAACGCCGGCCGCAACGGCAAGCCGGGCAAGAAGCGGCTGATCGACTACCCGCGCTTCGGCAAGTCCGGCTTCAAGCGGTGGATGCCGTCCTGGAAGCAGGTGCTGAGCCTGTTCCTGATCTTCTTCGGTGGTGGCGTGGCCGCGATAGGCGTGGCGTACGCCGTGATCCCGGTGCCGAGCGCCAAGGACTCCATCAAGCTCCAGAACAACATCTACTACTGGGCCGACAACACCGAGATGGCCCGCAAGGGCGACACCAACAAGCAGTGGGTGGAACTCTCGGAGATCAGCCGCCCGGCCCAGGACGCGGTGATCGCGGCCGAGAACGAGACCTTCCGCACCGACAGCGGCATCGACCCCAAGGGCATCGCCCGCGCCGTCTACAAGATGGCGACCGGCGGCGAGACCCAGGGCGGTTCGACCATCACCCAGCAGTACGTGAAGAACGTCTACCTGTCCCAGGAGCAGACGCTCAGCCGCAAGGCAAAAGAATTCATCATCACGCTGAAGATCGCGGACGACAAGGACGGCATCCTCACCGGCTACCTGAACACCAGCTGGTACGGCCGCGGTGCGACCGGTATCCAGGCCGCTTCGCAGGCCTACTACGGCGTGGACGCCAACAAGGTGGACATCTGTCAGGGCGCGATGCTGGCCGGCCTGCTGAAGGGTGCGGCGCTGTACGACCCGACCCTGAACCAGGCCAACCACGACCGCATGCAGGAGCGCTGGAACTACGTCCTGGACCGGATGCAGGCGACCAAGGCCATCACGGCGGAGGACCGCGCCAAGTGCGGGCAGAAGTTCCCCGAGCCGATCGCGGTGAAGGCCCCGGCCAGTTTGAACGGCGAGGTCTCCTACCTGGTGGACACCGCCAACCAGTTCATCATGGCCAAGGACAAGACCATCACCGAGGCCAAGCTGGCCCGCGGCGGCTACCAGATCTACACCACCTTCGAGAAGGACAAGGTGGACGCCCTGAAGACGGCCGTGGACCAGGTCAAGGGCGAGATCCTGGACGAGAGCAAGCGTGAGGCGGACAAGTTCGTCCAGGTCGGCGCCGCCTCGGTGCGGCCCAACGACGGTGCGATCGTGGCGATCTACGGCGGCGACGGCATCGAGAAGGGCCACTACAGCAACAACGCGGACTCCAAGGTCCCGGTCGGCTCGACCTTCAAGCCGTTCGTGCTGGCCGCCGCGATGCAGTACGGCGTGCAGACCAAGAGCGGTACGACCCAGCTCAACCCGGACTCGCTGTACCTGGCGGACAACCTCTCGCCGATCTACCGGGACGGCAAGCCGCTGACCGGCGACGACGGCAAGCCATACAAGCAGCGCAACGACAGCCCGGGCAGCCCCGGCTACGTCTCGCTGAAGAAGGCCATGCAGTACTCGTACAACGTCCCGTTCGTGCAGCTCGGCCAGGACGTGGGCGGCAAGACCGTGGAGAAGATGGTCACCGAGCTGGGGATCCTGCCCGGCAGCCTGGAGCCGTCCTCGACCCTCACCTTCCCGCTGGGCACCTCGCACCCGAGCTCGATCCGGATGGCCTCGGCCTACTCGGTGTTCGCGGCCCGCGGTCAGCAGACCGACCCGTACTCGGTGTCGAAGGTGATGCACGGCACCGAGGAGCTGCCGAACTTCGGCAAGCCCCAGCCGAAGAAGGCGCTGGAGCAGGCGGTCGCCGACAACATCACCGACGTGCTGGAGAACGTGGCCAAGAACGGCACCGGTAAGAAGGGGACCGAGTCGATCGGACGGCCGGTGGCCGGCAAGACCGGTACCACCGACGCCGGTACCTCGGCCTGGTGGGCGGGGTACACCCCGGACCTGTCCACCGCGGTCGGCATGTGGCGCGAGGAGGCCGGCAACCCCAAGCTGCTGTCGCTGAACGGCACCGCCGGCCACGACTCCGTGCACGGTGGTGACTTCCCGACCGAGATCTTCGCCCGCTACATGAAGATCATCATGAAGGGCAAGCCGGTGCTGGACTTCCCGAACCCGGCGCCGTGGGGCCAGGAGGTCGACTCCTCGGGTGCCCCGATCAGCCCGTCCGCCCCGGCCTCGACCTCGGCCTCCGCTCCGGCGGAGCAGTCGACCGGGCCGACCGAGCCGAGCACGTCGAAGTCCCCGGAGGGGCCGCTCTCGCCGTCGCCGAGCAACAGCTCGACCTGCCAGGGCAACGGCAACAACTGCGGTCCTTCCCGCTCGCCGAAGCCGAGCAAGAGCCCGAGCGAGAGCGCCAGCGGCAGCCCGAGCGCGCCGCCCGGAGGCGGCGGCGGTGGAGGAGGAGCGGGCAACCTGTTGGGAATGATGGGCCAGTAGGTCAACCAAGAGGCCGGAAGCGGGATCCCGCTTCCGGCCTCTCCTTTCAGCCGGTACTGCCCCGAGTTGTTCGAGGAGACGAGTGATGCGCAGACGACCGCTGTTACTGGTCCTGGCCGGGGTGCTGGCGCTGGGTGTCGGCGTGCTGGTGGTGGATCCCCTGGTGCGTGAGCACCAACGGCGTTCGGCGGCGGCTGCCGAGGTGGTGGGGGCGGCGAAGGACTTCAGTGCCGCGGTGGCCGAGGCCGATGCCCGGCAGGCGGTCGGCATCCCCGATCTGGCGGAGCTGTCGGCCCGGATCCGGGCGCAGCGGCAGGGGCGCGGACAGGTCGGGGTGTTCACCTTCTGGCGGCACGGGGGACGAGCGGATCCTGACGTTCCAGGCCATGGCGGAGTACCAGGAGTGGCCGGATGTGATCGGTGTTTCGATGGAAAGCAGGTGCTACCGGCTGGCGTTGCGTCCCACGCCGCCCGCTCCGGCGGTGGAGCGACCGGGCTGTGAACCTCCGGCGGGGTGGACTCAGGAGCAGTAGCGGACGGTTCGTGCGGCAACACTCGCTCAGGCGTAGACCAGTGCGGCAGAATGCGCGCCATGACGTCCAGCCTGCGTGACGAGACCTCAGCGCCCGGACCGGCTCCGGCCGCGGGGCCGCTGCCGAACACCGTGGTGGTGCCCGCGGACGAGGACCCGGTGGCGGAGGCCGGCAGCGAGCTGCTGGGTGGTCCGCCCGGACGTCGGGCGCTGCTCGGGGTGTCCTGGTGGACGCCGGCGAGGTTCCTGGCGGTGGCCGTGATCGTGGTCTTCGTGCTGGGTCTGTTCCAGAAGGCGTCCTGCTTCCAGGACGGCTGGTTCTTCGGCGCCACCAGCCAGTACACGCACGCCTGTTACAGCGACATTCCGCACCTGTTCTCGGCCCGCGGTTTCGCGGACGGGTCCCGTCCGTACCTGGACCCGATCCCGCAGCCCTCGGCGGACATGCAGTACCTGGAGTACCCGGTGCTGACCGGTCTGTTCATGCAGATCGCGGCCTGGCTGACCACCCACAACGGCGACATGATGAGCCGCGAGCAGTGGTTCTGGCTGGTCAACGCCGGAATGCTGATGATCTGCGCGGTGATCGCCGTGGTCGCGGTCTCCCGCACCCACCGCCGTCGCCCGTGGGACGCGCTGCTGTTCGCCCTCGCGCCCTGCCTGGCGCTGGACTCCACCATCAACTGGGACCTGCTCGCGGTGGCGCTGGCCGCGGTGGCGATGGCGTACTGGGCGGGGGCCCGGCCGGTGCTGGCTGGTGTGTTCATCGGTCTGGCGACGGCCGCCAAGCTCTATCCGCTGCTGCTGCTCGGTCCGCTGCTGGTGCTGTGTCTGCGGACCGGAAAGTGGCGGGACTTCGGGTTGGTGTTCGGCGGCACGGCCGGCGCCTGGCTGGTCGTCAACGTGCCGATCATGCTGGCCAACTGGAAGGGCTGGCTGACCTTCTACAGCTTCAGCCAGGTCCGCACCGAGGACTACGGCTCGTTCTGGCTGATCCTGATGCAGGCCGTCCGCAACGGGCAGCACCTGGAGACCCTGAACACCTGGATCGCCGTCCTGCTGGTGCTCTGCTGCCTGGCGGTCGGCTGGCTGGCGATCAGCGCGCCGCGCCGCCCGCGCTTCGCCCAGCTGGCCTTCCTGGTGGTCGCCGCGTTCGTGCTGACCAACAAGGTGTACTCGCCGCAGTACGTGCTCTGGCTGATTCCGCTGGCGGTGCTGGCCCGGCCGCGCTGGCGGGACTTCCTGATCTGGCAGGCCTGCGAGGTGCTGTACTTCCTCGGCATCTGGTCGTACCTGGCCTACAACGGCGACAACAAGCACCACGGCATCGACCTGCAGTGGTACCACTTCGCGATCGCCCTGCACCTGATCGGCACCCTGTACATCTGCTACCTGGTGGTCCGCGACATCCTCTACCCGGACCGCGACCCGGTGCGCTGGGACGGGAGCGACGACCCGTCGGGCGGTGTGCTGGACGGCGCCCCGGACCGGTTCGTGCTCGGCAGTGCCCGCGGCCTGCGCGAGGAGGAGAGCTACTCCGACTACGCGCCGCAGCGCGAGGTCGACTGGCTGGTCGAGGCCGAGCCGGGCCCCAAGTAGCCCGTGAACAAGTAGCCCGTGAACGCAGGAAGCCCGTCCGCCGTGAAGGCAGGCGGGCTTCCGGCGTTCCGGCGGAGCCTCAGCGTTCGACCACCCGGTCGAAGTGGGTGGTGGTGTGCCGGACCGCCAGCGACAGTTCGTCGCCGACCGCCGGCGGCTTGAGCTCGCCGGGCAGGAACAGGATCGACACCTGCATGTGCGGCGGTTCGGCGAACCACAGCTGCTTGCCCTGCCAGCTGTACGGGGAGAGCGTCCGGTTCATGGTGGCCAGGCCGGCCCGGGCCAGGCCCTTGGCGCGGGGCAGTATCCCGTTCACGTACTTGGGCGCCTCCAGGCCGACGCCGTGCGCGGTGCCGCCGCTGACCACCAGCAGGTGGCCGTCGGACGGGGCCTTGTGCTGCCGGTAGCCGTAGCGCTCGCCGCGGCCGATCGGGGTGACGTCCAGGACGGTGGCCCGGGAGGACATCGCCTGTACGTCGCCGAGCCACAGCCGGGTGCCGATCCGGGAGCGGAACTCGGTGTCGGGGTGGCGCTCGGCCAGCCGCAGCACGTCCTTGGCGGCCAGGTGGCTCAGGTAGACGGTGCGGTCGGGGAGTCCGGCCGCACCGATCGCCCTGACCCAGCCGGCGACCTCGTCCACTGGGTCGGAGCCGTCCGGCCGGTCCAGCGGCAGGTGCAGTGCGAAGCCCTCCAGCTCCAGGTGGTCGACCGGCAGTTCGGCCAGGTCGCGGAGCGAGATGCCGTGCCGTCGCATGCTGGTCATGCACTCGACCACCACGCGGGTGCAGGCGGGCAGTGCGGCCAGCGCATCGGCGTGCGCGACCGTCCGCACCACCCGCTCGGCGGGCAGGTCCACCTCGGGCTCGCCGACCCGGTACGGGGTGAGCACCAGCAGGTCACCGGGGAAGGCGTCGGCCATCGCCGCCGCCTCGTCCGCGGTGCCGACGGCCAGCAGGGGGCTGCCCAGCCGGGCGGCCTCCTCGGCGAGCCGTCGGTTGCCGAAGCCGTAGCCGTTGCCCTTGGCGACCGGGACCAGCCCGGGGAACTCGGCCAGCAGCCCGCGCTGGTGCGCCCGCCAGCGGCCGCCGTCCACGTACATCGTCAAGGTCATCGCGTTTCCCTCGTAAAGGTCCGACGTTGTGCTCAGCGGCGCGACATGTAGAGGTCGAGCGCCTTGTGCAGCAGCTTGTTGAGCGGGTAGTCCCATTCCCCGAGGTACTCCGCGGCCTGTCCGCCGGTGCCGACCTTGAACTGGATCAGCCCGAACAGGTGGTCGTCCTCGTCCAGGGTGTCGCTGATGCCGCGCAGGTCGTAGACGCTCGCGCCGAGCGCGTACGAGTCGCGGATCATCCGCCACTGGATGGCGTTGGACGGCTTCACCTCGCGCTTGTGGTTCGCCGAGGCGCCGTAGGAGTACCAGACGTGCTCGCCGACGGTGAGCATGGTGGTGGCGGCCAGCGCCTCGCCCTCGTGGTAGGCGATGTAGAGCCGCATCCGGTTGGGGTCCTCGGCGGTGAGCGCCTTCCACATCCGCTGGAAGTAGGACAGCGGGCGGGGGGTGAAGTGGTCGCGTTCGGCGGTGATCACGTACAGCTTGTGGAAGACCGCGAGGTCCTCGTAGCTGCCCTGGACCACCTCGACGCCGGTCTTCTCGGCCTTCTTGATGTTGCGCCGCCACAGCTGGTTGAAGCCGCGCTGGACGTCGTCCAGTGAGCGGCCGCCGAGCGGCACCTGGAACACGTAGCGGGGCTGGACGTCGCCGAAGCCGGCGCCGCCGTCCTCGCCCTGCAGCCAGCCGGAGCGGCGCAGGCGTTCGGCGGCCTCCAGGGCGCGCGGCTCGGACCAGTCCGGTTCGACGTCGCGCAGCCGCTTGGCCTCCTTGGAGGCGATCGCCTCCTTGATGGTGGCGGCCTCCCAGCGGCGGACCACCACCGGCGGGCCCATCTTCACCGTGAACGCGCCCTGGGCCTTCAGGTGCGCCAGCATCGGCTTCAGCCAGCGGTCCAGGTCCGGGTCGAACCAGTCGATGATCGGGCCCTCGGGCAGGTAGGCCAGGTAGCGCTTCACCTTGGGCAGCTGGCGGTAGAGCACCAGGCCGGCGCCGACCAGCTCGCCGGAGGTGTCGAACCAGCCGAGGCTCTCGGCGCGCCACTCCGCCTTGACGTCCGCCCAGGAGGGCACCTGCATGTGGCTGGCAGAGGACCGGCTCTGCACAAAAGCCAGGTGTTCCTCACGCGTGATCGTCCGCAGACGCAGGCTCATGCTCCGTGCTCCTCCTCGTCAGGCTTTCCGAAGGTGACCCTATCGCCCGAATGGTCCGATTCGGGTGGGACGCGGTCCGACGTGGGTGTGCCCCCCCGTTCGCACCCGCTGGCACAGGTACTACTCCGGGAGGGCCTTGGGGGTTGCACGCTTTTGCCAGGTTCACCCTGCTCTGCCGCGCGCGGGCGTCACCACACGCCCCCGAAGAGTCCGCCGTGCGCCACGCCCAGGAACAGGCCGAACGCGGCGGCGCCGGTGCCGATCACCACCACGAAGCGCTCGGCGGTGGTGACGGAGACGAACAGGCCGATCATTCCGGTGATGACGCCGACCAGTCCGGCCCACGAGCTGAGCAGGTGCAGGTTGTGGAAGAACGAGGTGACGAAGGCGACCGCGCCGAGCAGCAGCGTCACCCCTACCAGGGCGTTCTCCCGCGGATGCGGGTTCCCGTCGGTGTTCAGGGTGAACTGCGGGCGGTGGACGTTCTGCGCCATAGGACCCACCTCCTGTGGTGGAGGGAACGTTCGTTCTGTCCAGATTGATACCGATATGGTCGAAATGACAACCGCGGACACCAGGCGTTTTGTCCGTCGGTCGGCTCACCCGGTAGGCTTGCCCCTCTGCACTGGTGTAGGGCGTGCCCGCATGCCCAGCAGCAGTGCCGACGCGCACAACCCTCCTGCCACGGAGAGACCGTGGCCGTTGAGTCCAAAGGAGGTGGGTTACACATGCGTCACTACGAGGTGATGGTCATCCTCGACCCGTCGGTCGAGGAGCGCGCTGTCTCCCCCCTGATCGAGAACTTCCTCAACGTCGTCCGCACCGGCGGCGGCAAGGTTGAGAAGATCGACACCTGGGGCCGTCGTCGCCTGGCGTACGAGATCAACAAGCAGTCCGAGGGCATCTACTCGGTCATCGACCTCTCGGCCACGCCCGAGGTCGTCAAGGAGCTCGACCGCCAGCTCAGCCTGAGCGAGTCGGTTCTGCGGACCAAGGTCCTGCGCCCGGACACCCACTGAGCCCACTTCCGGCGTTCGCGCCGGAGGGCTCGCGTCCGGTGTTCCACGTGGAACACCGCTGACGAGCACCGCAGAACTTCTTTCCGAGAGGTCATCACCACATGGCAGGCGAGACCGTCATCACCCTCGTCGGCAACCTCGTCGACGACCCCGAGCTGCGTTTCACTCCTTCGGGCGCCGCAGTGGCCAAGTTCCGCATCGCGTCGACTCCGCGGACCTTCGACCGTCAGACGAACGAGTGGAAGGACGGCGAAAGCCTCTTCCTCACGTGCAACGTCTGGCGTCAGCCGGCGGAGAACGTGGCCGAGTCGCTGCAGCGCGGCATGCGCGTGATCGTGCAGGGCCGACTGCGCCAGCGGTCTTACGAGACCAAGGAAGGCGAGAAGCGGACGGTCTTCGAGGTCGAGGTCGATGAGGTCGGCCCGAGCCTGCGCTCGGCGACCGCCAAGGTCACCCGCGCCAACCGCTCCGGCGGTCCCGGCGGCGGCGGTGGCTTCGGTGGTGGCGGCGGCCAGCAGGGCGGCGGCGGGTACGGCGGCGGCAACCAGGGTGGCGGCAGCTGGGGTGGAAACCCCGGCGGCGGCAACCAGGGTCCGTCCGACGACCCGTGGGCGTCCAGCGCGCCCTCCTCGCCCAACCAGGGTGGCGGCAGCTGGGGTGGAAACTCCGGCGGCGGCTACTCGGAAGAGCCCCCGTTCTAAGCGGTGCGGGCCGGACCCCTCGCGGGTCCGCAAACGCTGACAGATCTCGTACTTAACGGAGCACACAATGGCGAAGCCGCCTGCTCGCAAGCCGAAGAAGAAGGTTTGCGTCTTCTGCAAGGACAAGGCCACTTACGTGGACTACAAGGACACGAACCTGCTGCGGAAGTTCATTTCCGACCGCGGCAAGATCCGTGCCCGCCGGGTCACCGGCAACTGCACCCAGCACCAGCGTGACGTCGCCACGGCCGTGAAGAACAGCCGTGAGATGGCCCTGCTGCCCTACACCTCCACCACGCGCTAAGAGAGGGTGACCGAACAATGAAGATCATCCTCACTCACGAGGTCCCCGGCCTCGGCAGCGCCGGCGAGGTCGTCGAGGTCAAGGACGGCTACGCCCGCAACTTCCTGGTCCCGCGTGGCTTTGCCATCCGCTGGACCAAGGGCGGTCAGAAGGACGTCGACGCCATCCGTCGCGCCCGGAAGATCCACGCCATCCAGACCCTCGAGGCCGCCAACGAGGTCAAGGCCAAGCTCGAGGGCCTGCAGGTCAAGCTGGCCGTTCGCTCCGGCGAGGCCGGCCGCCTGTTCGGCTCGGTGACCCAGGCTGACGTCGTGGAGGCCATCAAGGCCGCCAACGGCCCGGCCGTGGACAAGCGCGCCGTCGCGATCGGCTCGCCGATCAAGACCGTGGGCACCCACAAGGTCTCGGTCAAGCTGCACTCGGACGTTCAGGCCAACCTCGACGTCGCCGTCGTCGCTGCCTGATCTCGGCTGCACAGCTGACGAAGGGGCCGGACTCCACTCGGAGTCCGGCCCCTTCGCCGTGCGTGTGAAGGCCTGCGCCTTCGTCGTGCGTGTGAAGGCCTGCGCCTTCGTCGTGCCTGCGTGGGTTCACGCCCGGACGGCGCCGGTCACCATCCAGCGGCCGGTGCGGAGCCGGCCGGTCAGGACGGCGGCCCGGCCCAGCATGAACAGGTTCATCGCCCACCACAGCCCGGCCAGGCCCAGGCCCAGCGCCGGTATCGCGAGGGCGGCGGGGGCGAAGAGCAGCAGGGCGGCCAGCATCCCCCAGGCCAGGAAGCGGCCGTCGCCGGCGCCCATCAGCACGCCGTCGAGCACGAACACCACGCCGCCGATCGGCTGGGTCAGCGCCGCCAGCAGCAGCACGGTGGACAGCTGCGCCCGGACCGTCGGGTCGTCGGTGAACAGCGGGATGTACAGCGGCCGGGCCAGCACCATCAGCAGGCCCAGCACCAGGCCCGCGCCGACGCCCCACTCGATCATCCGGCGGGTCGCCGCCCGGGTGCCCGGCAGGTCGCCGGCGCCCAGGTAGCGGCCGATGATGGCCTGCCCGGCGATCGCCACGGCGTCCAGCGCGAAGGCCATGAACGACCAGATGGTCATGGTGATCTGGTGGGCCGCGATCTCGCCGTCGCCCAGGCGCGCGGCCACCGCGGTGGCCAGCAGCAGGGCGGCGCGCAGGCTCAGGGTGCGCACCATCAGCGGGCCGCCGGCCCGGGCGGAGGCCTTGATGCCGGCCAGGTCGGGCCGCAGCCCGGCACCCTCCCGGCGGGCGCCGCGGACCACCACGGCCACGTACACGGCGGCCATCGCGTTCTGCGCGATCACGGTGCCCCAGGCGGAGCCGGCCACCCCGAGGCCGGCGCCGTACACCAGGACCAGGTTGAGCAGCAGGTTGGCGCCGAACCCGCCGATCGCCACCAGCAGCGGGGTGCGGGTGTCCTGGAAGCCGCGCAGCACGCCGGTGGCGGCCAGCACCAGCAGCATCGCGGGCACGCCGAGGGCGCTGATCCGCAGGTAGGTGACGGCGTACGGGAGGGCGGTGGGGGAGGCCCCGAGCAGTTGGGCGGCCTGCGGGGCGAGGGCCAGCGTGAGCACGACCATGCCGGCGGAGAGGATCAGGGCCAGCCAGATCCCGTCGATGCCCTGCTGGACGGCGGCCCGGCGGTCGCCGGCGCCGATCCGGCGGGCGACCGCGGCGGTGGTGGCGTAGGCCAGGAAGACGAAGATTCCGGCGGCGGTGGTGAGCGCGGCGGAGGCGATGCCGAGGCCGGCCAGCTGGGCGGTGCCGAGGTGGCCGACGATCGCCGAGTCGGCCATCAGGAAGAGCGGTTCGGCGACCAGCGCGCCGAACGCCGGGACGGCGAGGGCGAGTATCTCGCGGTCGTGGCGGCGGGGTTCGGCCGCGGGAGCGGGACGGGTGGGCGTCGCTGGCATGGTGTCCACCCTACTCATCCACAGGTAATGATCGCTAGTGGGTTTTGTCTCTTACCGGACCTGTGGACGGACGGCGGATCGAACGGCAGATCGAACAGCTGGGCGGTCTTGTCCCCGGCTGTGTGAAGAATTTCTCATGCACAGGCAGTGGATGAGGTAATCGCAGGTCAGCGAGTTGACACCGGGGCGATCGTGTGGTTATCCACAGCGGTGTCCACAGGGTTGTGCACAGCTTTCCGGGGGTTCTCCACAGGCTGCGGAGAGTTGTCCACATGCCCTGTGGATAACCGTCTTGGAGGAACCGCCCGGCCCCCCGTACCGTGGCTCCGGACCAGACCCCGGTGGCCGCGCGACACCGCCCCGCACGCAGCCGGAACTGTCGGCTCGGTGGCGTATGAAAGACGCTCGGTGGCGTATGAAGGACAGGGCGCCAGCACCGGACAGGCCCGCACCAACTCGCACCAACCGCTGATCGGGGAACACGCGTGACCGGCCCCCAGTACGACGACCACGACGCCCCTCCGCCCCCGGAGGACGACTGGCAGCCGTCCGACGACGCCTTCCCGCTCGACGCCTTCCCCGACATGCCGGGCGACCGCCTGCCCGCCACCCGCCGTTCGAACAACGCCGGCGGCGGCTCCGGCGGGCAGGGCGGCGGCGGGGGCTTCCAGCGTCGGGACGGCGGCGGCAAGGGCGACCGCTTCCCCGGCAAGGGCGAGCGGCGCGACCGCGACGGCGAGGCCGGCCTCGGCGGCGCCGAGGGCTTCGAGCGCGTCCCCCCGCAGGACCTGGCGGCGGAGCAGTCCGTGCTCGGCGGCATGCTGCTCTCCAAGGACGCCATCGCCGACGTCGTCGAGGTGCTCAAGCCCGCCGACTACTACCGGCCCGCCCACGAGCTGATCCACGGCGCGATCCTCGACCTGTACGCCCGCGGCGAGCCCGCCGACCCGATCACCGTGGCCGGCGAGCTCACCAAACGCGGCGAGCTGGTCCGTGTCGGCGGCGCGTCCTACCTGCACACCCTGGTCAACTCCGTCCCGACCGCGGCCAACGCGGAGTACTACGCCGAGATCGTCCACGAGCGCGCCGTGCTGCGTCGTCTGGTCGAGGCCGGCACCCGGATCGCCGGCATGGGCTACGCCGCCGAGGGCGACGTCGACGACATCGTCAACCAGGCCCAGGCCGAGATCTACGCCGTCACCGAGCAGCGCACCAACGAGGACTACGCCCCGCTGGCCGACATCATGGAGGGCGCCCTCGACGAGATCGAGGCGATCGGCTCCCGGTCCGGCCAGATGTCCGGCGTCCCCACCGGCTTCGCCGACTTCGACCAGCTCACCAACGGCCTCCACCCCGGCCAGATGATCGTCATCGCGGCCCGCCCCGCCATGGGTAAGTCCACCCTCGCGCTGGACTTCGCCCGCGCCTGCTCGATCCACAACAACCTGCCGAGCGTGATCTTCTCGCTCGAAATGGGCCGCAACGAGATCGCCATGCGCCTGCTGTCGGCGGAGGCGCGGGTCGCGCTGCACCACATGCGGTCCGGCAACATGACCGACGACGACTGGACGCGGGTCGCGCGCCGAATGCCCGAGGTGAGCGCGGCGCCGCTGTACATCGACGACTCGCCGAACCTGTCGATGATGGAGATCCGGGCCAAGTGCCGCCGGCTGAAGCAGCGCAACGACCTGCGCCTGGTGGTCATCGACTACCTCCAGCTGATGCAGGCCGGCGGCTCGCGGCGGGCCGAGAGCCGCCAGCAGGAGGTCTCGGACATGTCCCGAAACCTGAAGCTGCTGGCGAAGGAGCTGGAGATCCCGGTGATCGCGCTGTCCCAGCTGAACCGTGGCCCCGAACAGCGCACCGACAAGAAGCCGATGGTCTCCGACCTGCGTGAGTCCGGCTCGATCGAGCAGGACGCCGACATGGTCATCCTGCTGCACCGCGAGGACGCCTACGAGAAGGAGTCCCCCCGGGCCGGCGAGGCGGACCTGATCGTCGCCAAGCACCGTAACGGCCCGACCGCCACCATCACCGTCGCCTTCCAGGGCCACTACTCGCGCTTCGTGGACATGACCCGCGACGTGACCTGACGGGCGGTCGGGGCCTGCCCGGGGCGGCGCGCCGTCAGAACCAGTGCAGGCAGTGCGGTTCGCGTTCGGCGCGGAACATGGCGTCGGCCTGGGTGGCGGCGGTCGGGTGGTGGGCGCGGATGTGGCCGGCTCGGACGAGGGTGGTCGGGGTGGTGCCGCCGAGGTAGATCGAGCCGAGGTCGCTGATGTCCATGGAGAGATCGGGCTCGCGGTCGGTGGGGGTGCATTCGGCGCGGCCGTCGCGGACGGTCAGCAGGTGGCGGGTGTGTTCGCCCAGGAACGGGTCGTCGACGTCGAGGACGAGTTCGCCGTCCGCGGACCATGCGCGGGCGGTGAGGGCGCGCGGGATGTCGAGCAGCCGGACCCAGAGCCAGTCGGTGTCCCCGCTGATGGTGCCGGCGTTGAAGTCGGTCAGCTGCCAGCGCAGCGGGTGGCCGGGCGGGAAGTGCCGGAAGGCGACGTCGGTGACCAGGTCGTGGCCGAGCAGGCAGCGGGCCAGCGCGGTGAACGCGGCGTCGTCGAGTGCGATGGTCTCGTCGACCAGCATGGCGAGCGAGTCGTCGAGGGAGTAGCTGGCGTACCCGTCCGGGGTGCCGTCGGCGTCCCGGTGGAGGGCGATATAGCGCTGGTCCGGGCCGGTCGGGGCGTGGCCCGCCTTCCGGGCCCACCAGCGGGGCGGGCGGGAGATCGCGCCGGGCTGGGTGCGGCGGTAGCGGTCGTAGATCTGTTCCACCAGCTCGCGGCAGTCGCTGAGCCGGAGCAGTTCGACGGTGCCGGTGGGCTCCTGGCCGGCCCGCGGCGGGGTGAGCGCGGCGCGGTGCCGGGGTACGGTCAGCCGCCGGGTGTAGGTGGCCGGGCCGTAGCCGAACCGCCGGTAGATCACCGCCTCGGAGGCCAGCAGCACCGACATGATCTCCCCGCGCTCGCGCAGGTCGGCCAGTTGGCGGCGCTTCATCGCGGTGAGCACGCCCTGCCTCCGGTGCGTGGGCAGCACGCCGACGCAGCTGATGCCGGCCACCGGCACGGTCGCCCCGCCGGGCAGCGTCAGCTCGAAGGAGTACGCGCACGAGGTGCCGACCGGCCGCCCCTCCTCGGTGACGGCGAGCAGCCCGCGCTCGGGTTCGAGTGCCGACCACCAGACGCCGGTGCCGTCCTCGGCCGGTGTGGTCGGGTGCTTCCCGAACGCGGCGAAAACGGTGTCGACGAAGACGTCGAGGTCCTTCTCGGTGGTGGAACGAATCTCCATGGCTGTGCTGCCTCCCCGCGCTTGTCGGCCAGATGCCCGCCCAAGTGCAAGCGGCGGCCCACTGCTGGGTCAAGCGAATTTGCGGCTGGTAGCCTCGCCCGCCGTGAGCGACGACGACGAACTGCGACTGTGCCCGCTGCCGGACGAAGTGACGCTGCTGCTGGCCGAGTTGGCCGCGCCGCCGCGGCTGGTGGCGCACCTGCGGCTGGTGCACGACGTGGCGGTGCGGCTGGTGGACTGGTCGGCGGAGCACTGCCCGGGGCTGGAGTTCAACCGGGCGGCGGTGCTGTTCGGCGCGGCCACCCACGACATCGGGAAGGCCCTGCACCGCGCGGAGCTGTCCGGCCCAGGATCGGCGCACGAGCCGGCCGGACGGGAGCTGCTGCTGGCGGCGGGTGTCGCCCCGGAGCTGGCCCGCTTCGCGGCCGGCCACGCAACGTGGGGCCCGGACAGCGGAGTTGAGGACCTGCTGGTGTCCCTGGCCGACAAGGTGTGGAAGAACAGGCGCGTCCCGGACCTGGAGGACCTGCTGGTCGCCGCCCTGGTCCGGGCCGGCGGTGGCGAGCGGTGGGAGCAGTTCCTCGCACTGGACGAACTGCTCACCGCGATCGGCGACGGTGCGGAAGAGCGCCTGGCCCACCAGGCGCTCTTCCCGACGGCCTAGGCCAGCGTGACGGTGCTGCGGAAGACGCTCGCGCCCGGGCCGGTCAGCGTGGTCTCGGCGCCGTTCGCCGGCAGGAACGCCGACTCGCCCTGGTGGAGCGTCAACGTCTGTGCGCCGGAGGCGAGTTCGACGGTGCCGGCAGTGCAGAGCAGGATCTGCGGGGCGTCGCCGGGCAGCACGGCGGGCTGCTCGGCGAGGTCGTAGCGGGAGAGCCGGAACTCGTCGATCGGCACCGGGTAGAGCCGCTCGCCGTCCGCGCCGGGCTCGGGGCGGAGGATCTCGGGGCTGCCGCTCTCGAAGCCCACCACCTTCATCAGCTCGGGAACGTCCACGTGCTTCGGGGTGAACCCGCAGCGCAGCACGTTGTCGGAGTTGGCCATGATCTCCACGCCGGTACCGCGCAGGTACGCGTGCGGCAGGCCGGCGCCGAGGTAGAGCGCCTCGCCGGGCTGCAGGCGGACGTAGTTGAGCAGCAGGGCGGCGACCAGGCCGCGGTCGCCGGGGTACTCGGCGGCGGCGAAGGCGTAGCCGGCCATCGCGCCCGTCGGGTCGGACGGGGCGGCGGCGGTGACGGCGCGGGCCACGGCGTCCACGGTGGCCCGGCCCTGCTCGTCCGTCAGCGCGAGCGCCTCGGCGAGCGCGCCGGACAGCGCCTCGGCCTCCGGCTTGGTGCGCAGCAGGTCGATCAGCGGCTCCAGCCCAGGCACCTCCAGCGAGGCCATCAGGTCGGCCGCGTCGGCGGGCGCCCGGAAACCGCACAGGCCCTCGAACTCGCTGAGCGCGCAGATCAGTTCGGGCTTGTGGTTGTCGTCCTTGTAGTTGCGGTGCGGCGCGTTCGCGGGGACGCCGCGCTGCTCCTCGTCGGCGTGGCCGGCCCGGGCCTCGGCGCGGGTGGGGTGGGCCTGGATGGACAGCGGGGTGGCGGCGGCCAGCACCTTCAGCAGGAACGGCAGCGTCGGCCCGAACTGCGCGACGGCGGCGGCGCCCAGCTCGGCCGCCGGGTCGGCGGCGATCACCCGGTCGAGCGGCACCGGGCCGTTGCCGCGGTCGATCACCGAGGGTGCGCCGGGGTGGGCGCCCATCCACAGTTCGGCCTGCGGCTCACCGGTGGCGGGTCGGCCGAGCAGTTCGGGGATGGCGGTGGCCGAACCCCAGGCGTAGTCGCGGACGGTGTTGTCGAGCCGGTCCATCAAGTACTCCAAGATGCGTGCGGACATGCGTGCGCTGCGGTGGCCGGTGCGCGAGGACCACCGACAATAGCTGACGCAGCCGGCCGTCCGATGGTGCCAGGTGATCACTCTGCTGGGCGTGCCTACCCGGCGTCGGAGGGGGGTTCCGGGAGAGGGTGGACGGTAACCGGGGCCGATCGGTCCCGCCACCGAACACCGACCAGGGGAGCAACCGTGACCGCGTCACCGCCCGACGAGAACGCCGAGGGCCGTGGGGCGGGTGCCGCGCCGTCCTTCCGCCCGCTGGAGGTCGAGGTGTTCACCGGCCCGGAGAGCGCGTTCTTCGCCACCTCCAGCCTGATCATGGGCGAGCACACGGCGATCCTGGTGGACGCCCAGCTGACCCGCAGCGCGGGCCGGCAACTCGCGGAGTGGATCGCCGGCAAGGGCCGGCAGCTGCTGGCGATCGTCATCACCCACCAGCACCCCGACCACTACTTCGGCGCGGACGAGGTGCTCCGGCTGTTCCCCGCCGCGCAGCTGCTGGCCGCGCCCTCGGTGGTGGACGGCATCGCGCGGACCGCCGCGGCGAAGGTCGCGCAGTGGAAGCCGGTCTACGGCGACGACATCCCCGACCAGCCGCTGCTGCCCGCCCCGTTGCTGCCGCAGCCTCTGATGATCGACGGTCAGCTGATCCGGGTGCTGCCGCTCGGTCAGGCAGACTGCGCCGGCTCCACGGCGGTCTACCTGCCGAGCATCCACACCGTCATCGCGGGCGACTTCGTCTACAACGGCACCCACGTGTGGACGGCCGACACCGACCCGGCGGCACGCGGCCAGTGGTCGCACAACCTCAACCGGATCGCCGACCTGGCCGTGGACCGGGTGATCGCCGGACACCGCGCCCCCGGCATGGACGACGCGGCACACCGGGTACTCGGCTTCACCGCCACCTACCTGCGCGACTTCGACGAGGCCCTGGCCGACCACCCCCGGGACGCGGAGGCACTGGCCAACGCGGTGAACGAGCGCTACGGCGGCCTGACCCTGCCGGCCATCCTGGAACTCGGCGCGGCGGCGAACGTCGGCCGCGTCGACGCGGCGGTGCCGGAGGTCGGGCAGGAGGAGAACGGCATCATCGACGCGGAGATCGTCGAGGAGAGCGACGAGGACGATGCGGGCGCTGCAGGCTCCGAGGGCTCCGAGGGCGACGACGAGCGGTGACAGCGGCGATACTGCCCGGGTGACGCAGGACGACGCGGTGTACGACGCGGTGGTGGCGGCAGGCGGGGCGGGCCGGCGGCTCGGCGGCGTGGACAAGCCGGCCCTCACGGTCGGCGGCCGCCCGTTGCTGGACCGGGTGCTGACGGCCTGCGCGGGGGCCCGGCACGTTCTGGTGGTCGGCCCGTCGCGGCCCACCGAGCACCCCGGCGTGCACTGGCTGCGTGAGGACCCGCCCGGCGGCGGCCCGCTGGCGGCGGTGGCCACCGCGGTGCCCGAGGTGACGTCGCCACTGGTGCTGCTGCTGGCCGCCGACCTGCCGTTCCTGGACACCACGACGGTGGAGCGGCTGCTGGCCGCCGTCGGTGACGCCGACGGGGCCCTGCTGGTAGACGCCGAGGGCCGCGACCAGCCGCTGGCCGCCGCCTATCGCACCGCCGCGCTGCGGCGCAAGCTCGCCGCACTGCCCGACCCGGCCGGCCGCCCCCTGCGCGCCCTGACCGGCGGCCTGCGCCTGGTGCGGGTGCCCGACCCGGCGGGCGCGTCCTTCGACTGCGACACCCCGCAGGAGCTGGCGGCGGCCCGGCAGCGGGCGGCGGGGGAACGCTGAGGCCGGCGGGCGCTCGGCGCACCCGGGGCATGTCCCGGGCGAGGTGCGGGGGCCCGCCGCAGCGCACCGGGTGTCGTCGGTGCGGCGGGAGGTGCGCTGCGTGGCGCTGCCGGGGGAAGCGGCCTGCGGCAGCCGGGATCGGGCAGCATGGGCGTCATGGAGCGCACATTGGACGAGTGGATGGCCGCGGCCGCGGCCGAGCTGGGGCTGGACCTTGCGGTGGACGTCCGGGGCCTGTTGGACATGACCCGGGTGGTTGCGCACGGGGTGGAGCGCCCGGCGGCGCCGTTGACGGCGTTCCTGGTGGGGTACGCGGCGGCGCTGAACGGTGGTGGGGCGGCGGCGGTGGCCGAGGCGTCGGCGAAGGCGACGGCCCTGGCGGAGCGCTGGGCCGCCGAGACGGACGGTCCGGCGGAGCGGTGAACGGCGGGGCGGGCAGCGGGACGGTGGATCCGGTCGGCGAACCGGTGCTGTCGCCGGGTGCGGCCACCTTGCGCGGGTGCCCGTGGCCGGTGGCCCGGCGTACCGCGTGGGCGGCGGCGCGTCCGCTGCCGGTGGAGCGGGTGCCGCTGGCGGTCGCGGCCGGGCGGACCCTCGCCGAGCCGCTGGCCGCGCTCACCGACCTGCCCGCGTTCGACACGTCGGCGATGGACGGCTGGGCGGTGGCCGGGCCGGGGCCGTGGCGGCTGTCCGGCCGGGTGCTGGCGGGCCAGGACTGCGCCCCACTGGCGGACGGCGCGGCGGTGGTGATCGCCACCGGCGCCCAGCTGCCGTCCGGCGCCACCGGGGTGCTCCGCCGCGAGCGCGGGCGGGTGGCCGAACTCCCGGACGGCACGGCCCAGTTGCGCGGCGAGGTCGGCCCGGGCCAGGACGTCCGGCCGCGCGGGCAGGAGTGCCGACGGGGCGAGGAACTGCTGCCCGCCGGGCTGCCGGTGACGCCGGCGGTGCTCGGCCTGGCGGCCGCGTCCGGGCACGACCTGCTGGCAGTGCGCCGCCGTCCGACCGTCGAACTGCTGGTGCTGGGCGACGAGTTGCTGACGGCGGGGCTGCCCGCGCCGGGCCGGGTGCGGGACGCGCTGGGTCCGCTGCTGCCGCCCTGGCTGGCCGCCGCCGGGGCCGAACTGCTGGGAAGCCGCCACGTCCGGGACGACTTCGGGCTGCTGCGGGACGCGGTCCGGCACTCGCCGGCCGACCTGGTGCTCACCACCGGCGGGACGGCCGCCGGGCCGGTGGACTTCCTGCATGCCGCGCTCGAGGCCACCGGCGGCCACCTGCTGGTGGACGGGGTGGCGGTGCGGCCCGGGCATCCCATGCTGCTGGCGGCGCTGCCGGGCGGTCGACACCTGGTGGGCCTGCCGGGCAATCCGCTGGCGGCCGTCGCGGGCACCGTCACGCTCGCGCTGCCGCTGCTGCACGCCCTGTCCGGACGAACTTCCGCCGTCTCGACCGGCCCGCTCGCCGCCGCGCTCCCCGGACACCCGACGGACACCCGCCTGCACCCCGTCCGGCACACCCCGTCCGGCCTCGCCCCACTGCCGCACGACGGCCCGGCGATGCTGCGCGGCCTGGCCCGGGCGGAAGCCCTGGCCGTGGTCCCGCCCGGCGGCCTGGCGGCGGGGGAGCACGCCGAGGTGCTGCCGTTGCCCTGACCGGTCGGGCGGATGTTTCACGTGGAACCGTGGAACCGGGTGGGTCAGGACGGGATGGGGGCGCCCGGCTTGATGACGATCAGGCGGTCGGTGAGCTGGAGGACGGCCGCCTCCGGTTCGGTGTAGTTGAGGACCCGGCGGCCGCGGACCACGGCCACCACCAGGTCGGGGAGTTCGCGGGGGCTCAGGCCGGCTTCGGCCTTGGTGACGGGGCGTTCGGCGACGTCCAGGCCGTTGCCGTAGGTGAGCAGGTCCTCCATGACGGCGCCCGCGTTGGGGCTGAGCATCGACATGCCGAGCAGGCGGCCGGCCGAGCTGGAGGAGGTGACCACGACGTCGGCGCCGCTCTGGCGGAGGAGGGGGGCGTTCTCGTCCTCGCGGACGGCGGCGACCACGGTGGCGCCGCGGTTGAGCTGGCGGGCGGTCAGGGTGATGAGTGCGGCGGTGTCGTCGCGTTCGGGGGCGACCACCACCTGGGCGGCGCGGGGCAGTTCGGCGCGCATCAGGGTCGCGGTGCGGGTGGCGTCGCCGAGCACGCCGACCAGGCCGTCGTGGGTGGCCTGGTCGATGGCCCGGGCCTGCGGGTCGACCACCACGATGGAGTCCTTCGGGACGCCCTGTCCGAGCAGGGTGTCCACGGCGCTGCGGCCCTTGGTGCCGTAGCCGATGACGACGGTGTGGTCCCGCACGGTGTGCCTCCAGCGTTCGATCCGCCACTGCAGGCGGGTGCGTTCGGTGAGCACTTCGAGAGTCGTGCCGACCAGGATGATCAGGAAGACCACGCGGAGCGGCGTGATCACGAAGATGTTCACCAGCCGGGCGCTGTCGCTCACCGGGGTGATGTCGCCGTAGCCGGTGGTGGAGAGGGTGACGGTGGCGTAGTACGCCGCGTCGAGGAAGCTGACCGAGCTGTTCGCGTTGTCGTTGTAGCCGCCGCGGTCGGCGTAGACGATCAGCGTGGTCGCCACCAGCACGCCCAGGGCCAGCAGCAGGCGGCGGCCGACCTGCCGCGTCGGTGGGCGGGTGCGGCGGGCGGGCAGGGCGATCCGGCGGGCGGGGTCGGTGTCTTCGGCGCCCTGGTCCCGGAAACGACTGAGCGTCAGACGGGACGGCCGGGCACCCGGGTCGGTGGGCGGGTTGGAGTTCGACACAGGCACAAGAATGAGGGGTGCGGACGTCACCGACCGACCCCGGGGGCGGAGTGTCGCCACCCTGTCCAGTGCCGGTGCCGGCCCTTGACGGACTGCCGGTTGACGGCGGGGGGAAGGGGTGCCCCAAAGGCGGAGGCGTAGCGTGGCGGCCATGCGAGCCATCACGATTCCCGAGCCCGGTGGTCCCGAACAGCTGGTCTGGGCCGAGGTGCCCGATCCCGTTCCGGCGGCCGGCGAAGTGCTGGTCGAGGTTGCCGCCACCGCGGTCAACCGGGCCGATCTGCTGCAGCGTCAGGGCTTCTACGATCCGCCGCCCGGCAGTTCGCCCTACCCGGGGCTGGAGTGCTCGGGCCGGATCGCCGCGCTCGGCCCCGGCGTGGCCGGCTGGTCGGTCGGCGACGAGGTGTGCGCGCTGCTGGCCGGCGGCGGTTACGCCCGGCAGGTTGCCGTGCCGGTCGGTCAACTGCTGCCGGTTCCGAAGGGGTTGACGCTGGTGGAGGCCGCCGCGCTGCCCGAGGTGGCCTGCACCGTGTGGTCGAACGTCTTCCAGGTCGCGCACCTGCGCCCCGCCGAGACGGTGCTGCTGCACGGCGGGGCGAGCGGCATCGGCACCATGGCGATCCAGCTGGCCAAGGCGGTCGGTGCCCGGGTCGCGGTCACCGCCGGCAGCCCGGAGAAGCTCGCCAGGTGCGCCGAACTCGGCGCGGACGTGCTGATCGACTACAACAAGCAGGACTTCGTCGCCGAGATCGCCGCGCTCGGCGGGGCCGACGTCATCCTCGACATCATGGGCGCAAAGTACCTGCAGCGGAACGTGGACGCCCTCGCGGTCAACGGCCGGCTGGTGGTGATCGGCATGCAGGGCGGCATCAAGGCCGAGCTCAACCTGGCCACCCTGCTGTCGAAGCGCGCCGCCGTGATCGCCACCAACCTGCGCGGGCGGCCGCTCGCCGAGAAGGCGGCGATCGTCGCGGCGGTGCGCGAGCACGTCTGGCCGCTGGTCGAGGCGGGCGTGGTCCGGCCCGTGGTGGACCGGGTTCTGCCGATCACCGACGCCGCCGAGGCGCACCGCGTGGTCGAGGCCGGTACCCAGGTCGGAAAGGTCGTCCTGGAGGTGTGATCCCGGGGCCCGAGGCGGCGGAAATGCCCGTAATGTCCGGGTGTGTGAGTCTGGTGGGAAGCTGTTCCGCCTCCGTCCGCACCTCGGTGCGGACGGCCGTCGGGAGGACCTGCTTTCGATGCTCGCTCGCCGCCGCCTCGTGCCCCCGGCCCCGCGCCGCACCCCCACCGCCCGCCCCGGCGTGCTGCTCCGCAGAGCGGCGCTGACCGGCCTGGCGCTGCCGCTGCTGCTGGCCGCCCCCGTCTTCGCCGTCGATCCGGCGGCCGATGCCCGTGATGCCCGTGAGCAGACCCAGGCGCGGCTGGACGCCGCGAGGGAGCAGGCGCAGGCGGAGTTCGACGCCGCGCGCGGGCAGGCGGCGGAGCGGATCGCCCGGGCCGTCGCGGCCGGGCAGTCCGTGCAGCCGGCGGCGCCGACCGACGGCGCGATATCCGCGACCGCCCCGTCGGCCCCGGCCGTCCCCGTGCCGGTTCCGGTCCCGGTGCCCGCCGTCCCGAGCGCGACCCGGATCGCCGCCTCGCCGAGCCCCACTCCGAGCCGTACCCCCGTCCCCGTTGGACCGGCCGCGCCGTCCCGCACACCGATGCCCGCCGCGGCGCCGTCCGCCGCCGCAGAGCCGTCGCCGTCTGCGGAACCTTCGGCCGAGCCCCCGTCGCCGTCGCGAGAGGAGCCTCCCGGCGCCCCGACGAGCAGCCCGGAGCCGGGCCGGCCCGGGTGGGCGCACCACCACCGGCCGGTGATGCCCCCGGCCCCGGCCCCGGTCCACGCCCCGGCTTCGACCCCGCCCAAGGCCGCGACCCAAGCCCCGGGCCGAGCCCCGACCCAAGCTTCGACCCAAGCCCCGGTCCAGGCCCCGACCCCTGCCGCGAAGCAGCCAGACCCGTCGACGGACCCGCCGGGCGGGGGCGGTGGGCAGCAGGCCGCCCCCGGGGCGGGTGCGCAGGGCGGGGCGGACGGGGCCGGGGGGCGCGACGAGGACGTGCTCGAGCCCCCGGCGGAGCCGGGCGCCGGGGCGGGCGCGGACGGTTCGGTGGTCGCGGGCGGGGCGCCGCCGGTGGGCCCGGTGGTGCCGGTGGGGCCGCTCGGGTCGGGGGATCAGTCCGCGAATCAGCTGCCGCTGGGCGTCGGACTGGGCATGATCGGACTGGGCCTCGGCCTGGTCGGAATGAAGCTGCGCCGGCGGTGATGCCGTGCGACGCGGGTAGCCGCCGGGTGGGACGATCCGGATACCAGGCGCGTTGACCTCCGCGGTGGACGAAGCATATGAAGGAGCTATGACCAACCCGATGAACGAGCGGTCGCAGCAGGAGCCTCACCAGGCGTCGAGCGGGAAGTCCGAGGACAGTCCGAAGGTGCTGATCGTCGGACCGGACGGCATGGCGGTGGGCACCGCGCCGGTCGGCGGGCTCGGCCGGAGCGACGACGACGACGAGCCGCGTGAGCTGCCGGTGACCGAGATGGTCGAGCAGCCGGCGAAGGTGATGCGGATCGGCAGCATGATCAAGCAGTTGCTGGAGGAGGTGCGGGCGGCGCCTCTGGACGAGGCGAGCCGGGCCCGGCTGAAGGACATTCACGCCAGCTCGATCAAGGAGCTGGAGCTGGGCCTGGCGCCGGAGTTGGTCGAGGAGCTGGAGCGGCTGTCGCTGCCGTTCGCCGACGACGTCATCCCGACCGAGGCCGAACTGCGCATCGCCCAGGCGCAGTTGGTGGGCTGGTTGGAGGGCCTGTTCCACGGCATCCAGACCGCGTTGTTCGCCCAGCAGATGGCTGCGCGGGCGCAGCTGGAGCAGATGCGGCGGGCGCTTCCGCCGGGACTGCACGGTGCGGAGGGGGACTTGGACGAGCCGGTCCCCGGCCGCGGTATGCGTTCCGGCCCCTACCTGTAGCGGTCTCGGGGGCCGCGCTGCGGCGCGGCCCCGAACCGCTACCCTGGCCCCTGTCCGGAAGTACGGCGCGCCGAGGGGGAGCTGGGACCATGACTGAGGGCACCACCGAGGGCCACTCGCTCGGCCACGGCCGGTATGTGCTGCAGCGGTTGCTCGGGCAGGGCGGCATGGCGGCCGTTCATCTGGCGTACGACACGGTGCTGGACCGTCAGGTCGCGGTGAAGACGCTGCACACCGAGCTGGGCCGGGAGGCCTCGTTCAAGGAGCGGTTCCGGCGCGAGGCGCAGGCGGTGGCCCGGCTTCAGCACACCAACATCGTCTCGGTGTTCGACTCCGGTGAGGACGTCGGTCCGGACGGGACGGCGACGCCGTACATCGTCATGGAGTTCGTCGAGGGCCGTTCGCTGAAGGACGTGCTGGACGAGCAGGTGACCACCCGCGGCGCGATGCCGACCGAGCAGGCGCTGAAGATCACCGCGGCGGTGCTGTCGGCGCTGGAGGCCTCGCACGACCAGGGGCTGGTGCACCGCGACATCAAGCCGGCGAACGTGATGGTGTCCACCAAGGGCGTCGTCAAGGTGATGGACTTCGGCATCGCGCGCGCCCTGCAGTCCGGGGTGACGTCGATGACGCAGACCGGCATGGTGGTCGGTACCCCGCAGTACCTGTCGCCGGAGCAGGCGCTCGGCAAGAGCGTGGACGCCCGGTCCGACCTGTACTCGGTGGGCTGCATGCTGTTCGAGCTGCTCAGCGGGCAGCTGCCGTTCGACGGCGATTCGGCGTTCTCGATCGCGTACAAGCACGTGCAGGAGACCCCGCCGGCGCCGTCCACGCTGAACGGGGCGGTCACGCCCGCGGTGGACGGGCTGGTGGCGCAGGCGCTGCGCAAGGACCCGGCGCACCGGTTCCCGTCGGCGGAGGCGATGCGCGAGGAGGTCGAGCGGGTCGCGGCGGGGGAGCAGGGCGGTACGCCGTTGCAGGCGTCGACTCCGCTGGTGATCGGCGAGGGGCCGCGGTCGGTGCATGCCGCGCCGTCGCTGACCAACTTCCCGCCGGTGAACGGTGGCACTCCGCCGCCGCAGCCGTACCAGCCGGTGCCCGGGCCGCAGACGCCGCCGCCGTACGGGCAGACGCCGCAGCCGTTCCCGCAGACCCCGCCGCCGTTCCCGCAGGCGCCGCAGACGCCGCAGCCGTTCCCGCAACCGCACTTCCAGCAGGGTTTCCCGCAGACCACGCCGCCGCCGTTCCCGCAACCGATGCCCGGGCCGCCGATGCCGGGTCCGATGATGACGGGGCCAATGACAACGGGGCCGATGGCGTACCCGCCGCCGGCGAACAACAGCAACGGCTGTTCGACCGCGCTGATCGTGGTCGGTGTGATTGTCGGTGTGATCATCCTTGCGATCATCATCGTGTCGATCGCGGCGGCCGGAGCGAGCACCTCGACCTACTGATCCCGGGCCCTGCTCCGTGCTCGAACTCCCCTTCGGAGCGGGCTCGCAGAGTTCGCTGTGAGCCCCGCACCGGCCCTCCCGTGCCACGTCGGAGCGCGCGAGACGGTAGCGTTCTGAGGACGGAACCGACAGGGCGAACGCGCGCCGAGCGAATGCCCGGGGCGAGGAGCGATGGGTCAGAGCGAACGACCGGACGACGGCCGGGCGGACCAGCGGGACGTTCCGGCGCAGTACGCGCGGGACGAGGACGACGGCCGGGCCGCCGAGATCACCGGACCGACCGAGGCACTGCCGGTCGGGTCGGCCACCTCCGGGCGGGGCGGCGCGCTTCCCCTCTCCACCGTCGGTGACGGCCGCTACCGGCTGACCGGCCGGCTGGGCCGCGGCGGCATGGCCGAGGTGCTCGCCGCCCAGGACCTCCGGCTGGGCCGCACCGTGGCGGTCAAGCTGCTGCGCTCCGAACTCGCCGAGGACGACACCGCCCGGCTGCGCTTCACCCGTGAGGCACACTCGGTGGCCGCGCTCAACCACCACTCGATCGTGGCGGTCTACGACACCGGCGAGGAGCACCACGGCGGGGAGTCCACCCCGTACATCGTGATGGAGCTGGTCGAGGGCCGCACGGTGCGCGAGCTGCTGGTGGACGAGGAGGCGCCGCCGGTCGACCAGGCGCTGATCATCACCGCCGGAGTGCTGGAGGCACTGGCGTACAGCCACCAGCACGGGATCGTGCACCGGGACATCAAGCCCGCCAACGTCATCATCACCAACGGCGGCGCCGTCAAGGTGATGGACTTCGGCATCGCCCGCGCGCTGACCGGCGCGGCCACCACCATGACGCAGACCGGCATGGTGATGGGCACTCCGCAGTACCTGTCGCCGGAGCAGGCCCTCGGCAAGGCCGTCGACCACCGCTCCGACCTGTACGCGGCCGGCTGCATGCTGTACGAACTGCTCACCCTGCGGCCGCCGTTCGTCGGCGAGACCCCGCTGTCGGTGGTGTACCAGCACGTCCAGGACGCGCCGGTGCCGCCGTCCCGGGTGAACGACCGGGTGCCGCCGCAGCTGGACGCGCTGGTGCTGCGGGCGCTGGAGAAGAACCCGGACGACCGGTTCCAGAGCGCCGACGAGTTCCGCGCCCACGTGCAGCACGCGCTGCGGCAGCTGCACGGCGCGGCCGCCGGGGGCTACCCGGCGGCCGAGACGGCGGTCCTCGGGGCCGACGGCTGGGACAGCACCCCGCCGGGCGGCTCGTCCGCGCCGACCACGGTGCTCGGCGCCCTCGGCGACCCTGCCGCCCGGACCGAGGCGCTGCCGTACCCGATGGCCTCGGGCTACCAGACGCCCGCCCGCGCGTACCCGGCCGTCGGCGGCGGGGACCACGGCGGCGAGGACGTGGAGGAGCGGCGCCGCCGCAACCCGTGGGGCCTGGTACTGGGCGCGGTCGCCCTGGTGCTGGCCGCCACCATCGGGGTGGCGCTGGCGCTGACCGCGAACGGGGGCAACCACAAGTCCACAGACCAGGACTCGAAGACGCCGGTGCACTCCACCAGCACCCCGTCCCCCGGCGAGCAGTCGGAGCACCCCACCAGCGCCCCGCCGACCCGCAGCCAGGGCACCGGCCGCCAGACCGAGCAGCCGAGCTGGTCGCCGTCGGCCAGCGCCTCCAGCTCGGCCAGCCCTTCCGGCTCCGCCTCGGCCAGCCCGTCGCACTCGACGAAGCCGTCACCCTCGGCGAGTGCGTCCGGCGAGAAGAGCTCGCCGCCGCCCAGCCCGACCTCCAGCACCCCCGCGGTGCCCAAGCCGAGCACCAGCCCGGGCGCCGGGGCGCAGCTGACGGGCTGAGCGGAGGACGGGGCGCGGCAGGTCAGTTGGCGAACGCGTCCATGACCTGCTCGTAGTCCTGGCACCACCAGGTGAGCTGCCCGGCGGAGGCCGGGAAGAGCGGGTCGGCCCGGTGGTCGCGGCGCTGGTAGTGCCACTGCAGCATCCACAGGTCGTTCAGCCGCTCCCACCAGACCCGGTGGACCGCGGCGGCGACCTGTTCGGCGTCCGCGGCGCCGGTGGCCCGGTAGGCGCGGGCCCAGTGCCGGACCCGGACCAGGTCGAGGACGCCGGTGGTGCGGTCGTTGAACAGCAGCGTGGCGGCCCGTACCGCCTCCTCGGCGACCGGGTGCGGGGCGAGCTTGTCCCAGTCCAGGACGGCGCTGACGGCGTCGCCCCGGTAGAGCAGGTTCAGGCCGTGGAAGTCGCCGTGGGTCCAGCCGGTGGGCGGTGCGGCGGTCGGGCCGGGGCGGCGGTGCCGGTGCGTGGCGAGCAGGTCCAGCCGCTCGGTCAGGCGCTGCTCGGCGAGCCGGTCGAACGGCCCGTAGGGGCGGTGGGCGCGGGCCTGGTCGCGCAGCTCGAGGACGATCCGCTCGGTCTCCTGGACCTCGGCGCTGAGCACCCGGTCCGGCTGCCGCAGGGGGGCGCAGACCTCGTGGAGTGCGCCGTGCAGTGCTCCCAGCAGGGTGCCGAGTTCGCCGCACCGGGCGGGGGCGAGTTCGGTGCCGTGCCGGTGGCTGCCGGGCACCCACGGGTAGAGCGCGAACAGCCGGCCGCCGTACGCGGTGACGGTCCGGCCGTCCCGGTTGGTGAGCGGCGGCGGTACCGGGAGGCCGAGCGCGGCCAGGCCGGCGGTGGCGCGGTGCTGGCGGAGGATCGCGGGCTTGTGGGCGGTGGCCCGGTCGACGTAGCACTTCAGGAAGTATTCGGCGCCGTCGGCGGCCGCGATCCGGTAGCCGCGGTTGAGCAGTCCTTCCGCCACCGGCACCACCGCGCCGGGCGGCGCGGTGCGGTAGGAGCGCAGGACCCCGGCCACGGCGGCGTGCGCCACCGGGGGGCTGAGAGTGCCGATGGGAGGGGCGGTGGCGTCCGGGCGGGCCGGCGCGAGGGAGATGGTCTGACCGTACGTCACGGAGCAGAGCGTATTACTCGGCGTGATAGCGACTTGACACACCGTGTTCGGCGTGATCTCAGTGCTGCGGGTCCGTCCGGCGGCGCGCGACGTACGCGGCGACCTGGGTCCGGCGCTCCATGCCCATCTTCGCCAGCAGGCTGCTGACGTAGTTTTTTACGGTTTTCTCGGCCAGGTGCAGCTCATTGCCGATCTGCCGATTCGTCATCCCCTCGCCGATCAGATCGAGGATGCGGCGCTCCTGTTTCGTCAACTGCGCGATTCGTTCGTCCTCCTTCTCGCCACCGTCGCGCAGCCGGGCCAGCACCCGGCTGGTGGCGACCGGGTCGAGCAGGGATTTGCCGGCCGCGACGTCGCGGACCGCGGAGAGCAGGTCGGTGCCGCGGATCGCTTTCAGGACATATCCGGAGGCCCCCGCCATGATCGAGTCGAACAGCGCCTCGTCGTCGGAGAAGGAGGTGAGCATCAGGCATTTCACCGACGGGTACCGGGAGCGGATCTCCCGGCACACCTCGACCCCGTTTCCGTCGGGAAGCCGGACATCCAGCACCGCCACATCGGGGTGGACCACCGGAATCCGGTTGAGCGCCTCGGCGGCCATGCCGGCCTCGCCGACCACCTCGATGTCACCCTCGATCGAGAGGAGCTCGTGCACGCCTCGACGGACCACTTCGTGATCATCGAGGAGAAATACCCTGATATGTCCGTTATCAGTCATTTGCAAAGCCTCGCACAAATCGATGGGCGTTACCCCCTTTCGCAGCGGGCCGCGCCCGGATACCGTGCGCTGGTGTCCTGACCGGGAGGTTAGCCGCGTCACAGCGGCGGTTTCCCCACCGGAGAACAACTAGGACGTCCTAGCGCAAGAGCGCCAAGGGGTGCCGCTGGGTAACGTTCTCGTGAGGGACGCCGTCGGAAAGGGAACACCGCCTGCCCGTACTGCGCGCACACCCACGCGCGCAAGCCGGGAGGGCGACCGGACCGGCCACCTGGCGACCCCGGGCGGCCGGACAGACCGAGGGAGTGAACGTGACCGTCAAAAGCACGGCGAGGGCGCGCAAGAAGGCCGCCCCCGGCGTCCCTGACAAAGCCAGTGCCGGCTCCGCAGCACCGGAGCTCGTCCAGCTGCTCACCCCGGAGGGCGACCGGGTCGAGCACCCGGACTTCCCGCTCACCGTGACACCCGAGGAGCTGCGGGCGCTCTACCGGGACCTGGTACTGGTGCGGCGTTTCGACGCCGAGGCCACCTCACTCCAGCGGCAGGGCGAACTCGGCCTGTGGGCCTCGCTGCTGGGCCAGGAAGCCGCCCAGGTCGGCTCCGGCCGGGCGATGCGCCCCGGCGACTACGCCTTCCCCACCTACCGTGAGCACGGCGTGGCCTGGTGCCGCGACGTCGACCCGCTGAACCTGCTCGGCATGTTCCGCGGCGTGAACAACGGCGGCTGGGACCCGAACGAGAAGAACTTCCACCTCTACACCATCGTGATCGGCGCGCAGACCCTGCACGCCACCGGCTACGCGATGGGCATCACCAAGGACGGCGCGGACGACGCGGTGATCGCCTACTTCGGCGACGGCGCCTCCAGCCAGGGCGACGTCAACGAGGCCTTCACCTTCGCCTCGGTCTACAACTCGCCGGTGGTGTTCTTCTGCCAGAACAACCAGTGGGCGATCTCCGAGCCCACCACCGTGCAGACCCGCATCCCGCTGTACCGCCGCGCCTCCGGCTTCGGCTTCCCCGGCGTCCGGGTCGACGGCAACGACGTGCTGGCCTGCCTCGCGGTCACCCGCTGGGCGCTGGACCACGCCCGTACCGGCCAGGGCCCGGTGCTGGTCGAGGCGTTCACCTACCGGATGGGCGCGCACACCACCTCCGACGACCCGACCCGCTACCGGCAGACCGAGGAGACCGAGTCCTGGAAGGCCAAGGACCCGATCCTGCGGCTGAAGGCCCACCTGGAAAAGGAGGGCCTCGCCGACGAGGCGTTCTTCGCCGAGGTCGAGGCCGAGAGCGAGAAGCTGGGCCTGCGCGTCCGTGAGGGCGTCCGCTCGATGCCGGACCCGGACCCGACCCTGATCTTCGACCACGTCTACACCGAGCAGCACCCGCTGGTGGACGAGGAACGCGCCGAGTACGAGGCGTACGCCGCCTCCTTCGAGGGTGGGGAGCACCACTGATGGCCGGTCAGCTCAGCATTGCCAAGGCGCTCAACGACGCGCTCCGCAAGTCGCTGGAGAGCGACCCGAAGACCGTCCTGATGGGCGAGGACATCGGAAAGCTCGGCGGCGTCTTCCGAATTACCGACGGCCTGCAGAAGGACTTCGGCGACGACCGGGTGATCGACACCCCGCTCGCCGAGTCCGGCATCGTGGGCACCGCCATCGGCCTCGCGCTGCGCGGCTACCGCCCGGTGGTGGAGATCCAGTTCGACGGCTTCGTGTACCCGGCCTTCGACCAGATCGTCTCCCAGCTCGCCAAGATGCACGCCCGCGCGCTCGGCCACGTCAAGATGCCGGTCACCGTCCGCATCCCGTTCGGCGGCGGCATCGGCGCGGTGGAACACCACAGCGAGTCGCACGAGGCGTACTTCGCGCACACCGCCGGCCTGCGGGTGGTCAGCCCGTCCAACGCGCACGACGCGCACTGGATGCTGCGCCAGGCCATCGAGTCGGACGACCCGGTGATCTTCCTGGAGCCCAAGCGCCGCTACTGGGACAAGGGCGAGGTCGGCGAGGACCCGATGCTGCCGCTGCACTCGGCGCGCATCGTCCGGCCCGGCACCGACGCCACGCTGATCGCCTACGGGCCGATGGTGAAGGTCTGCCAGGAGGCCGCGAAGGCCGCCGAGGAGGACGGCCGCCAGCTGGAGGTCGTCGACCTGCGCTCGCTGTCGCCGATCGACTTCCCCACCCTGGAGGAGTCCCTCAAGCGCACCGGCCGCGGCATCGTCGTGCACGAGGCCCCGGTCTTCCTCGGCCTGGGCGCGGAGCTCGCCGCCCGGCTCACCGAGCGCTGCTTCTACCACCTGGAGGCGCCGATCCTGCGGGTCGGCGGCTACCACGCCCCGTACCCGCCGTCGCGGGTCGAGGAGACCTACCTGCCCGACCTCGACCGTGTGCTCGACGCCGTCGACCGCGCGCTCGCGTACTGAGCGGGGAACGAAGATGACCAACGGAACCACCGCGCTCCGCGAGTTCAAGATGCCCGACGTGGGCGAGGGACTCACCGAGGCCGAGATCCTCACCTGGTACGTCAAGCCGGGCGACACCGTCACCGACGGGCAGGTCGTCTGCGAGGTGGAGACCGCCAAGGCCGCGGTCGAGCTGCCGATCCCGTTCACCGGCGTGGTCGAGGCGCTGCACTTCCCGGCGGGCGCCACCGTCGACGTCGGCACCGCGATCATCGCGGTGGCCGTCGCCGGGGCCGCCCCGGCCGAGGCCGCTCCCGCTCCGGCCGCCGCTGCCGCGCCCGCCGCGGAGACCGAGCCCGAGCGCCGCGAGGTGCTGGTCGGCTACGGCCCGCGCACCGGTTCGGTGCAGCGCCGGGCCCGCCGCACCAACGGCGCGGCGCCTGCCGCCGCCCCGGCGGCTCCGGTCGCGGCCCCCGCGCCCGTCGCTCCGGCCGCCCCGGTCGCTCCGGTGGTCGTCGTGGCGGAGGGCGAGCGCCCGCTGGCCAAGCCGCCGGTGCGCAAGCTCGCCAAGGACCTCGGCATCGACCTGCGCACCGTGCGGCCCACCGGCCCGAACGGCGTGGTCACCCGCGAGGACGTGCACGCCGCCGCCACCGCCGCCCAGACGGTCGTCGAGCCGGTCGCCGAGCCGGTCGCCGAGCCGGTCGCCGAGCAGGCTGCCCTCCCGGTGGCGACCGCCTCCGGGGACGTCCGGGTCCCGGTCAAGGGCGTCCGCAAGGCCACCGCGCAGGCGATGGTGGCCTCGGCGTTCACCGCGCCGCACGTCACCGAGTTCGTCCAGGTCGACGTGACCCGGACGATGAAGCTGGTGCGCAAGCTCAAGGAGAGCGGCGAACTCGGCGCCGGGGTGCGGGTCAGCCCGCTGCTGCTGGTCGCCAAGGCGCTGCTCACCGCGATCAAGCGGCACCCGGAGATCAACGCCAGCTGGGACGAGGCCGCCCAGGAGATCGTGATCAGGGGCGCGGTGAACCTCGGCATCGCCGCGGCCACCCCGCGCGGGCTGATCGTCCCGAACATCAAGGACGCCGGCGCCAAGACCCTCTCCCAGCTGGCCGTCTCGCTCGGCGAGCTGGTGGAGACCGCGCGGCAGGGCAAGACCTCCCCGGCGGACATGTCCGGCGGCAGCGTCACCATCACCAACGTCGGCGTGTTCGGCGTCGACACCGGCACCCCGATCCTCAACCCCGGCGAGGCCGCCATCCTGGCCTTCGGCGCGGTGCGGGATCTGCCGTGGGTGCACAAGGGCAAGGTGGTGCCGCGCCAGGTCACCACGCTGGCGCTGTCCTTCGACCACCGGCTGGTGGACGGCGAGCTCGGCTCCAAGGTGCTGGCGGACGTCGCCGCGATCCTGGAGTACCCGAAGCGCCTGATCACCTGGGGCTGATCCGCCCCGGCCGCCGGCCCCGTTCCGTTCGCGGAGCGGGGCCGGCGGTTTTTCAGGGACCCTAGCCTCTGGCGGTCCGCCAGGCGGCGTGCGCCAGGGTGTGGAAGGCCTCGGTGCCCGGCCGGTCCAGGCCGAGCGCGGCGGACAGCAGCGCGGCGGTGGCCGGGCGCGGGCCGGCGGTGCCGCGTTCCAGGTCGGACAGCGTGCGGATGCCCAGGCCCGCCTTGACGGCCAGCTCCTGCTGGGTGAGCCGGGCCCCCTGCCGAAGTGTCCGCAGGGCCTGTCCGAATGCCCCGCGTGGGTCCGTGTCCGGCCCGATCTCCATGTCCGTCGCCTTTCCCCCCAGGTGGTTCACGTTCGGCAGGGTATCCCGCCCGGCGGCGGATCGTTCGCGGTTTCCAACTCCGCTGCGGGCATATGGAATTGACTGCTCCGATCGTTCTCGTCCGGTGATTCTCCGGTGATTTTCGAGGCCCTCCGGGGGCGCGCCGCGCATTACGCCGCCCGAGGGAGTTTCGCGCCGCCCGCGCCGGGCCGGGGACCGCGATGGGTACGTCTGTGCGACCAGCCACCCGCGCAGTCAGGCCGGGTGTCGTCGCAGCGAGGATTCCCGCGTATGCCGCCTGGTGCTCCCGGCCCCGTGATGCGTTCCGCGGCCGCTCTGGTGCTGGCCGCCGCCGCCGTGCTGCCCGTCGTGGTGGAGCTGGCCTCACCCTCGCCGTCCACCGTCATCGGCCCGCCGCTGCCGGGCCCGGACCGGGCCGCGCCGCCCGCGGCCCGTCCCGACCTGCGGGCCCCCGGCGCGCCGGCCGTGGACCTGCGGACCTCCGGCGATCCGGCCAACCGGATCACCCTGGTGCTGCTGGGCGACGGCTACACGGAGGCCCAGCTGCAGCTGTTCCACGAGCAGGCGGACCGGGCCTGGCACGCACTGCTGGACATCGAGCCGTTCCGCACCTACCAGGGGTTGTTCAACATACGGCGGGTGGACGTGGTGTCCCCGGTGTCGGGGATAGCCGAGAGCGAGAGCGCCGGGAAGTCGCCCGTCACCCCGCTGGGCATGCACTTCTGGTGCGAGGGCACCGCCCGCCTGCTGTGCGCGGACGAGGACGCCACCGCCCGCTGGGCCGGGCAGGGCGAGGGCCCGCAGTACCTGATAGCGCTGGCCAACTCGACCGAGTACGGCGGGGCCGGCGGCACCGGGGTGACCACGCTGGCCGGCGGCAGCCCGGACGCCGGGCGGATCATCCAGCACGAGATCGGCCACACCGTCGGCCTGCTGGGCGACGAGTACGACACCGCCCCGAGCGACCCGGACTACCCGAACCTCTCCCCGGTGGACGCCGAGGAGATGGCGCGCGAGAAGGTCAAGTGGTGGCGCTGGCTGGGCGCGGTCTCCCCGGACGGCGGCGGCCCGGTGGGCGCCTTCCGCAGCGCGAACGGGCTGTACCGGCCGACCGAGGACTCGGTGATGCGCACCCTCGGCGGGACGTACAACCTGCCGTCCCGGGAGGCGATCATCGAGCAGCTGTACCGCCGGGTGAAGCCCACCGACGACCCCGAACCGGCCGCCGGGCAGGTGACCGGCCGGCCCAAACTGCACGTGCGGCCGCTGGCCCTGACCGGCCCGCGCCAGTTGCAGATCACCTGGTCGCTGGACGGGAAGCCGGTGGACGCCGGCACCGCGGACGGCACCTGGCTGGACACCGGAGCGCTCGCGCTGACGCCCGGTCACCGGCACACCGTCACCGCGACCGTCCAGGACACCACCGACTGGGTGCGCGACGAGGCGTTCCGCGCCCAGTACATGACCCGGACGGTGAGCTGGACGATCACCGACTGAGCGGAGCCGCGCGGCGGGTTCCCGCCAGGTTCGTACCCTGACCAAAAGGTCAGGTGATGGGATGACTAGCCTGGTTCCACTATGAGCGTGGACCCCGCCCCCACCGCACCGTCCCTGTCCGTACCCGCTCCCCGTCCCGCCACCGACCCCCGAGCGGCCCCCCGGTCCGCGTTCCCGCACCCGCCCGGCGGCCGCGCCGCCTGGTTCGCCTGGTCGGTCGGCGTCAGCGTCTACGTCCTCGCCGTGGTGCACCGCACCAGCCTCGGCGTGGCCGGCCTGGACGCCGCCGCCCGGTTCGGCATCGGCGCCTCCGTCCTGTCCACCTTCTCGATCCTTCAGGTCCTGGTGTACGCCGGGATGCAGATCCCGGTCGGCCTGCTGGTCGACCGGATCGGCCCGCGCCGGGTGCTGCTGCTGGGCGTGGCGCTGATGAGCGCCGGCCAGTTGGCGTTCGCGTTCTCCACCGCGTTCGGGCCCGCGCTGGCCTCCCGCGCGGTGATCGGCTGCGGCGACGCGATGACCTTCATCAGCGTGCTGCGGCTCGCCATCCGCTGGTTCCCGGCCGCCCGCAACCCGTTCGTCGCCCAGCTCACCGGCCTGGCCGGCATGGGCGGCAACCTGTTCACCACCGTGGTGCTCGCGCAGGCCCTGCACACGGCCGGCTGGCGCACCACCTTCGGCGCCATCGCGGTGACCGGCGTGCTGGTCTTCGTCGCCGTGCTGGCCCTGCTGCGGGAGGCTCCGCCCGGGGTGCCCGCCCCGGTGCCGCGGGAGGGCGGCCGGCTGCCGGTCGGGCGGCTGATCCGGGCCGCCTGGTCCGAGCCCGGCACCCGGCTCGGCCTGTGGGTGCACTTCACCACGGCGTTCCCGGCGAACGCGTTCGGCCTGCTGTGGGGGCTGCCCTACCTGGTCGAGGGCCAGGGCATGTCCCGGGCCGGCGCGGGCGGCCTGCTCAGCCTGCTGGTGCTCAGCAGCATGGCGTTCGGCCTGCTGTTCGGCCGGCTGCTCTCCCGCTCGGCCGCGCTGCGGCTGCCCGTCACCTTCACGGTGCTGGGCGCCACCGCGCTCTGCTGGACCGTCACCCTCGCCTGGCCGCACGGCCACCCGCCGCTCTGGCTGCTGGTGGTGCTGGTGCTGGTGATGGGCAGCAACGGCCCGGCCTCGCTGATCGGCCTCGACTACGCCCGCGCGCACAACCCGCCGGAGCGGATGGGCACCGCGTCCGGCATCGCCAACATGGGCGGCTTCATCGGCTCGATGATCACCCTGCTGGGCATCGGCGTCCTGCTGGACGCGCTGGCCGACCCGGGCAGCGACAGCTACGGCGCGCACGCCTACCAGCTGGCGTTCTGCTTCCAGCTGGTGCCGCTGCTGCTCGGGACGGCGATGATCCTGCGGCTGCGGCGCAAGCTGGCCGCAGCCTGAGGGGCCTGTCCGCCCGGCAGGGTCGTACGGGTCAGGGGGTGCTCGTCAGATGGGCGAGCACCCGCATGCCCAGCTCCTGGTCGCCGATCACGTTCACCAGCGCGGTCTCCGCGCGGACCCGGCCGCAGCACAGCCGGACGAAGGTCTGCCAGTCCATCGCCAGCCGCACGTCCGGGGCCGGCTCCACCGACTCGTCCACGGTGCCCCGGCCGTGCGCACCGACCCGTACGGTGCGCTGGAACGGCATCGCGCCCGCCACGTCGAACACCACGGTGCTGCCGATCGGCGCGCCCGCCTCCTTGGCCACCTGCTTCGGCAGCGAGTCGATCAGCAGGTCGCGCGTCACCAGGGCCGCCGGGGAGTCCAGGTTGCCGGGCTCCTGCAGCGCCCGGCGCAGGTCCTGCTCGTGCACCCAGACGTCGAAGGCGCGCAGCCGCAGCACCGTCGCGTACGGGAGCTCCCGGGCCAGCGGGCCGGCCGGCCAGCGCACCAGGTCCTCCGCGCCGTGGCGGGAGTTGCGCAGCGCCCGGGAGCGGCGGATCACCGTGTACTCCAGCTCGCTGGTGATCTCCACGGCGGTCCAGCAGCGGCGCTTGTCGACCGGCAGCTCCATGTAGCGGGTGAAATCGTTGCGGACGTGCGGCAGGTCGCGCGGCAGCGCGTGGATCGGCCGCGGGTCGCCGAGCATCTCCGACTCGACGCCGATGATGTGCGACACCACGTCGCGCACCGACCAGCCCGGGCACTCGGTGGCCCGGTTCCACGCGTCGGTCGGCAACGGGGCGAGCAGCTCGGATATGGACTCGATCGACTGCGTCCACGCATCGGTGTACGCCTGCACGGTCTGGTTGTCCGTCACTGGTATCTCCGGCCCCTCCGTCGGCTTGCGTCGTCCCACGTCGCCCGGGCTGCCGAGACCTCCGCACGGACGCGCATACGGCACGTTACGCTGCCGGGTGAGAGCAGGGCAGCGCTTTCGGGTGACGATCGTAGGACTCTTGTCGTGGACGGTGGTACTGTGCGCGCTTCATTGATCCAACTCGCGGTCTCGGACGCCGAGCCGGCCGCCGAGCGGCGGGCCAGGGCCGCGGCGCTGATCCGCGCCCAGGACGGCGCCGACCTGGTCGTGCTGCCCGAATTGTGGCCGGTCGGCGGCTTCGCCTACGACGCCTGGTCGGACGGCGCCGAACCGCTCGACGGGCCCACCGCCGAGACGATGTCCGCCGCCGCCCGGGCGGTCGGCTGCTGGCTGCACGCAGGCTCGATCGTCGAACGCGACCCCGACGGGCCGATCTACAACACCTCGCTGCTGTTCGCCCCCGACGGCGAACTGGTCCGCACCTACCGCAAGATCCACCGCTTCGGCTTCGACGCCGGCGAGGCCGTCGTGATGGGCGCCGGCCAGGAGATCGTCACCGCGGACGCCGGCTTCGCCACCCTGGGCCTGGCCACCTGCTACGACCTGCGCTTCCCCGAACTGTTCCGGGCGCTGCTGGACGCCGACGCCGAACTGCTGGTGATCCCCGCCGCCTGGCCCGCCCGGCGTGCCGAGCACTGGAACCTGCTGGCCCGCGCCCGCGCCGTCGAGGAACAGGCCTACGTGCTGGCCTGCAACACCGCCGGCACCCACGGCGGCGTCGAACAGGCCGGCCGCAGCCTGGTCGTCGACCCGTGGGGCCGGGTGCTCGCCGAGGCCGGACCGGACGAGCAGGTGCTCACCGTCGAATTCGACCCCGCCGAAGTCGCCAGGAGCCGCGCCGAGTTCCCCGTCCACCGGGACCGGCTGCTCGGAATCCCGGCACCCGTACAACGCTGACATTTCGCCGCACATCGCCGTACCTTGGTCCGGATTGACCATTCCGGGGTAATCTGTGCCCGTTTTGGGGAGCTGGGCCCGGCCGCGATCGGCACGGCCCGGATAGGGGGGAGCGGCGATGAACGCTGCGGGAGCCGGGAGCGGCCGCGCCCTGATCCGGCGCAACAGTCTCCGCGAACAGATCGCCGACGCCCTGCGCGACGAGATGATGTGCGGCCGGCTGCCCGCCGGCCGCAGCTTCACCGTCAAGGAGATCGCCGAAATCTACGGCGTCTCCGCCACCCCCGCCCGGGAAGCCCTGGTCGACCTCTCCGCCCAGGGAATGCTGGTCAGCGAACCCCACCGCGGCTTCACCGTCCCCGAGTTCGACTGGGACGACTACCTGGAGATCTTCGAAGCCCGGGCGCTGCTCACCGACAACGCGCTGCGCCACCTCGGCAACCGGGAACACCCCTACGACTGGACCCGGACCGTCTCGCTGCGCCGCCGCGCCGACGCCGCCACCCGCGCCGCCCGGGCCGGCCACCTCGACGTCCTGGTCGGCTGCGACCTGCGGTTCTGGCAGGAGGCCGCAGCCATCCTGTGCAACGAGCGGATCGCCGACTACCTCGGCTGGCTGCGCGTCCAGTCCTGGATGTTCGCCGCTCCCCACCTGCGCGCCGCCGGCGAACTGGCCGGCGTCTGCTGGGACCGGCACGGCGACCTCGTCGACCGGATCGAGGACCGCGACCACGACGGCGCCCGACGGCTCGTCAACCACTACAACCTGTTCACCATCGAACTGCTCGCCAGGCTGCTCGACCGGACCCTCGACGGTGTCTCCGTCATGCGACTGCTGCGCGAACCGGCCCCGGCCGACGCGCCGTCAGCCGCCCCCGAGAAGGGCGAGGACGCCCCCCAACCGCCCCACGGCGCCGTCGTATTGGGCCGGGTCCCACTGCCCCGGGTCGTCCCGCCCGGCCGGTTCACCCGGTCCTTCCGCCCGGGGCGCGGCGAGCCCGCCACGGGCCGGTAGGGTTGGGGCCCATTGCCCCGCCACCGAGAGGATGAGCCGGCCCATGGCCTGCGACCTCTGGCTCGTCCCGCTCGTGGACGTGCTCACGTACAGCCCCGAAAACCCCTTCCGGGACGACCTCGACCGCTACAACGGAGTGCTGGCCCAGCACGGGCTGCCGCCCGTCCCGGTCAACCCCTACGTACCGGGCTTCTCCGGAGACGTCGAGACGATAGCCGCGTTCGACTACGACTCGCTCCACTTCCTGCGCCGCGCCTACCTGCTGGGGCTCACCGGCTTCGAGGTGGCGCCGGTGGACGCACTCGGCAGCGACTACGAACAGCTCCTGGAGATGTTCGAGGCCACCGCCGAACAGTCGCACCTGGTCTGGCACTTCGACCACGCCGGGGCATACGTCCCGGTGGACTTCGCCGTCCCGCTGGTCGCCGACGAACTCCTCGCCGCAGGCGGCCCGTTGGGCTCCTCGTACGGCCTGCTCCGCGAACTCCAGGCCGTCGCCCCCCTGCTGGGCATCGACCCGCTCAACCCCCCGGCCCCGACCCGCCCCCTGGGCCCCACCCAACTGGAACAGCCCTTCGGCCCCCCGATCGACGACTTCCAGCACCCCTTCGCAAGGGAGCGCCACGCCTGGGCCGGCCTGTACTCGGCGGCGGCCCGCAGCGTCTCCCAGTCCTCGATGATCGTCTTCGCCTGAGAGGGAGCCACCAGGGGCGCGAGGAACTGCGCGAAGGGGAACGCACCCGACCGCAAGATCGCGCCGCAGGACAATGACTTGCACGTGCGTGCGACCTTGCGGATCGGCCCGCGCTTGTCGCGAAGGTCAGCGCAGGGGTCCCTCCGGGGGACGCTGTCGCGGCATGGTGGGCCTGGTGCCCGGCGGCGGCAGCACGCGGACCTGTGCGCCGGTGCCAACCTCGTTGCGGCCGCCCCAGCTGCCCGGGGTCTGGGTGGGCAGCTGGGTCATGCCGGCGCGGAATTCGAGCATCCACTCGGAGGTCTCGGTGCGGACCATCTCGGAGACGTCCTCGCAGAAGCGCCGCAGCACGCCGAGGCAGCGTTCGGCGGCCTCGCCGGCGGTGCCTTCGGTGGGGCCGAGGACTTCCCGGACGCATTCCGAGGCCCAGTCGAACTGGAAGGCTTCCAGGCGGCGTTGGAGTGCCTGCGAGGTGGAGACGTCGCGCATCCAGCCGGAGGTGAGTCCGAACGCGCGGTCGGCAGCCAGCGAGGCGGCGGCGAGCGCGAGGCCGACGTAGCCCCATTCGAGGGCGTGCGGGAGGACGCCGGTGAGGGAGACGATCGGGGCGGTGACGCCGGCGACGGTGAACAGGCCGGCGGCCTTGCGGAGCAGCCTGGCCCAGCGGCGCTTCCAGACCCGGTCGCGGCGGTACCACTCGATGGCCTCGACGGCGCGTTCTTCCGACCAGCGGTAGAGCTCTTCGAGGCGTTCGGCCGGTTCGCCCCAGTCGCCGAGCGGGAATTGACGGGCGCTCAGGTCGGTGCGGCGGCGGGTGGGGATCCGTCCGCCGGAGCCGGGGGCGCTCTGGTCGTCGTCGGCGACCTCTTTGCCCCAAGGACTCTCCTCGGGCTGCATTTCCGGCTGGCTCACCTGTGGCGCTCCCTGTGGCGGGGTGACTGCGGAGGCCCGGCGGGTACCGGGACTGACGGTTCGGAATATCGAAGTGGCGTGGACATCGGGTTTTCGGCGCGGACCTCGAGTTCGGCGGAGCCGCCCATGGTGCCGTGCCCGGTCTGCGGCCGGGTTCTTGTCCAACAGCACTTCTTACCGCCAAATGGCTGACCGTGTGGGCGCTTCCGCAGTGATCGTTATGTGATTTCACCTCCGGAAGCCGAGGTCGGAGGGTTGTGCTGCCCGGCCGGATTTCACCCGTCCGAGCGAGGTGAACGGGGGCGGTCGGTGTGACTGCGCGGTTGTTCGAACAGGCCAGCTGCTTTTGGTGGGCGGGCACACCGGATTCGGGGCCGCGGACGGTGCCGCCGACGGTGCGGAACCGGCCACCGACTAGGCTCTCGACTCGTGAAGGTCCTCGTCATCGGCGGCGGCGCCCGCGAACACGCCCTGTGCCGCTCCCTGTCCCAAGATCCCGCCGTCACCGAGCTGCACTGTGCCCCGGGCAACGCCGGGATCGCGCGGGTGGCCACCCTGCACCCGGTCGACCAGCTGGACGGCGCCGCGGTCACCGCGCTGGCCCGTGAGCTGGGCGCCGACCTGGTGGTGGTCGGCCCGGAGGCTCCGCTGGTGGCCGGTGTCGCCGACCCGCTGCGGGCGGCCGGCATCCCGGTGTTCGGCCCGAGTGCCGAGGCCGCGCAGCTGGAAGGCTCCAAGGCCTTCGCGAAGGACGTGATGGCCGGGGCCGGCGTCCCGACCGCGCGGTCCTACGTGTGCACCACCGAGCAGGAGGCCGCCGAGGCGCTGGACGCGTTCGGCGCCCCGTACGTGGTGAAGGACGACGGCCTGGCGGCCGGCAAGGGCGTCGTGGTCACCGAGGACCGCGCCGCCGCGCTGGAGCACGCCAAGGGCTGCGACCGCGTGGTGATCGAGGAGTACCTGGACGGCCCGGAGGTGTCGCTGTTCGCGATCACCGACGGCACCACGGTGCTGCCGCTGGTGCCCGCGCAGGACTTCAAGCGCGCGCTGGACGGCGACCAGGGTCCCAACACCGGTGGCATGGGCGCCTACACCCCGCTGCCGTGGGCCCCCGAGGGCCTGGTCGAGGAGGTGCTGGAGACGGTTCTCCAGCCGACCGTCGACGAACTGCGCCGCCGCGGCACCCCGTTCTCCGGTCTGCTGTACGCGGGCCTGGCGCTGACCTCGCGCGGCACCCGGGTGATCGAGTTCAACGCCCGCTTCGGCGACCCGGAGACCCAGGTCGTGCTGGCCCGGCTGCGCACCCCGCTGGCCGGTGTGCTGCTCGCCGCCGCCAACGGCACGCTGGCCGGGCTGGAGCCGCTGCGCTGGGACGAGGACGCCGCGGTCACCGTGGTGCTGGCGTCCGAGGGCTACCCGGCGAACCCGCGCACCGGTGACCCGATCGAGGGCCTGGACGAGGCGGAGGCCGACGGCACCGCGTTCGTGCTGCACGCCGGTACCAAGAGCGGCCCGGACGGCGAGGTGCTCACCGCGGGCGGCCGGGTGCTGTCCGTCACCGCCACCGGCGCGGACCTCGCCGAGGCCCGGGCCAAGGCGTACGCGGGCCTGGCGAAGATCTCCTTCAAGGGCGCCCAGCACCGCACCGACATCGCGGCCGAGGCCGCGCAGTAAGTAGGGAGTACCCGCGGGGCGCTGCGCCCGGACCGACCCGTCCGGACGTAGCGCCCCGCGGCGTTTCCCGGGATCGGGGCGGAGCGGGCCGCACGCCGAAAAAGCAGTCCTTCGGGTGATCTGTTGGTCATCCCGCTGACGGGGCCGGAGCGAGCGCCGTAGGGTGCGCTGCATCGTGCAGGGGCGGGGGCGCCGGCGCGGGCGCGGCTCGTCGCCATGACGCGCCCGGGGGATGCTGGGAGCGGTGGCGGGTCCCGCCGCGGTGTCACCAGGACGGGTGGTCTCCCGGAAGTTCCGGAACACCCGCCCGTACCGGGGCGTCGAGACTGGCAGGAAAGCGCCACGCGAGTCGTACCACCGGGTTCGGCACCCGCCGCTTCCCGTACCGGAATTGATCGAGTCGAGTCGGCTGCGAAGGGGGTGCCGCGGCGATGGCTGCAGTGGACACCGCACGCGCACGAGCCCGGGCCGTCCTGCGTCTGCGCGGACGGGCCGTGGCCGCCGCCGCGCTGCCCGCCGCCTGCGCGGTGGTGCTGCTGGCCGGGCGGTTCACCGGACGGATAGGCGCCCCCGGGTCGCCGGACGCGCCCCTGTGGGACGGCATCCGCTGGGCGGTCTGCGCGGTCGCCGCGCTGACGCTGCTGCTGGCCGCCATGGTGGCCCGCGCGCACCGCCGGGCCGTCCCCCCGGTCACCCCCGCCGTGCCGCTGACCAGGGCGGACGCGCCGGAGCTCTACCGGCTGATCGAGGAGCTCGCCGACCGGCTGGACGTTCCGGCGCCCGGCGCGATCGCGCTCACCCCCGACTGCGACAGCTGGCTGGAGGAGCCGCACCGGCCCGGCCGGCGGGCCGCGCCCGGCGCGCCGGTGCTGGTGATCGGCTCCCCGTTCCTGTGGTGGATGCGGGCCGGCGAGCTGCGCGCCCTGCTGGCCCCCGTGGTGGCCGGCACCGCGGCCGCCGCCGATCCGGACATCGCCGCCGCCCGCCGCTGGCTGCGCACCCTGGACGCCGCGCTCGGCGACCGGCACCGCGGCCCCGCCGCGCTGGTCGGCCGGGTCGACCGGCACCTGCTGGGCGCCTGCCGCGAGCACTCCGCCGAGCTGGAGCACGCCGTCGCCGCCTGGGCCTCCGAGCAGGCCAAGGCCGTCGACTACGGGCTGCGGATCGCCGCCCAGGAGCAGGTCGGCCTGGCCTACGCGGGCTGGGACCGGCTGCTCACCCGGGTCGCGCTGCCCGCCTGGCGGCTCGGCCGGCACCCCTCGCACCTGAACGCCGGCGTGGTCGCCGCGCTCACCGAGCTCTCCCGCCGCGACCGGCTCGCCGACGGCTATGGGAGCCGGCTCGGCGACCGCCCCGCCTGCGACCTGCTGGAGGAGCCCGGCCTGGTGGACACCCGGGTGTCCCGGCTGGCCGCCGAACTGCTGCACGAGGAGCCGCCCGGCGGCTGGCAGCCGCTGGACTGGGAGGACTACCCGGAGCAGGTGGTCGACCACGGCTGGCGGGAGAGCGCCGCAGCCCTGCAGAGCGCCCTCGGCGACGACCACCCGCACACCGGCCCCGCGCTGGACAAACTGCTCGCCCGGCTGGCGGCCGGGGAGTCCGAGACCCTGGCGGCCGCACTGGCGGGAAGGGTGGCGCGCGCCGCCGAGGTCGCGCCCCCCTTGCCTCCCGTGCGCAGCGGACGCGACCTGCTGGTCGAGCACCTCACCGCCACCGTCTGCTGCGCCGCGGTGGACGCGGGCACCGCGAGCCCGGGCCTGGACTGGCTGGACGGCCCGGTCCTGCTGTCCCGCGCGGCACCGAGAGCCGCTCTGTCCCCGGCGGTGACGGCCGCCGCGGAGGCCGGGCAGGACGGCCCGCTGCGGTCCTGGCTGGAGCGGGCCGGGGTGCGACTGGAGCGACCGGTGCGGCTTTCCGGATGAATTTCCGAAAGATCCCGGAAAACCCGGTTTCGCCGATACAAATTGCTACGGTGGGGTGACACTGCGCCAGCAACCTGTGGTGTGCTGGTCCGCACGCACATCCGCATGGCAATTGCCACCCTCGGCGGATGCGCAAGGGTGGGGAGGGCGTGTGGGAACGGAATCCAACCGCCGGTGGGAGTCCGGCACGCTGGCGCACGGGGTGTCCGATCCGTTCGGCCAGGGCCCGCTGCCGTGGCTGCGCAGCCCCGACCACTACCTGGCGGACGGCGAGGGCGCGGTGCCCTGGTACGTCAGCGTGGACGCCCCGGGGCAGCAGCCGCTGGAAGGCGCGGCCCGGCCGCCGCGGCCCGCGGTGAGCGGTCCGAGCAACTCCGACGACGTGCGGCAGCAGATCAAGGGGTTCGCGTCCTCGGGCGTGGTCCGGCCGGGCGGTTCGGTGGATCTCCGGGTGACGGTCCACCCGCCGCAGGAGTTCCAGGTCGACGTCTACCGGATCGGCCACGACGGCGGTGACGGCGCCCGCCAGGTGTCCTCCAGCCCGCTGATCGCCGGTCTCGTCCAGCCCGCCCCGATGGTCGCCGACCGCACCGTCTCCTGCCACCACTGGTGGCAGTCCTGGCGGTTGCAGGTCCCGCAGGACTGGCGGCCCGGCGCGTACGTCGCGGTGCTGACCACCGCCGACGGCGGGCACCGCAGCCACATCCCGTTCACCGTCCGGGACTTCAACGCGGCGGAGCTGCTGCTGGTGCTGCCGGACGTGACCTGGCAGGCGTACAACCTGTTCCCGGAGGACGGGCACCTCGGGGCCAGCCTCTACCACGCGTGGGACGCGGCGGGGCGGCTGGTGCGCGAGGAGGAGGCGGCGGTCACCGTCTCCTTCGACCGGCCGCACGCCGGGGCCGGGCTGCCGCTGCACGTCGGGCACGCGTACGACTTCATCCGCTGGGCCGAGCGGTACGGCTACGACCTGGGCTACGCCACCGCCACCGACCTGCACGCCGGGCTGGTCAACGCCGAGCGGTACAAGGCGATGGTGTTCCCCGGGCACGACGAGTACTGGTCGGAGCCGATGCGGCGGGCCGTCGAGCGGGCCCGGGACGGCGGCACCTCGCTGGTGTTCCTGTCCGCCAATTCGCTGTACTGGCGGGTCGAGCTGACGGCCGGCCCGAACGGCGAGCCGTCCCGGCTGCTGAACTGCCGCAAGCGGCAGAAGGTCGGTGCCGACCACCCCGCGGCCGGCCCGGCGGGTTCGGCGAGCGCGCTCTGGCGCGACGCGGGGGAGCCCGAGCAGCACCTGCTGGGCATCCAGTACGCGGGCAGCGTGCCCACGCCGGTGCCGCTGGTGGCCCGGAACACCTCGCACTGGCTGTGGGAGGGCACCGGCCTGGAGGAGGGCGAGGAGCTGCCCGGCCTGGTCGCGGGGGAGGCCGACCGCTACTACCCGAAGGTCGCGCTGCCCGCCTGCACCGAACGCACCCTGCTGGCGCACTCCCCGTACCGGGACGCCGCCGGCCGGCTCACCCACCAGGAGACCTCGCTGTACCGGGCGCCCAGCGGCGCGTACGTCTTCGCGTCCGGGACGTTCGCCTGGTCGCCCGCGCTGGACCGGCCCGGGCACATCGACGAACGGATCCAGAAGGCCACCGCCAACCTGCTCGACCGGCTCTGCAAGGAGGGCCGCACCCGTCCCTGACCTGGTGCTGAGCGGGGCCGCACCCGCCCCCTGCCTCGTGCGCATGAAAGACTCCCCGCAGCAGAGCCCCCCAGCTGTGAGGACTTTACGACCGTGAGCGGATTCGTCACCAAGCCCGAGCCGGTCCAGGTGCCCGGCCTGGTCCACCTGCACACCGGCAAGGTGCGCGACCTGTACCGGGACGGGAACGGCAACCTGGTGATGGTGGCCAGCGACCGCACCTCCGCCTACGACTGGGTGCTGCCCAACGAGATCCCCGACAAGGGCCGGATCCTCACCCAGCTCTCGCTGTGGTGGTTCGAGCGGATCGCCGACCTGGTGCCCAACCACGTGATCTCCACCGAGCTGCCCGAGGGCGCCCCCGCCGACTGGGCTGGCCGCACCCTGATCTGCCGCAGCCTGGAGATGGCGCCGGTCGAGTGCGTGGCCCGCGGCTACCTGGCGGGCTCCGGCCTGGAGGAGTACCGGGTGTCCCGCACGGTGTGCGGCATCGCGCTGCCCGAGGGCCTGGACAACGGCTCGGAGCTGCCCGCCCCGATCTACACCCCGGCGCTGAAGGCCGAGGTCGGCGAGCACGACGAGAACGTCTCCTACGAGGAGACCGCCCACCGGGTCGGTGCCGACCTGGCCGCCACCCTGCGGCAGACCACTCTGGCCGTCTACTCGCGGGCCCGGGAGATCGCCCGTGACCGGGGCCTGATCCTCGCCGACACCAAGTTCGAGTTCGGCCTGCTGGACGGCGAACTGGTCATCGGCGACGAGGTGCTGACCCCGGACTCGTCCCGCTACTGGCCGGCCGACGAGTGGCAGCCGGGCCGCGACCAGCCGTCCTTCGACAAGCAGATCATCCGCGACTGGCTGACCTCGCCCGCCTCCGGCTGGGACCGCAAGAGCGACAACCCGCCGCCGGCGCTGCCCGCCGAGATCGTCGAGCACACCCGGCAGCGCTACATCGACGCGTACGAGAAGCTCACCGGTCTCGACTGGAAGTAGATCCCCAGGGCTGGCTGTGACGCGCCGTCACAGCCAGCCGTGCTCGCGGGCGATCCGCACCGCCGCGTGCCGGTTCTCCGCGCCCAGCTTGCCCGCCGCCGAGGACAGGTAGTTGCGCACCGTGCCCTGCGACAGCGAGGCCCGGTCGGCGATCTCGGCTATCGAGGAGCCGTCGGCGGCCAGTTCCAGCACGTCCGTCTCGCGCGGCGTCAGCGGGGAGTCGCCCGCGCTGATCGCCTCCGCGGCCAGTTCCGGGTCCACGTAGCGGCCGCCCGCCCGGACGGTGCGGATGATGCCCGCCAGGTCGGAGGCGGAGACGGTCTTCGGCAGGAAGCCGCGCACCCCGACCTCCAGGGCCCGCTTCAGGTAGCCGGGGCGGCCGTGCCCGGTCACGATCATCACCCGGCAGTCCGGCAGTCGGTGCCGCAGTTCCGCGGCCACCTCCAGGCCGTCCAGGCCCGGCATCTGCAGGTCCAGCACCGCCACGTCCGGGCGGTGTGCGGCGGCCATCGCCAGCGCCTCCGGGCCGGACGCCGCCTCGGCGACCACCGCCAGGTCGTCCTCCAGCGCGAGCAGTGCGGCCAGCGCTCCCCGGATCAGATGCTCGTCGTCGGCGAGCAGTACTCGCACCCGGTCGCTCACGCCACGGACTCCCTTGCCTTCATCGGTAGTTCGGCGGTCACCCGGAACCGTCCGGGGCCGGGTCCGGCAGCCGTCAGGGTGCCGCCGTGGGCGGCCAGGCGTTCGCGCAGACCGCGCAGGCCGCTGCCCGCGCCGTCGGTGCGGGACGGCGGGACGGCGGGCACCCCGTCGTTCTCCACCTCCAGCACCGCGAGGCCGCCCGAGACCCGCAGCCGGAACGAGCAGTTGGCGGCCTCGGAGTGCCGCAGCACGTTGGTCGCGGCCTCCCGCACCACCCAGCCGAGCACCGACTGCGCCTCGGAAGGCAGCGCGTCCGTGCCCGCCAGTTCGGTCCGGCAGTCGACGTTCGCGGCGCGCAGCACCGAGGCCGCGCCGATCAGTTCGGTGTGCAGTTCGACGGTGCGGTAGCCGCGCACCACCTCGCGGACCTCGCGCTGCGAGTCCTGCGCGATCCGCTGCACCTCGGTCATCTGGTCCACCGCCTCCGGGCGCCCGCGGCGGGCCAGCTGCACCGCCAGTTCGCTCTTCAGCGCGATGGTGGCGAGGTTGCGGCCCAGCACGTCGTGCAGGTCACGGGAGAACCGCAGCCGCTCCTCGGCGACGGCGAGCCGGGCCTGGGCCTCCCGGGCCCCGTCCAGTTCCCACACCACCTTCGCCGTCCAGGACGAGCAGCGGGCGGTGGCGCCGGCCATCGCGGCGCCGACCAGGCAGCCCACCAGCAGGCCGACCACCGCGGCCGGGTGGGCGCCGGCCAGCAGCAGCGGCGCCGCGAGCAGCGTCAGCGAGACGGCCGCGGTCAGCAGCGCCTCGCGCACCGACAGGGCGAGCACGCAGGCGCCGAGCCAGAACGTCACCGTCATCGGCGCGATCGCGGCCGGCACCATCGCGTCGTCGCCGGTCATCGATGCGGTGGGCAGCATCATCGCCAGTGACATTCCGACCGCCACCGCCCCGGTCAGCGTCACCCAGCCGTACGGGTGCGGGCGGCGGCCCAGGTAGGCGTTCAGCCCGGTGCGGAACAGCACCACGTTCAGCGCCGCCGCCAGCAGCACGCCCGGCACCGCCAGCAGGAGCTGGCCGGTCGGCACCTCCTGCCGGGCGCTCACCGACCCGACCACGAGGAGCGCGGCCAGCACCTGCATCACCGACACCAGGTACAGCGACCAGCGCACGTACAACTCGGTGCGCTGCGGCTTCGACAGGGACCGCCACCGCCCGATCGGCCTCGGCCTGTTCACCGCTGGGTACCCCGCTTCCTGACGACTCCCCAGCATCCTGCCAGCCCGCCCGCGGCCGCTCAGCGGCGCGGTTCCCAGCGGAACCAGCGCCGGGCCGCCCAGGCGGCCGCAGCCGTCCACACCACGGCCAGCAGCAGCGGCAGCGCGCCCTGCGACCACGTGCCCGCGAAGCCCTCCGCCGGGCCGGAGCCGTCGGTGCCGAACCAGCCGATCCGCAGCAGCTCCAGCGCCGGGGTGGTCGGCAGCAGTCGGCAGATGTTCGCCATCGAGTCCGGCATCGACTCCAGCGGGACCATCAGGCCGGAGCCGAGCTGCGCCACCAGCAGCAGCGGCAGGGTGGTGATGCCGGCGGTCTCCACGGTCTTGGTGAAGGCGCTGGACAGCGCGGCCAGTGCGGTCAGCAGGGCCGCCGACAGGGCCAGTCCGGCCAGCATCAGCACCGGGTTCACCGGGGCGGGCAGGCCGAGCAGCAGTGCGCCGCCGACGCCCAGCAGCAGGCACTGGGTGAGCGCCAGCGCGATCGACGGGGCGGCGGTGCCGAGCAGGATCTCGGCGTCGGTGCCCTCGCCGGTGCGCAGCCGCTTCAGCACCAGTTCGCTGCGCCGGGCGGTGTAGGCGGAGGTCAGGTTGCAGTAGATGACGATCATCAGCACGATCCCCATTGATCCGGCCACCAGGTTGCCGTTCACGTCCAGGCCGGGGGAGTGCTCGGAGAGGCGGTCGAGCATCCCGCGGAGCGTGGTGACCAGGATCAGCGGCAGCGCCAGGGCCATGAACATCGCGGTGCGGTTGCGGCGCAGCAGGGTGGCCTCGGCGCGGCCGAGGGCGAGCAGGCGTCCGGCGGGGGTGGTCGCGGCGGTCATGCGGCACGTCCGATCTGCGGCGGGGCGGTGGCCGCGTCGGACGCGGCGATGGCGAGGAAGGCCTCTTCCAGCGAGGCGCTGCGGGCGTCCAGCCGGTCCAGTACGACCTGGTGGTGGGCGGCCCAGCCGAGCAGCTCGGTCAGGGTGCCCTGGAGGTCGGTGGTGCGCAGGGTGATCCGGCGGCCGTCGATCCGCAGGTCGGCGCCGGGCAGGGACGGCAGGGCGAGTGCGGCGTGCGGGCCGGTGCGTTCGGGCAGTTCGAAGCCGATTCGGGCGGGGTGGTCGGCCAGCACCTCGGCGACGGTGCCGCCGGCCACCACCCGGCCGCCGTGCATGATCGCCAGCCGGTCGGCGAGTTCCTCGGCCTCTTCCAGGTAGTGCGTGGTGAGCAGGACGGTGGTGCCGGCTTCGCGCAGTTCGCGGATCAGCCGCCAGACCGAGGCGCGGGCCTCCGGGTCGAGGCCGGTGGAGGGCTCGTCCAGGAACAGCACCTCGGGCCTGCCGAGCAGGGCCATCGCCAGGTCGAGGCGGCGGCGTTCGCCGCCGGACAGCTGCTTGACCCGCACCGAGCGCCGGGGCAGCAGGCCGACCAGGTCGAGCGCCTCGTCCACGGTGCGGGCGTCGCTGGTCATTCCGGCCCAGCAGGTGCCGGTCTCGGCGACGGTCAGTTCGCCGGGGAAGCCGCCCTCCTGCAGCATGATGCCGATCCTCGGCCGGAGCGCGGGCCGTTCCCGGGCCGGGTCCAGGCCGAGCACCCGGACCTCGCCGGCGCTCGGCGCGGCCAGGCCCTCCAGCACCTCCATGGTGGAGGTCTTGCCGGCGCCGTTGGTCCCGAGCAGCGCGAAGAGTTCGCCGCGGGCGACGCTGAGGTCCAGGCCGCGGACGGCCTCGAACCCGGCGGCGCCGGACGGTCCGTAGCGGCGGTGCAGGCCGCGGGCCTCGACGGCGGGGCGGGGACGGCTGGTGTCGGTCATGGCTCCAGCCTTCCGCCGGGCCGGGCCGTCCAGTAGTGCGGGCCGTCACCGGGTGCCGGTGGAGTTCCACGGGTCGGCGATGACAAATGTCATCGGGTGCGGCTGTCGTCGGGCGTCCTGCCGTCGGGGTGCCGGTCGGGGCTGGAAACGCCGAAGGCCCCCTCGGTCGAGGGGGCCTTCGGAACTGGAGCGGACGACGAGATTCGAACTCGCGACCCTCACCTTGGCAAGGTGATGCTCTACCAACTGAGCCACGTCCGCATGATATTGAATTGTTACAGCCTGTAACGCTAGCTGCGAGCGGACGACGAGATTCGAACTCGCGACCCTCACCTTGGCAAGGTGATGCTCTACCAACTGAGCCACGTCCGCACGGTGCCTGGGCACCGGCCGCCCCGCTCGGGCTTCCCCGGTTGCGGCGACGAGAAGAACTCTACAACATCAATCGACCTGCTTGCCCCACCTTTCCCCGGCGGGGCGGCCGGGGAAGGGGCCGGCGGCCCGCAACGGGCCGCCGGCGAGGGTCAGTTGTTCTCGGAGAACGCCTCGTACACGTGCTTCGGGATGCGGCCGCGGGCGGGCAGCTCCATGCCGTTCGACTGCGCCCAGGCGCGGACCGCGGCCGGGTCGGGGGTGAGCGCGGTACGACGGAAGGACTTTCCGCTGCGGCTCTGCCGGCGTCCGGCGGCGACGAACGGGGCGAGAGCCTCCCGAAGCTTTTCCGCGTTGTCGGCGGACAGGTCGATCTCGTATGACTTCCCGTCCACGCCGAAGTGGACGGTTTCCGCGGCGGCGCCGCCGTCCAGGTCGTCGGAGAGCGTGACGACTACACGCTGAGCCATGGGTGTCAATCCTCTCGGGCAATTCGGCCGGCGGAGGTCTCGGATGCCCCGCCGGTCCGTTGGGCCGGGATCACGGCATCCGTCGGCGGGCAGGGGGAGCCCACGCCGAGATGCGGCGCGTTCGGCTGCCGGTCGCCCTATTCTGCACCCGGAACGGGTGGAAATCGAAGAGTTCGGGATTCCTTTTTTCTGGATATTCACGGGGTTCCCTCGGATGCCGATACAGCCCCGTTACAGACGGGATTAAACCGACGAAATCGGGTGCCGCCGGGGATCCGGGTGCCCGGGGGAGAGGCTTGGAGGCCTTGGCTCGTAAGGGGCATGGGTCTACGCGCGTTGCCGCAGGTAGGCCGCAAGAACGCCTTCCGGCCCAGGTAGGCTGAAGGTCCCCCGCCTTCACGCAATCACCACCGGGAGTGCCAGTGGCACGCGTCGTAGTCGACGTCATGCTCAAGCCGGAGATCCTCGACCCGCAGGGACAGGCGGTGCAGCGTGCACTGCCGCGTCTCGGATTCGCCGGGATCGCCGACGTTCGCCAGGGCAAGCGTTTCGAACTGGAGCTGGAAGGGCCGGTCGATGACGCCGCGCTCGCCCGCATCCGTGAAGCTGCCGAGACCTTCCTCGCCAACACCGTGATCGAGGACTTCACCGTCCGCGTCGAGGAGACCGCGACAATGGTCCCCTCCTCCTCCGTCGTCGGAGACGCCAAGTGACCACCCGCGTTGGCGTTGTCACTTTCCCCGGCTCCCTCGACGACCGCGATGCCCAGCGCGCGGTCCGCCTGGCCGGCGCCGAGCCGGTCGCCCTCTGGCACCGCGACAAGGATCTCCACCAGGTCGACGCCGTCGTCCTGCCGGGCGGATTCTCTTACGGCGACTATCTGCGCTGCGGTGCCATCTCCCGCTTCTCCCCGGTGATGGACACCATCATCGAGCAGGCGAAGCTCGGAATGCCGGTCCTCGGTATCTGCAACGGCTTCCAGGTGCTGTGCGAATCGCACCTGCTGCCCGGCGCGCTCACCCGGAACGACTCGCTGCACTTCATCTGCCGCGACCAGAAGCTCCGCATCGAGAACGCCGACACCGCCTGGACCCGGGATTACTCGGCCGGCCAGGAAATCGTCGTTCCGCTGAAGAACGGCGAAGGCCGGTTCGTCGCCGACGAGCACGTCCTGGACGAACTCGAGGCGGAGGGCCGCATCGTGGCCCGGTACCTGGATGTGAACCCGAACGGTTCGTACCGCGACATCGCCGGCATCACCAACGCCGCCGGCAATGTCGTCGGCCTGATGCCGCACCCGGAGCACGCCGTGGAGCCGCTCACCGGTCCGACCACCGAGGGCCTGGGCTTCTTCACTTCCGTACTGAAGCAGCTGGTGAACGCCTGATGAGTCTCGATACCGTCAAGAACGCCGAGCAGACCCCGGACGCGGGCCAGCCCTGGGCGGAACTCGGCCTCAAGGAGGACGAGTACGCCCGGATCCGCGAGATCCTGGGCCGCCGTCCGACCGGCGCCGAGCTGGCCATGTACTCGGTGATGTGGTCGGAGCACTGCTCGTACAAGAGCTCCAAGATCCACCTCAAGCAGTTCGGCGAGAAGGCCCCGGAGAACGACGCGATGCTCGTCGGCATCGGCGAGAACGCCGGTGTGGTCGACGTCGGCCAGGGCTACGCGGTCACCTTCAAGGTCGAGTCGCACAACCACCCGTCGTACATCGAGCCCTACCAGGGCGCGGCCACCGGCATCGGCGGCATCGTGCGCGACATCCTGGCGATGGGCGCCCGCCCGGTCGCCGTGATGGACCCGCTGCGCTTCGGTGCGGCCGACCACCCGGACACCCGGCGCGTGCTGCCCGGGATCGTCGCGGGCATCGGTGGCTACGGCAACTGCCTGGGCCTGCCGAACATCGGCGGCGAGGTCGTCTTCGACTCCTGCTACCAGGGCAACCCGCTGGTCAACGCGCTCTGCGTCGGCGTGATGAAGCACGAGGACATCCACCTCGCGAAGGCCTCCGGCCCCGGCAACAAGGTCATCCTGTACGGAGCCCGCACCGGCGGCGACGGCATCGGCGGCGTCTCGGTGCTCGCCTCGGAGACCTTCGACGCGACCGGCCCGGCCAAGCGCCCCGCCGTCCAGGTCGGCGACCCGTTCCAGGAGAAGCTCCTCATCGAGTGCACCCTGGAGATCTTCAAGGAAGACCTCGTCGCGGGCATCCAGGACCTCGGCGGCGCCGGCCTGTCCTGCGCCACCTCGGAGCTGGCCTCGGCCGGCACCGGCGGCATGCGGATCGAGCTGGACACCGTGCCGCTGCGCGACCACACGCTCTCGCCGGAGGAAATCCTCATGAGCGAGTCGCAGGAGCGCATGTGCGCCATCGTCGAGCCCGGCAAGGTCGACCGCTTCCTGGAGATCTGCGAGAAGTGGGACGTCATCGCCACCGTCATCGGTGAGGTGACCGACGGCGAGCGCCTGGAGATCTTCTGGCACGGCGAACTGGTGGTCGACGTGCCGCCGCGCACCGTCGCCCACGAGGGTCCGACCTACCAGCGCCCGTACGCCCGCCCGTCCTGGCAGGACGCCCTGCAGGCCGACGCCCCGACCGCCGAGCGGCTCGCCCGCCCGGCGAACGGCGCCGAGCTGAAGGACGCGCTGCTGAAGGTCGCGGGTTCGCCGAACCAGGCCTCCAAGGCGTGGATCACCAACCAGTACGACCGTTACGTGCTGGGCAACACGGTGCTCGCCAGCCCCGAGGACTCCGGCATGATCCGGATCGACGAGGAGACCAACCTCGGCGTCTCGGTCGCCACCGACGGCAACGGCCGCTACACCAAGCTGGACCCGTACACCGGCGCCCAGCTGGCCCTGGCCGAGGCGTACCGCAACGTCGCGGCCGGTGGCGCCAAGCCGCTCGCGATCTCCGACTGCCTCAACTTCGGCTCCCCCGAGGACCCGGACGTGATGTGGCAGTTCGCCGAGGCCACCCGCGGCCTGGCCGACGCCTGCCTGGTGCTCGGTACCCCGGTCACCGGCGGCAACGTCTCGCTGTACAACCAGACCGGCGACGTCGCCATCCACCCGACCCCCGTGGTCGCGGTGCTCGGCGTCATCGACGACGTCACCCGGCGCACCCCGGTCGGCTTCGCCGAAGAGGGCCAGCTGCTCTACCTGCTCGGCGACACCGCCGACGAGCTGGGCGGCTCCGCCTGGTCGCAGGTCGTGCACAACCACCTCGGCGGCCTGCCGCCCAAGGTGGACCTGGAGCGCGAGCGCCTGCTGGGCGACATCCTGATCGCCGCCTCCCGCGACGGCATGATCGACGCCGCCCACGACCTCTCCGACGGCGGCCTCGCGCAGGCCCTGGTGGAGAGCTGCCTCAAGGGCGGCAACGGCGCCCGGGTGGTCGTGCCCGAGGGCATCGACCCGTTCGTGTTCCTGTTCTCCGAGTCCGCCGGACGCGCCGTGGTGGCCGTCCCGCGCAGCGAGGAGCTCCGGTTCAACGACATGTGCGGCGCCCGCGGCCTGCCCGCCGCCCGCATCGGCGTGGTCGACGGCGACGCCCTGGAGGTCCAGGGTCAGTTCACCGTCACGCTGGCCGAGCTGCGCGACGCCCACACCGGCGTCATCGAGGCGCTGCTCGCCTGACGCGGCGTTGTTTCGACGGGCGGTCGGTTCGGAGTTCTCCGGACCGGCCGCCCGCCTTTTTGTACGCTGCGGGCATGCCCACTGCGAAGCCCCGAACCTACGACCCGGTGAAGGTGCGCGCCGCGCTCACCGGGCAGCTCGACGCGATCGCCGCCGCCGTCCGCGCGCTGGACGACGGGCAGCTCGCCCTGCCGACCCGGCTGGACGGCTGGCGGGTGCGTGAACTCGTCGCCCACCTCGGCATGGTGGCCAGCTGGGTGCCGCTGCACCTGCACGACCCGCTGCCGCCGCAGGCCCCGATCACGCCGCTGTACTGGGCCTCGAAGACCCGCACGGCGGCCGCCGCGATCAACTCGACGGCGGTGGAGCTGGTGGCCGAGCAGTTCGCCGGGGACGCCGCCCAGGTGTCCGGCGAACTCGACCGGCAGTTCGGCGAGTTGTGGAAGACCCTGGACAGCGACGAGGGCCGCGACCCCGGCCGGGTGATCCTGATGCGCTTCGGCCCGATGCTGCTGGCCGACTTCCTGGTCACCCGCCTGGTGGAGACGGTGGTGCACGCGGACGACCTGGCGGACGCGCTGGGCATCGACGCCTTCCCGCACGACCGCTTCGCGCTGGCCTCCGCCACCCGGCTGCTCGCCGACGCCTTCGCCGCCCAAGTGCCGGGCGGCGCCGTCGAATTGCGGATCCCCCCGCACGCCGTGGTGCAGGCCGTCGAGGGCCCCCGGCACACCCGCGGCACCCCGCCGAACGTCGTCGAGACCGACCCGCTCAGCTGGATCCGCCTCGCCACCGGCCGCCTCGCCTGGCCCGACGCCCTGGACGCCACCCTCACCGCGAGCGGCGAGCGCAGCGACCTGTCCGGCTACCTGCCGGTGCTCGGCTGAGGCTGCCGGGCGGGCGTCAGTAGCCGTAGCGGAAGTGCTGGACGATCGACTCCCAGCCGGCGTGGCGCAGCAGGTCGGGCTCGATCTGCCGCAGCTTGTCGGAGAGCCGGGCGATCACCTCGTCGGGATGCGGTGCGGTGCCGTCCGGCTCCTCGTCGACCGGATATCCGTCCTCGTCGAGTTCCTCGGGCGGGAACGCCTCGGCGAAGCCGGCGATGTGGGCCCGGCACCAGTCGACGGTGTCCGGGTCCATCAGGTCGCCGAGCAGGCTCAGCTCGTCGGCGCCGAAGGCGATTTGGCAGCGGAGCAGGGAGTGCAGGTCGCGGTGGGCGGGCCGGCCGTCGACGGTGGCCGGCTGGTGGGGGATCAGGGCGTACACCTCGCCGGTGGCGCCGTCGAGGGCGAACGTCGCGCCCCAGTACCCGAGGGCGACCAGGCCGGCGCCGCCGTCCGGCAGGTCGGGCCAGAGCGCGGCCGGATCGCTGACGTACTCCGCCAGCGGGGTCGGTACCTGCCCGAAGAAGAGGAACGCGCCGGGCCCGTCGGGCAGGCCGACGTCGGTGAGCAAGGCACGGGCGGAGGGGTCGGTGACGACGGCGGGCAGCTCCGCGGCAGGGTAGCGGCGGAGCCCGTCGGCGCCGTAGACCTGCTCCAACTCGGCGCGGGTGACGGGCCGGACGGGTGGGGTGGGCATCAGGGCACCGACGGGCCCTTGAGGTAGGTGCCCTTGGTGTCGTAGGGCCAGGCGTTGGCGGTGCAGCCGTTCAGGCCGTAGATCTGTTGCATCATCGCGGGGGCGGGCTTGCCGGGGCCGGGGCAGCCCTCGTGGCCGTGGCCTATGCGGTGGCCGACCTCGTGGTTGACGATCAGGGCGCGGTAGTCGTCCAGGGTGCCGTCGAACTGGGGTGAACCGGTCAGCCAGCGCTTGGAGTTGACCACCACCTGCTTGCCGACGTCGCAGTTCACCTCGCCCTTGGTGTCCAGGCCGCCGGCGCCGCAGATCTTGTCGGTGGTGTCGGGCGAGGCGATCATGACGGTGAAGTCGTAGGTGCCGGAGGAGACCAGCTTGAAGCTGTCGCGCTTGTTGGAGATCCAGCTGCGTTTGTCGCCCAGCACCTTGTGGATCGCGTCGGCGGCGGCCTTCGGGTCGATGTTGATGCCGTCCTCGACCTGGACCTGGTAGCGGCGTACGGTGCCGCCGGTGCCGACCGCGCCGCTGCTGGCGGTGGCGGTGGTGAAGTTGCCGCTGCCGTGCTGCACGACCTGCGAGTCGTTCTTGGGCGGCTCGGTCTGCGGCGGCGCGCTGCTCTCCGCGGACTTCGAGGGCTCGGGGGAGTCGCTGACCGGGGGGACGGGCCGGGCCTGGGTGGTGGATCCGGCGTCCTGCGGCTGGCCGTCGCTCGGGCCGAGCAGGGTGAATCCGGCCGCGCCGAGCACGACCAGCGCCGCGGTGCCGCCCAGCGCCAGGGCCGTCCGGCGGCGGCGCGAGCGGGCGCGGCGCCGGGCGGACCTGCCGGGTGACCTGCGGGCTGCGGGCATCTGGTTTCCCTCGGGACGACGACAGTTGCGGGTGTGCGGTGCGGTTCGGTGGCCCGTTTCGCACGGTTGTTGCTGCATCGTGAACATACGCGGCCTGGCTGCGGTTGGTTCCGCCGGGCCGGGTCTCAGCTGTGGATCCGGCCCTGGAGCTGCTCCAGCACCTTGGTCAGCGGTTCCCCGGTCAGGGCCGGGTCGGCCGGGTCCGCGTCGCCCTGGGAGAGCAGCAGTACCAGGTCGCCGTCGCCCTTGAGCGGCACCCGGGCGATGGCGGCGATCCCGCTGCCGGGCAGCAGTTTCGGCCGGTCGCCGGGCCCGGGCCGGCCGGTGACCACTTGGCCGAGCTGGTCGACGGTCAGCTGCCCGGTCCGCTGGAGGGTCGGCAGCATCACGCTCACACCGACGTCGTCGATCGGTACGGCCTCCAGGTCGAGCCGGACGGTGGCGCTGCCGGCCGTCCAGGTGCAGGTCACCCAGGCGTGCGGGGGCATGCCGGGCGCGGAGGCAGTGGTCGGCGACGGGCTGGTGCCGGACGGCCACGGGTAGGGCGGGGTGCCGTCGCCGAGCTCGCCCTCGACCGCCTTGGTGTCCTTGGCGCCCGGGGCGACGGGGCGGTCGATCCCGGCGTTCCTGAGCGCGGCGGCCAGCTCGTCCAGACCGAACGGGCAGGTGGTGGACGGCTGTTGGCGGAGCTGCTCGGCGGTGGAGCGCACCTTGGCGTACGACAGGCCGCTGCCGGAGCTGTCGTCCGAGCAGGCGGCCGCGCCGAGGGCGAGGCCGACGGCGGCGGGCAGCGCGAGCAGCCGGCGGGCGGCCGGGCCGGGTATGCGGTCAGCAGTCACCGGCCCAGGCTACGTCCTTGGCGTGAAGGGTAGTTGAGGCCGCGTCAGTCGCGCGCGGTCAGCGCCTCGGCGAGTTCGCGGATACCGGCCTCGCGCTCGGCGGCGGTGTCGCCGTAGTCGTAGCTATGGGTGAACGCCGCCTGCGGGAAGGTTTCGGCCATCCACACCGAGCAGTAGTGGCCGGGCATGAAGCAGGCCTGCAGCTCGGTGTAGACCTCGACGACCTGCTCGGACTGGACGCCGAGGGCCCGGGCGCGATGCCAGAGCGCCTCCTCGGCGTGCAGGGCGAGCGAGCCGCCGGCTGTGATGATCTGCGGCTCGCCCTTGGCGTCCAGGTACTTGAAGGAGGCGTAGCTCGGCACGCCGCGGGTGTGCCGGACGTCCTCCAGGACCCGGGGCCACCACAGTTCGTCGTCCTCGAAGGCGCGCAGGTCGGTGGCGCGCAGCCGGCTCTCCACGGTGGTGAACTCGGCGAAGACCTGGTCGGGCTGTTCGGCGGTGGCCAACGCGGCCAGGCTGCGGTCGAGTTCGGCGAGCGAGGAGAGGAACGCCTCCAGGCTGGTGCTGACCAGCACGGGCGGCTCCTCGAAGTCGACGAACACCGACCAGACGCGGCCCTGCGGGTCGAGGCAGAGTTCGGAGCCGCCGTCGGTGCCGAGCCGGGCCCACTGCTCCTCGCCGTCGCGCGGGCCGGGCCGGTCCTGGCCGGCGGTGAGGTCGCCGAGGGCGAGCGCGTCCTCGGCGGAGGTGCGGAAGTAGGGGCCGACCTGGACCGGCAGGCCGGTGGCGGCCAGCAGTTCGGCCGCCGCGGCGGGGATGGTCACGCGGGCGAACTCGGCAGCGTCCGGGCGGCGGAGGCCGGCGGGGCCGAAGCGGTCGAGCAGGCGCTGGGCGAGTTCTGCGGTCATGGCAGCAGTGTATGCGCGGGGCGTTCGATCGGCGCCGGACCGGCCGCAGGCGGCGGATCGGTGCGATGATACGGCGAGCGCCCCGATCGAGGGCGGCAACTGCGGTGGGCGGGACGGGGGTTGACGTGAACGACATCGCGCACCACTACGACAACGTGGAAAAGGCCGCGGCCGAGTTCGACCAACTGCACGCGAAGCTGAGCGCCAAGAAGCACAAGGTCAACCACGGCCATGCGAAGGCGAGTTCGACCGGCCGTGGGGACAAGCTGGGCGAGGTGGTGGCCAAGGCCGCCTCCACCGCCCTGCAGAGCATCGAGAAGGCCCTGGACGCCCTGGCGGACCACGCCGACAAGGCCTCCAAGGGCCTGCTGACGATGAACAAGAACCACCGCGAGAACGAGGAACGCCTCGGCCAGGAGTTCAAGCGGATCACCGCCAAGCACGACACCACCCCGGTCTACCTGCTCAGCGCCGACGGCCAGCTCCACCGGCTGCACAGCGACGGGAGCGCCCCGAAGCCGATCGCCGGTCACGAGCCGGGCATCCGGGACCTGCTCGATCCCAACCCGCACGGGCCGGGCAACCTGACCACCGTCGGCCCGCCCAACGACCGCAAGAACTACCCGTTCAACCCCAAGCGGCGCCCCAAGACGGGCCGCCCGCTGGTTCCGTCGACCAAGATCGACACCGGCAGCTCCGAACTGGCCCGCGCCACCCAGCGCGCCCGGCGGGCGACCAACCAGTACGGCGGCGGCGTCCTGGAGAACCCGAGCGCCAACTACGCGGCCTTCCACTACGACAACGGCACCGGGAACCCGGTCATCGTGGTGGCCCAGAGCATTCCCCGCAGCTCCCACTCCGAGATCGTGCTCGGCCTGCCCTTCCTGCGCAAAGGCCTGCAGGACAACGTCGACGCCGTCTACACCGAGCGCCAGCCATGCCCGAAGGGCAGCACCTGCGGGGCCTGGCTCAAGCAGTACTTCCCGAACACCACCGACGTCACCCACAGCTTCGACTACAACGGCGACGCATCCTCCGACGGCAACAAGCAGCACAACCGCTATCTGATAAACCTGAAGCGCAGACACCAGCAGATCTACGGCTGAGCCGCGCCGGCCCGCACCGGGCCGGGCGGGGCCGTGGCGGACGGCGGGAGGACCCCGGGTGACAGTGACACGCGCGGAGATGGAGCGGGAGTTCGGGCCGGACGGCCTGGTCCGGCCCCCCGCGGAGCGGATCGCCGAGTCGGTGACCGACCCGGGCGCCCGGGACTTCCTGACCACCGTCGGCCTGCCGGCCGGCCGCACCGCGGTGTTCGAGGCGGAGGAGCACCTGGCCACCGGGCCCGTGCCGCTGCGCGAGCACTTCGGCGACTGGAGCGAGGCCGAGGACGAGTACCTGGAGCTGTTCGGCCCCGGTGTCGGCTCCTGGCTGATCCTCGGTGAACTCGCCACCGGCACACTGGCGTTGAACGGCGCCACCGGCGGCGTCCACGCCATCCCGCTGGACATCGCCGAGGACGGCCTGGACCGCCCGTACCACGCCGACCTGTCCTCGCTGGCGGCCTTCCTGCTGGCCTTCCAGCGCGAACTGCCGCACTACGACGAGGGCAGCGGGGCGGAGGAGCTGCGCGACTCGGTCGAGCGGCTCACCGCCGAACTGACCGCCCTGGAGCCGCGCGCCATGGCCGAACCGGAGGGCGTCTGGCGGCTGCTGCTCGACGAGATCCGGTACGGCTCCTGACGGCCCGTCGGGGTCAGCGTCCGCGCGGGGCGTTGCCGGACGGGGCCGCACCGCGGTTGGCGGCGGCGCCGGAGACCACGTTCTGCCCGAACTGCTCGGCGGAGCCCAGCGGGTCGGCGGCGTAGCCCTTCACCTGGTCGACGGACTGCTGCACGCCGTCCTTGAAGCCGTCCTCGCCGGCCCGCGCCGTGCGGCCCAGGTCGATCCCGTGCTGGGCGCCGACCGCGTTCATCGTCAGCTGCACCACCAGGTCCTGCGCCATGCCGCCGAGCGCCGCGAACACCGGGCCCTCGACCAGCGACATCAGCTGCGACAGCAACTGCTGCTCGGCCTCCTTGAGGAGGCGTTTGACGATGATCCGGGTGGCCTGGGTGGCGCCCACCGCGCCCGCCTCGGACAGCCCGAAGGTGAACGGCGCGGCCGCCTGCGCGGCGATCAACTCGGTGGCCATGATGATGAGTTGGGCGATCGCGGCGACTTTCGCGCCGGTGATCACCAGCGCGGCGCCGTCCAGCCCGGTGGCGAACAGGTCCAGCGCCTTGCTGACCTGCGGCAGGTGGGTGCCGACCACCTTGTCGAACTTCGCCTGGAACGCCTCCGCGGCCGGCCCCTGGTTCATCCCCATCAGGTTGCCGACGACGCTCGACAGGACGTCCCGGTCCTCGGTGAGCGAGGAGGCGAGCTCGCGGAGCTCGTCCGCCATCTCGCGGTACTCGTCCTCGTCCACGTTGGGCCAGTTCACGCCGATCAGGTCGAGCACCCAGGCGAGTTCACCCGGCAGTACGACGCCCATGCGCTCTCCTTCCCCCGTCTTCCGGAACGACTATTCAGGCTGCACCGAGAGTCGGTCAACTCCCTTGCCCCGACGGGATTCCCGATGGGTAGGCTCCGACAAGGACAGTGCCGAACACCGAACGGAACGGGGGCCAGGGGATGGACGAGCACCGGATACCGCCGCTGCGCGCGGGCCGCAGGGCCGCCGGAGCGGCCCTGCTCGGCTGGCTTCGGGACCCGAGGGCGCCGCGCCTGTGCCGGGTCTCCGGGTCGCCGGGCAGCGGCCGGACCCACCTGCTGGCCTGGCTGATCGCCGGCGCCACCGCCCCCGACACCCCCATGGAACGGCGGGTCAACGCCTTCCTGCCCGCCGACGGGTACGGCGTCCGGGCCGCGGTCTGGCAGCTCGAACAGCAGCTGGACGTGCCGGCCCGCACCCCCGGGGACCTGCTCGACCGGCTGGCCGCCGACCCGCGGCGCACCGTGATCTGCGTCCCCGAGCTCGACAAGGCCCTCGACCCGGCCCGGCTGGTGGCCGAACTCCTCGACCCGCTCCTGGGGTTGCCGCACGTCCGGCTGGTGGTCGAGGCCACCCCGGAGCTCGCGTTCACCGCGGTCACCGGGCCCGCCGAACTCGACCTGGACGACCCCCGCTGGACCGACCGCGAACGCTGGGACGCCTGGTGCGAGCACGAGGGCCATGACCCGACCGGGTACCCGAACCCCGGGCGGGCCCTGGGCACCGCCGAGCCGCCCGCGCCGCCCGCCTTCGCCGACCTGCTGGCCCGCGTCCCGCTCGGCGCCGACGGCGGGCCCGACCTCCCCGCCGCCGGGACGGAGCTGCTCACCGGCCTGTGGGCGGCCGCAGCCCGCGCCGGCGAGCTCGGCCCGCTGGCCGCCGACCCGCTGCTGTACGTGCTCGCCGAACCCGTCGCCGTCACGGCCGCCCTGGAGAGCGCGGCCCCGGGCACCGCCCCTGCCGCGCTGGACGCCGCCTGGCAGGCCGTCGGCCCCGCGCTGATCGACACCCCCGAGCCCGCCGTCCGGGCCCACCAGCTCCGCGCCCGGCTGCTCGGCACCGACCCCGCCGACCCGGCGGTCGCCGTCGCCGCCGCATTGGCCGCCGACCGGCTCGGCACCGCCCCCGGCCGCTGGGCCGCCCGCTGGGCCCGTCACAGCCCCGGCGCGGCCGCCACCGCTCCCGGCGCCGGCCCGTACCTCGGCCAGTGGCTGCTCGCCGACGCGGGCGGCGCGGTGCACGCGCTCTCCCCGGCCGACGGCACCGTGCTCGGCCGGATCGCCGTGCCCGGCCCGAAACCGCTGCGCGCCCTCGCCGCCACCCCCGGCGGCAGCATCGTCCTGCTGGACGTCTGGGGCGGCCTCGAGCTGGTCACGCCCGGCCCGACCGGCCCCGGCCTCGATCCGTACGCCCTGGACGAGGCGCTGGCCCGGCTGCGCGCCGCCGTGGGTGGCGAACCGGCCGTCCTGGCCGCCGCTCCCGGCCTGCCCGGCGCGGCCCCGGCGCTCGGCGACAGCGGCGGCGGCGTGCACTGGTACCAGGACGGCGCGGTGCTGAGCGAGAAGCTGCACACCGGCCCGGTCACCGCGCTGGCGGCCGGCGCGGTGGGCGCCGACCAGACCGGGCCCGGCGCCCCGCTGCTGGCCAGCGGCGGCCTGGACGGTGCCGTCCGGCTCTGGGGGCCCGGCTCCGAGCCGATGCCCGAACCCGCCGAGCGCCGCCCGTGCCCGGTCACCGCACTCGCCCTCGGCACCGGGCCGTCCGGGCTGCTGCTGGCCACCGCCTGGTCCGACGGCCTGATCCGGGTCAGGCGCCCGGAGCAGCCCGACAGCGTGCTCGACCTGCGCCTCGGCTCCCCGGCCGACGGGCTCTCACTGGCCGGCGACGTCCTGCTGGTGGGCCTCGACGAGGGCCCGCTCGCCGTCGACCTGAAGGGCTGACGGGAACGGGCCGCCCCCCGCGGTGGGGGACGGCCCGTCGGTGCATGTGCGTGCGGTTTACTGCTTGAGTTCGGCGTACGCCTCGGCGCTGCTGTCCTTCAGGAACTGCCAGCAGCGGGCCTCCTCCTCGGTCTCGCCGATCGAGCCGGCGGCCCGGGCGAGCGCGGCCAGGCAGCGCAGGAAGCCGCGGTTGCCGCGGTGCTCCCACGGGACCGGGCCGTGTCCGCGCCAGCCGGCGCGGCGCAGCTGGTCGAGGCCGCGGTGGTAGCCGGTGCGGGCGTAGGCGTAGGACTCGACGGTCCGGCCGGCCGCGAACGAGTCGTCCGCGAGCATCGCCCAGGCCAGGCAGAACGCCGGGTACTCGGCGGCCACCTGGGTCGGGGAGGCGGACTCCTCGGCGAGCATCCGGTAGGGCTGCTCCTCCTCGGGCAGGAGGGTCGGCTCCGGTCCGTCGAGCAGGTTCTTGTGCATCTCCATGGTGTGCCAGTCTGCCACTCGGGCGGCCGGTGGTCGCCGCTTCCGGAAACGCCGGTGCCCCGCACCCGGGCGGGTACGGGGCACCGGCGGTGGCGCTGTTACTTCATCCGCTTGCCGGCCGAGCGCAGCTGCTGCGCGGCCTCCAGCACGCGGGCGGCCATGCCGGCCTCGGCCAGCTTGCCCCAGGTGCGCGGGTCGTAGGTGTTCTTCTTGCCGACCTCGCCGTCGACCTTCAGCACGCCGTCGTAGTTGCGGAACATGTGGTCCACGACGGGGCGGGTGAAGGCGTACTGGGTGTCGGTGTCGAGGTTCATCTTGACCACGCCGTTCTCCAGCGCGGTCCGGATCTCCTCCGCGGTGGAGCCGGAGCCGCCGTGGAAGACGAAGTCGAACGGGTCCTGCTTGCCGTACTGCTTGCCGATCTCGGCCTGCAGGTCGGCCAGCAGCTCCGGACGGAGCACCACGTTGCCCGGCTTGTACACGCCGTGCACGTTGCCGAACGAGGCGGCCAGCAGGTATCGGCCCTTCTCGCCCAGGCCGAGCGCCTCGGCGGTGCGCACCGCGTCGTTCACGGTGGTGTACAGCTCGTCGTTGATCTCGTGCGAGACGCCGTCCTCCTCGCCGCCGGTCGGGGTGATCTCGACCTCGAGGATGATCTTGGCGGCGGCGGCCTGGGCCAGCAGCTCCTGCGCGATGGACAGGTTGTCGGCCAGGGTCTCGGCCGAGCCGTCCCACATGTGCGACTGGAACAGCGGGTTGTCACCGCGGGCGACGCGCTCGGCGGAGATCGCCAGCAGCGGGCGGACGTAGCCGTCCAGCTTGTCCTTCGGGCAGTGGTCGGTGTGCAGGGCCACGGTGATGTCGTACTTGGCCGCGACAATGTGCGCGAACTCGGCCAGCGCGACGGCGCCGGTCACCATGTCCTTGTTGTGCTGGCCACCCAGGAACTCCGCACCACCGGTGGAGATCTGGATGATGCCGTCGCTCTCGGCCTCGGCGAAACCGCGCAGGGCGGCGTGCAGAGTCTGCGACGAGGTGACGTTGATGGCCGGGTAGGCGAACTTGCCCGCCTTGGCCCGGTCGAGCATCTCGTTGTAGGCCTCGGGAGTTGCGATGGGCATGCGAATCCGCTCCTGTCGGTGTGGGGCGATCGGACGACGCTGTCCGAAGGCTCGATACGCCTGTGGTTCACGACGGATGCGGCACGAGCTGAGGGTGGTTGCTCGACCGCGGGCCGGACACCTCGGTCATCTTCCCAGACTCGCCCCGCGGACACACCCAGCGGCCCGCAGGTTGGGACAACGGCTCGGGCGGGCGCTCCCGCAGGGGGGTTCGCGGGCCTCCGGCCGAGCCTTCGCGAAGCGAGTCGGGCTATCCTGCGCGCGTGGAACACATCCAGCTCGCCGTCAACGTCCTTGACGCCAAATCGCTCGTCGCCTCCGTCGGCGCCATCGGGATCCTGGCGATCATCTTCGCCGAGACCGGCCTGCTGGTCGGGTTCTTCTTCCCGGGTGACTCGCTGCTCATCCTGGCCGGTGTCGCCGCCTCCAGCGCCGCCCCGGCGGTGCTCGGCGACGGTGCCCAGATGAACATCGCCATGCTGCTGATCGGCGCACCGCTCTGCGCGATCGCCGGAGCCCAGCTCGGCCACCTGCTCGGCCGCAAGGTCGGCCCGAAGATGTTCGACAAGCCGAACTCGAAGATCTTCCGGCCCGAGTTCGTGGAGAAGGCCGAGGACTACTTCGACAAGTTCGGCCCGGCCAAGGCCGTGGTGCTGGCCCGCTTCATCCCGATCGTGCGGACCTTCCTCAACCCGGTCGCCGGCACCCTGCAGATGCCCGCCAAGACCTTCCTGCTCTGGAACGTCGTCGGCGGTGTGCTGTGGACCGAGACCATGCTGCTGATCGGCTACTTCACCGGTGACCAGCTCGCCCCGGTGATCGACAAGTACCTGCTGCCCGCGATGGCGCTGATCATCCTGATCTCGATCTCGCCGATCATCGTCGAGGTGATCCGCGAGCGGAAGAAGAAGAAGGCCGGCGGCGCCGCCGAGGCCGAGGCCGCGGAGGCGCTCGGCAGCGGCCGGCACCGCAAGCACTGAGCCCGCACCGCTCGACGCGAGAGGCCCCGACCACCTTCCGGTGGCCGGGGCCTCTGGCTCGTTCCACGTGGAACCGGCGCGCTTCCCGGGCGCCGGTTCAGGGGCTCACAGGCCCAGGTCGTCCAGGGTGTACGCGGTGATGTACGGCAGGCCGGTCTCCGCGATCGCCGGGGCCGCGCCGCGCTCCACGATCACCGCGACGCCCACGACCTCGGCGCCCGCCTCGCGCAGCGCCTCCACGGCGGTCAGCACCGAGCCGCCGGTGGTCGAGGTGTCCTCCACCGCCAGCACCCGGCGGCCCTTCACGTCCGGGCCCTCGATGCGGCGCTGCAGGCCGTGCGCCTTGCCCGCCTTGCGGACCACGAAGGCGTCCAGCTTGCGGCCGCGGGCCGCCGCCGCGTGCAGCATCGCCGCGGCCACCGGGTCGGCACCCAGGGTCAGGCCGCCCACCGCGTCGAACTCCAGGTCCGCCGCCGCGTCCAGCATCACCTTGCCGACCAGCGGGGCCGCCTCCGCGTCCAGGGTGATCCGGCGCAGGTCGACGTAGTAGTCGGCCTCCCGGCCCGAGGAGAGGGTGACCTTGCCGTGCACGACGGCCTTGTTCTTGATCTGCGCCAGCAGGGCGTCCCGGTCGTTGCTCATGGACAGCCAGTTTAGGTGCAGAAAGGGCCCCGTCAGCGCCGCCGCAGCGCCCGGACCAGCACCACCGCACCGCCGAGCAGCGCCACCCCGCCGCCGATCACCCACGGCAGCGCGCTGCGCTCGCCGCCCGCGCCCGGCACCAGGGCCGGCTCCGCGCCGCCCCAGCGGGTGGCGGCCCGGGCCCGCGCGCTGTGCGCCGGCGGGGCGGGCGCGTACCGACCGTGCGGCGGGGCGTGGTCGACCTCCTCCGCCGAGCGGCCGACGATGCTGCGCCGCACCGGGGCGCTCTCCTGCTCGAACGCCGGCTCCGGGCGGGTGACCGGCACCGGCTCGGGCAGGTCGTCCTCGCCGAACGCGATCAGGTCGGACAGGTCGTCGTCCAGGTCCGGGCCCTGTGCCCGCTCGTCCAGGAACACCACGGTCGCGCCGTCCGCCGGCTCATCCTCGGCGTCCTCGCCCGGCCCGGACAGCTCGGCCACCAGGGCCGCCACCGCCCGGTCGATCAGCCGGCGGCCGGCCGTCTCCAGCACCGGGGTGGTGAAGCCCGCCAGTCGGCCGGACGCGGTCAGCGAGGTCGCGAAGCACACCACGGTCTCGCCCGGCCGCTCCCGCAGGGTGACCCGCAGTTCGGCGGTCACCGGGGCGGCGCCGCGGATCTCCTCGCCGGCCAGCCGCAGCTCCAGCGCGCCGTCCTGCCAGTCGCCCACCGACAGCCGGCCGGCGAAGGTGATGGTGGAGCCGGCGATCCGGACCTTGAGCCGGCTGTCCGCCGCCGAGGGCGCGGACGTGGACGCGACCGCGCTCAGCCCCGGCACGCAGCGGGCCACCAGTTCGCGGTCCAGCAGCGCCTCCCGCACCACCTCGGCGGGCACCGGGACGACAACCTCATGCTCCATACCAGCGAGCCTACCGACCGGCCGCCGCCGTGCCGAGCCCCGCACCCGAAGCCGGGCCGGGCGTGCCGCGAACGGGCGCACGGCGAACGGCGGTTCGAACGTCGCGGGCCCGGCCGGACGGCGCCCGGTCAGGGGCCGATCAGCGAGTGCGGCGGCGGCAGCGGCGACGGCCGGTGCGCGGACAGCCGGGCCGGGTGTGCCGTGAACGGGCGCACGGCGGACGGTGGTTCGAGCGCCGTGGGCCCGGCCGGACGGTGGCCGAGCGCGGCGACGGCCGGTGGGTGGACAGCCAGGCCCCGCGCCCACAGCCGGGCTGGGTGTGCTCGGAACGGGCGCACGGCGAGCGGTGGTTCGAGCGCCGCGGGCCCGGCCGGAGGGTGGTGCCCCGGTCAGGGGCCGATCAGCGAGTGCGGCGGCGGCAGCGGCGACGGCCGGTGCGCGGACAGCCGGGCCGCCGTGCCGCGCAGCCCGTCGACGGTGAGCGAACGCGGCGCGGGCGCGGCCGGGTCCAGCGCCAGCGCGGGCGCGTCGTGGGCGGCCAGCAGGAACGCCGGGGCGGGCCCGGCCGGCCCGCAGTCGTCGGCGGTCGGCGCGACGCCCTGGTACGGGACGGCGTCCAGCCCGGCGGCGGCCAGTCCCGCCTCGGAGCTCCACAGCACGCCGTCCGGGGCGCCGCCGCGCACCGCCAGCCGCCCGTCCGTGGCGAGGCGCCGGGCGGCCAGGCCGTAGAACTCGCGCGAGCGGTACTTGCCGTGCGCGGCCTCGTCGTCCAGGTCGGAGACGATCACGTCGAACTGGTCGGGGGTCTCCCGCAGCCAGCCCATCGGTTCGGCGGTCACCAGCCGCACCCGGGGGTCGTCCCAGGCGTGCTCGGTCAGCACGTCGTAGGCGTCGTCCCGGCGGGCCAGCGCGGACAGTGCCGGGTCGCGCTCGACCACCAGCACGCTGCGCACCGCCGGGTGCCGCAGCACCTCGCGCAGCGCCAGGCCGTCGCCGCCGAGCACCAGCACCCGGTCGCTGGGGCCGCCGGCCAGCGCGGGGCGGACCAGCGCCTCGTGCTCGCGGTACTCATCGGCGCCGCAGACGGCGAGCCGGCCGTCCAGGAAGAGCTTCAGCGGATCCGGCGGGAGCACGCCGGCCGGGCCGCCGGTGAGGACGATCTCCTGGTAGCGGCTCTGCGCCGCGTACCGGATCGGCCCGCCGTACAGGGCGTGCCGGGCGGCGCGCTCGATCGCGCCGGTGCAGGCGGCGGCCAGCCCGAGGACGGCGAGCACCAGGCCGCAGCCGGTCCACAGCAGCAGGCGGGCCCGCCGGGTGGGTTCGGCGCGGAACAGCCAGAGCACCACCACCGCCCCGGCGACGGCGTTGACGGCGCCCGTCACCAGCGCGCCGGCGGCCTGCCCGAGCGCGGGCAGCAGCACGAACGGGAAGGCCAGGCCGCCGATCAGCGCGCCCACGTAGTCGGCGGCGAACAGGTCGGCGACGGCCCGGCCGGCGTGCTCCCGCCGGATCCGCTGGATCAGCGTCATCAACAGCGGGATCTCGGCGCCGATCAGCAGCCCGATCAGCACGGTGGCGGCGACCAGCGCGACCAGCGTGGCGTGCGGCTGGCGCAGCCAGGCCCAGCCGCAGTACAGGGCGAGTGCGGACAGGCCGCCGGTCAGCGACAGCGCGTACTCGACCAGGGCGAAGGAGGTGGCGGGGCGGCGGGTGAGGCCCTTGGCGAGCAGCGAGCCGATGCCCATCGCGAAGACCATCACGGAGAGCACCACGGAGGTCTGGGTGACCGAGTCGCCCAGCAGGTAGCCGCCGAGCGCGACCAGTTCGAGTTCGTACACCAGGCCGCAGGCCGCGCAGACGAACGCGGCCAGCAGCACCAGGATCCGGGCCGGCCGGGCGGGCAGGGCGAGCGGTATGGCGCCCGCTGCCCGGATCGCGCCGCCGAGGCCCGCGGTGCGGGTGGCGGTGGGCCGGGACTCGGCCGCCGGCGGGGGAGCGGGGGCGTCCGGACCCGGCTGCGCGGACCGTCCGACCGGATGGTTGATCATGAATGAACGCTAGGCGAGAGCCCGGGTGAATGGCTGCGCCCAATCGGGGGACAGCGGGCGGCGTCCGGTTGACGTCCGGTCACCGTCCGGCCTGCGGTTCCGGTCCATTTCCGGGGCCTAGCCGCTGTGCCCGCCGTGCCCGCTGTGCCCGCTGTGCCCGCCGTGCCCGCTCCGGCCGCCCCCGCCGCCCGGGGCTGCTTCGACGGTGCGGCGCAGCGAGAGCGAGGAGCGGGTGCACACCAGGCGGCCCTCCTGCGGGTAGGCGTGCCAGGTGCGCCAGTGCACCCGGCGGTCCCCGCAGTGGGCGACCAGCGCGGTGAAGGCGCTCGGGTCGCCGGGGAAGACCCCGGCCAGCGCCCGCGGGTGCCCTTCGACCAGGGCCAGCAGCTCCTGGGCGCGGGCCGCGAACACGTGCGGCGGGAGTTCCTCGATCCGGGCGGCGAACTCGTACTCCCAGCCGGCCACCTGCTCGGCGACCCGGGCCGGCAGCGGGGTGCGGCGGCCGGGCAGGCAGGCCACCGTCTCCAGGCAGTCGCCCGGGCCGGCCGCCAGGACGACCTGGTGGGAGGCGCCCAGCAGCCGCAGCTGGAGGGTGCCGCCGAGGGCGCCGGACCGGCCGGTCCCGTCGTCGAGTCCGATGTCACGGACGGCCAGCGCGGGAAGCGGATCGCCGCCCAGCTGCCAGGCCAGGTCGCCGGCGCGGGTGTCCGTGTAGGAGGTCTGCAAGGTGGTGAGCATGCTCGGCTCCGCGTTTCAGCTCCGTACGCGCCCCAACGGCCGGATTCCACTCCTCAGTGCGTGAGGCTGTTCGAGACTGTCTGATCCGGGGCGCGGCCGACCGGGGGGAAGGAGGAATTCCGGCTGGAGATTCAGCAGCAGAGAAGCATGAATTCTCCGGGTCCGTCAGGGATTTACCCATGTTTGGCACTCATTCACCGTTCTGAGGCCTGTGCCCGACTGGGTGTGATCGGTCCCGGGTTGCACTCTGTCCGACGGGCGCCACCACGCCGGTCTCGCGCGCCGTGCACTCCTGGAGTGCGCTCGGGGTGAAGGGCGTCCGGACACGACAGGACACCCGGCACCGGAATCGCCGCCCACCGGATGCCCCGTGCTCGCGGCGCCTCGCCGGGCCGGCGGGAACCGCATGGGAAGTCCCGTTCGGCCTTCGTGTTGGAACCAAGCAAGTGTCCGCTCGGATCTGGGGGTTGAGCGTTGTCGATCGAGTTACCGCCGGAGCTTGTCTGGATCACGGCAACGGCGGACACCGTCTGGTCACCATGTTCCCGGAACCCGACAGACAGAGGGAGGAACAGGTGAGTTTCCAGCCGTCCAGCATTCCGTACTTCGACGCCGACCCGGCGATCGGTACGTTCTTCCGCTACGCGCTCTCGCCCGAGTTCATCGACGACGTCCACGAGGCGCGGGTGAGCGCGGAACGACGGAAATCCGCGTTCTCCCGCCATCTTCGAGAGGCCCTGGAGTACCTACTGGGGGAGCGGCCCTGCGACGTGATCGACTGGGCCCGTCTCACCAAGGTTGCCTTCAACGATGAGGCGCATCTGTACGGTTACCTGCAGGATCTCTTCGACCACCTCTTCGAGGGCCGGAGCGAGCTGCCGGTGGCACCGGACCCGGAGGCCCCGATGCCGGACTGGGTCGACATGCTCTGGTCCTGACCTGTCGGTCCTTGCTCCGATCACACCCTGGAAGGAAGCGGCGACACCATGCCGCTTCGCAACGAGCTCCCGCCCCGCAGTGGGCCCTGGGCCAGCCGGTTCGACTCCGAGGACGCCCTGTACCAAGCCGAGGACGCCCTGCGGGCTGCGGCACTGAAGAACCACGACCTGTCGCCGATCCTCCCGTTCGAGGCGGTCTACGGCCCGTTCCTGGAGTGCGCGGGCAAGGCCACCGCGTTCGCGATCGATCCGACCAAGATCGGCCTCGGCGAACTCGGGCTGGATGCGCCGGGGGTGGACCGTCGGTTCGTGCACTTCTGCGCCGGGATTCTCGGAGTGGAGGCGGTCGACGATCTCGGTGAGCTGCGCGAGACCTTCGACGAGGCGTGGCCCGACTATCGGGACGTGATTCGGGCCGGCCTGCTGCACCTCATCCGCAACCGCCCACTGACGGTCGACCAGTGGTACGCGCTGACCTACATCAGCTTCCACGACCAGCGCCGGCTGACGGCTTTTCTGGGCCAGGTCTACGCCTACCTGTTCGACGGTTTCGACGCGATGCCGGTGGCTCCCCGGTAACGGGTGGGTCCTCAGAGCCGGTGCAGCCGCTCGACGGCGTCCCGCAGCACCGACTCCCGCTTGCAGAAGGCGAATCGGACCTGGCTGATGCCGAGGTCGGTGTTGTCGTAGAACACCGCGTTGGGAATCGCCACCACCCCGCACCGGCCGGGCAGCGTGCGGCAGAACTCGATGCCGTCCTTCTCGCCGAGCGGGGTGATGTCGGTGGTGATGAAATACGTGCCCTGCGGTTCGAACACCCGGAACCCGGCCTCGGTCAGCCCGGCGGCCAGCAGGTCGCGCTTGCGGTGCAACTCGGCGCGGAATTCGGCGAAGTACGAGTCGGGCAGCCGCAGCGCCTCGGCGACGGCGTACTGGAACGGGCCGGCCGAGACGTACGTCAGGTACTGCTTGGCGGTGCGGACGGCGGCGACCAGCTCGGGTGCGCCGGTGACCCAGCCGACCTTCCAGCCGGTGAACGAGAAGGTCTTGCCGGCCGAGGAGATCGCGACGGTGCGCTCGCGCATGCCGGGGAGGGCGGCGAGGGGGTGGTGGGCGCCGGCGAAGACCAGGTGCTCGTAGACCTCGTCGGTGATCACCAACAGGTCGTGCTCGACGGCCAGTTCGGCGATCGCGGCGAGTTCCTCCGGGGTCAGCACGGTGCCGGTCGGGTTGTGCGGGGTGTTGATCAGCAGGAGCCGGGTGCGCGGGGTGATCAGCGAGCGCAGCTCGTCGAGGTCCGGGCGGAACGCGGGCTGGCGGAGGGTGAGCGGCACCCGGACCGCGCCGGCCATCGCGATGCAGGCCGCGTAGGAGTCGTAGAACGGCTCGAAGGCGATCACCTCGTCGCCGGGCTCCAGCAGGGCGAGCAGGGCGGCGGCGATGGCCTCGGTGGCGCCGGCGGTGACCAGTACCTCGGTGTCCGGATCGACCGTCAACCCGTAGAAGCGGTGCTGGTGTTCGGCGATCGCGGTACGCAGCTCGGGCACGCCCGGGCCGGGCGGGTACTGGTTGCCGCGGCCGTCACGGAGGGCCCGGACCGCCGCCTCCCGGACCTCCTCGGGGCCGTCGGTGTCCGGGAACCCCTGCCCCAGGTTGATCGAGCCGGTGGCGGTGGCCAGGGCGGACATCTCGGCGAAGATCGTCGTCCCCATGCCCGCCAGTCGGCGGTTCAGCAGCGGCCTTGCACCCATTGCGGCTCCTCGCAGGTTGTGGTCGGCCAATCCTCCGACGGCGGCAGGCCGTGGACAAGCACACAGCGGTGCTCGTTCCGGTGGGGCGGATCGGCGCAATCCGGGTTGCGTGTACCGGCCGCGCTGGATTGGCTGATCGCACGTCAAGAGACGTTTTCGATCGGTATGTCAGTCGGTGGGGGGGGGTTACTACGGGGGATATTGTGCGTGCACGAATTCTGTCTGCCGCGGCCGTGGCCGCCGTCCTCGCCATGACCCAGCCGGGCCTGGCTGTCGCCGACGAGGCGGACGACCCCAGTACCACCGTCACCTTCGTGGTCACCTCCGGCGCGCTGTCGCTGTCGGTACCGGCGTTCGCGAGCCTCGGCTCGGGAGCGCCGGGCACCACGATCAGTTCCCCGATCGGCCCCTGCACCGTCACCGACGACCGCGCCCTGCTCTCGGCGTCCTGGACGGTGACCGCGGCGGAGACGGACTTCGCGCACGGGACGCAGACGATTCCCGCCTCCGACGCCACCTACACGGTCGGCTCGGTGACGACGACCGGCACCATCACCGTCACCCCGACCAACGTGACGCTGAGCAACGCCGCGCAGACGGTGCTCACCGGAACTGCCGGGGTCGGGGACAACACCGCGACCTGGGACCCGACCGTCAGCGTCAACGTGCCCGCCTCGGCGGTCGGCGGGCTGTACACCGGCACGCTGACCCAGTCCGTGAGCTGACGCGATGAAGCGCGCGCGCAGGTACGTGCTACCGCTGCTGCTGGCGGCCGCCGTCCAGACAGCCGCGGTGCTGCCGGCCATGGCGGACGGGATGCCTTCCCCGGTGCCGAGCACGGCCGAGCACGAGCGGCACGAGGAGCACGAGGAGCACGGGCGGCCGTCCCCGGAGGCGAACCCGGAACAGCGGACCATCGGCATCAAGCTGCTCGACGCCCCGGAGGACCGCCAGGACGACCCCAGGGCGCACGCCTACATCGTCGACCACCTCGCGCCGGGCTCGACCATCGAGCGCCGGGTGGAGGTCAGCAACGAGTCGTCCACGCCGATGCACATCGACGTCTACGCGGCGGCGGCGTCCGTCGCGAAGGGGCAGTTCACCGTCGCGGCCGACCGCACCGCCAACGAGCTGACCGGCTGGACGTCGCTCGACACCACCGGCCTCGACCTGGCGGCCCACGAGACGGCGAAGGTCCGCGCCACCATCCAGGTGCCCAAGAACGCCTCCGCCGGCGAACGGTACGGCGTCATCTGGGCGCAGACCGGCCCGCCCGAGAAGCGTGCGGGCAATCTGACGCTCCTGGGCCGGGTCGGCGTCCGCATGTACCTCGACATCGGCCCGGGGGGTGAGCCGGCCTCGGACTTCGAGATCGAGCAGCTCACTCCCGGCCGGGGCAGCGACGGGCGGGCCGAGCTGCGCGCCCGGATCCACAACACCGGGGGACGTGCCCTGGACATCGGCGGGAGGCTGGTGCTCTCCGACGGGCCGGGCGGACTGCGCGCCGGACCCTTCTCCGCCAGGACGGGCACCACGCTGGCCCCGGGCGAGCGGGGGGACGCGATCGTCCGGCTGGACGCCCGGGTGCCGGAGGGCCCGTGGGCCGTGGAGCTCGCGCTCCGGAGCGGCCTGGTCGAGCACTCCACGCGGGCCACCGTCACGTTCCCGGGGACGCCCGGCGCCACCGGGGCGGTCACCGCGGCGGCGGCCCGGTCGGGGTACTTCCCCACCCCGGTGGTCACCGGGCTTGCGGTCCTCGCGCTCGCCGCGGTGGGCCTGCTGCTGCCCAAGTTCCGTCGTCGGCGCCGCCGTTGACCACGGAAAGCCCGCTCGACCCTCCAGGCCGCGGCCCCGCCGGACACCGTCCGCCGGGGCCGCGGCCGTGCGTGCTCCTACCTCGGACGGATCGTCGGTTCGCGGAGGCTGGCATAGTCTGCCGCCAGAGGGGTGATCCTCCTTCGGGGATCCGTGGGGCCGGGGGGAACCGGGCCCGCGTGGGGCTATCGGAAGTGAAGATATGGCGTCCGGAACAGTCGTATCGTCGTCTCCTGTCCGGCTGAGCGGGGAAGACGGCAGCCCGCCGGCCGGCCGGCGCGTGATCAACTGGCCGGGGCTGCTGCCGTGGGGGCTGGCCGCCGGGTTCTTCGCGTTCTACGCGGTGTTCTGCCTGCGGCGCCACGGGCTGCTGCTGACCACCGGCTACGACCTGGGGATATTCGAACAGGCGGTGCGCAGCTACGCGCACTTCGAGCTGCCGGTCACCCCGCTGAAGGGGAACGGTTTCAACCTGCTCGGCGACCACTTCTCGCCGATCCTGCTGGCGCTGGTGCCGTTCTACCTGGTGTGGCCGGCCGCCGAGACGCTGCTGCTCGGGCAGGCCGCCCTGCTGGCGCTGGCCGTGGTGCCGATCTCCCGTTGGGCGCAGCGGGAGTTGGGCCGTGCGGCGGCCGTGGCGGTGGCGCTCGGGTACGGGCTCTCCTGGGGCGTCGGCTCGACGATCGGCTTCGACTTCCACGAGGTGGCCTTCGCGGCGCCGCTGCTGGCGTTCTCGGTGGTCGCGCTGGCGGAGCGGCGCTGGGTGGCGGCGGTCGCCTGGGCGGCGCCGCTCTGCCTGGTGAAGGAGGACCTCGGCCTCACCGTCGCCGTCATCGGCGGCTACGTCGCCTGGCGCGGGCCGCGTCGGCTCGGGTTGGTGACGGCGGTGTCCGGCGTGCTGGCCAGCGTGGTGGAACTGCTGGTGCTGCTGCCGGCGATGAGTCCCAGTCACGCCTACAACTACTGGGACAACCTGGAGAGCCAGCCCGGCACCGAACCGAGCCTGGTGGAGCGGCTGTTGTCGATTCCCGGGCACCTGGTGACCGCCACCGTCGAGGGGCGGTTGCTGTTCTTCCTGCTGATCCCGACGCTGCTGCTGGCGCTGCGCTCGCCGCTGTTCCTGGTCGCCGTCCCGACGCTGGGCTGGCGGCTGCTCAGCAAGAACCCGATGTACTGGGGCACCCAGTACCACTACAGCGTGGTGCTGATGCCGATCGTGTTCGTGGCGTTCGTCGATGTGCTGATCCGGCTGCGGGCCGCGAAGCCGCACTGGGGGCGCTGGGCGACGGTGCCGTTCCTGGCCGGCAGCGTGGTGGTCACCGGGGTGCTGTTCCCGTTCTTCCCGATGGCGCAGGCGACCGACGCGGGCTTCTACCGGGACTCCGCGCACGTGCGGACGGTGCAGTCGGTGCTGGCCGACATACCGTCCGGGGCGCGGGTGGCGGCCGGCAACCGGCTGGTGCCCCAACTGACCGGCCGCTGCACGGTGTTCGAGTTCGGCTGGCCGAAGGACTGGCGCACCGCGGACTGGGTGGTGCTGGACACCCGCAACCCGATGGGGTGGCCGCTGAACGGGGCTCAGGAGGCCGCGGAGATAGCGAAGCTGCGCACGGAGGGCTTCTGGACGGTGCGCGAGGAGGAGGGCGTGCTGCTGCTGCGCGGGCCGGTCGCCGAGTAGTACGCGAGAACGCGAGAGGGCCCGCCCACCGATCCGGCGCGGGCCCTTCCGTGTGCCAGGGGGCGGAGGCTCAGGCCTCGTCGGCCGGGCCGTCCTCGCCGTCGGCGGGCTTCTCGTCCTCGACCTGCTCCTGCAGGCCCAGGCGCTCGACCATCCACTGCTCGAAACCGACCGCGGCCTGCGTCCAGTTGGCGGTGGTGCCGACGAAGTACTCCAGGCTGACGCCGTTGCCGACGATCATCTGGGACTCGCCGATCAGGCGGACCACGCCGTCCTCGTGAGTGTGGGTGTAGACCTTGGGCCACAGGGTCTCGCGGTTCCACTCGTCGATCAGGTCGAGGATCTCGCCCTTCTTCTCCAGCGGGAACGCGCGGTCGTAGAAGGCGCGGACCGCGAACAGCTCCTTGTGGTCGCCGCGGAACATGTAGTAGACGCGGAAGTTCTCCCAGGGGGCGGTGAGGTCGCCCTCCTCGTCCACCACGTGCTTGAGCTGCATCTGGTCGAGCAGCTGGGCGACCAGGTTCTGGTCCGGGACGATCACCGGCGGCGGCCCGGCCGGAGCGCCACCGGGCTGTCCGCCCTGCGGCGGCTGCGGCAGGCCGAAGGACGGGATGGACGACGGGTCGATGCTCACGGGGGTGTCCCTTTCACGGTGCACAAGGTCGGCTGCCGATAGGGGGCCGCCTTCTCATGCCTCCATCCTGCCTCATTCGTGGCTCCCGGCACAGAGTGACCTCGGGGTGTTCCTGCCTGGTCCCGGGCGGTGCGCACACGCCGACGGGCGGAGCCCGCAGGGGCTCCGCCAGTCGGAGGGGCATCGCTACTTCACCTGGTCACTTCACCAGCGAGGGCTTCGGGCCGACGCTGAGCCGGTCGTTCGCCTCGTCCCGGTCGACCAGGACGGTGTCCCCGTCCAGGACCCGGCCGGAGAGGATCTCCTTGGCCAGCTGGTCGCCGATCGCGGACTGCACCAGGCGGCGCAGCGGGCGGGCGCCGTACGCCGGGTCGTAGCCGGTGAGCGACAGCCAGTCGCGGGCGGCCGCGGTGACGTCCAGGGTGAGCCGGCGCTCGTGCAGGCGGCGGGCCAGCGCGGCGACCTGGAGGTCGACGATCCGGCTGAGCTCGGTGGTGCTCAGCGGGTCGAAGACCACGATGTCGTCCAGCCGGTTGAGGAACTCCGGCTTGAACGCCTGCCGGACGGTCTCCAGCACCAGTTCCTTCTTCCGCTCCTCCGGGGTGGTCGGGTCGACCAGGTAGGCCGAGCCGAGGTTGGAGGTGAGGATCAGGATGGTGTTACGGAAGTCGACCGTGCGGCCCTGGCCGTCGGTGAGGCGGCCGTCGTCCAGCACCTGGAGCAGGACGTCGAACACCTCGGGGTGGGCCTTCTCCACCTCGTCCAGCAGCACCACGCTGTAGGGGCGGCGGCGGACCGCCTCGGTGAGCTGGCCGCCCTCCTCGTAGCCGACGTATCCGGGCGGGGCGCCGACCAGGCGGGAGACGGAGTGCTTCTCGCCGTACTCGCTCATGTCGATCCGGACCATCGCCCGCTCGTCGTCGAACAGGAAGTCGGCGAGCGCCTTGGCCAGTTCGGTCTTGCCGACGCCGGTCGGGCCGAGGAACAGGAACGAGCCGGTCGGGCGGTCCGGGTCGGCGATGCCGGAGCGGGTGCGGCGCACCGCGTCGGACACCGCCTGGACGGCCTCCCGCTGGCCGATTAGGCGCTTGCCCAACTCGTCCTCCATGCGCAGGAGTTTGGCGCTCTCGCCCTCCAGCAGCCGGCCGGCCGGGATGCCCGTCCAGGAGGAGACCACGTCTGCCACGTCGTCCGGGCCGACCTGCTCCTTGACCATGGTGGTGTTCGGCTCGTCCGCCGCGCGCTCCTGGGCCTCCGTCAACTCGCGCTCGGCGGCCGGGATTTCGGCGTACATCAGCTTGGAGGCGCGCTCGAAGTCGCCGTCCCGCTGGGCGCGGTCGAGGGCGCCGCGCAGGTCGTCGAGGCGCTCCTTGAGCTCGCCGACCCGGTTCAGGGACTTCTTCTCCTGCTCCCAGCGGGCGTTGAGGGTGCTGAGCTGCTCCTGCTTGTCGGCCAGATCGCGGCGGAGCCGGCCGAGGCGCTCGACGGAGGCCGGGTCGGACTCGTTCTCCAGCGCCAGCTCCTCCATCCGCAACCGGTCCACGGCGCGCTGGAGTTCGTCGATCTCGACCGGGGAGGAGTCGATCTCCATCCGCAGCCGGGACGCCGACTCGTCGACCAGGTCGATCGCCTTGTCGGGCAGGAAGCGGGAGGTGATGTACCGGTTGGACAGGGTGGCGGCGGCGACCAGCGCGGCGTCGGTGATCTCCACCTTGTGGTGCGCCTCGTAACGGCCCTTGAGGCCGCGCAGGATGGCGATGGTGTCCTCGACGGTGGGCTCGCCGACCAGCACCTGCTGGAATCGGCGCTCCAGGGCCGGGTCCTTCTCGATCCGCTCGCGGTACTCGTCCAGCGTGGTGGCGCCGACCATGCGCAGCTCGCCGCGGGCCAGCATCGGCTTGAGCATGTTGCCCGCGTCCATCGAGGAGTCGCCGCCGGCGCCCGCGCCGACCATGGTGTGCAGCTCGTCGATGAAGGTGATGACCTGGCCGTCGGAGTCCTTGATGTCGTTCAGGACGGCCTTCAGCCGCTCCTCGAACTCGCCGCGGAACTTCGCGCCGGCCACCATCGCCGCCAGGTCGAGCGAGACCAGGCGCTTGCCGCGCAGCGACTCCGGCACGTCACCGGCGACGATGCGCTGGGCCAGACCCTCGACGACGGCGGTCTTGCCGACGCCGGGCTCGCCGATCAGCACCGGGTTGTTCTTGGTGCGGCGGGAGAGCACCTGCACCACCCGGCGGATCTCCTGGTCGCGGCCGATCACCGGGTCGAGCTTGCCGTCCCGGGCGGCCTGGGTCAGATCCGAGCCGTACTTCTCCAGCGCCTTGTAGGTGCCCTCCGGGTCCGGCGAGGTGACCCGGGCGCTGCCCCGGACGTCCTTGAACGCGGCGAGCAGGGCCTTCGGGGTGGCGCCGTGCTGCTTCAGCAGCTCGGCCACCGCACCGCCCTCGGCGGCGAGGCCGACCAGCAGGTGCTCGGTGGAGACGTACTGGTCGTCCAGATCGGCGGCGCGCTTGCCGGCCTCCTCCAGCACCGCGAGGGTGTCCCGGGCGAGCTGGGGGGCGGCCACCGTGGAGCCCTGGGCGGCGGGCAGCGCGGCGGCCTGCCGGCGGGCCTCGGTGGCGATCGGCGCCGCGTCCGCCGCGACGGCCTTGAGCAGCGGGCGGGCCAGGCCCTCCGGCTGGTCGAGCAGCGCCAGCAGGATGTGCACCGGCTTGACGTCGGGGTTCCCCGCGGCGCCGGCCTGGCGGATGGCGGAGGACAGGGCCTCCTGCGTCTTGCTGGTGAACTTACTGGCGTCCACTGCGGGCATACCCCTCTCGTCTTCGGGTCATCTGGTTCGTGACCAAGTCTGCTGACTACAGCATGCACTAAGTTGAGTCTATTCCGCTCAACTTTTTTTTGAGCCCTGCGGCGGCTGCCCCCCGCGGGTCAGCCCGAGCAGCAGCCGGGCCGGGCCGGCCGGGCGCTGACCGGCCGGCCAGACCGCGCGCAGCGGGCGCTGGAGCTCCAGCCCGGCCAGCGGGACGGCGACCAGCCGGCGGGTGGCCAGCTCCTCGGTGACGGCCAGCTCGCTCAGGCAGACCGGGCCCGCGCCGGTCATCGCGGCGGCCTTCAGCGCCGTCGAGGAGGCCAGCTCCAGCCGGGGCGCGGCCGGCCCGCCGTACGGGGCGAGCGCCTCCTCCAGCACCTCCCGGGTGCCGGAGCCGACCTCGCGCAGCACCAGCGGGGTGGCGGCCAGTTCGGGTCCGGTGACGGGGGTGCGGCGGCGGGCCCAGCGGTGCTCGGGGGAGACCACCACCACCAGCCGGTCCGTGGCGACCACCGCGCCGGACAGGCCGGGCGGGGTGGAGGTGCCCTCGACGAAGCCGAGGTCGGCCTCCCCGGCCAGCACCCGGGCGGCGACGTCCGCGGAGTTCGCGGTGCGCAGGGTGACGGCCGTGCCCGGGCTGGCCTCGCTCAGCGCCAGCAGCCAGCCCGGCATCAGGTATTCGGCGACGGTCAGGCTGGCCAGCACCCGCAGCCGGGCGTCCCGGCGTTCGCGCAGCGCGTCGATCCCGGCGTCCAGCGCCTGGGCGGCCTCCACCACCTGCCGGGCCCACTCGACCACCAGCCGGCCCGCCTCGGTGGGCCGGGAGCCGCGCGGGGAGCGCTCCAGCAGCGCGACCCCGATCTGCCGCTCCATCCCCTTGATCCGGGCGCTGGCGGCGGGCTGGCTGACGCCCAGTTCGGCCGCGGCCCGGCCGACGCTGCCCAGCCGGGCCACCGCGAGCAGCAGCTCCAGGGCGCCGAGTTCCGGGACGTGCGGGGAGAGAGCCATAGGCCCAGGCTATGTCCTCATAGCGGAGCCCCCGCTACCGCCGCCCCAGCCGCGCGGGGACGGTGGTGCCATGGCAACCCTCCTCGCGCCGCAGACCCACCCGCACACCCCGAGCCTGCCCAGGCTGTCCCGGCTCGGACCCAACTGGTACGCCGCCGTGATGGGCACCGCGATCACCGGCAACGGCGCCGCCGCGCTGCCGGTCGACCTGCCGGGCCGGCTGGTCCTCGCCGAGGCGGTGTGGACGCTGTCGCTGCTGCTGCTCGCCGTCCTGCTGGCGGCCCGCGCCGTGCACCTGGTGCGCCACCGCGAGCAGGCCCGCCGCACCCTGCTGGAGGAGCCGGCCGCCGCCGTCTTCTACGGCTGCCCGCCGATGGCGCTGCTGGCCGTCGGCTACGGCGCGCTGGCGGTCGGCGGGCCGGTGATCGGCGAGCGGGCCGGGCTGGCGCTGGACGTACTGCTGTGGAGCGCCGGGACGCTGTACGCGCTCGTGGTCGCGGCCGGACTGCCGTACCTGATGATCACCCGGCACCGGCTGTCCGCGCTGGAGGCCAACCCGACCTGGCTACTGCCGGTGGTCGCCCCGATGGTGGCCGCCGCGCTCGGCCCCGCGCTGGTGCCGCACCTGCCGGAGGGGACGGCGCGGCAGGCGCTGCTGTACGGGTGCGTGGCGATGTTCGGGGCCAGTCTGCTGGCCACCCTGGCGCTGCTGCCGGTGGTGTTCGGCGGCCTGGTGCACAGCAAGCTGCCCGCGGTGGTGCTCACCCCGTCGCTGTTCCTGGTGCTCGGCCCGCTCGGCCAGTCCACCACCGCCGTGAACCAGTTCGCCGACGCGGTGCCGTTCGCGCTGCCGGGCGCCGGGCACCAGGGGGCGGCGGTGGCACGCGGCCTGGCGGAGGTCTACGGCGTCGCGGTGATGGGGTTCGCGCTGCTGTGGCTGGCCGTGGCGCTGGTCGCCAACCTGCGGGCGCTGCGCGCCGGGATGCCGTTCGCGATGACCTGGTGGGCGTTCACCTTCCCGGTCGGCACGCTCGTCACCGGCTCGGCCGCGCTGTCCCGGCACACCGGCTTCGGCGGCTTCACCGGGCTGGGCGTCGCACTGTGGCTGCTGCTCTTCACCGCCTGGGCGGTGGCCTCGGCCCGCACCCTGGCCGGTCTGAAGGCCGGGCGGCTCCTCTAGTACTCCAGCTGTAGATCGTGATCTTCGTTGCCGCCAGGCTGGGTCCGGGGCGCCTGACTGCTATCGACGGCCTTGATCGCCTTCTGCTAGGTTCGCCTGCGCCAGAGCAATGCCATGTCGATGCGTCACCGAGAGGGTGAGGTTTATGGCTGCCGGGAGCGAGTTCCGTCACGTCCCTGACCGGGTCGCCGACTGAGCCGGCTTCTGCCGCCAGCGGCCCGGACCGCTTCACAACTCCGGAGTCCGTCAACAATGCAGAGCATTACCCCCCGCCCGCTGAGCTTGCTCGTGCTGGGTGGCACGCGTTTCGTGGGTCGCACCCTCGTCGAGGCCGCACTGGCCGAGGGGCATCAGGTGACGCTGTTCAACCGCGGCCGGACCGCGCCCGATCTCTTCCCTGGGGTCGAGGCCGTCATTGGCGACCGCACGACCGACCTGTCCGCGCTCGGTGACCGCCACTGGGACGCCGTGGTCGATGTCGCGGGCTACGAGCCCGAGGTGGTCCGCCGGTCGGTGACGGCCCTGGGTGGGCGCGTGGGCCGGTACGTCTTCGTCTCCTCCCTGTCGGTCCTCGCCGACCAGGCCACTGTGCAGGACGAGGACGGTGAGCTGCTCGTCCTCAGCGAGGACCTGCCGCCACACCAGCTCTACGGCGCGCGCAAAGCCGCTTGCGAGCGGATCGTGCTGGACGCCTACGGCGACCACGCGAGTGTCGTGCGCCCCGGCATGATCGTCGGGCCGCATGACCCGACCGACCGCTTCCCCTACTGGCCGCGACGCTTCCGGCGGGGCGGCCGGGTGCTGTTGCCGGGCGACCCGGCCGACGCCGCCCAGTTCATCGACGTCCGCGATGTCGCGGCGTGGACGCTGGGCTGCATCACGGCACAGCGCGGCGGCGTCTACAACGTCACCGGCCGCACCCTGCCGTTCGGCGACTTCTTCGCCGCCTGCCGGGCCCTGGTCAACCCCAGCTCGGAGCCGGTCTGGGTCAGCACCGAGAAGCTGCTGAAAGCCGGCGTCGACTCGTGGATGGGCGTGCCGATGTGGATTGGCGCCCCCGAGTGCGCGGCGATCAACCGGGTGGACATCTCCCGCGCTCTGGCGGTCGGCCTGACACACCGTTCGCTCGCCGAAACTCTCGTCGACACACTCGCCTGGGACACCGCCCGCGGTGGGCCAGCCGTCGGCAGCGAGGGGCTCACTGCGGCGGAGGAGCAGTGGCTGCTGGACGAGCTGACGTGATCCCGCGCTGAGAGCGGGGCGGTCCCGGGTGAGTGAAGTGACGGACGGCGGCGAAGACGCCGACGTCACTCCCAAGCAGTTCGCCCAGGGCCGCGCCCCCTTCTCGGCGCCCAGGTGTCGCGGCTGCTCGGCAGCTGGCTGTCTCCGTCTCTGGCACCCTTGGCCAGAGACGGAGACAGCCACCGTTGATCATCGTGAGTTGTGTCGACAAACGAAGATCAGCCGGTGGCCGTGGGCCACAGCGTAGACCCTGCCCGCTGGCAGGCGGTATTCGAGGGCCTGATGGGCAAGGTGGCGGGCCGGTTCGCCCGAGTGGAGCCGCGTCGCCGGGCGCGGGCGTTCGTGTTGGGCCTGCTCGCGGACCTGCCGAGGAAGAACTGCTGGACGATCGCCGAGCACGCCGGAGATGCGAGTCCGGCCGGTATGCAGCACCTGCTCAGCCGGGCGTCCTGGGACGCGGACCAAATGCGCGACAACATACGGGACTTCGTCGTCGACCACCTCGGCGACGAAGGCGCCGTGCTCGTTGTGGACGAGACCGGCGACCTGAAGAAGGGCACCGACACTGTCGGAGTCCAGCGCCAGTACACCGGAACCGCTGGCCGCATCGAGAACTCCCAGGTTGCCGTCTACCTTGTCTACTCCGCCACGGCCGGGCACGCCGCCATCGACCGCCGCCTCTATATCCCCAGGTCCTGGACCCAGGACCCCGACCGCTGCCGCACGGCCGGCATCCCCGACGACCTGAAGTTCGCCACCAAGCCCGCACTGGCCACCGAGATGATCGCCCAGGCCCTGGACGCCGACCTCCCGGCCAGGTGGGTTGCCGGTGACGAGGTCTACGGAGGCGATCCGTATCTGAGCACCGAGTTGGAGAGACGCCAGATCGGCTACGTCCTGGCCGTCTCGCGCAAGCGACCGATCCCCACCCGGGCAGGCGTCTACCGCGCCGGTGTCCTCGCGCACGGCTTGCCGAAACGGGCCTGGCAGCGGCTGTCAGCCGGGGCCGGAGCCAAGGGCCACCGCTTCTACGACTGGGCCCAGGTCGACATCGACGCACCGACGGCCGGCCCCGGTCACCGGTGCCTGCTGATCCGGCGCAGCCGACGCACCGGCGAACTCGCCTTCTACCGCTGCTACTCGGCCCGCCACGTCCCGCTGAGCACGCTCGTCAAGGTCGCGGGCCGACGCTGGACGGTGGAGGAGACCTTCCAAGCCGCCAAGGGCCTGGCCGGACTGGACGAACACCAGGTCCGCCGCTGGACCTCCTGGCACCGCTGGACCACCCTCGCCATGCTCGCGCACGCCTTCCTCGCGGTCACCGCCGCCATTGAACAAGCCCAAGGCCCGTCATCACCCGACCTCGCCCCGCTCACCTGCAGCGAGATCCGGCGGCTGTTCGCTGTCCTGCTCGTCCAGTCCGTCCGCGACGTCGCGCACCGACTGCGATGGTCGGCATGGCGCCGCCGACACCAAGCCCGCGCACGCACCAGCCACTACCGGCGACAAGCCGCCCTACAGCTATGAAGATCACGATCTACAGCCGGAGTACTAGCCCCTATCGGGACCGGGTGAGTCGCGTGCGGGCGATTCCGGATCGGTGGATTCGGCGAAGGATTGTCGAATTCTCGGAGACACCAGTGACATTTCCGTGCCGCGCGACGCTACCGCCCCGGCGGACCGTCGGAGAGGGACGAATGCCTGCTCGGAGAGGGGGGCAATGCCGAAAAATCGAGGATTCCGGTCACTCGATCGAGTGGTTTGCTGCAGGTTCCTGCACTTGCGGGAACCTGCAGCCGGAGAGCACTTGTTCGGCGTTCCCCGCGCTGTGAGGGTGTAGTCACGTCAAGTCGTCCCGGGCCGCCGCAGCCCGAGTCGGCGACTTGCTCTTCGCGTGGGGGCGACAGGTGCGTTCGTATCTGCGCAACGGGGGGAAGAGCACCGGTCCGGACGCCACGTGTGGTGGTGGCCGAGGGACCGGGATCGGTGAGGCGTTGCTGCTCCGCCTCGCCGAAAGCGCCTTGACGCTTGGCGTGACACGAGCGGGTCCTCCGGGGTCCGGGTGCCTGTGGCGCCCGCCCCCGGGGGACGCGCCCGTCTGCGGGGACTCCCGCCGTCGAGCCGGACGGCCCTGCTGAGATCATCATCCGCAACGGAGGAAGACGGCAGGAGAGCTCGACGTGGCTGCGGACCACCCGAAGTCCGACCCGGACGACACACTCCCCGAGGACGACGCCTCCCGGCTGTACCTCGCCATCCTGGCCGCCGGCGGTCGGATCCCGCTCGACCATCCGGAACTGCCCGGCTCCGACTTCACCCCCGAACGCCAACGCGCCCTGCTGGAGCAGCTGGTGGCCATCGGACTGGTGATGCCCAACCGCATCGACGAGTGCTACGTCGCCGTCAGCCCGCGCGCCGTCGCCGAACGCGTCGGCGCCGACCTGCGCGCCCAGGCCACCCGGCTGCTGCTCGACGCCGACCGGCTGCCCGCCGCCCTCGACCCGCTCGCCCGCGCCTACGACGCCGTCCCCCGGCCCGCCGACCGGGCCCGGCGGGCGGTCTACGTGGACGGCCAGGAGAGCATCCGGCTGCGGATCGCCCAGCTGGTCTCCGACTGCCGGCTCGAACTGCTCAGCGCCCAGCCCGGCCTGCGCCCGCCCGCCGTCCTCGAACTCGCCCACACCCAGGACCAGTTGATGCTCCGCCGGGGCGGCACCATGCGCACCCTCTACCAGCCGGTCGCGCTCACCGAGGAGAGCGCCGTCCGGCACGCCGCCGCGATGGCCGAGCAGGGCGCCCAACTCCGCGTACTGGACGAGCCGTTCCTGCGGGTGATCGTCATCGACCGGCGGATCGCCGTGATCCCCGCCGCCGACGACCACAGCCGCGCCGCCTTCGTCGAGGACCCCGCCGCCATCGCCTACCTGGTGGCCGGCTTCGAACGCGACTGGGCCCGGGCCGACCAGGTGCACTGGAACAGCCTCGACGGCCGCACCCTCACCCGCACCGTCACCCACCGGGTCGGCCGGATGCTCGCCCAGGGCCTCACCCAGCGCGCCGTCGCCACCCGCCTCGGCCTGTCGGAGCGCACCGTGGCCGGTCACATCTCCCGGCTGCGCGACCTGCACAACGCCCAGACCCTGTTCCAGCTCGGCTGGTTGATGAGAGGCGGTGGACGTGGCTGACCCCTCCGCCGTACCCCCGCCGGTCGACGACCTCGCCCGACGCCTCTACCTGGAGATCCTCGACGCGGGCGGCCGGATCGCCGCCGACCGGATCGCCGACCCGCAGCGGCCCGCGCTCGCCGAACTGCTCCGCACCGGCCTGCTGATCTCCGACGGCCTGGACGGCGCCTACCTGGCCGTCGACCCGCGGTTCGTGGCCGAGAGCCTCGGCGCCGAGATGAACACCGAGGCCGCCCGGCTGCTCAACCGCGCCGAATGCCTGCCCGGCCGCCTCGAACCGCTGATCACCGCGTACGAGAGCGTCCCCCGCCCGATCGAACCGGCCGGCTGCGAGATCCAGGTGATCGGCCGCGAGCACATCCGCCGGCGGATCGCCCAACTCGGCGCGGACTGCCGCGAAGAGGCCCTCACCGCCCACCCCGGCGCGTTCGCCCCCAGCGCCCTGGAGACCTCGCTCCACCAGGAACTCCCGGTGCTGCGGCGCGGCTGCCGGATCCGCACCCTCTACCGGCCCGGCGTGCTCGCCGAACCCGCCGCGATCCGCTACGCCGCCGCTCTCACCGAGGCCGGCGGCGAGGTCCGGCTGCTCGACGAACCCTTCCAGCGCGCCCTGGTCTTCGACCGCTGCACCGCCGTCGTCCCCGCCGCCGAGGACCACAGCCGGGCCGCGCTGATCCTCGACCCCGCCACCGTCGCGATGGTCGTGGCCGGCTTCGAACGCGACTGGGCCCGCGCCGAGCGCGTCGGCTGGGACTCGCTGCTCGACACCGCCCCCACCCGCACCGCCGTCGACCGCACCGCCCGCCTGCTCGCCCAGGGCCTCACCCAGCGCGCCATCGCCACCCGCCTCGGCCTGTCGGAGCGCACCGTCGCCGGCCACATCTCCCGCCTGCGCGACCAGCACGGCGCCGACACCCTGTTCCAGCTCGGCTGGCTGATGCGCGGGGGCGAGGACCGTGACTGAACCGGACACCGTCCCCCCGACCGAGGCCGAACGGGCGCTCTACCTCGCCGTCCTGCGGGCCGGCCGGGTCTCGCTGCGCGAGGTGATGGAACAGGACGCGGGCGCGGCCGCCCGGCTGCTGGAACTGGGGCTGCTGGAGCACTACGTGGTGGACGGCTGGGTGGCGGCCGTCAACCCGCGCACGGCCGGCGCCCGGCTGGGCAGCACCCTGCGGGAGCGCGCCACCGGCCTGCTCACCCGTGCCGACCGGACGGCGGCCGGCTTCGAGGAACTGGCCGAGTCCTACGACACCGCCCAGCGCCGCACCGAACCGGTCGCCGGGATCGCCCACCTGACCAGCGTCCAGCAGGTCCGGCACCGGCTGCTGGAGATCGAGGCCGACTACCGCGAGGAGGGCCTGGCCGCCCAGCCGGGACCGCGCCCGCCCGAGTACCTGAAGGACAGCTCCCGGCTGCACAAGGCGCTGGCCCGCGGAGCCGTCATCGACGTCCTCTACCAGCCGCTCACCCGGCACGCCCCGCACACCGTCGCCTACGCCGCCGAGGCCACCGGCTGGGGCGTCCGCGTGCGGGTCCTGGACGAGCCGTTCGCCCGGATGCTGATCTTCGACCGGCGGGTGGCCGTCGTCTCCGCGTCCACCAGGACCCTCGCCGCCGCCTTCATCGAGGACCCCGCCGTGGTCGACCACCTGGTCGCCGTCTTCCAGCGCGACTTCGCCCGCGCCGTCCGGGCTCCCTGGCGCGACCTGGCCGGACGTCAACTCCCGGAAACCGCACGCCGGATCGGCGAGCTGCTCACCGCCGGGCTCACCCAGCGCTCCATCGCCTCCCGCCTGAACCTCTCCGAACGCACCGTCGCCGCCCACATCGCCCGCCTGCGCGAGCGCTACGACGCCGAGACCCTGTTCCAGCTCGGCTGGCTGATGCGGGACGGCGTCCGATGACCGGGCCCACCGCGGCCGAACGGGCGCTCTACCTCGCCGTCCTGCGGGCCGGCGGCCGGGTCTCGGTCCGGGAGGCGGTCGAGCAGGACGCCGAGGCCACCACCCGGCTGCTCGAACTGGGCCTGCTGATCCAGCACGACGAGAGCGAGCAGCTGACCGCGGTGAACCCGCGCAACGTCAGCCACCGGCTGAGCCGGGAACTGCGGGAGGCCGGTACCCGCCGGTTCATCGAGGCCGAGCGGGTTCCGGCCGAACTCGACGAGCTGGCGGACGCGTTCGACAGTTCCACCCGCCGGGGCGACCGGGCGCCGCAGATCACCCACATCTTCGACGTGGACCGGATCCGGCACCGGCTGCTGCAGATCGAGGCCGACTTCCGCGAGGAGGTGCTGGCCGCGCAGCCCGGCCACCGCCCCACCGTCTACCTGGAGAAGAGCGACCGCACCGAGCGGGCCCTGGCCGCCGGCGCCCGGATGGACATCCTCTACCAGCCGGTCGGCAGCACCGATCCGGCGGTGATCGACTACGCGGTGCGCGCCACCGGCTGGGGCATGCGGCTGCGTTCGCTGGACGAGGACTTCACCCGGATGCTGATCTTCGACCGCAAGGTGGCGATCATCTCGGCGTCCGCCGACAACCGCACCGCCGCGTTCATCGAGGACCCGGCCGTGGTCGGCCACCTGGTGGGCCTGTTCCTGCGCGACTGGGAGCGGGCCGAACGCGTCCCGTGGCACGACCTCGCGGGCGGCGCCGTCCCCGCCGTCACCGACCGGATCGCCCGCCTGCTCGCCCAGGGCCTCACCCAGCGCGCTGTCGCCAGCCGCCTCGGCGTCTCCGAACGCACCGTCGCCGAACACATCGCCCGCCTGCGCGAACGCTACGACGCCGGGACGCTCTTCCAGCTCGGCTGGCTGATGCGGGACGGTGCCCGGTGACGGACCGACTGCCGGACTCCCGGCTCGGCCCGTCGGAACGGACGGTGGCCGCCCATATCGCCCTGCTGCGCGACCTCTACGATGCGGAGACCCTGTTCCGGCTCGGCCGGCAGCTGCGCGGAGCACCGGAATGACCGATCGGAACCGACCGCCCTGGCGCCGCCGCCGAGCGGCCCGGAAGGAGTGGGACCTGTGAGCGAGTCGAACGGAGCCGCCCTGCCGACCGGGCCCGAGCGGCAGCTGTACCAGCAGATCCTCGACCAGGGCGGCCGGGTGGCCTTCCGCGAGGCGGTCGAACAGGACTCGGCGGGGGTGCTGCGGCTGCTGGAACTCGGACTGCTGGTGCACGACGCGGTCGGCCAGTCGCTGACGGCGGTCAACCCGCGGGTGGTCGGCGACCGGATCAGCGCCGAACTCCGCGCCGAGGGCACCCGGATGCTGCTGCGCGCCGAGGAGATGCCCGTCCTGCTGGAGGACCTCACCCACGCCTACGACGCCACCCCGCGCCGCGCGGACCGCTCCAGCGTGGTGCACCACGTCGGCCGGAGCGACCGGATCCGGGAGCGGGTACGGCAGTTGGAGAACGAGGCCGAGGAGGAGGTGCTCGCCCTGCAGCCCGGCGGGGCGCCCGCGGGCGACCTCCAGGCCGACTCCCTGGAGCGGGCCCGCGGCTTCCTGACCGGCGGGGCCGTGCTGCACACGGTCTACGAGCCGGCCGCGCTGCTCGACGAGGGGACGGTGCGCTGGGCGGAGGCCGTCACCGGATGGGGCGGCAGGTTCCGGACGCTGAGCGAGCCGTTCAGCCGGATGACCGTCTTCGACCGCCGGATCGCCGTCGTCCCGGCGTCGGCGGACAACTCCAGCGCCGCGCTGGTCGAGGACCCGGCGGTGGTCTCGTTCCTGGTCGCCGCCTTCGAACGGGACTGGGATCGGGCCGAACGGGTCCGCTGGCATTCGGCCGACCGCGAGGGCGAGAGCGTCGTTCCGGTCCACGAACAGGTCGGCCGGCTGCTCGCCCAGGGCCTGACGCAGCGTTCGATCGCCTCCCGCCTCGGCCTCTCCGAACGGACCGTGGCGGGCCACATCTCCCGGCTGCGCGAACTGCACGACGCGGAGACGCTGTTCCAGCTGGGGTGGCAGATGCGCGCGGCCGAGGGCCCGGCCGCGCCACCGGCCTGACCGGGCATCAGCCGGTGGCGATCTCCGGGGACCAGAAGCCGTACGGGGCGGCGTGCTCACGGCGCGGACGCGGGAACTGCTCGCCGGGCGCGGTCCAGAAGCCGCTGCGCAGCGAGAGCGCCATGCCGGCCCAGTCCAGCGCGGTCTCCACGGTGTGGTGCAGCGCCTCCTGCGACCAGGTGTCGTCGAAGACCAGCGGCAGCACGGGGGAGACCTGCTCGATGGTGGCGATCAGCGGGTTGTGGGTGATCGCCTCGTCCACCAGCATCACGATCGGCTTGCGCAGCGCCGACGCCCAGCCCAGCTCCAGGCTGACCCCGGCCGACAGCGGGGCGCCGACGTACGCGAACACCAGGTCCGCGCTCTGCATCGCCCGGAAGTCCGAGGGGACCCGCTGCTCCGGCGCCTTCCCGGCCACCGTCCACGCGTCGCTGTGGTGGGCGCTGTACACCGCGGCTCCACTGCGAAGCAGCGTGCTCCGCAGCGTGGTCAGTCTGGTCCGGCTGGCCAGCGTCACCACGCTGTCCGCAGGCCCGGTCAGCCGCATCAGGGGCGCGGCGAGGAAGACCCGTGCGCGTCGCCCCTCGGAGGCCTGGTACTGCAGGTGGGGCTCAGTCATGTCGACTCCGGGTGTGGTGATTCGGCCGGCTCGGTCCGGAAGGCCCTGTCCGGTGGAAGCGGTGCGGGCCCGAAGATTGCCGCACTTCGGGGTCGAGCGGACCGACGTGGAACTCGCAGATCATGCCGCTTTGGTTACGACTAGCTGATCGTCCATCGCCGGGTGTCAGGGAGTCCACTGGCGCATGGTGGCATCTGGCTGCCTGGCGGACAGATGACACCTCTATCCATCATCCGGACTTCTTAGTGCCGACATGCACATTTCACGGCCCGGGCGGTGCTGCCGCACCCGGTAGGTGACGGCGAGGCAGTTGATGAGTAATCATATGGGTGCCAATTGATGCGGGCGCCGTTCGGTGAACGGTGCTCGCGATGAATTTGTCCGAAAGGGGTGATTTTGTGCTGAAGGCCCGCCGTATCCTGATCTCGGCGCTCCTCCTGGGCATGGCCGTGTTCCTCGGGGCCGCCCCGGCGAGCGCGGACTCTCACTGGTTTGCGTCCCAGACCACCGAAACCCAGGTGGCCTCCCTCGACAGCCACTGGTAGAGCCCTGAAGCGCAGGACGGAGGGGCCGCCGGCATCAAGCCGTCGGCCCCTCCGTTTGCGCGAGTTTCCAGCCGAGTTGGAACAGCGTGTCGACCCCGTATTCCTCGCGCATTTCGGCGATGTGCCGGGCCAGCGTCCGTTCGCTGAGGCCCAGCCGCCTGGCAATGGTGCGATGGGCGATCCCTTCCAGCATCATTCGCACGATCTGCCGGCGCATTCGGGTGACCACCAGGGGTGGAATTCCGTGGTCGCCGGTGAACGGAATTGCCCGTTCCCATTGGCTGTTGAACACCCCGACGATGTAGTCGATGACCGAGTCGTCCCGGATGAACGCCGCGCGATCGCGGTTCTCCTCGTCCCCCACGGTGACGACCGCGACCTGCCGATCGATGACGATGAGTTTGGCGAAGGCTTCGTCGAGCGTTCTGACCTGGCACCCTTCCTGGGTGACCGCCTGGACGTAACTGACCGTCGGGTTCGAATAGCGGGCGCTGGGCTGGTAGATCGTACGGATCGTGCCGCCGCGTTCCACGAATTTCAGGTCACGGGCGATCGCGATTTTCAGCGCGTCCTCGCCGCGGCCGCCGCCGGGTTGCGCGGTGAGCATTTCCTTCGCACCGTTGGCCATCAGCGTCGCCAGCCGTTGGTTGATGTTCCCGCGGCCCTGGACATATGCGATGGAACCGCCGGCCTCCGGGCGGCTGATGTAGCTCTGGTATTCCCGGTTCAGGTCCTGCAGGGTGTGGTGGATCGAGACCGAGCGCCGGAGTATTTCGCCGGCTTCCTGCTGGAGCTCCAGCGTCAGCGATTCCGCCAGTTGTTGGGGATCCTTCACGGCGTAGGTGCCGGACGGTCCCACCTCCGCCTGAAGCAGGCCGATGGCCAGCAACTCCTGCAAGGGGCCGGCGATTTGACCGGGTGACAGGCTGCCGGCATCGCGCTCGGTCAGCCTGCCTCCGGTCTGTACGGCGCGGACGTAGAGGGACCTGGCCTCCGGGGACAGGGCCGGGGTGACGGCACTGCTCCTCTGCTCAGTACTCATGTCCATGACTCCTTGCCTGAGCTGGGGCTTCCGGCAGTTCGGGAGCGTCTTCCGGCCCGCATCATAGAGCGAAGGGCGCTCGGTTCCGCCGAATTACCGGATCGGAGCGGAGCCGGAAGCACGTCCTCTCCCAAGACTCTGGCAGCACACCGAAACCGCCGACACCCCCCGGTGGGCAGGAATGTCGACGGTTCGTGGTCGGGCCGGTCAGCGCTTGGGGCGCCAGACCACCAGGGCGCTGGACTGCGTGACCTGCTGGTAGGGCACCAGGTCACGGCGGTAGGAGGCGTGCACGGCGGCCTCGCGCTGCTGCAGGGTGGCGGCGGCGCCCTCCAGGGCGTCGACCAGTTCGGAGACCCGGGACTGCAGGGCGGCGACCTGGTTCTCCAGTTCGATGATCCGCTTGATGCCGGCCAGGTTGATGCCCTCGTCCTGGGAGAGGCGCTGGACCTCGCGCAGCTGCTGGATGTCACGCGCGGAGTAGCGCCGGCCGCGCCCGGCGGTGCGGTCCGGGCAGACCAGGCCGAGCCGGTCGTACTGGCGCAGGGTCTGCGGGTGCAGGCCGGAGAGCTCGGCGGCGACCGAGATCACGTAGACCGGGGTGTCCTCGGTGAGGACGTACGTCGGCGGACCGGCGGGGCGGCGGCCGGCGCCGGGCAGGCCCTCGCCGATGCCGGCGCCGATCCGGGCCTCGGTGCCGCGCGGGCTGTCGGGATGGGGGCTCATCGGGATCTCACGCTCCCTCCGCCGCCTTGAACAGGGCGGCTCGCGGGTCGTCCGAGGCGGTGGCCTCGCGGTACTGCTCCAGTGCGCTCAGTGCGTCGCCGCTGACGATCTTGGGTACGGCGACCTCGACGGTGACCAGCAGGTCTCCTCGGGTGCCGTCCTTGCGGGTGGCGCCCTTGCCGCGGGCCCGCATGGTCAGACCGTTGGCGCTGCCCGGGGGCAGCTTGAGCTTCACGGCCGGTCCGTTCAGGGTCGGCACCTCGATGGTGCCGCCGAGTGCGGCTTCGGGGAAGCTGACCGGCACCGTCACGGTGAGGTTGTCACCCTTGCGCCCGAACACCGGGTGCGGGTCGACGTGCACGGTGACGTACAGGTCGCCGGGCTGGCCGCCGCGCTCGCCCTGGGCGCCCTTGCCCTTGAGTCGGATCCGCTGGCTGTCCTGCACGCCGGCCGGGATCCGGACCTGCATGGTGCGGGCCGAGGAGGCCCGGCCACTGCCGTGGCAGACGGTGCACGGGTCGTCGACGATCATGCCGCGGCCCTTGCAGTCCCGGCACGGCTCGGAGAGCGCGAACGCGCCCTGGCCCCGGCTGACGGTGCCCGCGCCGACGCAGGTCGGGCAGACCCGGGGGGTGGTGCCGGTCTTGGCGCCGGTGCCGGCGCAGGCCCGGCAGGCCGCCTGGGAGGTCATCCGCAGCGGCACCGTCGCGCCGTCCACGGCCTCCTCGAAGTTCAGGGTGACCTCGGTCTCGACGTCCGCGCCGCGCCGCGGCTGGGCGGTCTGCCGGCCGCCGCGGTTGAACAGGCCGCCGAACACGTCGCCGAGTCCGCCGCTGCCGCCGGCGGTGCCGCCGTTGAACAGGTCGCCGAAGTCGAAGCCGCCGCCGGCGCCACCCGCGCCGCCCGGCCGGAAACCGCCGCCGGCGAACAGCGAGCGCGCCTCGTCGTACTCCTTGCGGCGCTTCTCGTCGGAGAGCACGTCGTACGCCTCGGAGATGTCCTTGAACCGTTCCTCGGCCTTGGCATCGCCCTTGTTGGCGTCCGGGTGGAACTCCCGGGCCAACTTGCGGTACGTCTTCTTGATCTCGGCGGCGGTGGCGTCCTTGGGCACGCCGAGGACCTTGTAGTAGTCCTTCTCCACGTAGTCCTTAGCGCTCATGGCCTTTGACCGCCACCTCCCGTAATCCCGTAAGTCTGTTGGTGAAGCGTGTTGTTGGGAAGAGCCCTGATACGGCGCTGCGGAGCCGGCCGCCGTACTGGACGACGTACGACTCCGCAGCGCACAGGGACTCTACTCAGCTGTCGGACGAACCGTCAGCCTTGTCCTCGTCCGGTTCGCCGGTGGTCTGGGTGCCCGGCTGGGGCTCCGCGACCGCGACCATCGCCGGGCGGATGATCCGCTCGCCGATCCGGTACCCGGGCTGGAGGATCTGCACGCAGGTGTCCTCCGTGACATCCGACGAGTAGCTGTGCATCAGCGCCTCGTGGATGGTCGGGTCGAAGGGCTCGCCCTCCTTGCCGAACTGCTGCAGCCCGAGCTTGGCGACGACCGTCTCCAGCGACTCGGCGACGGACTTGAAGCCACCCGTCACCTCGCCGTGCTCGCGGGCCCGGCCGATGTCGTCCAGCACCGGGATCAGCGATTCCACGATGTTGGAGACCGCGATCTCCCGGACGGTGGCCCGGTCGCGCTCGACCCGCTTGCGGTAGTTCTGGTACTCCGCCTGGAGACGCTGCAGGTCGGCGGTACGCTCGCCGGCCTCGCGCTTGGCGGCGGCCAGCTCGTCGGCACCCGCACCCGCGACAGCCTCTTCGGCGGCCTTCAGCACGGCTTCCTCGGCGGCGGAGTCGTCGCCGGGCTGCTCGCCCTGCGGCTTCTCCGTCATGCCGCACCGCCCTTGGGCTTCTCGTCGTCGACGATCTCGGCGTCGACCACGTCGTCGTCCTTGGCGCCGGCCTCGCCGGCCCCGGCCGCACCGGTGGCCGCACCCGCGCCGTCGGCCTGCGCGTACAGCGCCGCGCCGAGCTTCTGGGCAGTGGTGGAGACCTTCTCGGTGGCGGTGCGGATGGCCGCGATGTCCTCGCCCTTGAGGGCTTCCTTGAGCTCGGTGATCGCCGTCTCGACCTCGGTCTTGACGTCGGCCGGGAGCTTGTCGGCGTTGTCCGCGATGAACTTCTCGGTCGAGTAGACGAGCTGCTCGCCCTGGTTGCGGGTCTCCACGGCCTCGCGGCGCTTGTGGTCCTCCTCCGCGTAGCGCTCGGCTTCCTCGCGCATGCGGTTGACCTCGTCCTTCGGCAGCGAGGAGCCGCCGGTGACGGTCATCTTCTGCTCCTTGCCGGTGCCGAGGTCCTTCGCGGCCACGTGCATGATGCCGTTGGCGTCGATGTCGAAGGTGACCTCGATCTGCGGCAGGCCGCGGGGGGCCGGCGGCAGGCCGGTCAGCTCGAACATACCGAGCTTCTTGTTGTACGCCGCGATCTCGCGCTCGCCCTGGTAGACCTGGATCTGCACGGAGGGCTGGTTGTCCTCGGCGGTGGTGAAGATCTCGGAGCGCTTGGTCGGGATCGTGGTGTTGCGCTCGATCAGCTTCGTCATGATGCCGCCCTTGGTCTCAATGCCCAGGGACAGCGGGGTGACGTCGAGCAGCAGGACGTCCTTGACCTCGCCCTTCAGCACACCGGCCTGCAGGGAGGCGCCGATGGCGACGACCTCGTCCGGGTTGACGCCCTTGTTGGCGTCCTTGCCGCCGGTCAGCTCCTTGACGAGCTCGGCGACGGCCGGCATACGGGTCGAGCCACCGACCAGGACCACGTGGTCGATCTCGGACAGCGCGATGCCGGCGTCCTTGATGACGTTGTGGAACGGGACCTTGCAGCGGTCCAGCAGGTCGGCGGTCAGCTGCTGGAACTGCGAGCGGGTGAGCTTCTCGTCCAGGTGCAGCGGGCCCTCGGCGGAGGCCGTGATGTAGGGCAGGTTGATCGAGGTCTCCGAGGAGGAGGACAGCTCGATCTTGGCCTTCTCGGCAGCCTCGCGCAGACGCTGGACGGCCATCTTGTCCTTGGACAGGTCGACGCCGTGACCGGACTGGAAGACCTTCACCAGGTGGTCGACGACGCGCTGGTCCCAGTCGTCACCACCGAGGTGGTTGTCACCGTTGGTGGCCTTGACCTCGACCACGCCGTCGCCGATCTCCAGCAGCGACACGTCGAAGGTGCCACCACCGAGGTCGAAGACCAGGATGGTCTGGTCGTCCTTGTCCAGGCCGTAGGCCAGGGCGGCGGCGGTCGGCTCGTTGACGATGCGCAGGACGTTCAGGCCCGCGATCTCGCCGGCCTCCTTGGTGGCCTGACGCTCGGAGTCGTTGAAGTACGCCGGGACGGTGATGACGGCGTCGGTGACCGTCTCGCCCAGGTAGGCCTCGGCGTCCCGCTTGAGCTTCTGCAGGACGAAAGCGGAGATCTGCTGCGGCGTGAAGTCCTTGCCGTCGATGCCGATCTTCCAGTCGGTGCCCATGTGGCGCTTGACCGAACGGATGGTCCGGTCGACGTTGGTGACCGCCTGGCGCTTGGCGACCTCGCCGACGAGCACCTCGCCGTTCTTGGCGAAGGCGACGACGGACGGCGTGGTCCGAGCACCCTCGGCGTTGGTGATGACCGTGGGCTCACCGCCCTCAAGAACACTGACGACGGAGTTCGTCGTACCGAGGTCGATGCCGACCGCGCGTGCCATCGTGAATACCTCCGGGGAGAAGTTGAGCAGTACGGGCTCAACTATGCACGAGGTCGCCCGAACCGTCAACAGCTTTGAGTTGATGTGGCTCAACTTTACTGAGCGCTTATGTCGCGAGGCTCTCCGACCAGGGCTTGGAGGTGCTCCGGACGGGTGAGTCTGGGCATAGTGACTGCCGCCATACCTTGAACATCTTCTGGACGGGTGTTAACGCGCGGTAATGTCCGGCGCGTCTACCCTCAAAGTTACCGACCAGTACACTCTTGGGAAGACTTGGGAAGCTGGGGAGAACCCGGACCAGAAGCCGCTGAAGACGGAGAGCCGATGCAGCTAGCAGCGATCGTCATCTCGCTGGTCACCTTCGTGATCGGCACCGCGCTCGCCGCCCGGGCGGCGCTGTACATCTACAAGGTGGTGCGCACCGGCTCCGCCGACAGCACCCGATTCGGGCAGCCCGCGCAGCGCGTGGCCACCGTGGCCAAGGAGTTCCTCGGCCACACCCGGATGAACAAGTGGGGCGTGGTCGGCGTCGCCCACTGGTTCGTCGCGGTCGGCTTCTTCTCGCTGATCCTCACCCTGGTCAACGCCTTCGGTCAGCTCTTCGACGCCGACTTCACGCTGCCGATCATCGGCCACTGGCTGGTCTGGAACATCTTCGTCGAGCTGATCGGCACGCTGACCACCCTGGGTATCGCCGTCCTGATCGTGATCCGGCTGCTCAGCCTGCCGTCCCGGTCCGGCCGCAAGTCCCGGTTCGCCGGCTCGATCGCCTGGCAGGCGTTCTACGTCGAGTACACGATCCTCGGCATCGGCATCTGCATCATGATGCTGCGCGGCCTGGAAGGCGCCCTCGAAGGCGTCACCTCCTACGACCCGACGTACCTGATCTCGTACCCGATCGTCGCCGCGTTCGAGGGCACCGCCCACGGCACCCTGGTCAACCTGATCTACCTGTTCGCGATGCTGAAGATCGTCATCTCGTTCGCGTGGGCCACCACCATCGGCATCAACCCGTCGATGGGTGTCGCCTGGCACCGCTTCCTGGGCTTCTTCAACATCTACTTCAAGCGCGAGGAGGACGGCGGCACCGCGCTGGGCGCCCTGCGCCCGATGACCAGCAACGGCGCCCCGATCGACTTCGAGGACCCGGCCGACGACGCGGTGTTCGGCGTCTCGCAGGTCGAGCACTTCTCCTGGAAGGGCATCCTCGACTTCTCCACCTGCACCGAGTGCGGCCGCTGCCAGTCGCAGTGCCCCGCCTGGAACACCGGCAAGCCGCTGTCGCCCAAGCTGCTGATCATGAGCCTGCGCGAGCACGCCTTCGCCAAGGCCCCGTACCTGCTGGCCGGTGGCGGCAAGTCCGCTCCGGATGGAGGGCAGGGGTCAGGCGAGGAGAAGGCCTCCAGCGAGCAGCTGGCCGGAGTCTCCGCCGAGGCCCTCGCCGAGGCCGAGCGCCCGCTGATCGGCACCGCCGAAGAGGGCGGCGTCATCGACCCGGACGTGCTGTGGTCCTGCACCACCTGCGGCGCCTGCGTCGAGCAGTGCCCGGTCGACATCGAGCACATCGACCACATCGTCGACATGCGCCGCTACCAGGTGATGATCGAGAGCAGCTTCCCGACCGAGGCCGGGACGATGCTCAAGAACCTGGAGAACAAGGGCAACCCGTGGGGCCTGGCCACCAAGGCGCGCCTGGACTGGGTCAAGGAGCTCAAGAAGGAGACCGGCATCGAGGTGCCGGTGATCGGTGAGGACATCGACCCCGCCGAGGTCGAGTACCTGTACTGGGTCGGTTGCGCCGGCGCCCTGGAGGATCGGGCGAAGAAGACCACCAAGGCCTTCGCCGAGCTGCTGCACACCGCGGGCGTCAAGTTCGCGATCCTCGGCAAGGAGGAGACCTGCACCGGTGACTCCCCGCGCCGCCTCGGCAACGAGTTCCTGTTCCAGATGCTCGGCGCGCAGAACGTCGAGACCCTGAACGCCGCGCTGGAGGACGCGCCGACCAAGCGGATCGTCGCCACCTGCCCGCACTGCTTCAACACCATCGCCAACGAGTACCCGCAGCTCGGCGGGCACTTCGAGGTCATCCACCACACCCAGCTGCTGCAGCACCTGATCGACGAGGGCAAGCTGCTGCCGGTCAACCCGGTGGAAGGCCTGATCACCTACCACGACCCGTGCTACCTCGGCCGGCACAACAAGGTCTACACCCCGCCGCGCGAGATCATCGGCAAGGTGCCCGGCCTGCGCAACGAGGAGATGCACCGCCACAAGGAGCGCGGCTTCTGCTGCGGCGCCGGCGGCGCGCGGATGTGGATGGAGGAGCGCATCGGCAAGCGGATCAACACCGAGCGCGTGGACGAGGCGCTGTCCCTCAACCCGGACATCGTCTCCACCGCCTGCCCGTTCTGCCTGGTGATGCTCTCCGACTCGGTCAACGGCAAGAAGAACGAGGGCGCCGCCAAGGAGCACCTGAAGGTCGTGGACGTCGCCCAGCTGCTGCTGGAGTCGGTCAAGGCCCTGCCCACCGCGGACGCCGAGCCCGTCGAGGCCTGACACCGCCTCACTCCCCGGACCCCGGACGCCCCTCGCGGCTCCGGGGTCCGGGCGTTTTCGGCGATCGCCGATGACCTAGCATCTGCCGCATGACTGCTGACGGGGGAATACCGGGGCCCGGCGGCTCCGGTGGCGGGCCCTACCACCTGCCGACGGTGACCAGCGCGGCTCCGGACTGGGCGGCGCTCGCCGAGGCCAACGAGAACGAGCACCGTCGTCGCCGGCTGCGGCTGCGGATCGGCGCCGGAGCGCTCGGCGTGGTCCTGATCGGCGGCGTGGTCGCCACCGCCGTCGCGATGTCCGGGCCGTCCGACGAACCCAAGACCTCGTCCGCGCCCGCCGTCACCATCCAGCCCGACGGCCCCACCGACGCGCCCACCACCGCCCCCAGCCCCGGCCCGTCCGATTCCGCCTCCGCCTCCGCCTCGCCCTCGGCGTCCGGCTCCGCGCAGCCCTCGGGCTCGGCGTCCGCCGGCAACAGCGCCAAGCCCAGCGGCAGTGCCGGCGGAAAACCGAACGCCCCCGCGGCGACGCTGCCCGGCATGACCCTCGGCGGCGGCACCGCGATCGGCAGCACCGCCGGCCACAACGGGCCCACCCTGACCCTGCACGGCAACACCGACGGCTGGGCGGACAGCGGCAGCCCGGTGATCGACACCTCCCGGTCCTTCACCGTCTCGGCGATGGTGCGCAACAACGCCCCGGCCGGCGGCCGGGCCGTGGTCACCCAGGGCAACGACAGCTACTACTCCTTCTACCTGGGCCGCGACGACTGGGGCACCCACAACCAGTGGGTGTTCAAGGTGCAGACCGCCGCCGGAGCCCAGGACAACACCACCTACCAGGCCTTCTCCACCGCCGCCGGAGCCGCCACCACCGGCCAGTGGACGCTGCTCACCGGCATCTACGACGCGGGCAGCAAGAAGATCACCCTGTACGTCAACGGGGTGCTCCAGCAGACCACCGCCGTCCAGGGCGTCTGGCAGACCACCGGCGGACTCCAGCTCGGCCGGGTGCGCTACAAGAACACCTGGAGCGACTTCTGGGACGGCGCCATCTCCGACGTGCAGGTCTGGGACCAGGCGCTGCCCGCCACCGCCGTCGCCCGGTTGAACGGGTCCGGCGGCACCGATGCGGGAACGGCCGCCAAACGTTCCTGGCTGCTGCCCTAGCCCGGACCCGGCGGCTGTCCCGGGTCTGCCCCGGCGTCCGCACACCTGCCCGACAGGGGGAGTGGGTTTGACACGCTGTTCGAGCAAATAGAGTATGCGGCGGGGCCGGGAAATAGCCGGTTCCGTCGGAGGCCGCCTTGTGCCGGCCCGACACAGTCACCGAGCGAGCGCACCGGACCCTGTCGAGCCGGGCCGCCGGAATCTGACCAGGGGAGATAGGACATGACCGAGGCGATCATGTTGGTCGGCGGTAAGGGCACCCGGCTGCGCCCGTTGACCACGCACACGCCGAAGCCCATGCTGCCCGTGGCCGGTGTCCCGTTCATCGCCCACCAGCTGGCCCGTGCGGCCGCCGCCGGCGTCACCCGCGTCGTGCTCGCCACCTCGTACCTGGCCGACGTCTTCGTCGACCACTTCAAGGACGGCAGCCCCTACGGCCTCGAACTGGTCTACCTCACCGAGGACGAGCCGCTGGGCACCGGCGGCGCCATCCGCAACGCCGCGGCCGGCCTGACCTGCGGCGCCGACGAGCCGGTGCTGATCTTCAACGGCGACATCCTGTCCGGCCTGGACATCGCCGCGCTGCGCGACGAGCACACCGCCTCCGGCGCCGACGTCACCCTGCACCTCACCCGGGTGGCCGACCCGCGCGCCTTCGGTCTGGTCCCGACCGACGAGAACGGCCGGGTGCTCGCCTTCCTGGAGAAGCCCGAGACCCCCGAGCAGATCGTCACCGACCAGATCAACGCCGGCTGCTACGTCTTCACCCGCTCGGTGATCGACCGCATCCCGACCGGCCGCGAGGTCTCCGTCGAGCGCGAGACCTTCCCCGAGCTGCTCGCCACCGGCGCCCTGCTGCGCGGCGTCGTCGACACCTCGTACTGGCTGGACCTCGGCACCCCCGCCGCGTTCGTCCGCGGCTCCGCCGACCTGGTGCTCGGCAAGGTCGACTCCCCGGCCGTCCCCGGCGCGACCGGCGAGGCCCTGCTGCTGCCCGGCTCGCACGTCGACCCGGCCGCCGTGCTCAGCTCCGGCACCGTGGTCTCCGCGGACGCCGAGATCGCCGCCGGCGCCATCGTCGAGGGCAGCGTGGTGCTCCAGGGCGCCCGGATCAAGGCCGGCGCGTACGTCAAGGACTCCATCGTCGGTGCCTTCGCCGAGATCGGTGAGAGCTGCTCGCTGGACGGCGTGGTGATCGGCGACGGCGCCGTCCTGGAGGCCGAGAACGAGCTCTCCAACGGCCTGCGGATCGCCTGCGGCACCCGCCTGCCGGTCGGCGCCGTGCGCCGCTCCGCCGGCCCCGGCGGCTGCGAGGCCGGCCTGAGCAACGCCGCCGCGGTGCACGCGCCCGGCAGCCGCGTCATCGGCTGACCTCCAACGGCCCCCGCACGGCCGCGCCCTCGGCTTCACCGCCGACGGCGCGGCCGTGCGCCGTTTCCGGGCCCGCGCGGCCGCGTCACAGGACGGCTGCAATCCGGTCGTACCTTCATGATCACCCGGCCAGGGGTCGGCCGTTGCGGGTACCGTCGTGCCGTGGCTGGCAATCGACACGACGACGGACGGGGAGTCGACCCCCGGCGCTGGACGGCACCCCAACCGGGCACCCCGCAGGGTGACCCGTACCGCGGCGCGCCCACCGGTGTCCCCGAGTACTTCACCGCCCCGACCCCCGGCTACCCCGCCCCGCCCGCGCACCCCGGCGACCAGCCCGGTCACACCAGGGCCTTCGCGATCGGCGAGCAGCCGTACGACGACGGGGCCCACCAGGGCTCGTACGACCAGTACGGCGGGCAGTACGGCGGGCAGTACGGCGAGCAGCCGTACGCGGACGGGTACCAGCAGCAGTACGACCAGCAGGGCGGCTACCCGGTCGAGGACAACGTCGCCGTCTACCGGGCCGGCGGGCAGGCCGCGCCGCACCTCGGCGGGCCCCGGCTGGCCTGGCGGGAGCTGCTCGCCGGGATTTACCGCCGCCCGAGCGCCACCTTCGACCGGATGCGCGACCACCAGGTGTGGCTGCCCGCGCTGTCCGTCTCGCTGCTGTACGGCGTGCTCGCGGTGTTCGGCCTCGACAGCACCTACGACGAGGTGGTGCGGTCCACCTTCGGGGTCGCGCTGTCCGCGATCGCCGCCGCCGCGATCGGCTTCACCCTGGCCGGCGGCATCCTCAGCGCCGTCACCTACGCGCTGGCCCGGCAGTTCGGCGGCGACGGGCCCTGGCAGTCGACGGTCGGCCTGGCCGTGCTGGTCAGCTGGACCACCGACGTCCCGCGGCTGCTGCTGACGCTGTTCCTGCCCGCCGGCAACGTGGTGGTGCAGGCGGTCGGCTGGGCGACCTGGGTGGGCTGCGCGGCGCTGCTGACCATCATGGTGCGGCGGATCCACGACCTGCCCTGGGGCAAGGCGGCCGGTGCGGCGGCGGTGCAGCTGATCGCGCTGCTGGTGCTGATCAAGCTGCCCACGCTGAGCTGAGGCCCGTAGCCCCGGGCGTCCGGATGGTGGGATTTTTGTAGGGTGGGGTGTTCGGCCCACCCTCAGATCCCGTCCGGAGCCCGCGCATGAGCCTGCCCACCACCCACGTCAGCTTCCCGGCCGGGGCGGTGACCGGCGCCTCGCCGATCCTCGCCGTGCACACCCTGCCCGACGGGCGCACCGCCGTGGTCACCGAGGCCACCCCCTTCCACCCGGTCGACCACACCTGGCCCGACCAGCCCGCCGACCTCGGCACCCTCACCGTCGACGGCACCGCGCACCCGGTCGTCGACTGCCTCACCGGCGGCCACGGCCCGGACGGCGAGTTCGCGGCCGGCGCCGACATCCCGGTCCGGCGCGGCGACGAGGACTGGGCCTGGCTGGTGCTGCACGTGCTGCCCGCCGGCGCGCTCGGCCCGGAGGCTGTCGGACGCACCGCCGAACTCGCCGTCGACGCCGAGCGCCGCGCGCTGCTGTCCGCCGCGCACACCGGCTGCCACCTGCTGGCACTGGCCCTGAACGCCGCGCTCGCCCCGCGCTGGCGCAAGGACCCGGGCCGCTCCGACGCCTTCGGCAACCCGGACTTCGACAGCCTCGCCATGGACACCTCGGTGATGGACACCGAGGCCAGCACCGACACCTACCGGATCGGCAAGTCGCTGAAGAAGAAGGGCTTCACCGTCGACGCCACCGAGGAACTCCCCTCGCTCGCCGACGCGCTGCCCGCCCTCACCGCGGACGTCAACGCCCGCCTGGCCGCCTGGGTCGCCGCCGACGCGGCCGTCCGGATCGACGTCCCCGGCCCCGAGCTCACCGCCCGCCGCCGCTGGCACGCCGACCTCCCGGACGGCGCCGCGGAGATCCCCTGCGGCGGCACCCACCTCCACCACCTCGGCGAACTCGTCGAGCTGCGCACCGAGTTGACGCTCTCCGCAGACGGCACCGAGCTGGTCGCCCGGACCAGCCCCAAGCGCGCCTGACACATGATGAGGGCCGGCCCCGAACTGCGGGGCCGGCCCTCCTTGCTGTCCGTGCGCTCTGCTGAAGCGGCTCAGACCTCGGTGCGGTGGAAGTTCAGGTACGACCGCGACGGCGTCGGGCCGCGCTGGCCCATGTAGCGGGAGCCGTAACGCTCCGAGCCGTACGGGTGCTCGGCCGGCGAGGACAGCCGGAACAGGCACAGCTGGCCGATCTTCATGCCCGGGTACAGCTTGATCGGCAGCGTCGCCACGTTCGACAGCTCCAGCGTCACGTGGCCGCTGAAGCCCGGGTCGATGAAGCCCGCGGTCGAGTGCGTCAGCAGGCCCAGGCGGCCCAGGCTGGACTTGCCCTCCAGCCGCGAAGCGACGTCGTCCGGCAGCGTGATCACCTCGTAGGTGGACGCCAGCACGAACTCGCCCGGGTGCAGGATGAACGCGTCATCGCCCTCCGGCTCCACCAGCCGGGTCAGGTCCGGCTGCTCCTCGGAGGGGTCGATGTGCGGGTAACGGTGATTCTCGAAAACCCGGAAGAACCGGTCGAGGCGGACGTCGATGCTCGACGGCTGGACCATCGACGGGTCGAACGGGTCGATGACGACCCGGCCCTTGTCGATCTCGCTACGGATGTCATTGTCAGAGAGCAGCACGCCCCCGAGGGTACGTGCCACGGGCGGGCCGCCCAAAAGCACCCGCCCCGCAGACCAGCCCCGGCGGCCGCCCGCACCGCCTACATCCTTAGCCCGCGCGCCAGTTGGACCTCCGACAGCTCCGACACGTCCGCCGGCACCGAATTCCGCAACCGCCCGCACCGCGGACACCGCAACAACCGCCCCGGCCCCAGCCGCCCCGCCTGCAACTGCTGCATCGGAAACGCCGCCGTTCCGAACAGATGCCCCTCCGCACAACGAACCAGGGTGCGCTGCTCCATCGGTCCCTTTCCCGTACTTCCGCATCCACCGAAAGCCGTCACATTAGGGGACCAACCGGACACCACCCCACCAGGCTCGCCGCCACCCAGAACCCCGTACTCCCACCCCACCCGATGGGGTACAGTGGTGCTTGATCGATCCGTCCCTGACGGTTCGTCAGCTGCGGGCGTAGTTTAATGGTAGAACATGAGCTTCCCAAGCTTAGAGCGCGAGTTCGATTCTCGTCGCCCGCTCCACGGCAAAGCCCCAGGCCAGAGGCCTGGGGCTTTCTCGTTGCCTGGGCCAATTCGGGGGTGAAGGCCGGCTCGGCACGGGTCCGGCGCTATTTGATCTTTCGGAGGACGGGTTGGTCCTCCCCGAAGGGCTCCGGCGTGCTCCGTCCGGTACGGGTGACCTCGACCATGGGCTCCTCGTACATTTCGCTGTAGTGCGCGGAGGGCGCGACTTTCTGGACGCCGGCAGTCCGGTACCGCCCGGACTGCGCCTCAATCAGGATTGTGTCGCCTGCGCGGAGGTCCGCAGCCCTCACTTTCTCGGTGTTGCGGAGCATGGGAGCGTTCTTCGTGTCGATCTCGGAGTACCAGTTCTGGAGCGACGCGGTGCGCCGGTCGTTCTCTTCCCGCAGCAGATCCAGATCCATGCGTTCGCGCTTGAGCACCGCGCGAGCTTCCTCGACGGTGCCGCGGATCTCTGCCGCCGTAGGCCAATCGGCCGGGCGCCGGCTGTTGCCCGATTCGCGGTCGAGGTGATTGGCCAGGGTTTCGATCAGATCGAGCAGGCGTTCCGAGTTGGTCATGTCGTCATTGTGCAGTGGGTCGGCCCCGGGGATGCCGGGAAGGCCGGTACTGCGGCCGACGCCGAACGGTTGCCTCTCGCTTTTCGAAACCCCATCAGGCTGGTGCGCACAGAGGCCGGGGCTGGTAGGCCACCAGTATCACCAGCCTGGAAGGAGAGTTCGGTTCGTGTCGCCCGCTCCAGCGGAGAGCCCCGGGCCGGTGGTCCGGGGCTCTTTGTGGTGGTGGGGTCAGGCCGGGTGCGGGGCGCCGAGGTGGGGGAAGTGGGGGAGGAGGTCGGTGTGGGGGGTGATGTGGTCGGTGGGGACTTTGCCGCCGGTGAGCATGGTGAGGCGGGCGGAGGTGACGTCGTCGGTGAGGGTGCGGCCGTTGGGGTAGGCGGTGGGCTTGGTGCGGTCGTAGCGGAGGATGTCGGGGAGGACGGCGCGTAGGGCCTGTTCGGCGGCTTGGGGGGTGTAGTCGCCGAAGTGCTGGAGGACGGCCGACCAGGGTTCGCGGTAGGTGGTCCAGTCGTCGGCGGGTTCGCCGGCGTTGTAGGCGTCCTTGACGTCCTCGGCGTTGAAGTAGGCGGTCAGGGACGGGTGGGCGCCGCGGTCGACGGAGGTGAGTCGGCCGTTCTGGTGGAGGCTGACCCGGCCCCAGACGCCGATTTCGGGGTGCGGGCCGAGTTCGGTGTTCGGGACTTCCAGTGCCATGGCGAAGACGTTCTTGTCGGCTCCCCAGTCGATGCCGGTCCATTGGAACTTGGCGACGATGCCGTCCAGGTCGGCGAAGAACGGGTCGCTGCGGAAGCCGATGTAGCACTTGTAGGGGCCGGACTCGGTCACGGTGGGTGTGGCGTCGAAGTTCACCGGGAGGTCGGTGAAGAGTTCCTGGCCGGTGGCGTCGTGGGCGCGGGCCTGGTCGCCGGTGGCGCGGCGGACGGTGGCGGTCTGATGGTTGTTGGTGGGTGGGGAGAAGGTGAAGCTGTAGGCGATGTCGGCCCGATGGTCGCTGTCGGTGTCGATGTTGATGCGGTAGACGGCGTCCGGGTGGAAGGCGTCGCCGCCGGTGGGGGCGATCGGGTTGACGTTGAGGATCAGGACGGTGCGGTCGCCGGGGGCGGCGAAGGCGAACAGGTCCGTCATGTCGAGGCGGGCGTCGTCCAGGGGTGAGCGGAGGTTGGGGCCGCTGAGGTGATGGGACATGGCGCCAGCATCGGAAGTCGAGTGTTCAGGGGTGTTGCGGCGCGGCTTGCGGGGGCCGGGATTCATCCGGTTGGCCCCGGAGGGGGAGCGGACGTGGCCTCAAGTCGCCGTCGAGGCACGGGAGTTCTGCTTCGGCGGAGTGGCGGGTGCGCAGGTAGCATGCGCGGTCGGCCGAGGTGTGTGCCTGCGAGGAGGAAGCCGGGACGATGGACGTACGACTCGACGAGGCAGTGCCGGGGTGCCCGGTGAAGGGCGGGCGGGTGCCGCTGTACGGGCCGGAATTCGCCGCCGATCCGCAGGGGTACTACGAGCGGTTGCGGCGGTTCGGGCCGGCGGCTCCGGTGGAGTTGGCGCCCGGGGTGGAGGCCACGCTGGTCACCGACTACGCGACGGCCCTGCGACTGCTGCAGGATTCGGCGACGTTCCGCAAGGATCCGCACCGGTGGCGGGCGCTGTACGAGGGGCGGATCCCGGCCGACAGCCCGGTGCTGCCGCTGCTCGCGCCCCGTCCGAACTGCATGTTCACGGACGGCGCCGAGCACTTGCGGCTGCGGCGGGCGGTCACCGACAGCATGGCCCGGGTCGATCCGGGTCGGCTGGCCCGGACGACCAGGCAGGTTTCCGACTTCCTGATCTCGCGGTTCGCGGAGCAGGGGGCGGCCGATCTACTGGCCGCGTACGCCAAGCAGTTGCCGCTGTTCGTGTTCAACGACCTGTTCGGCTGCACGGCCGAGATCGGCGACCGGGTGCTGTTCGGGATCTCCGGCATGTTCGACGGGGTGAACGCCGAGCAGGCTGCCCAGGTGCTGTTCGGCGCGGTCGGCGAACTGGTCGTGCTCAAGCGGGAGCGGCCGGGCGACGACGTGACGAGTTGGCTGATGGAGCACGGCCAGCGGCTCACGGACGACGAGATGGTCCATCAGCTGGCCCTGCTGCTGGGTGCCGGGGCCGAGCCGCTCGGCAACCTGATCGGCAACACGCTGCACCGGCGGCTCACCGGCGACACCTACACCGTGGGCGGCGGCCTCACCGACGAGGCGATCGACGACACCCTGTGGGACAACCCGCCGATCACCAACCTGGCGCCGCACTACCCGGTGACGGACCTGAACCTCGGCGGGCAGTGGGTGCGGGCGGGCGACCTGGTGCTGGTCAGCTTCACCGCCGCCAACACCGGCCCGGAGCTGGTCGCGCAGCGCCAGGCCGGCAGTCGCGCCTACCTGTCGTGGAGTGCCGGGCCGCACGCCTGCCCGTCGAAGGATCCGGCGCTGCACATCACCATGGCCGCGCTGGACAACCTGTTCCAGCAGCTGCCGGATCTCGAACTGGCCGTTCCCGAGGCGTCGTTGAGCTGGCGTCCGGGCCCGTTCAACCGGGCGCTCGCCGCGCTGCCGGGCCGGTTCACGCCGCGCGAGCCGGTGCCGCCGGTGCCCGCCCGGCGCGCGGCCGCGGAGCCGGAGGCGGCGCGGAAGCCGGAGGCGCCGGCTGGAAAACCCGGGCGTTGGAGCCAGTTCCTCAGCTGGCTGACCGGCTGATCCAAGAGCGACCCCGTCCTCCCTTGCCCGGCGCGAACGGCCCGGCCACACTTGCCTCGGGTCGGACGAGGGGGGCGCGCGATGACGGTACCGGCAGCGGTCGGCGGGGTCCCGTTCGGCCCCCGGTTGCGGGCGCTGCGCCGGCGTTCCGGGCTCAGCCAGCAGGCCGCCGCCGAGCGCGCCGGGCTGAGCACCCGGGCGCTGCGTGACCTCGAACAGGGCCGGGTCCGCCGGCCCCGGCCGCGTACGCTGCGGCAGTTGGCCGAGGCGCTGGCGATCAGCGACGAAGAACTCGCCGATGCACAACGGGAGTTGGATGAGGGGCCGCGGCTGCTGATCCTCGGGCCGCTGGAGCTGCGGAACGGTGGCGATCCCGTCCCGGTCACCAGTCCGATGCTGCGCCGCCTGCTCGGCCTGCTGGCGCTCAAGCACCCGGAGCCCGCCACCCGGCAGGAGATCACCGACACGCTGTGGCCGGACGGGCCGCCGGACTCGCAGCAGAGCCTGGTGCACACGTACGTCAGCCAGGCCCGCCGCCTGCTGGCAACCGGGGTGGCCCGCACCCCCACCGGCTACCGGCTGACGGCCGGCCCGCAGGACACCGATCTCGGCCGCTTCGACGCCCTGTTGGCCCGTACGGTGTGCACGCACCACGCGCCCGAACCGGCCACCGTCCACGAGACGCTGGCCCGGGCGCTGCGCTGGTGGCGCGGGCCGGTGCTGGCCGACGCCGACCCGGCGCTGCGGCGGCACCCGGCCGCCGTCGCGACGGGCGAACGGCGGATCCGCGCCGCGCTGTTGTACGCCGACACCGCCCTGCTGCTGCACCGGCCCGCCGACGCCGTCCCCCAGCTGTGGGAGTTGGTGCATGCCGAGCCGCTGCACGAGGGGTTGCACGCCCGGCTGATCCTCGCGCTGGCCGGGGGCGGCGAGCAGGCCGCCGCGCTCGACGTGTTCCAGCGGTTGCGCGAGCGACTCGACGAGGAGCTGGGCATCGCCCCCGGCCCGGAGGTCGAGGACGCCCACCTGCGGGTGCTGCGTCGCCAACTTCCAGTGCCCGCAAGGGGCATCCAGCCGGCCCAGCTGCCCGCAAGGGATGTCCAGCCGGCTCAGCTGCCCGCAAGGGATGTCCAGCCGGCCCAGCTGCCCGCCGAGAGCGGCCCGCACCTCGGCCGCCGGGCCGAGCTCCGGCTGCTCGACGCGCTGACCGCCCCGGGCCCGCAGCCGCGCCTGGCGGCGGTGGTCGGCCCGCCCGGTGTCGGCAAGACCGCGCTCGCCGTGCACTGGGCGCACACCCGCCGCGAGCGCTTCCCGGACGGGCAGCTGTACATCGACCTGCGCGGCCATTCTCCGCACCCGGCGCTGCGTCCCGCCGAGGTGCTCGGCCGCTTCCTGCGCGCCCTCGGCACCCCGCCGGACCGGCTGCCCGACTGCCGGGACGAGGCCGCCGCGCTCTACCGCACCCTGCTCGCCGACCGGCGCGTGCTGATCGTGCTGGACAACGCCCGCGACGCCGAACAGATCCGCCCGCTGCTGCCCGGCGCCCGCGGCTGCGCCGTCCTGGTCACCGGCCGCCACCGCCTGACCGGGCTGGTCGCCGCCGACGGCGCCCGCCGGCTCACCCTGGACGCGCTCGGCCCGGACGAGGCCCGCGAGCTGCTCGGCAGCGTGGTCGGCGAGTGCCGGGTCGCCGCCGAACCCGAGGCCGCCCGCCGCCTCGTCGAGCTCTGCGACGGCCTGCCGCTGGCCGTCCGTGCTGCCGGTGCCGGCCTGGTCGCCCGGGACGGCACGATCGCCGAGCACTGCGCTCGGCTGGCCGGGGACGACCTGCTCGAGCTGCTGCACGTCGAGGGCGACCCGCGTTCGACCGTCCGGGCCGCGCTCGACCTCTCCTACCGCGAACTGCCCTCCCCGGCCCGGCGGTTGTACCGCCTGCTCGGGCTGCTCCCCGGCCCGGACACCACCGCCGACGGCGCCGCCGCCCTTGCCGGCACCGGCCCCGGCGAGGCCGCCGCCCTGTTGCGGACCCTCGCCGACGCCCATCTGCTGCGTGAGCGCGCCGGCCGGTACGGGCTGCCCGGGCTGCTGCGTGCACATGCCCGCGAGTTGACGGAGCGTCAGGAGATGGGCCCCGCCCGGCAGCGGCAGTTCGACTGGTATCTGACGGACGCCGACGAGGACCTGGCCCCCGTTGTCCGGCAGGCCTGCGACGCCGGCTTCCCCGCCACGGTCCGGCAGGCCTGCGACGCCGGCTTCCCCGCCACCGCCCGGCGGCTCGCCGAACAGCGGCGGCCCGCGGCGGCGGCCACCGGGCACCCCGACGACCTCACCGTGCTCGGGCTGATCTGCGGGAAGCTAGGCCGGCTCCAGGAGGCCGCCGAGCACTTCACCCGGGCCGCCCGGCTGCACCGCGAGCAGGGCGCCACCGCCGAGGAGGCCATCGCCCGGACCAACCTGGCCGCCGTCCGCCGCGCGCTGGGGCGTCCGGCCGACGCCGTCCGCCTGCTCGACGCGACGCTGCCCGTGCACCGCCGCACCGGCAACACGTTCAGCGAGGCGGTGGCGCTGACCTGCCTGTCCGGCGCACGCACCGACCTCGGCGACCCCGCCGCCGGCCGGCTGCTCGCCCGCGCCGCGATCACCGCCGCCCGCACCCTGCGCCACCCCGCGCTGGAGGCGGGCGCCCACCTCGCGCTGGCCGCCGCGCACGAACGCGCCCACTGCCGAGCCGACGCGGCCGCCGGATACCGGGAGGCGCTGCGCCTCGCGGAGGCCGCCGACGACCGGCACCCGCAGGCCGTCGCGCTGATCGGCCTCGCCACCACCCGCTCCGGCACCGACCCGCAGGCCGCCCTGGAGCACGTGGAAAACGCTCTCCGGATCAGTCGCGCCGCCGGTTTCCGCATCCTCGAAGGCAACGCTCTCGCCGCTCTGACCTGCGCACTCGTCCGGCTGGAGCAGCCGCAGGCGGCACTGGACAGCGGCCGCCGCGCGCTCGCCCTGCACCGTGCGACCGGCCACCTGCCCGGCGAGGTGCGGGCCCTGCTGGCCCTCGGCCGCGCGCAGTCCACGCTCGGCGCGCCCGGCCTCGCCGTCGGGCACTGGCGGGAGGCGTTGCGGCTGTCCCGGGCGATGGGCGTGAGCAGGCTGCGCTGAGCGGCAGTTCCGCCGCTTCCGCGCTTTCTGCCGGTCGCGGCTGACGGAAGGTCATATCGGCAGGTCGGAAGGGGTTTGGGCGCCTCTGGTCCGGCTGTGGGAGCGGGTACAGGCCACCTTCGTACGGTGGGCGCACCGCCCGCGCCGACACCCGGAGGACTTCGCATGAGCCGCTACGACCTGCTGGCGTCCACCCCGGCGGCGCGCCGCGTCCAACAGGAGCTGGGCAGCGCCGCCGCGGCCGCGCGCCGCCTGCGCGAGCCCGCCGGGGAGCCCGAGCCGCTGACCGATGCTGCCGCCGCGTTCATCACCGGTCTCGACGGCTTCCTGGTCGGCACCGTGAACGAGAACGGCTGGCCGTACCTCCAGTACCGGGGCGGCCCGCCGGGCTTCGTGCACGTGCTGGACGCGCACACGCTCGGCTACCTGGACGTCCGCGGCAACCGGCAGTACCTGACCACTGGCAACCTGCGCGCCGACGACCGGGTGTCGCTGTTCTTCCTCGACCACGCCAGGCAGGCCCGGCTCAAGTTGTTCGGCCGGGCCACCGCCGTCCCGGCCGACCGGTACCCGGAGTTGGTCGCCCGCCTGGAATCCCCGCGCACCGACGGCCGGATCGAACAGGTCGTCACCGTCCGGGTCGAGGCGTTCGCCTGGAACTGCCCCAACCACATCACGCCGCGGTTCAGCGAGGCCGAACTCGACCACGCCCTCGCCCCGGTCCGCGAGCGTCTCGCCCGGCTGGAGGCGGAGAACGCCGCCCTGCGCGCCGAACTCGCCGCCGCCGGTACCGATTTGAAGGACTGAACCGTGTCCGAACGCCTTGCCGATGCCCCTGCGGCGGAACAGGTCCGGCCCGCCGAACCGGCGATCTGGTCCCGCAACTTCCGCTATTACTTCACGGCCCGCAGTGCGGGCCTGCTCAGCTGGGCGATGCTCCCGGTCGCGGTCTCGGCCGGTCTGATCGGCAGCGGCCACGGCCTGGACGCCGCCGGCTACGCGATGGCTTTTCTGGTCGGCCCGTTCGCCGGGCTGGTGCTGTTCGGCGGGGTGCTCGCCGACCGGTTCACCGCCCGCCGGATGATGATCGTTGCCGACCTGGCCAACCTCACCGCGCACATCCTGCTGGCCGTTCTCTTCCTGTACGGCATCGACCACCTGTGGCAGCTGTACGCCCTGCTGGTGGTGGCCGGTACCGCCAACGCGCTGTTCCAGCCCGGGGCTTCGTCCACCGTCCCGCTGGTGGCCCGGGACGTGCAGGGTGCCAACGGGGTGCTGCGCACCTCCGAGGCGGTCACCGGGCTGGGCGGGCCCGCGCTGGCCGGCGTGCTGGTCGGGTTCGGTTCCACGGGCTGGGTGATGGTGATCTCCGGCCTCGCCTACGCGACCAGTGCGATCTGCCTGTTCGCGCTCCGCCTCGGTGCGGTGCCCGCCCCGCCGGTCGGGGACGGGCTGTGGCGGAACCTGGTGGTCGGCTGGCGGGAGTTCCGTTCCCGCAGCTGGCTGTGGGGCGTCATCGCGATCTGGATGGTCTACGCCGTGCTGTCCTGGGGCCCGCAACTCTCGCTCGCCGCAGGGCTGATCGTCCCCAGGCACGGCGCCACCGCCTTCGGGCTGGTCAACTGCGCGCTCGGCGCCGGGACGGTGGCCGGTGGGCTGATCGCGATCCGCTGGAAGCCGGCCCGTCCGCTCGCCGCCGGCGGGGCTGCGATGTTCGCCTACCCGCTGTACCCGCTCGGCCTGGTGCTCGGTGCCCCGGTCTGGCTGCTCGCCGCCGCGCAGCTGCTGGTCGGCGTGGGGATCGGCGTCTGGGGCGTCATGTGGGCCACCAGCGTGCAGACCCAGGTTCCCGGCGAGGTCCTCAACCGGGTCCACGCGTACGAGGTGGCCGGCTCGGTCGGCATGTACCCCCTCGGCAGCGCGCTGGCCGGCCCGGCCGTGCACGCCTTCGGCACCACGCCCGTCCTGCTGGTCGGCACCGTCGTCGCGCTGCTCGTCCCGGCCGCGCTGCTGCTCACCCGCCCGATCCGCACGCTGACCCGGGTGCCGGACCGCAGCTGAAAAACGATGCAGACCGCTGATTGTCCGGTCGATCACGCTCTGCTCGGCACTCTCGCGCACGAGCGCACGGCCGGTTCAGAAGTGGATCACCGTGACCGCAGAAGAGCACGTCATCGCCCCGATATCGGGCCGATATCAGTCGTCCAGCGGTTCCGGAGCGGGGGCGGCGGGGCGCGGGGCGGCCAGCAGGAAGGGGATCAGGCCGCGGTGCAGCAGGGCGGTGCGCCAGGCGGTGCGGGCCGCGGACAGCTCCTGGGTGTGCTGCGGCTCCTCGGAGGGCGTGGCGCGCTGGCGGGAGGCGCTGAACAGCAAGCCGAGCAGGCCGATCAGGGCGCTGGCGACGGCGATGGCGACGGTGGACCATGCGGCGGTGCGCAGCACGTCGGCGGTGAAGGCGTGCGGGCTGGACAGGCCGATCAGGGAGGCCAGCAGGAAGAACACGGCGGCGGCGCTGCCGGACACGATCGGTACCACCAGGGCCAGCGCGCCGAACCAGCCGGACATCCGCTCGCCGGGTTCGGCGGCGGGCCCGGGTGCGGGGGGTGCGGCGTCGCGGAGCCGGCAGTACGTCAGGTACTCGGGTTCGGCCGCGGCCAGGATCTCCTCGGTGCGCTGCCGGGCCAGTGTCCGCAGCCGGGTGGCCTGCGAGGTGTCGCCGGTCAGTGCGGTGCGCACGGTGGGGTCGGCGAAGGCCCGGCCGAGGGCGTACTCGAAGTCGGCGCGGTCCTGCTGGGTGGGGCCGTGGCCGGTGAGCGGGTCCATGGTGTTGTCCCCCGTGGGTCGAATGCCGGTCAGCCGTAGCTGACGTCGGAACAGAGGTCGTCGTCGGCGGAGCGGGCCTGGCTGACGCTGGTGGGCAGCGGGCCGGTGGGCAGCGGCGGCGCGGCGGTGGTGCCGTTGCCGGCCGCGTAGTCGGCGCCGAGGGTGAGGGAGATGCCGGCGTGGCTGCCGGCCTGCAGGGTGGCGCCGGGGAAGAGTTCGGCGACCTTCTGGGCCTTGGCCTTCTCGCCGGGCCCGTATTCGACGAGGGTGGTGGCGTGGCTGCGGGAGGTGGCGTTGGCCCGGCCGGTGACGGTGAAGCCGGAGCCTTCCAGCGCCTCGGCGGCCTTGCCGGTCAGTCCGCCGGTCTCGGTGCCGTTGTAGACGGTGACCTTGATGCCGGCCCCGTCGACCTTGGCCGGTGCGACGGTCCGGCTGGGCGTGGGTTCGGTGGCGGGCGCACTGGCGGCGGGCGCACTGGCGCCGGCCGAGGCGTCCTGGCCGTCCAGGGTGCGGTCGGCCTTGAGCGCGGCCCACAGCTGGTCGACGTCGGGGTGCACGAGGGCGACCCGGTCGCCCTGGTAGCGCCACGGCACGGTGAGGAACTTGATGTCGTGCAGGTCGATGTCCTTGAGCGACATGGCGAAGTCGACGAGCTTCTGCGCCGAGCCGAGTCCCTCGTCGACGGTGAGCGACTTGGTGACGGCGTCGGCCAGCGGCAGCAGCGCGACGGGGTTCATGCCCTGCGACTTGACCTGCTTGATCAGCGAGGACAGGAAGGCCTGTTGGCGCTTGGTGCGGCCGATGTCGGAGCCGTCGCCGAGGCCGTGCCGGATCCGGACGTAGTCGAGGGCGGCCTGGCCGGAGATCTTCTGGTGGCCCTGGGCGAAGAGCTCCTTGCCGCGGTGTCCGAGGTTCGGGTTGAGGTCGCCCTCGTACACGGCCTTGGGCAGGCAGACGTCGACGCCGCCGACTGCGGAGGTCATGTCGGCGAAGCCCTGGAAGTTGATCACCATGGTGTGGTCGATGCGCAGCCCGGTGAGCTTCTCCACGGTGTTCTGGGTGCAGGCGGGGTTGCCCTGGTCGGTGTTGCCGACCGAGAAGGCGCCGTTGAACATGGCGCTGGCCTGCGGCTTGGTCCAGGTCTTGTTGGGCAGCAGGCAGGACGGGATGGCGACCAGCGAGTCGCGCGGGATGGAGACGCCGACGGCGTGTTTGTGGTCGGCGTAGACGTGCAGCAGGATCGCGGTGTCCGAGCGGGCGCCGCCGTCGTCTCCGCCGCCGAGGTCCTTGTTGGTGCCGGCGCGCGAGTCGGAGCCGATCAGCAGGAGGTTGACCGGGACCCGGCCCTGGGAGTCGGCGCTGGCGGCGTCGGGGCGGTCCTTGCTGATGCCGGCGCTGTCGAAGGTGCTCAGGTTGCCGTTGAGCCGGTAGTAGACCAGGCCGCCCGCGGTGACGGCGAGCGCGACGACGCCGGCGGTGGACCACAGGACGATCCGGCGGACTTTGCGGCCGCGACCGGATCCGTCGCTCCGGGCCCCCACCCTGCGTGCAGACATGACGCACCCTTCCCCGTCGTGGCCGGCGGAGCGCCGGCCCGAACTTCTACAGAGCTGTAGAGGTTCAGCGAAGCATACAAATTCGGTCGGGTGAAGTCACACCCCTCCCTCCGTGCGGTGGCGGCGCCCGCGCCCGGTGCCCGGGAAAGCGCGATCCCCCGGCGGCCGGGGGCCGTCGGGGGATCGGTGAGCGGGGAAGGTCAGTGCACGCGCAGCAGGGCGAGGTGGACGACGGTGGCCCGGGCGAGGTCCAGGGTGGCGCCGCGGCGGTGGCGGCGGGCTTCGGCGGATCCGGCGCGTTCGATGGCGGTGCGGCGGGCGTCGTCCTCGGCGGGGGCGTCCACGATGAACAGGTGGCTGCCGGAGCGGACCTGGTTGGCGTGCGGGATCTCGACGCACCAACGGTGACGGCTCTGGGTGGCGTCCATCGGCCTTCCTCTCCCGGCGGGACCTCCGTGCCGGTACCTGGGGGGCTTCCGCGGGCGGCAGGGGTCCTTAGACCATAGGTATAGGCCAATTCCTCCGTCAAGAGGACAAGTTGTCCATTAGATAATCCGTTCAACGGTGTATATCCGGTCGCTGTCCGCTACCGTTCCGGCCATGACCGCCCCCGCCCACCCGGCACCCTCGGCCCGCCGCCTGCGCACCCGGGCCACCCTGCTCGCCGTCCTCGGCGAACACGGCACGCTCAGCCGCGCCGAGATCAGCCGGCTCACCGGGCTCTCCCGCTCCGCCGTCAGCAGCGCCGTCACCGACCTGATCGACGAAGGACTCGCCGGCGAAACCGCCGCCACCACCACCGCCGGACGGGGCCGCCGCGCCGCCGCCGTCACCCTGCGCCGCGCCCACGCCCTCGTCCTCGCCCTCGACTTCGGGCACACCCACGTCACCGCCGCCGTCGCCGACACCACCGGCACCGTACGCGGCGAGGCCACCGCCCGCCTCGACGTCGACAACCACCCCCGCGAGGTGCTGGCCGCCGCCCGCACCCTCGCCGACCGGGCACTCGCCGCCGCCGGCCACCCCCTGGACGCCATCACCGCCGTCGCCGCCGGCATCCCCGGCGCCCTCGACACCCGCACCAACGTGGTTCGCGCCCCCTCCACCCTCTCCCAGTGGATCGGCATGGACCCCGCCGCCGAACTCGGCCGGCTCTTCGGCCTGCCCGTCACCGTCGGCAACGACGCCGAGATGGGCGCCCGCGGCGAACGCGCCCACAGCGGCGGGAACGCCGTCAACGACCTGATCTACGTCAAGGCCTCCACCGGCATCGGCGCCGGACTGCTGCTCGACGGACGCATCTACCGCGGCGCCAGCGGCATCTCCGGCGAGATCGGACACATCCAGCTCCCCGACACCGGCACCTGGTGCCGCTGCGGCAACCGCGGCTGCCTGGAGTCCGTCGCCTCCATCGTCGAGGTCCGCCGCCGCCTGGCCCACGTCCTCGCCCCCGGCGCCCGACCCGACGAAAACGTCGAACTGCCGCCGCTCGGCGAACTCACCGACACCCCTGCCGCCGCCCGCGTCATCGGCGAAGCCGGCCGCACCATCGGACGCGTCCTCGCCGACCTGGTCAACTGCCTCAACCCCGCCGCCATCGTGATCGGCGGCGAACTCGGCCTGGCCGGAGCGCCGTTGATCAACGGCATCCGCGAGTCGGTCGACCGCTACGCACAGCCCGCCGTCGCCGAGGCCGTCGAGATCCGCGCCAGCCGGCTCGGCCTGCGCTCCGAACTGTACGGAGCGATCGACACCGCGGTGGCCGCGGCGGTCGGTCAACTGCCCTGATCGACGCCGCGCCGGCCCTAACGCAGCTGACGGGCCCGCTCCGCCAGGAAACGGCGCTCCGGCAGGCTCGGTGCCAGCGCGGACGCCCGGCGGAACACCTCCGCCGCGGCCTCCGCCTCGCCGGTGCGGGCCAGCAGTTCGGCCCGCACCGCCAGAAAACGGTGGTGCCGACCCAACACTCGCTCCAGCGCTTCGAGTTCCTTCAGCGCGAGCTCCGCGCCGTGCACCTCCGCCAGCGCCACCAGGCGGCCCAGTTCCGGCATCGGGCCGGGCGCCACCCGCACCAGCAGGTCGTACAGCGCCAGGATCTGCGGCCAGTCGGTGGCCGCCACGTCCGGCGCCTCGTCGTGCAGCGCCGCGATCGCCGCCTGCAACTGGTACGGGCCCACCCGGCCGTGCGGCAGCGCCCGTTCCACCAGCGCCACGCCCTCGGCGATCGCCGCCGCGTCCCAGCGCGTCCGGTCCTGCTCCGCCAGCGGCACCAGCTCCCCGCCCGGGCCGGTCCGCGACGGGCGCCGGGCGTCGGTGAGCAGCATCAGCGCCAGCAGGCCCATCACCTCGGCGTCCGCGGGCAGCGACCGGTGCAGCAGCCTGGTCAGCCGGATCGCCTCGTCGGACAGCCGGGGGGTGGTCAGGTCCTCGCCGGAGGTGGCGGTGTAGCCCTCGTTGAACACCAGGTACAGCACCTGCAGCACCTCGCGCAGCCGCTCCACCGTCTCGCCCGGCTCCGGCAGCACGAACCGCAGCCCGGACGAACGGATGGTCTGCTTCGCCCGGCTGATCCGCTGCGCCATGGTCGCCTCCGGCACCAGGAACGCCGCCGCGATCTGCGCCGTGCTCAGGCCGCCGACGGCGCGCAGCGTCAGCGCGATCCGGCTCGGCGCGGTCAGCGCCGGGTGGCAGCACAGGAACAGCAGCGCCAGCGAGTCGTCCCGGTCCGCAGCGGGGTCGGCGTCGGCCGCCCGGCCCAGCAGCTCGGACTGCGGCGTGGCCAGGAACAGCCGCTCCTCGCGTTCGCGCCGGGCCCGGTCCGCGCGCACCAGATCGACCAGCCGGCGCGCCGCCACCGTCACCAGCCAGCCGCGCGGGTTCTCCGGCCGGCCCTGCCGCGGCCACTGTGTCGCGGCCGCCAGCAGCGCCTCCTGCACCGCGTCCTCGCAGCTGTCGAACGCGCCGGGGTGGCGGCGCAGCAGCACCGCCAGGACCTGTGGCGCGAGTTCGCGCAGCAGGTCCTGGCAGGCGGGTGCCCGGTCGGTCATGACGCGGTTCAGTCCGTCATCGGCGTCTCGTGCAGGATCGGCCACAGCTCGACCGGCTCCTGGTCCGCCCACGGCATGTCGGCGGCGATCTCCAGCGCCCGCTGCTCGTTCTCGCAGTCCAGCAGGTAGAAGCTCGCCATGTACTCCTTGGTCTCCAGGTACGGCCCGTCGCTCACCGCGGGCAGCCCGTCCTGGCGGCGCACCAGCCGGCTGGCGGCCGCGTCGCCGAGGCCGTACGCGCCGATCAGTTCGCCGGTCTCGCGGTAGCGCTGGTTGAACGCGTCCTGCTGGGCGATCGCCGCCGGCCACTCCTCGGCCGAGATGGACGCCCACTTCTCCTGGTTGCCGTAGGTCATCAGCAGGTACTTCACGGGGACCACGTCCTCTGTGTCGGTGGGTGCTTGTGTCCACTGGTCGGAGCGGAGCGGTGCTTCTCTACACGGAGTGGCGCTTCTCTGCACGGAGCGGTGCTTCTCTACACGGAGTGGCGCTTCTCTGCGCGGGGCGACGTTATTCGGCGGAGGCGGTCGGCGGTGTCCAGACGTACGGCGTGGTGGTGGTGACGGCGTGCATGCCGAGGCGGCGCAGGATCGGGGTGCTGTCGGGGGAGGCGTCGACCTGGAGGTAGCGGATGCCGTGGTCGAGGGCCCAGCGGGCGCGGTGGGCTACCAGCGAGCGGTAGATGCCGCGGCCGCGCCAGGCGGCCAGCGTGGAGCCGCCCCAGAGGCCGCCGAACTCGGTGCCGGGGGTGCGGGTCAGCCAGGCGGCGGAGACCACCTCGGGGGTGGGGGTGTCGGTCTCGGCGACCACCACCAGGAAGCCCTCGGGGTCGGCGGCGGCGTTCTCGGTGAGGTCGCCGACCAGCCAGCTCCAGTCCTGGCCCCAGACCTCGCCCTGCAGCGCGGCGATCCGCCGCATGTCGGTGCGGGCGGTGACCCGGCGCAGCGTGATGCCGTCGGGCGCGGGGGTGGGGGTGGCGAGTTCGGCGGCCAGTCCGATCAGGACGGTCTCCGGCTCCTCGGCGACGAAGCCGGCCGCGGTCAGCCGTTCCGGGAGGTCGGCGGGCAGGTCGTGGCCGCGGGTCTTCCATTCGACGCTCTCGCCGCGGGCGGTGAAGAAGTCGCGCTGCCGGGCGATCAGCGCGTCGAGCTCGGCGCCGTCCAGGCCGAGGTCGGCGGACGGGGAGGTCACGAAGCCGCGGAAGCCGCCGCTCTTGCGCAGCAGCGGGCCGTCGGAGTCCCGGGTCTCGCCGTCGCGGGCGGGGCCGAGGCCGCGCATGTGCTCGTCGTAGGCCGCGAGCAGGGCCGTGGTCGGGTCAGTCACCAGGTGAGGGTAAACGATCTTGGCAGGCGCTCACCGGCAATTCACGGGAACACCACTGGCGTTGACGCCGGGGTGAAGGTCTAGCGTCGGAGCCATGCGGATCGGCGAGCTGGCACAGCGGGCGGGGACCACCACCAGGACGCTGCGGTACTACGAGTCGCGGGGGCTGCTGCCCGCGCGGCGCGGCGGGAACGGGTACCGGGCGTACGACGAGGAGGACCTGCGGCTGCTGCGGCAGATCCGGGTGCTGCAGGACTTCGGGTTCGAGCTGGAGGAGACCCGGCCGTTCGTGGAGTGCCTGCGGGCCGGGCATCCGGCCGGTGACTCCTGCCCGGCCTCGCTGGAGGTGTACCGGGCGAAACTGGCCGAACTGGACGCCATGGTGGCCCGGTTGAGCGAGGTCCGGGACCAGGTGGCGGCCCAGCTGACCCAGGCCGAGGCGGCGCGCGACGCGCTGGCCGCGGCGGACCGGGAGCCGCGCTGCGAGCTGGTCCGTGACCACGAGTGAACGACGAGGGGAGAATCCGATGAGTGGCGTGCAGACCGTGACCGACCAGGACTTCGCGAGCGAGGTGCTGGCGGCGAAGGGCCCGGTGCTGGTGGAGTTCACCGCCGACTGGTGCCCGCCGTGCCGCCAGCTGGCGCCGGTGCTGGCCGAGGTGGCCGAGGAGCAGGCGGGCAAGCTGAAGATCGTCGCGCTGGACGTGGACCGCAACCCGGAGACCCAGGCCGCGTACGGCGTCCTGTCGATGCCCACCCTGATGGTCTTCCAGGGCGGCGAGCCGGTCCGCTCCCTGGTCGGCGCCCGGGCCAAGGCCCGCCTGCTGCGCGAGCTGGACGACCTGCTGTAGGACGCCGGTCGGCGCGGTCGGGCGGGTGCCCCTACGGTGGGTCGCAACACCGCACGACGAAGGAGTCACCGCCATGCCCGACCGCGACGCCGCGCTGGACACCATTCAGCGCGAGCTCACCGCGTTCGCCCGCCGGGCCCGCCACAAGGCAGCCCAGCTGCATCCCGAGCTGTCGCTGGTCACGTACAGCATGCTCGACCTGGTCAAGGAGCGCGGCTCGTGCCGGGCGGCGGACCTGGCGGCGCACTTCATGCTCGACAAGTCCACCGTCAGCCGGCAGGTCGGCGCGCTGGAGCGGCTCGGGCTGCTGGGCCGCCAGGCCGACCCGGACGACCAGCGCGGGCAGCTGCTGCACCTGACCGACGCCGGGGAGCAGCTGCTGGCGGAGGCGTACGAGCAGCGGCGGCGGGCCTTCACCGACCGTTTCACCTCCTGGGACGACGAGGACCTGGACCGGTTCGCCGGCTACCTGGTCCGCTACGGCGCGTCCGAATAGCCCTGCTGCGCAACCGGCTTGACCCTCACGCGACGTGAGGCCGGAGGCTGGTGCGCAGCGGGAAGGAAGGAGGCAACGCGATGAGCGGATACACGGTGGGACAGCTCGCCCACCTCGCCGGAGTGACGGTGCGCACCCTGCACCACTACGACGAGATCGGGCTGCTGTCGCCCAGCGACCGCACCCCGGCCGGCTACCGGCGGTACAACGACGCCGAGCTGGACCGGCTGCAGCAGGTGCTGTTCTATCGCGAACTCGGCTTCCCGCTGGAGGAGATCGCGGCGATCCTGGACGACCGCTCGGTCAGCCCGACCGAGCACCTGCGCCGGCAGCGCGAGCTGATCGGCGACCGGATCAGGAAGTTGGAGGACCTCGCCGCGGCAGTCGAACGAGCGATGGAGGCAAGGACGTTGGGCATTCAGCTGACCCCGGAGGAGAAGTTCGAGGTGTTCGGCAAGGGCTACCAGGAGAACTGGGAGGACGAGGCCGAGCAGCGCTGGGGCGACACCGACGCCTGGAAGCAGTCCCAGCAGAAGACCTCGAAGTACACCAAGGCCGACTGGGAGCGGATCAAGGAGGAGACCGACGCCATCAACGACGCCCTGGTGGCGGCGTTCACGGCCGGCGCGGCCCCCGACAGCCCGGAGGCGATGGACGCCGCCGAACGGCACCGCGACCACATCGGCCTGAACTTCTACGAGTGCGCCCCGCAGATGCACCGCTGCCTCGGCGACATGTACGTCGCCGACCCGCGGTTCACCGCCACCTACGAGCAGCTCGCCCCGGGCCTCGCCGGGTGGCTGCGGGACGCGATCCACGCCAACGCGGACCGGCAGGAACGGTCCTGACGGCGCGTCGGCCGGGCCGGCGTCACGCGGCCCGGCCGAAGGTGCGCCGGTAGGCGGTGGGCGAGGTGCGCATGGTGCGGCCGAAGTGGTGGCGGAAGGTCGCCGCCGACTCGAAGCCCACCGCCGCGGCGATCTCCTCGACGCTGCCTTCCGGCGATTCCAGCAGCGGCAGGCTGGCCGCGATCCGCTGGATCGCCACCCACCGCATCGGGCTGACCCCGTTGCGGGCGGTGAAGTGCCGCAGGTACGAGCGGTCGGACATGCCGGCCGCCCGGGCCAGCAGCGGTACGGTCAGCGGCCGGGCGAGCTGGTCCAGCGCCCAGCGCATCGACCGGGCCACCCCGTCCTCGGGCTCGTCCACCGGCCGCACCGCGGCTTCGACGTACTGGGCCTGCCCGCCGTCCCGGTGCGGCGCGGCGACGAAGCGGCGGGCGACGGTGTTGGCGACCTTGGCGCCGTGGTCCTGCCGGACCAGGTGCAGGCACAGGTCGATGCCGGCGGCGCTGCCCGCACTGGTCAGCACCTGGCCGTTGTCCACGTACAGCACGTCCGGGTCGACCCGGACGTCCGGGTGGCGGCGGCGCAGTTCGTCGGCCCACCGCCAGTGGGTGGTGGCGGGCAGGCCGTCGAGCAGTCCGGCGGCGGCCAGCGCGAAGGCGCCGGAGCAGATCGACACCACCCGGGCGCCGCGGGCGTGCGCGGTGCGCAGCGCGGTGACCACGGCGGGCGGCACCTGGCCGTACGGGTCGGGCACCCCGACCACCACGGCGGTGTCGGCGGCGGCGAGTTCCTCCAGGCCGTGCCGGGGGGTCAGGGTGAAGCCGCCGACCGCTTCCAGCGGGTGTCCGGGCCGTTCCGCGCACACCCGGACGTCGTACCAGGGGGCGGCCAGCAGCCCGGCGAGTTCGGGGCGGGCGAGGGCGAACACCTCGACCACCACCCCGAGTTCGAACGGGGCCATGCCCGCGAAGGCGTACACGGCGACGGTGTGCACGGGCGCCGGGCGCTTTCCGATGGTGACGGGCACGGGCTCGGCCATGTGGTGCTCCAGGTGCGGCCGTTGGCGGGACGCGGCGAGTGTAGCGGCCCGTGCCGCCGCCGTGCCGCGCGCCGGGCCGGGGCGGACCGGGTGCGTCCGGGCGGTGCCGCAGGCTGACCGGACGGTGGCGGAAAACCTTTGGAACTGAGCGGCGGCCGCCCGGGAGGATGGGGTCGACAGCACGCGCGGGCAGCGGCAGCGCCCTTCGCGGACCTCACCACACCCCTACTCCGGAGAGCAGCCATGTTCACGCCCGGCCGTGCCCGTTTCGAGAAGATTGTCGTGATCGCCGCCGTCCGCTCCGGGTGGGGCCGACGGCACTGAGCGCACCGAAGCCCCCGCCGGCGGATCGGACGGGGGCTTCGGTGCGATGCATGATCAGCTGGTCAACGGGATCAGCCGTTCAGCGAGGCCATCCAGGCCTCCACCTCGTCGGCCTGCCGGGGCAGGCCCACCGACAGGTTCTCGTTGCCGTCGGCGGTGACCAGGATGTCGTCCTCGATCCGGACACCGATGCCGCGGTACTCCTCGGGGACGGTCAGGTCGTCGGTCTGGAAGTACAGGCCGGGCTCGACGGTCAGCACCATGCCGGGCTCCAGCACCGCGTCCACGTAGCTCTCGCGGCGGGCGTGCGCGCAGTCGTGGACGTCCAGGCCGAGCATGTGGCCGGTGCCGTGCAGGGTCCAGCGGCGCTGCAGGCCGAGCTCCAGCACCTTCTCCACGTCGTACACCGAGGCGTCGATCAGGCCCCACTCCAGCAGGCGCTCGGCGAGCACCCGCTGCGCGGCGTCGTGGAAGTCGCGGAAGGTTCCGCCGGGGCGGACGGCGGCAATGCCGGCCTCCTGGGCGTCGTACACCGCGTCGTAGATCTTGCGCTGCAGCGGGTTGAACCGGCCGTCGATCGGCAGCGTGCGGGTGACGTCGGCGGTGTACAGCGTGCTGGTCTCCACGCCGGCGTCGAGCAGCAGCAGCTCGCCGGGGCGGACGTCACCGTCGTTGCGCACCCAGTGCAGGGTGGTGGCGTGCGGGCCGGCCGCGGCGATGGTGCCGTAGCCGACGTCGTTGCCCTCGACCCGGGCGCGGCGCCAGAAGGTGCCCTCGATCCAGCGCTCGGAGGTGGCGACGGCCTGGCCGAGCTCGCGCACCACGTCGGTGAAGCCGTTGACGGTCGAGGTGCAGGCGGCCCGCAGCTCGCCGATCTCCCACTCGTCCTTGACCAGGCGCAGCTCGGACAGGAACACCGTCAGCTCGTCGTCCTTCTCGGCGTCGAGCTGCTCGGCGAGGGCGGTCTCCAGGGCGGCGTCGTAGCCGCGCACCATGCGGGTCGGGACGGTGGCCGCGGCCAGCTCCTCGGCGGCCTTGCGGACGTCCCGCACGGGCAGGCCGTACAGCTGCTCGGCCTCGGCGTGCGAGTTGCGGCGGCCGACCCACAGTTCGCCCTGGCCGCTGAGCCAGAACTCGCCGTTCTCCCGGTCGGAGCGCGGCAGCAGGTACAGCGTGAACTCGTGGCCGCCCTCGACGGGCTCGCCGACCAGGACCGCGTCCTCGGTCTGGTTGCCGGTCAGGTGCACGTACTCGCTGGCGGCGCGGAACGCGTACTCGGTGTCGTTGGCGCGGGTGCGCAGGTTGCCGGCCGGAACGACCAGCCGCTCGCCCGGGAAGACGGCGGACAGCTTGGCGCGGCGCTCGGCCGCGTACGAGGCCTGGGCGACCGGCTGCAGGCCGTGCAGTTCGGTGTCGGCCCAGCCGGAACGCATGGACGCGGCGAGTTCGTCGGAGACGCCGTCGTACAGGCCGTTCTTGCGGCTCTTGATCGGCTCGTCCTTCTCGCCGTCGGCGGTCCCTTCGGGGTTCTCGGACTCCGCCGGGCTGCGGTCCTCGGTCACTACGTCGCCTCCTTGCGCGTGGTACCGCCCCGCACTCCCCGGGTCGCGGGGCGCGAGGGCGGACGTCGCCCCCATGGTACGTAGGGCCGTTCGAGTGAAGAAAGGCTGTTCGGGAGGCGGCTCGTGCTACTCGAAGCGGGCCGCCAGCAGCACCAGGTCGTCCTCGCCCGGGTCCTCGCCGCCGGCCTCGGCCAGCAGGTGGTCGCAGAGCCGCTCCGGGTCCAGCCGGATGTCGCGGGGGGCGTCCGCGGCGGCCCGGCGCAGCGCGCTCTGCCCGGCGTGCAGGTTGGACCCGAACCGGCGGGCCAGGCCCTCGGTGTACAGCACCAGCACGTCGCCGCGTTCCGCGGTGAGCTCCACCCCGGGTGCCTCCCAGCAGCTGAGCATGCCGAGCGGTGCGGACAGCGAGGTCTCGACGAAGTTCGCCCCGTACCGGGTGAGCAGCACCGGCGGGCAGTTCGCCGCCCCGGCCAGCGCGATCCGGCGCTCGGCGGGGTCGACGTTGGCGTACACGGCGGTCGCCGAACGGGTCGGCTCGGTGGTCTTCAGCAGCAGCTCGAGGTCGCCGAGCACCGACACCGGGTCCTCGCCCTCCAGCACCGCGTAGGCGCGCAGCGCGGCCCGCACCCGGCCCATCGCGGCGGCGGCGCCGACGCCCGCGCCCGGTCCGGCGCTGGGGCCGCCACCGAGCACGCTGCCGACGGTCAGCGCCAGGGTGTCGTCCGGCAGCGGGACCGCGTCGTACCAGTCGCTGCCCGCGGCGTGCTCCAGCGCGGCGGGCACGCAGCGGGCGGCGATCCGCAGGCCGGGCCGGGCGGCCAGGTGGTCGGGGAGCAGCGAGCGGCGCAGCGCGGCGGCGGCGCGCACCGCCCGGTCGGCCTCCAGCTGGCGGGCCAGCAGCGGGGAGGCGAACTCGCAGTAGCGGCGCACCAGGTGCTCGCGGCGTTCGTCGGGGCGGCCCGGTTCGTCGTAGAACCAGACGGCGGCGCCGAGCGCGCCCTCGCGTGCGGTGGCCAGCGGCAGCGCGTAGCAGGCGCCGAGGCCGAGTCGGGCGGCGATCTCGCGGAACCGGGGGCCGACCGTCGGGTCGGTGGCCAGGTCGGAGATCAGCAGCCGGCCGGTGGCGCCGGGGAGGCTGAGCAGGTCGGCGAACGGGCCGTGCTCGGCGGGGATGGTCTCCAGCTGGCCGAGCGTCGCCGGATCCAGGCCGAGGCCGACCGGCCGGGCCAGCGTGCGGGCCGGCCCGGGCCGCAGGGTGACCACCAGGCCGCGGCGGGCGCCGAGCAGTGCCGCGCCGGAGTCCAGCAGCGCGTCGAGGGTGCCGGGCAGCCCGTCGGCCCGGGCCAGCAGCTCCAAGTGCTCCTGGAGGCTGGTGAAATCGGACAGCCATCCGGCCAAACGGTCCTGCAGATCCGCCGAGGGCACCTCGCCGAGTTCCGGCAGCAGCACCGGCTCGGACCTCAGGGCCTCGGCCGCCAGCGGCTGGACGTCGGTCATGTCGCAACTCCCCACAATCCGGAACGTGTCACGCAGGAGCCCCGAGACCGACCGAAAACGATGTCTTTACTCACTACTCGGCACGATTCCCCCACTTGTACACAGGCCGATCGGGGCATGTCCAGGACTGCGACGGGCCGAACGTGCCAGGGATCGTACGGCGAGGCCCCGCAGGTGCCACCCGGGGCGCCGGGCACTCACTCGTACGGTGGAACCGGCGTCGGCGGAGGCGCGTCCATCCGGACGTATGGGGGATTCTCGTTCCAGCGGAGCGGCGTGGGCATGAGCGCGCCCGCACCCGCCCGCACCCCCGGCCCAGGCCGACCGACGCGGAGAGGAACGAGCCGCCATGCGCCGACACAGCCAAGAGCCGCTGACCGAGCGGGTCGGCCAGTGGTGGCCGGGCCGCCGAGGCCGGACGCTGGCGCTGGCCGCCGCGCTGCAGGCCGCCGTCGGCTGCGGCTGGCCGGTGGTGCCGGGGGCGCGGGCGCTGCGCGGACCGGCCTGCTCGTGCCCGGACCGGCTCTGTCCGGCGCCCGGCGCGCACCCGTGCGACCCGCCGCTGGAGGCGGCCACCACCGATCCGCGGATGGTCCGGCACTGGTGGGAGCGGCGCGCGCCGGGCGCGCCGGTGCTGGCGGCCACCGGCCGGTCGCTGTGCGCGGTGAGCCTGCCCCGCGCGGCCGGGCCGTGGCTGCTGCGGCATCTGGACGAGACCGGCGTCCCGTTCGGCCCGGTGCTCGGCGCGCCGGGCCGGTTCGTGCTGCTGACCGCGCCGTACACGCTGCCGGAGCTGGGCGCGCTGCTGTCCGAACGGCCGTGGGTGCCGGGTACGTTGCGCTACCACGGGCCGGGCGGCTACCTGGTGCTGCCGCCTTCGCGGACGGGCGCGGGCCCGGTGCACTGGGTACGCCGCCCCGGCCACGGCCGGCCCTGGCTGCCCGAGGTCGGCACCCTGCTGGGCGGGTTGATCACCGCGAGCGCGGTCGCCCTGCCGTACTGCTGACCTTCCGTCAGGTCCGTTGCGGGGTAGGCCCGGAGACAAAAAAGGCCCGACCGCTGGCGACGGGGGATGCACCAGCGGTCGGACTGTTCAAACAGTAACAAAGATCCGGCTCCGCGCCAATTTGTCCACGCCGAAAGGACCTTGGGATTTTCGGCCGTCTGGCGGAAATGTGACGCCGGTCACTGCCCTGCTAGTTGAGGGTGATCTGACGGTTCACCAGGTTGGCGCGGGCACGGCGCTCCTCGGCGGTCAGCGGCGCGGGCGCGGCCAGCACCTCGGCCAGCTTCGCGGCGAACTCGACGGCGGGCTTCTCCACCTCGGCGGCGGTCATGTCCACCGGCAGGTCCCACACCGGCACGGTCAGGCCGTGCGCCCGGAACGAGCCGACCAGCTTGGTGTTCTCGCCCAGCGAGCTCTCGCCGGCCGCCGTCAGCCGGGCCAGCGCGTCCAGCAGCTGCTCCTCCGGCACGGTCATCACCCAGCGCAGGTGGTTCTTGTCCGGGGTGCCGCACCAGTACGCGGAGTCCACGCCGGCCAGCTTCTCGGTCGGGATCGCCGAGGCGTTCGCCCGCTCCAGCGACGCCGCCACCTCGCCGGTCGCCGACTCGGCGTCCTCCAGCCAGAATTCGAACCCGGTGAACACGGTGGGCACGAAATCGGCCGTGGTGTCGAGCAGTTCCTGCAGGCGGCGGCCGCCCGGGTTGGTCCGGCGGGCCGGTACCGGGGTGCCCGGCTCGGTCGCCAGCGCCAGCTCCAGCGCGTCCGCCAGGTCACGGCTCAGGTCGCCCGAGGACGACTGGGTCTGCAGGCCCAGCAGGATGGAGCCGTCCGCCCGGCGCAGCGCCGGCCAGGCCAGCGGCAGCACCGTCGCCAGCGTCACCGACGGGACGGTGCCGACGGCCTCCTCGGCCACCCCGGCGGCCAGCGTCAGCGGCACGGTGGCGGCCGGCACCAGCTCGCGCAGCGCCACCCAGTCCGCCTCGCCCGGCAGGCCCTCGAACGGCCGGTGCACCAACTCCTGCACCGCGTGCGCCGCCTCGCGGCCGTGGCAGGCCTTGTACCGGCGGCCCGAGCCGCACGGGCACGCCTCGCGCGCTCCGACGACCGGGATCTCGCCCTCGACGACGGTGGACTGGCTGGGCTGCTTCTTCGCGGCCTTCTTGGCCATGGTGCGGCTCTCCCGGGGACGTCGGACTTTGCACCGCGCAGCCTACTTCGCCCGCGGCCCGGGATTCAGGCGCTGCGCCGCTCCCCGCCGCCCACCACCTGCTCGAACGCCGGCAGCTCCGCCCACACCGTCACCTGACCGGGGGCGTGCCGCACCCCCCAGTCCCGGGCCAGCTTGCCGACGATGCTCAGCCCCCGGCCGCCGTGTGCCGACACCGACGGGCTGGCCGGCACCGGCCGGGTGGTCGCCCCACCGTCCGTCACCTCGAGGGTCAGCAGACCGTCCCCGCGCATCCGCCAACTCCACAGCACCGTACCGATCTCCGCGTCGTCATCGCCGTGCGGATGCCACTCGGACGATCTGTCCGCCTCGTCGGGATCATCGGCCGGCAGCGGTCTGGCATGACGACAGGAATTGCTGAGCAGTTCGGAGAGGATCAACACCGCGTCGTCAATCACCCCGTCCGGTATCGAGCGATCACCGAGATCGTTGCGCAGCCTCCGCCGCGCGGTCGAAACACTGGCCGGACCGTGCGGAACGGCCATGGCCGATGAGGTCGACCCGGCCTGAACTGGCAAAGCTCGCGCCACCATCAACGCCACCCCCGGACCTCCTTCAGCTTCTGCCGAGGGATGGATGCCCGCCGTTAATGCATCGGAAACGGGAGTTCGACGATCCGATCGCGGCATTAACGAGATCCGCACGACGGGCGGCCAAAAGGTGAGGAGCGTCTCACCTCCGGCCTCACCGGGGGGCTTGTCCGAATGGCCAACAGGAAATACCCCGTTCGGTATTTCTGTCACGCCTATGGGGCGCGGGTGCCACCTGCCGGTCGCGCGGTCAGCGGCCCAACTGGGCCAGTACGTCGGCCGGTCGATTGGTGATCAGCGCCTCCACACCCAGTTCCAGGCAGAGTTCGACGTCCTCGGGGCGGTCCACCGTCCACACGTGCACCCGGTGGCCGGCCCGGCGCAGCGCCCGGATCAGGTCCGGGTCGCGGCGTACCAGCGAGATGCCCGGGCCGGCGATCGACGCGCCGCCCGGCAGCGCCTTGGTGCGGCCCAGCAGCGGCACCGGGCGCTCCCACAGGTACACCCGGGGCACCGCCGGGGCGTTCCGGCGGACCCGGTGCAGGGCGAGCTCCGAGAAGCTCATCACCCGCACCGTGGACTCCTCCGGCGCGGCCGGCAGCAGCCCGAACCGGCCGAGCATCCGCAGCAGTTCGGACTCCACCCGGCCCGCGTACCGCACCGGGTGCTTGGTCTCGATGGCCAGCTCCACCCGCCGCCCGGTGTCCGCGACCAGCTCCAGCAGCCGCTCCAGGGTCAGCACGGAGCTGCGCTGCGGCTGCTCCGGGTGCTTCCACGAGCCGAAGTCCAGCGCGGACAGCTGGGCCAGCGTCATGGTCGACACCACGCCCTGCCCGTCCGAGGTGCGGCGGACGTTGCGGTCGTGCACGCACACCAACTGCCCGTCGGCGGTGACCCGGACGTCGCACTCCAGCCCGTCCGCGCCCTCCTCCAGCGCCCGCTTGTATGCCTCCTCGGTGTGCTCCGGAAGGGCCGCGGAGGACCCTCGGTGGGCGATCACCTTGACCGCGGAGCGGTCGATCGGAGCGGGGAGCGGGGCCGAGGCGCTGTGCTGGGTGTTCACGTCAACCAGCCTACGCGGCACCGGATGACGGGTGGCTTCCGATCCGGCAACACCGCGGTGAACAGCCCTTGATGCGGCGTCAGCCCTTGCGGCGCTCCACGGCCGCCACCGCGCCGGTCGCCAGCGCCGCCACCAGGAACGAGAACAGCGAGGCCGAGCTCCACGCCTGCGGGGTGAAGTGCACGGCCTCCTGCGCCTGCGTCCACAGGTCCGTCCACCAGCCGGCCACCGCGGTCGGCGCCAGGAACTGGTACACCGCGAAGCCCAGCGCCCACGGCGCCAGCATCACCCAGCGCGCCGGGGCGTCCTGGGTCAGGTTCCAGCCGCGCCGGCCGGCCCCGAGGAAATAGTCCACCGCCAGCACCGCGAACAGCGGCACGAACACCGACCCGATCAGGCCGAGGAACGCGTAGTACGAGTCGGTGAACTCCTTGATGCGCAGCGCCAGTACCGTCACCAGCACGCCGATGCCGCCGGTCAGCACCCGCCGGTCCACCTTCGGCCACAGGTTGTGGATCGACATCGCCGTCGAGTACACGTTCGCGAACGACTGGTCCGACTCGCGCAGCACCAGCACCAGCAGGAACGCCCAGCCCGCGGCCACGCCGGTGAACGAGCCGAGGATCTTCTCCGGGTCGCCGCCGGACTGCAGCAGCGCCACCACGCCCAGCACGTAGCACCACACCTGGGCCACCGTGTAGCCGGAGAACGTCCCCCAGAACGCGCTCGCCGAGGTGCGCGCGTGCCGGGTGTAGTCGGCGGCCAGCGGGACGAACGAGATCGACACCGCGATCACCGCGTCCGTCGCCGACAGGAAGCCGTCCCAGTTGCCCGCACCCGGGTCCGGGAAGCCCAGCCGGGCGAACTGCACCGTGAAGTACACCATCGCCACACCGACCGCGACGGCCACGTACTTGCGCAGCACCGCGATCGCGCCCAGCGGCCAGATCGTCAGCACCGTCGTCAGCACGCCCGCCAGCAGCACGAACAGCCAGCGCCAGCCCTCGGTGCCGGCCACCGTCTGGGCGCCCCAGGCGATCACCGTCAGCTCGTACACGCCCCAGCCGACGCACTGCAGGATGTTCAGCACCGTCGGCACGTACGACAGCCGGGTGCCGAACAGGCCGCGCAGCACCGCCATGGCCGGCGCGCCCGTGCGGGCGCCCACCAGCGCCGCCACCGCGAGCATCGCGGTGCCGATCGCGGTACCCGCCACGATCGCCGTCACGGCCGCGGTGAAGCCCAGCTCGTGGCCCTGCTTGCCCAGCACCGTCGCGGCGCTGGTGAACCCGATCAGGCTCACCCCGAGGTTCGCCCACAGCGCGAACAGCGCCCGGAAATCCAGCGTCCGCGGCGGCGCCGTGTCGAGGGTCAGCGGGGCCTCGGCCCGCGCGGCCGTCTCAAGATCGGAAATTGGGGCAGACGGAACAGCCGTCATGGCCGATACTCCCTACGCCGGCATTACCCGGACAGGTTCCGGCGGTCAGCGCCCCCTCGACCGGGGTGGCGACACCGCCATGCCCTACGGTCGATCCGGCGCACTCTCAGCCTGGCTGGTCCAAGCTCCCGCGACGTTCTTCGGTTTACAGGAGCGACAGGCTAGCCTCCGGGTGGGAGAACGCCAAGGCCGGGGGGAACGGCGTCCGCATCGCGGGACCACTGATGTCCATGTCAGCGAGGCCTAAGGCTTCTCATGATTTCTTCAGGGGCCCGCTTACGGTGTCCGAATCCGGCATAGGAAAAACTGTGCCCCGAGGCTGTGGCCGCGCCGACCGAGCGACGGACCGCAGCCCAAGGTTCTGTCAGCGATGGAGGTCGTCCGTGAGCACCGAGCACGCGAGTGGTACCACCCCGCCGGAGAAGGCCCCCGAGGCCACCGGCACCGAGGCGGCCGCCGCCACCGCCGGAACGCCCGCGCCCGCTCCCTCCTACCTCGACGCCCCGCCGCCGGTGCTGCCGGCGGCCCCGGCGGCGCCCGCGCCCGCCGCGCCGGTGTCCGACCAGACCATGCAGCTCGGGAAGGTCCCCGCCGCGCCGGTGGCCCCGCCGGTGGCTCCGGCCTCGGCTCCGGCTCCGGCTCCGGTGGACGCGCCGCCGCCGTTCCAGAACCCGTACGGCAGCGTCAGCGAGCCGCCCAGCCCCTACACGCCGACCACCGTCACCCCGGCCGTGCCGCCGCACGCCCAGGAGGCGCCGGCCAACCCCTACGCGTCGGCCCCGGATGCCCAGCCCGTGGCGGCCAACCCGTTCGCGCCGACCGCGGTCGCCCACGACCCGCAGGGCACCCCGGGCGTCCCTGGCGTCCCCGGCGTCCCCGGCGAAGGGCAGCACCCGTTCGGCGCCGGTCACCCGGTGGGTGGCTGGGGCCACCCGGCCGGCGGTCCGGGCGGCGTCGGCGGGCCTGGCGAGCCGGGCGAGCCGGGTGCGCCGTGGGGCGGCCCGCAGCCCGCTCCGGGCGGCGGCTCCGGCAAGAGCAAGCGCGGCGGCCTGGTCGCGCTGGTCGCGGCGGTCGCCCTGGTGGCCGGCCTGGCCGGTGGCGCGATCGGCGCGAGCGTCTCCGGCGGGAACGGCGACAGCGGCACCAAGCACACCAGTACCACCGTCAGCGTCGGCAACGCCCACCAGACCCTGGACCGGGCCCCCGAGTCCGTCGCCGGGATCGCCGCCAAGGCGCTGCCGTCCACCGTCACCATCAAGGCCTCGAACTCCAGCGAGTCCGGCACCGGCACCGGGTTCGTCTTCGACACCGAGGGCCACATCCTGACCAACAATCACGTGGTCGCGCCCGCCGCCAAGGGCGGCAAGCTCTCCGTCAAGTTCTCCGACGGGTCCTCGTACACCGCGTCCGTGGTCGGCCGCGCCGAGGGCTACGACGTCGCGGTGATCCGCCTCGACAACCCGCCCAAGGACAAGCTCGTCCCGCTGCCGCTCGGCGACTCCGACAAGGTCGCCATCGGTGACTCCACCATCGCCATCGGCGCGCCCTACGGCCTCGAAGGCACCGTCACCACCGGCATCATCTCCGCCAAGGACCGCCCGGTCGCCTCCGGCGACGAGACCGGCGCCAACTCCTCGTACATGAACGCCCTGCAGACCGACGCGTCGATCAACCCCGGCAACTCCGGCGGCCCGCTGCTCGACGGCTCCGGCTCGGTCATCGGCATCAACTCGGCGATCCAGTCGAACACCAGCGGCTCCGGCCGGGCCGGCTCCATCGGCCTCGGCTTCGCCATCCCGATCAACCAGGCCAAGTGGGTCGCCCAGACCCTGATCAAGGACGGCACCCCCGTCTACGCGATCCTCGGCGTCCTGCGCAACGACGACTACCGCGGCGACGGCGCCCAGATCGCCACCGCCCCCGTCCGCGACACCCCCGCCGTCACCCCCGGCGGCCCCGCCGACCAGGCCGGCCTGAAGGCCGGCGACGTCATCACCAAGCTCGGCGGCATCTCCATCGACAGCGGCCCGACCCTGGTCAGCGAGATCTGGACGCACAAGCCCGGCGAGAAGGTCGAGGTCGAGTACACCCGCGACGGCAAGGCCGCCAAGACCACCGTCACCCTCGGCGAACGCAAGGGCGACAACTGACCCCTCCGCAACGGAGTGCACCGAACCCGCCCCGACCCGTTAGGCTGGCCTCCGCCGAGGAGGGTTGCCCGAGCGGCCTAAGGGAACAGTCTTGAAAACTGTCGTGGCCTCTGGTCACCGTGGGTTCAAATCCCACACCCTCCGCGCATGAGAACGGCCCCCGACCTGCAGTTTCCGGTCGGGGGCCGTTCGGCGTCCGCGGGGTGAGGGGCCGTCAGGGGAGGCGGCGGTGGGCCTGGGCGAGGGTGAGGGCGGCGAGGGTCATGCCGTCGTCGAGGTGGCCGGTGGTGATCCAGTGGCGGAGGTCGGGGAGGGGGAGCCAGCGGGTTTCGGTGACTTCGTCGGGCAGCAGCGGGGTGCCGGAGGGGGTGTCGCGGACGGTGGCGTGGACGATCGCGACGGTGCTGGCGAGCAGGCCGGAGTCGGGGGTCATGGTGCCGAGGAGTTCGAACTCGGCGTTGGGGACGCCGAGTTCCTCGTGCAGTTCGGCCCGCGCGGTGACCAGCGGGTCGGCGCTCTGTGAGAAGCCGCGGGGCAGGCCCCACTGGGGGCGGCCGAGCGGGTAGCGGTAGGTGCGGACCAGTCCGATCAGGTCGCCGTGGACGGGGATGATCACCACGCCGAGGCCCTCGTCGCGGTGACGGATCCTCAGGTAGTGCCCGGCGGTCCCGCTTGGGAAGGCGACCTCGTCGTCGTAGACGTCGACGAAGCTGTTGCGGTACGCGAGGACTTCGCGGGTGCGGCGGATGGCGTCCGGGTGCTCGGTGTCTGTCATGGCGTCAGCTCCTCACGTCGACGACTCGTCCCAGCGCGCACGCCAGCCGCCGGGTGGAGAGCCGGCGTGCCACATTCTCCTTGCCCTTGCGGTACAGGACGTTGCCGACGGCGCCGGCCGCCATCGCGGGGTAGCCGACCAGCCCGGGCAGTTTCCACACCTCGGTGGCCAGCGCGGGGCCGACCGTGCCCGCCGCGGTGAGGATCAGTTCGACGGCCATCCCGCCGATCGGGACGAGGCCGGTCCGGTCGCCGAGGATGGCGGCGACCCGGCTCAGGTGGGCGTCCAGCGCCTTGCGCGCGGAGAGCGGGTCCTCGGCCGCGCGCAGCCGCTCGATGCCTTGCCAGAACGGCGATTTGGCGGTGCGGCCGCGTTCGGCGCGGGCCTGCAGCAGGGCGGCGATCGCGTCGGCGGCGTCGGTGCGCAGCGCCGCCATCCGGGCCCGTACCCGTTCGTCGGTGAGGCCTGCCGCCGCGCCGACCTTCACCTCGAACAGTGGCCCGTCCGAGGTCTCGTCGGTCTCCGGGAGGGTTCGTCCGGCCCGGTGGCGGTACTGGGCGAGGGCGAGTTCCTGGGCGGTGGCGCGGGCGGCGAGCCGGTTGTCGTCGTGGCCCTGGCCGGTGCTGAGGGTGGTGTCGGCGACGCCGATGGAGTCCACCACGATCAGGTTGTAGAGGGTGTCGACGAACTCCACCAGCAGGCCGAGGGTCTCCGGCCCGCCGACGATCTCCTCGGGGGTCCGTCCGGCGGCGTCGCCGGGCCACGGCCGGGCCAGTCGCAGCCGGCTGCGGTGGTGGAACGTGTGCGGGCGGTCGGCGCCGAGCCGGCGGATCGCGGTGGCCACCGTGGCGTGCACCTCCCGGTACGGCTCGGGCAGGTCCGCCACCGCCCGGCCCATCGGCGAGGTCTCGTCGACGGCGGCGAGCACCAGCTCGCCGAGCGCGTACAGCCGGGCCGGCGGCCGGGCGGCGACCCGGGGGAGGTGCCGGAACTCGTCGCGGACCACCGCCAGCCCGTCGGCCCGCTCCGGGTCGAGCCATTCGGCGTTCAGCAGCCGGTCGAAGTCGGCGGCCTGTTCCCGCACGTCGCCGGGGTCGAGGCCGTATTCGGTGGGGTCGTTGAGTTCGGGCAGCAGGCTGCTCAGGAACGGACTGGCCGGATCGCCCGCCTGGGCGAGGATGCCGGCCACCGCCTCCTCGTACGAGCGCACCCCGAACAGATGGAGCCGGAACGGGTGTTCGCCTGCCGCGCCGCTGTCCCGGGCCCGCAGCACGGTGGCCGCGACCCGCTGGAACCCGAACGAGTCGAACGCGTACGACTGCGGGACGACCACCTCGCGGCCGAGCGCCAGCGTCATCAGCACCTCGGTGAAGATCTGCAGGTGCAGCTCGTCCTCGTGCCCCTCGGCCGTGCGCTCCGGCCCGGGCCAGGTCGTCCGGGTCGAGTCGAGCGACTCCAGGTACTGGTACCGCGTGCCGTCGTCGTACGCCATGTCGTGCCCCCCAGGACGAACCGTCGCACGGGGACGCTACTCGTGGCGTCCGGTACTGGCCAGCCCCGGGGCGACGGGCCGTCAGAACAGCGTGGGTTCGCCGTCCTGGGCGGGCAGGCCGGGCAGCGCGTCCTGCCACAGGGTGGCGTCGCTGAACGGGAGTTGGCGCATGCTGCCGTCGCACAGCACCAGCGAGCGGCGGTCGCGTTTGTGGTCGTGGACGATGCCGTAGCCGGTGCGGCGGGTGGGCATGAGGGCGACCGGACGGCCGCAGGCGGGGCACTGGACACGGGGTGCGCGCATGGGTACCAGGGTGCCCGAACCGACCGACAGCCCGACAGTGGCCGGTGACGATTGCGGGGGGCCGGGCGGGGGAGGAGAGTGCGGGCGGAACGAGTGGAGGTTGTCGTGAGTGAGCTGGTCGAGCGGCTGAGCAAGGGACTGCCGGACGGCGCCGTCGCGGTGGACCCGGACGTCACGGGCGCGTACGCCCGCGACATGGCGGGATTCTGCGAGGCGGGCGAGCCGGCCGTGCTGGTCTTCCCGGAGACGGTCGAGCAGGTGCAGCACGTGATGCGCACCGCCACCGAACTGCGGGTGCCGGTGGTGCCGCAGGGCGCGCGCACCGGCCTGTCCGGCGGCGCGAACGCCGTCGACGGCTGCATCCTGCTCTCGCTGACCCGGATGAACCGGATCCTGCACCTGGACCCGGTCGACCGGATCGCGATCGTGCAGCCCGGCGTGGTCAACGCCGAACTGTCCCGGGCCGCCGAGGCCCAGCAGCTGGCCTACCCGCCGGACCCGTCGAGCTGGGAGTCCTGCACCATCGGCGGCAACATCGGCACCGGCGCCGGCGGCCTGTGCTGCGTGAAGTACGGCGTGACCAGCGAGTACGTGCTCGGCCTGGACGTGGTGCTGGCCGACGGCCGACTGCTGCGGACCGGCCGGCGCACGGCCAAGGGCGTGGCGGGCTACGACCTGACCAGGCTGCTGGTCGGCTCCGAGGGCACCCTCGGCGTGGTGGTCGAGGCGGTGCTCGCGCTGCGTCCCGCGCCCGGCCCGCAGCTGGTGCTGGCGGCCGAGTTCGACTCGGTGGACGCCGCCGGGCGGGCGGTGTGCGATGTGATGGCCGCCGGGTTCACGCCCTCGCTGATGGAGCTGATGGACGCCACCACCGTCCGGGCGGTCAACGAGATGGCGCAGATGGGGCTGCCGGAGTCCACCAGGGCGCTGCTGCTGGTCGCCTTCGACGGCCCGGACCAGCGCGAGCTGCTGGCCGCGGTCGGCGCGCTGTGCACGGCCGCCGGGGCCACCGAGGTGGTGCCGGCCGAGGACCGGGCGGAGTCCGAACTGCTGCTCCAGGCCCGCCGGCTGGCGCTGCCCGCGCTGGAGCGGATGGGCACCACGATGATCGACGACGTGGCGGTGCCGCGCAGCGCGCTGGCCGCGATGCTGAACGGCGTCGCGGAGATCGCCGAGCGGCACGGGCTGACCATCGGCGTGGTCTCGCACGCGGGCGACGGCAACACCCACCCGGTGGTGATCTTCGACGCCAAGGATCCGGAGCAGGTGGAGCGGGCCCGGATCTCCTTCGACGAGATCATGGCGCTCGGCCTGGAGTTGGGCGGCACGGTGACGGGCGAGCACGGCATCGGGTTGCTGAAGCGCGAGTGGCTGGCCCGGGAGCTGGGGTCGGTCGGGCTGGAGCTGCAGCGGCAGATCAAGGCGGTCTTCGATCCGCTGGGTCTGCTCAACCCGGGAAAGATGATCTGAGAATCGTTCTGAATTCGGATCGGATTTCCATTGCCCCTGGCGTGCGGATAAAAATCGACATTTGACGGTCATCTCGGCTGTTACCGGGGCGCGGGCGCACCATTCGTGCGCCTGCGGGGTGGAACGACTCGCCGGAAAGCGGCGGCCTGCGCTCCGCCGTCCGGGCAGAAGCGCAGCTCAACAGCCATGCAACCAGCGGCCGGCCACCTCGTGCGGCGACCTCGGTATCACGCGAACGAGGGAAAAGGCCCAGTGGTGCTGGTGCTTTGTCGATTTGTTGCGGAATTCTGTTCCCAGGAAGTGCAGGGAAGTGCAGGACAGTGATTCACGGTCATCAGCTGTGACCATCGGAACCGGACATCGGCAGCACGGAGGAAATCCATGGCGCGCTACTGACCTCCCGGCGGGAGGTGCGGCCGGGCCGGCGGGGGCGCCGGACCGGCCCGAGCACGGACCGCCGGAGTACCCGGGAGTGGAAAGGGTCACCCGCCTCGGGGAGCAGGACGAGCAGAAACCCCTCGGGGGCGCGGCAGCCGCGAACGGCACCGCGCCCCCGAGGGGTGTTCGGAAGAGGAAGCCCTACCGCGGAGGCCCTACCGCCTGGCGGTGAGCGTGGCCCCGACGCTGGCGGCCACCACGCAGAAGATGCCGAACAACTGCGGCAGGCCCAGCACCTGGCCGAGCACCAGCAGCCCGACCAGCGCGCTGACCGCCGGGTCCAGGCTGACGATCACGCTGAACACCCGCTGGGACATCCGGCGCAGCGCGACCATCTCCAGCGCGTACGGCAGCACCGGGAAGAGCAGGGCGACACCCGCGATCGCGAGCAGCAGCAGGGCGGGGGAGTCGGAGCCGGACAGGCCGTGCATCGCCTCGGCGGCGCCGAACGGGGCGAGCACCACCATGCCGACGGTGAAGGAGACCGCCAGGCCCTCGAAGCCCTTGAACGCGGCGCCGACCTTGTCGGTGAACAGGATGTAGCCGGAGTAGCAGGCGGCCGCCCCGAAGGCGCAGGCCAGGCCGACCGGGTCCAGGCTGGAGCCGGACTCGCCGTGGCCGAACAGGGTGAGCAGCACCACGCCGCCGGCGGCGAGCATCGCCCACAGCACGTGTCCGGCGCGCCGGGCGAAGACCAGGGCGACGGCGAGCGGGCCGAGGAACTCGATGGTGGCGGCGGTGCCCATCGGCAGCCGGTCGACGGCCGCGGCGAACAGCAGGGTCATGCCGGCGGACGCCACGCCGAGCAGTCCGGCCAGCGCCAGGTCGCGCTTGCTGCGGCCGCGCAGCCGGGGGCGGGTGAAGGCGAGCAGCACGATGGCGGCGAAGGAGATCCGCAGGAAGGTCGCGCCGGCCACCCCCAGCACCCCGAACAGCGGCTTGGAGGCCGCCACACCGAGCTGGACCGCCACCATCGAGACCACGCACAGCACCGGTGCCGGGATACCGCCCAGCCGTCGTCGCATTCCGCTTGCCCGGGCTCGGCCGGAACTGGTGACCTTGGAAACGGAGGCGATGGCGCGGATGTCGGTGGTGCTTTCGACGGTGAGGGAGGTGCCTGGCATGAGATCGAGTGTGTCGTAAGGAGTGCCTTTGGTCAAAGACGGTTACCGCCAGAGGCAAGCCGGGGTGCACTGAGGGGCGAATCAAGGCCTGCGGGCCGTCGGCGGCGCGGGCCGCCCGGGCGAACTGACGACCGGTCAGCGACCCCGCCGCGCGACCATGGAACTGTGACGTGCCCCGCATTCCGAACACGCCGCGGACCCGGACGGACACGCGCGGAGACGGAAAGCCGCGCAGGTCGGCGGCGTCGGTCTCATCTCGGTTGCGGCTACTGACAGCGTGGGTGTGCCGGGGAAACAATCGGAGGCATCGCCTACTACCTGCGGGTAACAATCCGCCGGCCGGTCAAGGAGGACCCCTGGTGTACAGCACGATGCAGGACGTTCCACTCACTGTCGCCCGGATTCTGCAGCACGGGGCCACCATCCACGGCCGGTCGACCGTCACCACCTGGACCGAGAACGGCCCGGTCGTGCGGACCTTCGCCGAGGTCGGCGGCCGCGCCGCACAGCTCGCCCACGCCCTCCGGGACGAACTCGGGGTCACGGACGGCAGCGTGGTGGCCACGCTGATGTGGAACAACACCGAGCACCAGGAGGCGTACCTGGCGATCCCCTCCATGGGAGCGGTGCTGCACACCCTGAACCTGCGGCTGCCCGCCAACCAGCTGGAGTACATCGTCCGGCACGCCGCGGACCGGGTGGTGATCGTCAACGGCTCGGTGCTGCCGCTGCTCGCCGCCGTCCTGCCCAAGCTCGCCGACGTCGTCCGCCACCTGGTGGTCTCCGGCCCGTACGACCCGGCGCTGCTGGCGGGCTTCGAGGGGACGGTGCACGACTACGAGGCGCTGATCGAGGGCCGCCCGACCGACTACCCGTGGCAGACCGACATCGACGAGAAGCAGGCCGCCGTGCTCTGCTACACGTCCGGCACCACCGGCGACCCCAAGGGCGTGGTGTACAGCCACCGGTCGATCTATCTGCACTCGATGCAGATCATCGCCCCCGCCAGCTTCGGCCTGACCCCCCGCGACATCGTGCTGCCGGTGGTGCCGATGTTCCACGTCGGCGCCTGGGGCATCCCGCACGCGGCGTTCATGACGGGCTCCAGCCTGCTGATGCCGGACCGCTTCCTGCAGCCCAAGCCGCTGGCCGCGATGATCGACCGGGTGAAGCCGACCTTCGGCGCCGCCGTCCCGACCATCTGGAACGGCCTGCTGGACGAGCTGGACGCCGGCGACTACGACACCTCCACGCTGAAGTCCGTCGTCATCGGCGGCTCGGCCTGCCCGCCCGCGCTGATGAAGGCCTTCGAGGAGCGGCACGGCATCCGGGTCATCCACGCCTGGGGCATGACCGAGACCTCCCCGCTGGGCACCGTCGCCCACCCGCCGGCCGGCGTCACCGGCGAGGACGAGTGGACCTACCGGATCACCCAGGGCGTCTTCCCCGCCTCCGTGGAGGCCCGGCTGATCGGCCCCGGCGGCGAGGTGATGCCGCACGACGGCGTCGCCGAGGGCGAGCTGGAGGTGCGCGGCCCGTGGATCGCCGGGGCGTACTTCGGCGGCGCGAACGGCGAGCCCGAGCGTCCCGAGGACAAGTTCAGCCCCGACGGCTGGCTGCGCACCGGCGACGTCGGCACCATCACCGCCGACGGCTACCTGACCCTCACCGACCGGGCCAAGGACGTGATCAAGTCCGGCGGGGAGTGGATCAGTTCGCAGGCCCTGGAGAACCACCTGATGGCCCACCCCCAGGTGGCCGAGGCCGCCGTGGTGGCCGTCCCCGACGAGAAGTGGGGCGAACGCCCGCTCGCCACCGTCGTCCTGCGCCCCGGCGCCACCGTCGGCCTCCCCGAACTGCGCGCCTTCCTGGCCGAGCGGGTCGCCTCCTGGCAGCTGCCGGAACGCTGGTCGGTGATCGAGGCGGTGCCGAAGACCTCGGTGGGCAAGTTCGACAAGAAGGTGATCCGCGCCGACTACGCAGCCGACCGCCTGGACGTGACGGTGATCGGCAAGGGCTGACCACTCACGGTCCGCCCGGAACGCCCCGCCGCGGTTCTCGGTCCTGCGGCGGGGCCTTCGGGTACGGTCAGCGGCCGTTCACGACGGTGTTGGCGGTGATCGACCCATCGGTGCCATCCACCACCACCTGGTGGCGGACGCCGTCCGTGCCGAGCACCTCGACCGCCCAGGAGCTGCCGCCGCCCTCCCGGCCCACCACCGACAGCGCGTCCACCTTGCCGCCGGGCACCGCGCCGGCCGCCTTGGCCACCGCCTGATCGGCGGGCACGGCCGGCAGCGCGGCCGGCGCGAGCTTCGCCGCCCGGCCGCCCGGCTGCGCCTTCCCGCTACCCGGCTGCGCCTTCCCGTCGCCCTGGGCGCCGCGGTGCGCCGCCTTCCCGTCGCCCTTCTGCTCCCCGTTCCGGTGCTTCCCGTAATCGCTTCCCCATGCGTTCGGTGCCCCGGGAGCCCCCGGCTCCCGCATCGCGAACGGGGCGATCGGCGGCCGTTCCCGGCCGGAGTGGTGCGCCGCCACCGCGGCGGCGCCGACCACACCGACCCCCAGCACCAGCGCGACGGCCGCGCCGAGCACCCAGCGGCGGCCTCGCCGCTCCGGCAGCCGGATGTATCGCTTGCGCAGCGTCGGTCGGGCCGCCGCGGCGACCTTCTCCTCGGCACTGGACTCGAACGACTCCGGCGACTGCGGCTCGGACATCTGCGTCCCACTTCCCCTCGACGACCCGGCCGGGACCGAATCCGCCGGCCGGGCGCCCAGCATGCCGCCACCCGCCTGAAGCCAAGCTGAAGCCGCCCCCACCGCCGGATCCGGCGCCTGCCAGGCTGGTCCCCATGCGCGTACTGGTGGTCGAGGACGAACGGCGGCTCGCCGCCGCACTGCAACGCGGCCTGCGGGCCGAGGGGTTCGCCGTCGATGTCGCCCACGACGGCGAGGACGGCCTCTGGCTGGCCACCGAGCACGACTACGACGTGATCGTGCTCGACATCATGCTGCCCCGCCTGAACGGCTACCGGGTCTGCGCCCGGCTGCGGGCTGCCGGCGACGACACCCCGATCCTGATGCTCACCGCCAAGGACGGCGAACTCGACGAGGCCGAGGCGCTGGACACCGGCGCCGACGACTTCCTGTCCAAGCCGTTCTCGTACGTGGTGCTGGTGGCCCGGCTGCGCGCCCTGGTCCGGCGGACCGGCCGCCGTCTGCCGCAGACCCTGGAGTTCGGCGACCTGGCGATCGACCCGGCCCGCCACACCTGCACCCGCGCGGGCACCGAAGTGCGGCTCACCGCCCGCGAGTTCGCGGTCCTGGAGTGCCTGGCCCGGGCGGCCGGCGGGGTGGTCTCCAAGCGCGAGATCCTGGAGCGGGTCTGGGACTCGGCCTACGACGGCGACCCGAACATCGTCGAGGTCCACATCAGCGCGCTGCGCCGCAAGATCGACGCCCCGTTCGGCCGCAGCGCCGTCGGCACCGTCCGCGGCGCGGGCTACCGGCTGGCGGCGGACGGTGGCTGACCGCGTGCACCGCCTCCCGGCCCTCCGCCGCCTCCAAGTCCCGCCGCGCCTGCGGCGGTTGCTGCCGCGCTCGGTGCGGGCCCGGGCCACTTTCGCCGCCACCGCCGTGGTGACGCTCGCGCTGGGCGGCAGTTCGGCCGCGCTGCTCGCCGTGCTCCACGCCAACCTGCTCCGCACCGCCCAGGACTCCGCGGTCGAACAGGCAGGCAAGGTGGTCGAGTTGGCCGCCCGCGAGCACCTGTCGCCGATCCTCCCCCTGCACGGCGGAACCTCCATCTGGGTGGTGGACGGCCAGGGCCGCCCGGTCGCCGCCACCCCGGACCTGCTGGCGCACCCCCTCGCCCCGCCGCCGGTACCGCCCGCCGCAAAGGAGCAGCCCCAACCCGCCCAGGGCGCCCAGCCGTTGATGCCCGTGCCGCGGATGCAGGAGCACCGGTCGCGGGTGATCACCATGCCCGTTACCGGCCCGGACGGCTATCTCGTCGTCCACGCCAGCACCTCGCTGCGCGACGTGGACGCCGCCGGGGACACCACCGGCACCGCGCTCGCCGTCGGCGTCCCGGTGCTGGTGCTGCTGGTCGCGGCCGTCACCTGGCGGGTCACCGGCCGGGCACTGCGCCCGGTGGAGGCGATCCGGGCCGAGGTCGCCGAGATCACCGGCCATGACCTGCACCGCCGGGTCCCCGTCCCGCACACCGGCGACGAGGTGGCCCGGCTGGCCGTCACCGTCAACGCCACCCTGGACCGGCTGGAGGACGCGGGCCTGCGCCAGCGCCGTTTCATCGCCGACGCCTCGCACGAACTGCGCAGCCCCATCGCCGTGTTGCGCACCCAGTTGGAGGTGGCACTGGCCCACCCGGACCCGGAGCTCTGGCCCGAACTGCTCGCCGACGCGCTGGAGGACACCGTCCGCCTGCAGGACCTGGCGGCCGACCTGCTGCTGCTCGCCCGGCTGGACGCCGCCGACCCGGTATCCGTAGAACTCCTCGACCTGACCGCCCTGTTCGCCGCCGCGCTGGCCGCCCGCACCGCCGACCGGATCCCGGTCACGTCCCAACTAGCCGAGGGGGCCCACGTGCTGGGCAACCGCACCTGGCTGACCAGGCTGCTCACCAACCTGGTCGACAACGCCCAGCGCTACGCCACGAGCCGGGTGGAGGTCCAACTCGCCGTCCAGGGGCCGCTGGTGGTGCTGGAGGTGCGCGACGACGGGCCGGGCATCCCGGAGGGTGACCGGGAGCGGGTGTTCGAGCGCTTCACCCGGCTCGACGACGCCCGCAGCCGCGAACTCGGCGGCGCCGGACTGGGGTTGGCCATCGCCCGGGACCTCGCCGGGCACCACGGCGGCACCTTGGCCGCCGAGCCCGCCCGCACCGGCGCCCGCCTGGTGGCCCGCCTGCCGAAGGCGGGAGCCGAACAGAACTGACGGACAGTCAGAACGACGCGGCCGTCGCCACCTGCCCCAACGCGCCGACCCGGGCCAGAAGTTCGACGATCCGGCGCTGCACCTCGTCGGTGGTGGAGCGCTCCGCCAGGAACAGCACGTTCGCGCCGGTGCGCAGCCCGGCGCGGGCCTGCGGGTCCAGGTCGGCCGAGGTGTACACCACCAGCGGGGTGCGGTGCAGGCGGTCGTTGGCGCGCAGCCAGTCCAGCAGACCGAGGTCGCCGTGTTCGATCCGCTGCAGGTCGAGCACCACCAGGTTGGGCTGGATGCTGCTGGCCCGGGCGACCGCCTCGTTCTCGTCGGCGGCGTGCTCCACCTGCATGCCGCGCCGCTCCAGGCTGGCGACCAGCGCGGCGGCCACCTCGGGGTCGGACTCGACCAGCAGGACCCGCGCGGCGTGGTTCTCGCTGTCCCGGGGGGCCAGCGCCCGCAGCAGCACGGCCGGGTCGGCTCCGTAGGCGGCGTCCCGGGTGGCCTGGCCGAGGCCGGCGGCCAGCAGCACGGGGATCCGTCCGGCCAGTGCGGCGGTGCGCAGCGCCTGCAGGGCGGTGCGGGTGATCGGCCCGGTCAGCGGGTCGACGAAGAGCGCGGCGGGGGCCTGCGGCACCTGGGCGTCGACCTCCTCGCGGGAGGCCACCACGACCGGCCGGAAGCCCCGGTTCTGCAGCGCGTCGTGGGTGGACGGGTCGGGTTCGGGCCACACCAGCAGCGGTCGGGGGCCGTCGAACGCGGGTTCCTTGGCGGGGGCCAGTTCGGCGATCGGCCGGGGCGGTGTGCGCCCCTCGACCGCGCCGGGCCCGGCGGGCAGCGCCAGCGCGCCGCCGCCCTCGCCCGAACCGGCGGGCAGCGCCTGCCCGTTGACGGCCTGCGGGGCCGTCTCGGCCGGGGCGGCGGGCAGTTCGGCCTGCTGCGGCGCCCCGGGCTGCGGGAACGCGCCCGGGAAGGCGGCCAGCGGCCGCGGCGGGACGAGCCCGCCCAGCCCGGTGCCGACCGGCTGCGGCTGGCCGGCATCCCCGGCTGGCGGCGGCGTCGCGGGCATCGGGGGCACGGCCGGCGCGGCGGGCCGGGCGGCGACCTCCAGCGCGGTGGACGGCTCCGGCACCCCGGCGGGGACGGGCGGCAGAACCGTCGTCACCTCCTCCGCGCTCTCCGCGGTGTCGGCGGGCAGCGCCAGCCGTCGCCGCCGCCCGGTGGGCTGGGTCGGCGGCACGACGGGCTCCGGCGGGGCGGCCGGCAGCGCGTGCTCCAGCCCCGGGTAGACGGGCGTCCCGGGGTCCGGGATACCGGGCAGCTGCAGCGCCGGCATGCTGTCGCCGGAACCGGCGTGCGCCCGGCGGGCCCGCCGCCCGGTACGCGTGGGCGGCTCGGCACTCGGCAGCTGGTCGGCCCCGGCGGCTCCACTCTCGGCCGGTTCGGCCGAGGCGGAGGCGGAGGCGGAGACGGCGGCGGACGGCCCGGGCCCGAGCGCGATCGGCGCCCCGGGGGCGGCCGGTTCGGGTCGGGCGTCCTCCTCGCGGGCCGGGCGGGCCCGGCGCCGGCCGGAGCCCTGGGTGTCGTCGGCCCGGGCGGCGGGGGTGGAACCGTCCTCGGCCGGCTCGGGCGTTGACGGCGCGTCGTCCTTGGCCGGTTCGGCCGCGGGGGGCTGCCCGGGAAGGTCGGGCAGCATCGCGGTGTCGGAGTCCTTGGGGACGTGCTGCTGCTTGTCCGGCGTGTCGCCGTCGCCGCCGTCGGGGTCGAGCGGCAGCTCCACCACGTAGGTGGCCCCGCCGCCGCCGGGCAGGTCGTGCCGCTGCAGGACGCCGCCGTGCCGCTGGACGGCGGCGCGGGCGATCGGCAGGTGGACGGCGCTGGCGGTCTGCGCGGGGCCGCGCACCTCGATCCGGGCGACCTGTCCGCGCTGCGCGGCGGCCAGCACCACCATGGGCGGCTGCCCGGGATCCGGCGCCGGCCCGGCGAACGCGCCGCCGGTGGTGGCGGATTCGTCCTCGGCGCGGGCGGGTTCGGGCACGGGCGTGACGCCGCTGACGTCGGCGACCAGGTGCGCGAGCGCCTGGGCGAGCCGCTCGCGGTCGGCGAGCACCTTCACGGCGGCGGCGTGCACCGAGTAGCGGACCCGGCCGGGGCCGACCAGTTCGCCGGCCCGGTCGACGGCCAGCTGCACGACCTCGTCCAGGCCGATCCGTTCGCGGTCCAGGGCGGCCTTGCCGCGCTCGGCGGCGGCCTCGAAGCGCTGGTGCTCCAGTACGCCCTCTATCAGCCGTTCGAACCGGCGGCACTCGTCGGCGAGCCGGCGCAGCGTCCAGTTGGCCTCCGGCCAGAGCTGCCCGGCGGGGTCGGCGGCGAGCGCGTCGATCCGCCGGTGCAGGGCGCCGAGCGCGCCGCCGAGTTCGGACTCCAGCACGGCGGTGAGGTGCTCGTTGCGTGCGGTGAGGGCGAGTTCGTGGGTGCGGTCGGTGAACGTCATGACGGCGCCGACCAGTTGCTCGCCGTCCCGGACCGGTGCGGTGGTCAGGTCGACGGTGACGGGGCTGCCGTCCTTGCGCCACAGCACGGTGTTGCGGATCCGGTGCTTGCGGCCGGAGTGCAGGGTGTCGTTCAGCGCCGAACTCTCGGCGGCCAGCGGGCTGCCGTCGGGCTGCGAGTGCTGGATCAGCGGGTGCAGTTCGCGGCCGCCGAGCTCGCTGGCCCGGAAGTCGAGGATGTGCGCGGCGGCCGGGTTGACCAGCACCACGCGGCCTTCCAGGTCGACGCCGAGGACACCCTCGGCGGCGGCCCGCAGGATCATCTCGGTCTGTTTGTGCTGGCGCCGGAGTTCGGTCTCCACTCCCAGGCGGGTCGACAGGTCACGGACCAGGAGCAGCAGCAGGTCCTGGTCCGTCGTGGTGAAGGACAGGAACCCGTGCGCCTCCCCGCCGCCCTCGTCGGTGAAGTCGTTGCCCGACACTTCGACGGTGAAGGTGGTGCCGTCGGTGCGTCGGGCGGTCATCCGGACCGGTAGTTCCAGGCTCTGGGTCTCGCTCGCCGGGGGCCGCATCGAACCGGGGATTCGGCTGGGGTCGAACTCCGGCAGCAGGTCCAGCACTCCCCGTCCGACCAACGAGGTGCCGGGTGCCTGCAGGCTCTCCACGGCGGCCTTGTTGACGTCGACCACCGTGCCGTTGGAGTTCACCAGCAGCAACGGATCGGGCAGTGCGTCGAGTATCGCGGCGAGGCGAGCAGCGCCTCGGGTCGGCCTGCTGCTCACGTCGACAGGTCTCCTCACGCCTTCGGGCCGCCGCTTCGACGGGCGGCTCTGGCTCTCCTCGGAGACTGGAGTATCTCATTCTTCTTTGCGCCGTGGACGACCCGGCCAGTATCGTTGTGGTGGTTGGTGCCGGAGCCTTCGGCTGTGGCATCATCTCAGTCGCACGGAGTGCGCCGGAGTCCCGGTCGCAGTCCGGGTGTTGGAGGCGTCGCCTAGTCCGGTCTATGGCGCCGCACTGCTAATGCGGTTTGGGCTTTACCGTCCATCGAGGGTTCAAATCCCTCCGCCTCCGCTTCACCGGAAGCCCCGTCGGTCACTGACCGGCGGGGCTTCCGCGTTGTCGGCCACTGTTCGTCCAGCGGCCTCCGCGGCGGTCTTGACGGGGTCCCCGGCAATCGATTTCGCCCCAGGTCGCCGGTCATGTAATGTTGTCCCCGCACCGCCCAGGAGGCCAAGGCCGACGGGGCGAGCGCTCATAGCTCAACGGATAGAGCACTTGACTACGGATCAAGAGGTTGCAGGTTCGAATCCTGCTGAGCGCACCAATCTCCGCTCGCGGTTCCGCAAGGGGCCGTCCGAGCGCTCATAGCTCAACGGATAGAGCACTTGACTACGGATCAAGAGGTTGCAGGTTCGAATCCTGCTGAGCGCACCAACCGAAGGCCCCGGGTTTCCACCCGGGGCCTTCGTCGTCATGCCGTCCCGAGTTCGGTCCGGTTGATCCAGAGCACCTCGCGTTCTTCCAGGAACCAGTCCGCGGGCGTGAGCGGGCGGCTGCGGTTGAACGTGGCGGTGACGGGGTCGTGCCGGATGAGCCCGGGATCGGCGTGCTGGTCGAGAAGTTGGGCGGCGAGCGCGGGCGCGAGGTCGGGCGGGCCGGACAGGTGGATGTCGTGGCCGGCGCAGGTGCCGTAGTCGCGCAGGCCGTCGCGGAGCAGGCGGATCGCGGTGGCACGGGACGCGCCGGGCACGGGCGCCGACAGGACGGCGTGCAGCCAGGCATGCGCCTTCACCAGGTCGTGCACGGCGGCCAGGTCGTACTGGTCGCGGTCGTCGCGGGCGGCGACGAACACGGTGGTGGGCCGGCCGCCGTTCCGGGCGAGCTGTTCCAGCAGGGCCTTGATCTGGGCCCAGCCGGTTCCGGCGGCGACCATCAGCAGCGGCCGCCCGGAGTCCTCGGCGAGCACCGCCTCGCCGAGCGGCGGGCCGAGCCGGAGCGTCTCACCGGCCCGGACCTCGTCGACCAGCGCGGTGGACAGCAGCCCGTCGGGGACCCGGCGGACGTGCAGTTCCAGGGTGTTGTCGGGCCGGGGCGCGCAGACCGGTGAGTAGGGCCGCCAGACCTGCGGGTGTCGGTCCGAGCTGACGGTCAGGTACTGGCCGGCGGTGAACGGGTACGGGTGGTCGGGCGCCAGGGTGAGCACCGCCAGGTCGGGGGTGGCGCGGCGGACGGCCAGCACGTCGGCGTTCCACCAGCGCGGGGTGCCGGCGGGGACGGCCGCGGCCGCGTCGATCATGGCCTGGGCGATGATGCCGAACGCCTCCGTCCAGGCCTGCTCGACCTCGGGGGTCCAGGCGGTCCCGGAGAAGTGCTTCAGCGCGGCGATCAGGCTGGCGCCGACGGCCGGGTAGTGCTCGGGCGCGGCCTGGAACTTGTGGTGGTCGCGTCCGAGCGCCGCCAGGTAGCCGGTGAGTTTCTCCGGGGCCTCCAGTCGCAGCACGAGTTGGGCGAGTGCGGCGATCAGGCGGTCCCGCTGTTCGGCGAGCCGGGCCGGGAACAGCGCTTCGACGCCGGGGTTGTTGGTGAACAGGTGGGCGTAGAAGTACTTGGTCAGCTGGTCGGCCCGGCGCTCGACGACGGCGAAGCTGGCACGGACGACCGCGGGGTCGAAGGGCACCGGGGAGGCCCCTCAGCCTGCGGCGGCTTCGGTCAGCGCGCCGCCCATGACCTCCGCGACGACGCCGTACAGGGCGGTCCAGGCCGCGGCGGTCTCCGGCGTCCAGGCGTCCCTGGCGAAGTGCGCGAGGGCGGCCAGCAGGCTCGCGCCGACGGCGGGGAAGTGCTCGGGGAGGGCGCCGTACCCGGCGTGCCGGCGTCCCAGGCCCTGCAGCACCTCGACCACGGTCTCGGTGTCGTCGAGCTTGTCGACCAGGGTGGATATCGCCGCCCAGAGGCGGTCCTGCTGGTCATTCAGGTGCTCGGCGAAGAGCTTACGGACATCCGGGTTGTGCTCGAACAAATGGGCGTAGAAGTATGCGCTGACATCGCTGCCGTGGGGCTCGACGGCGGCGAAGCTTCTTTTGATGAGCGCGGAATAATAGTCACGCCAGCCGACTCTACTGATAAACACACCAATTCCAGCGGGGCGATCTGACGATCACTCAAGTACTGGACGGTAGCGTCCGATTGATGCCTGCTTGGGCGAGTTGATGCCTGGCTTGGCGGGTATCCAGATGCTGCGGACAGATTGGCTGCTGAACGGGTGGAATCGGGCGATCGAGCAGGTGTCGCGGTATGACCGAAACCCGATCGTGATTCCCTTTTGTCTGATCGTCATCACCATTCGGGTGCATGGCACGGGCCGCGAATTCGGCGGACGAAGACACCGAGAGGAGAGCCGGATGTGCCGACAGTTCCTCCACCGGGCCCCGGCCCCCGACGCCCGCCCGGCCGACCGTGACCGGCCCGGGCCCCGGATCGGCCGGACCACCACCGCCCTGATCGCCACCGGGCTGCTCACCGGCCTCGGCACCCCACCGGTGGCCGCCCAGCAGACACCCGACAGCTGGTCCGCCGAGCGACGCGCCCAACTGCCCTCCGGGCTGGCCGTCCGGTTCGACTTCGAGGCCGTCCAGGGCGTGACGGTCGAGGCCGCACCCGGCAAGCTCGCCGACCGGGCCGCCGGCGGCGACGCCTACAGCGACGGCATCCGCCCCGGCGACCCTGCCGAGACCTTCCGCGCCGCCGAGGACCACCCCCACGCGGACGGCGCCTGGCACCCCCTCGGCACGCTGCGGCTCACCTTCTCCCGCCCCGTGCGCAACCCCCGCCTGCACGTCAGCGGCCTGACCGGGCTGGCCACCGGCCAGGGCGGCACCACCGGCACCAGCACCCGCCTGACGGTCGCCGGCGGCACCCCCGCCGCCCCCACCCTGGTCGGCCGCACCGGCTGGCCGGGCTGGACGGTCGGCCCCGGCGAACTCGCCCCCGCCGCCGACGGCCCGCGCGACGGCGACGCCGGCGGCGACGGCACCCTCGAACTGTCCGGCACCGTCACCACCGTCGACCTGCGCCTCGAACAGCGCTCCACCGCCCGCGACGGCTCCACCACACCGCCGATGACGCTCCGCCCGGCCTGGACGGTCTCCCTCGACGAGGGCCTCGGAAGCGCCCCGCAAAGCTACGGCAACGCCTCCCACCTGGTCTCCGACCTGTTCCTCGGCCAGGACGCCGCACCGGCCGCCACCCGTACCCGGCCCGGCCTGGCCCAGTCCGTCGAGAAGCCGCTGCTGTCCAATTCGGCCGCCGGCCCGGCCGCCGGCCCGCCCGCCGCCGGCCCGGTCGCCCTCAGCGTGGAGACCGACGGCGGGGCGAGCCGCCGCAGCCCCTGGGCCAGCCTGCCGCCGCCGCCCCGACTCCAGCCCGGCCACGCCGACTACCAGGGCGCCGACCCCGACCTCGCCTTCCCTGCCGAGACCACCGCCGGGCGCACCTACCGGATCGAGGTGCCGGTCAGCCCAGGCACCGAGCCCGCCGTACTGGCCGGCTGGATCGACTTCGACCACAACGGGCGCTTCGACCCGGCGGAGCGCGTGCAGGCCGAGGTCCCCGCCAGGGCGAGCAGCGCCGCGCTGGAGTGGCCGGTCCCGGAGGGCGCTGTGAGCGGCGACACCTGGGCCCGGCTGCGGCTGGCCCGCGACGGCTCCCAGCTCGCCACCGCCGACGGCTTCGCCGACTCCGGCCAGGTCGTCGACCAGCGGGTCGCGCTGTCGGTCCGCACCGCTGCCCCGGAGAGCGCCGCCGCCACCGGGCCGGAGATCGGCCTGCCCGTCCCCGGCACCGTCACCGGCGAGGTCCGCCCCGAGTTCCGCGGCGACGGCGCGCGCGCCGGGGCCGGCATCGCCGTCCAGGAGGACGGCACCACCCTGTGCTCCGCCCAGGTCGGTGACGACGGCAGCTGGAACTGTCGCCCCGACAACGCGCTCGGCGAGAGCACCCACGCCCTCGTCCTGGCGGAGACCCCTCAGGGCGGCACGGCGGTGCGCGGCGAGCCGTTCCGGCTGACCGTCAAGACCACGGCACCGACCGCCCCCGTGCTCACCCTGCCCGCCTACACCAACGACCCCGGCCTGCTGGTCACCGGCCTCGGCGAACCCGGCTCCACCGTCACCGTCACCGCGGACGGCGAGCCGGACGGCCTCGACCTGTGCACCACCGGCGTCGCCGCCGACGGCAGTTGGTCCTGCCTGCCGGTGGAGAACCTCGCCGACGGCGCCCACCGGCTCACCCCGCACGCCCGCGACGGCGCGGGCAACCGCGCCGACGGCAAGTCCGTCGGGCTCACGGTGGACACCGTCGCGCCCGACAAGCCGCAGCTCGTCTCGCCGGCCGCCGGTGAACTCCTGCACACCGCCCGCCCGTTGATCACCGGCCGCGCCGAGCCCGGCACCACCGTCACCGTCACCGCCGGCCACGGCAGCGCCGCACGCACCACCGTGTGCAGCGCCGTGACGGCCACCGACGGCAACTGGTCCTGCACCGCCACCCAGGACCTGACCGGCGGCGACGTCACCCTGATCGCCACCGCCACCGACCCGGCGGGCAACGGCACTCCCGGCGATCCCGTCCCGGTCCGGGTGCCCACCCCGGCGGCGAGCAGCAGCAGCGCCGCACCGGCACCGACCGCGACCACGACCGCGTCGCCGAGCTCCCACAGCCCCGCTGCGACCAGCCCGTCCGCGTCGCTGTCCGCCTCCGCATCGGCTTCCTCTCGGCCCTTCCCGACGGGCGCTCCGGCGAGCGGGGCCCCCTGGGTGCCGGTACCGCCGGACGTGCTGCCGATCGTGGTCCCGGTCCCGGCCCCGACGCCGCCTGTGCCGACCCCGACCCCGACGCCGCCTGTGCCGACCCCGGTACCGACGCCGACGGGAAGCCAGAGCTCGCCCGCAGCAAGCCCGTCCGCATCCCCGTCGGTCACGGTCTCCCCTTCGGTCACCGTCTCCGCGTCGGCCGCCGCCTCCCCATCGGCCACCGCTTCCGCTTCTGCGTCCGTCTCCGCCGCCCCGTCGGTGCCCGGCACGGTCGCCGTGCCGCTGCCGCCGTTCCTGGTGCCGGGGGCGACGCCCGGCCAGTGGGTGTTCACGGCGCCGCACCCGTGGTCGTCGGAGGCCCCGGGCGGGCAGGTGCCGGACGGGACGGCCGCGCCGTCCGGGAGCCCGTCGCCGACCACCGCGCCGTCTGCCGGCGAGTCGAGCTCGCCGCAGCCGCCGTCGGCCGCCGCGTCGACCGCGCCCACCGAGCAGGACCCGCAGGCCGCACCGGCCGAGCAGCCCGACCGCGCCGGGCCGGCCGAGCAGACCGGTGCCGGCTCGGCGGACGAGGTCGTGCGAGGGCGGACGTTGCCGGCGCCCCCGCCGGGTGGGCCGGCGGTCGTGCACCGGGCGACGGCCACCGGATGGCGCGGGATGGCCTGCGGGGCGCTGCTGATCACGGCGGGCTTCGGGTTGTTGGCGCGCCGGATGCTCGGCAGCCGGCGGAGTGGCGCCCGCCGGCACTGACGGCGGGCCCGGTACCGCCCGTTCCGCTGTTCGTGGCGGGCGGTACCTCAGCCGACCGGTTTTCCGACATAGCGACACACCGAGTGGCATACGTCGCATTTGATGATCAATCAGCCTAGCCTGGGTCCCCGGCACTGCCCGTCAGCTCCGGGCCGCCCGTTGCGCGACACTCTGACCCTTAGGACACGTGCATGGACGTCACCCGCGACTCGTCGCCGCGACCCCGTTCCTGGCCCTCCGCCACGGAACCCCCGGCCGACCCCGTCGGCGCGACCCAACTGGCCAAGGCGGTCGCCGAGGCGGTGCACAACCCGCTGATCAGGACCGCCGCCCCCGTCGAGGAGCAACTCGACCGGGGCGCGTCGACCCAGCAGCTCCCGGTGGTCGAGCCGGCGGACCGCTCCGAGTCCTCGGCCCACCCGACGGTCGCGGACGCCGCGACCCACCGGCGGCCGCCGCGCGCAGACCAGTCGCTGCGCGAGCGCCCGGCGTTCACGCTGCCGGGCTGGCTGCCGCTGCTGGCGCTGATCCTTGGCGTGGCCGGTGTGCTGCTGGTGCTGGCCCGGGCCGGTGTGGTCCCGCACCTGTCCGGCCTGCCGGACGTCCGTACGGCGGCCGCGAAGGCGGACGGGGCGGTGGCCGACGACCGGACCATCGCCACGATCAGCGCGATCGGGCTGGCGATGATGGTGGCGCTGGCCGGGCTGCTGTCCAACCCGGGCGGCGAGACCCGGGTGCTGACCCGCTGGGGCCGCTACCGGGGCACGGTGCGCCGCACCGGCCTGCTGTGGGTGAACCCGATGGTGCGCCGCCGCCGGGTGGACGTCCGGCTGCGGCACTGGCGCAGCGAGGCGGTGCACGTCACCGACCGGACCGGCACCCCGCTGCTGGTGCGGGTGCTGATCGTGTGGCGGGTCAAGGACACCGCGCGGGTCACCCTGGGCATCGCCGACCACGAAACGTATCTGCGCGAGCAGGTGCAGGCCGTTCTCACCCGAACCGCCTCGGCTCTGCCCTGCGACTCCAATTCCGCTCCCGGACCGGCGCTGCGCGACGGCCAGTGGTTCGCCGACGAGCTGACCCGGGCGCTGGCGGCGGAGACCGCCCCGGCGGGCATCGAGGTGTACTCGGTGCAGCCGCTGGCCCTGGACTACGCGCCGGAGGTCGCCGAGTCGATGCGGCGCCGCCGTCTCGCCGACCTGGACGCCGGGCTGCGGACGGTCCTGGTGGACGACGCGGTGGAGGCCGCGGCGCTCGCGGTGCGCCGCCTGGAGCGTGCCACCGCCCACGAGTTGGACGACAGCGCGCGCAGCGCCCTGATGGAGCAGCTGCTGGTCGCGTTCGTCGCCCCGGCCGGGGTGACCGCCTCGGTGCCCGCACCGGCCGCCCGGCCGGGCCGCAAGGAAGGGAAACCCGCGTGACGACCGTGCTCGCCTCCATATCCACCGACCCCACCGATCTACCCGACTGGTCGGGCGCCCCGCTGCTGGGCTTCGCCGAAGCCGACGGGGCCGCAGCCTGCCGCTGTCCGCACTGCAACCGCCCGGCCCCGCGCGCCGCCGCGTCCGACGCGTCCGACCGGGCGAGCCGAATACACCGGGCCGTCCGTTCGACCTGTCTGGCCACCACTGTTCTGGCCGGCGCGGGAGCCGTCGGTCTGGGGCTGGGCGCGACCACCGCGCACGCCATGCCCGCACCGTCCGGTCCCGGCTGGGACGGCAGCGTCTACTGGTTCAAGAACGCGGCCGGCGAGTGGCGCTACACCAAGTGGCACAGCGTCTACCTTGAGCGCACGGGTGGCGCCAAGGGTCAGTCGTCGTCGCAGAGTTCGAGCTCCGCGCAGTCCTCGGGCGGGATCCGGCAGGGTTGGGACGGCAAGGTCTACTGGTTCCGGAACGCGGCCGGCGAGTGGCGTTACACCAGCCACTACGACGTGTACCTGTCCCGCACCGGCGGGGGCGGCTCCTCCTCCGGCCAGTCCGGGCCCTCCGCGCCCGCCGCGCCCGCCGCGAGCGGGGTGGAGGCGGCCGTCTCGTACGCACTCGCGCAGGTCGGCAAGCCCTACGTGTGGGGCGGCAACGGTCCGAACGGCTTCGACTGCTCGGGCCTGGTCCAGCAGGCGTTCCGCCGGGCGGGCGTCTCGACGCCGCGGGTCGCCGACGACCAGTACCGGGCCAGCACGCCGATCACCTCGAAGCAGCTCAAGCGCGGCGACCTGATCTTCTGGTCGGGCAACGGCCGGGTCTCCGGCATCCACCACGTCGCGATCTACCTCGGTGACGGGACGTACGTGGAGGCCCCCCGCCCCGGCAAGGACGTCCGGGTTTCCCGGCTGAGCAGCGGGTACTACCCGGACTTCTTCGGCCGCCCCTGACCCGGCCGGTCATGCCGACGGCGCCCCTCCCACGGCTGCGGGAGGGGCGCCGTCGGCATGCTGACGCCAGGTCAGGCGGAGGCGCCGTCCAGCAGCTTCAGCTCGGCCTCGGTCAGCCGCAGCGTGGCGGCGGCCAGCAGCGGGGGCAGCTGCTCGACGGTGCGGGCGCTGGCCAGCGGCGTGGCGACCGTGGGCTGCGCGGCCAGCCAGGCCAGCGCGACGGTGGCGACCTCGGCGCCGTGTGCGGCGGCGACCTCGTCCAGCGCGGCCAGCACGCGCAGACCGCGCGGGGTCTCCAGGTGCCGGGACGCGCCCTGCGCCCGGGAGCTGTCCACCTGCGCGCCGGGCCGGTACTTGCCGGTCAGGAAGCCGGACGCGAGCGCGTAGTACGGGACGGCGGACAGCCCGTGCGCGGCGGCCACCCCGGCCAGTTCGCCCTCGTAGGTGTCGCGGGAGACCAGGTTGTAGTGCGGCTGCACCGCCACGTACCGGGCCAGGCCCTCGCGGGCGGCGAACTCCAGCGAGGCGGCGAGCCGCCGCGCGCCGATGTTGGACGCGGCGAGCTCCCGCACCTTGCCCTCGCGGACCAGCTCGTCCAGCGTCGTGACGATCTCCTCGACCGGCGTGTCCAGGTCGTCCCGGTGGGTGTAGAACAGGTCGATCCGCTCGACGCCGAGCCGGCGCAGCGAGCCTTCGACGGCGCGCCGCACGGTGTCGCGCTTCAGGTTGTCCATGCCGGGCGCCATGCCGGCCTTGGTGGCGATGACGATCTGCTCCCGGTTGCCGCGGCTGCGCAGCCAGTTGCCGATCACCGTCTCGGACTCGCCACCGGAGTTGCCCGGCACCCACGCCGAGTAGCCGTCGGCGGTGTCGACGAAATTGCCTCCCGCCGCGGCGTACGCGTCGAGCACCGCGAAGGACTGCGCTTCGTCGGCCGTCCAGCCGAACACGTTGCCGCCGAGGGCAAGTTGGGACACGGACAGGTCGGAGTTGCCAAGGGGAACCCGAGGGGCGTCAGTGAAAGTCATACCCAAGGACAACCCATTCGGGGCCTGCGTGATTCCGCCGCGACCGGTTGTTCACCCGGGTGTCGTTCGAGGTGAGGGCTCCGTGCAGAGTGGGCCCGCAGTGGGGTCCGGGGTGTCGGCGGGCCGTCAGGGTTGGCTAGAGTCCCGTTCCATGGCTGACAACGACTACGACCCCGCCGGCTCCACCCAGATGTTCCGGGCGTTCGTCGACGAGGCCCCGGCCGCGCAGGCCCCGGGCACCGTCACCACCTACGGCAGCAACTCCTCGTCGAACCGCACCCCGGTGATCGTCATTGGGGCCATCGTGGCCCTGGCGGTCGTGGTCGGCGTGATCTGGCTGGCCGTCAAGTAACCCGCGAAACCCGCCCTCCCGGGACCGGCCGGACACCCCGGGCGGTCCCGCGCCGCGGCGCGCCTACACTGGCGGCAACCGTCGCAGCCCGCCAGGAGGCCCCGTGTCCGCGCCGTCCACCGAGACCGCCCGCAGCCTCGGCCTGACGGCCGCCGTCAACGCCCGTGACCTCGGCGGTTACCGCACCGCGGACGGCCGCACCGTCCGGCCCGGCCTGCTGCTGCGCACCGACGCGCTGAGTCGGCTCGGCGAGCACGACCGCGAACTGCTCGGCGCGCTCGGCCTCCGGCACGTCGTCGACCTGCGCAGCCTGGACGAGGTCCGCCACCTGGGCGCCGACCTGGTCCCCGGCCTGCCCACCGCGGTGCTCCCGATGGACGCCGCCGCGACCCTCACCGTGCTCTCACCGGACGGACTCGGCCCGGCCCTGCACCACCTGCCGGTCTTCTCCGCCGACTTCGACCTCTACGTGGACCTGCAACGTGCCCTGGGCAGCGGCGAACCGGACGCGATGCACACCATGCTCGGCGACGGCCGCGGCACCGCGATAATGACCTCGATGTACCGCTGGTTCGTCACCGACCCGGTCGCCCGCTCCCGCTTCGCCACCGTGCTCCGCCTGATCGCCGAGGCGGACGGCGGCCCGGTCCTCTTCCACTGCACCGCGGGCAAGGACCGCACCGGCTGGACGGCCGCCCTCCTGCTCACCGCCCTCGGTGTGAGCCGCGAGGCCGTCCTCGCCGACTACCTCCTCACCAACGACCGCTCCGCGACGCGAATCGCCCGCGTGGACCCCCTGCTGCGCCCCCTGGCCCGTGCTGAAACGATTTACCTCGACGCCGCCTTCGAAGAACTCACCCGCGGCTGGCCCACTTTCGAAGCCTTCTGGCACGACGGCCTCGGACTGACGGACGATCACCTCTTGGCGATCAGGACCACTTGCACCCTCTAGGGGCAGGAGGTGCGATTCCAGGGGCCCGGGGAACGGCGGGGCCAAGTCTGCGGAGGATCAACAGGGCGCTTTGCGTTCCGCCGTTTCTGGTCCCTGTCCTGACCCGCCGCAACACGACCGTCCGCTGCCCCCGGAGCCACTGATCACTCGCTCGTCAGGCCTTCCCGCAGGTGCGCGAGCGTCTTGGTGAGCAGCCGCGAGACATGCATCTGCGAAATGCCGATCTCCTCGCCGATCTGCGACTGCGTCAGATTGCCGAAGAACCGCAGCATGATGATCCGGCGCTCGCGCGGCGGCAGCTTGGCGAGCAGCGGCTTCAGCGACTCCCGGTACTCGACGCCTTCGAGCGCGAGGTCCTCGTAGCCGAGGCGGTCGGCGAGCGGGCCGTCGCCGCCGTCGTCCTCGGCGGGGCTGGAGTCGAGGGAGCTCGCGGTGTACGCGTTGCCGACGGCGAGGCCCTCGACCACGTCGTCCTCGGAGACGCCGAGGTAGGCGGCGAGTTCGGGGACGGTGGGGGAGCGGTCGAGCCGCTGGGAGAGTTCGTCGCCGGCCTTGGTGAGGGCCAGCCGCAGCTCCTGGAGGCGGCGCGGGACGCGCACCGACCAGCTGGTGTCGCGGAAGAAGCGCTTGATCTCGCCGACCACGGTGGGCATGGCGAAGGTGGGGAACTCGACGCCGCGCTCGGGGTCGAAGCGGTCGATGGCCTTGATCAGGCCGATGGTGCCGACCTGGACGATGTCCTCCATCGGCTCGTTGCGGCTGCGGAAACGCGCGGACGCGTACCGGACCAGCGGCAGGTTGAGCTCGATGAGGGTGTCCCGGACGTAGCCGTGTTCGGCGCTGCCGGGCTCCAGGACGGCGAGCCGGCGGAACAGCGAGCGCGAGAGCGTACGGGTGTCGAGCGCCCGATCGGGGGCCTCGGCGGGACCGGCCTGGGCCGGGATCGGTACGACGACGGACTCGATGACCGCACTGCCCTGTTCTGTGAACACGCGCCCACCCCCTTGTGACTGCCTGTCGAACGGGTGCCGCCGAACGGCGGTTCCCGACTGCCGTGTCCTCCTGCTCAATACCGGATCACCGGCCCCGGCAAACCCGATCGTGGCGAGTCGTCACCCTGCGGTGGGCGGCGGGCGGTTCACTCCTCCCAGGAGTTGCCGGTGCGCAGCCGGGTGAGGATCCGGGACAGCAGCCGGGAGACGTGCATCTGGGACATGCCGAGTTCGGTGGAGATCTGCGACTGGGTGAGGTTGGCGAAGAACCGCAGCATGATGATCCGCCGTTCCCGTTCGGGGAGTTGGACCAGCAGGTGGCGGACCATGTCGCGGTGTTCGACGTCGGTGAGGGCGGAGTCCTCGTAGCCGAGCCGGTCCAGCAGGGCGAGCCCGCCTTCGTGTTCCTGGGCGGCTTCCAGCGAGGCGGCGTTGTAGGCGCGGCCGGCGTCCAGACAGGCCCGGACGTCCTCCTCGGGGATGCGCAGGTTGGCGGCGATCTCGGGGACCTTGGGGGCCCGGCCGTGGGTGACCGTCAGCTCCTCCATGGCGCCGCTGACCTGCACCCACAGTTCCTGGAGCCGACGCGGTACGTGCATGGTGCGGACGTTGTCGCGGAAGTAGCGCTTGATCTCGCCGAGGATGGTGGGCAGCGCGTAGGTGGGGAACTGGACGCCGCGGGTCGGGTCGAAGCGGTCGATGGCGTTGATCAGGCCGATGGTGCCGACCTGGACGATGTCCTCCATGGGTTCGCTGCGGCTGCGGAAGCGGGTGGCGGCGTAGCGGACCAGCGGGATGTTGATCTCGATCAGGGCGGCTCGTACCCGGGAGCGTTCGGAGGCGCCGGGGGGCAGTTCGGTGAGCCGCTCGAACAGCACCCGGGTGAGCGTCCGGACGTCGATCGTGCCGCGCCCGCCGGGGCGGCGGGCGGCCAGTTCGAGCGGGTCCGGCAGTTCCTCGGCCCGGTCCTCCGGCGCACTGCTGCCCTGCGTCCGCACGGACACGTCACCCCTCCCTCTGAACCACCTCGCCAAAATTTCCGGCAAAACCGGTCATAGCATCACAAGTCGCTCTGTGGCCGGGCAAGTACCCGGCCGAGGCGTGTTGGCGGCCGGTGGAGCATTCGGCGGAGCATGCCGCGACCCCCGGCCTGGTCGGCAGGCCGGGGGTCGCGGTGGTGGTGCGGGTACGGCGGGGGTGGCGGGCGGTCAGACCTCCAGGTCGGCGATCACCCAGGTGGCGAAGGTCTTCCACTGCCCGGCGGCGGCCTGATGGGCCGGGTGGCCGAGGTAGGCGGCCAGCGCCTCGCGGTCCTCGACCAGGCTGTTGATCGCGTAGTCGTAGGCGATGTCCCGCTCGGTGGTGTTCCAGCCGCACTCCCACTCGCGCAGCTCCGGGATCAGCGCGCCCAGCTCCGCGAACGCCTTCGCGCCCGCCAGGGCCCGCGGGTCGTCCTTGCCGACGCCTTCGTTGAGCTTGAACAGGACCAGGTGCCGGATCACGATGCCGCTCCTCGCGGATCAGGAGGGCACGCCCCGGCAGGGGAGCGCCCCCGAAGGACGAACCCCGCAAACGGTACTAGCGGACCAGTCCGGTCATGAAAGAACCGACCGCCTTGGCCGCGTCGGAGATCCCGACGAACCCGGACTGCACCAGCTCGGCGGCGCGCACCGGCGAGGTGATGATCGTGTAGATGACGAAGATGACCACAATCCACATGGCCACCTTCTTCGCCTGAGCCATCGAACGGGCCTGCCTCCCTGAGTCGGGCCGTCGTCCTCTCCCCGCACGGCCCTGCCACCCGCAGCTTATCCACCGGACGGCGCAAGAAGTGAGGGCCTTGTTCACCCGCCAGGACGAAGGTCCTGCTCGGACGGGGCTTTCTCCGGGTGTGGCCGCCACGGGGGCGCGGCAGGATGGTTCATGTACCGAGGATCTGGCAGGAATCCCCGGTACGGCGATCCGGAGGTCCCCGCTGTGGGACCGGGCACCGCGGCTTCCCCCCGACGCGGACCCGGTTGTGGGACCTCCGCCCGGGGCAGCAGCTCGTTCCCCCGGAGCTGCTGCCCCCTCCGCGGAGCGGCGGCCCCGCACTCCCGAGGCGCGGTGGTCAACCGCCCGGGAGCGCGGGGCCGTTCGCCGTCCACGGCGCCGCCGCCGTGCGCAGTGCCTCGCCCAGCCGGGCAGCCTCCACCGCCACCGCCGGCAGCCGTTCGGCCCGCGCCCGGGCCGCCAGCAGGTCCACCGTCGACGGCCCCGGGAAGGCGAACGCCAGCGCCCGCAGCGCCGCTATCCGGGCCTCCTCGTCGCCGTCCGCCACCGCCCGCAGCCGCAGGAACTCCGCCACGTCCGGGTCGGCCGTCAGTGCCCGCAGCGCCACCCGGCGGGGCAGCGGATCGGCGTCCGCCACCGCCCGCTCGCGCAGCAGACCGGACGGTCGGGCCGCCCGGTCGCGGGACAGGGCGTGCAGGGCGATCGCCCGGATCGGCGCCGACGAGTCGGCCACCGCCCGCTCCCGCAGCATCGCCCGCACCGCCGGATCGTCCGGCCGGTGCGCCAGCAGCGTCCGCAGCACCGACAGCCGAACCGCCGCGTCCCGCAGGTGCGCGGCCCGCGCCAGCAGCAGCATCCCGGCCCGCTCCTCGCCGTCGTAGCAGCGCACCACCGCGACCAGTGCCAGATCCCTGGTGCGCGGGTCCGGGTCGGCCACCGCCCGTTCCAGGAACAGCGCCCGGGCCTGCGCGCTCGGCGAGCGGCGGTCCGCCAGCGCGGTCAGCACCGCGCCGCGCACCAGCGGGTCCGGCGAGTGCACCGCCTCGTGCCGGACGAACGCGTCCAGCTCCGGGTTGTCGGCGAAGTGCGCCGCCAGTTCGCCGGTGGCCTGCGCCCGGCCGTGCCCGTCCGCCGCCCGGGCCCGTTCGAACAGGAACTCCGCCACCTCCGGGTCGCCCGCCCAGCCCTGCCCGAGCAGCGTCAGGGCGAAGGCCCGCACCTCCGGCTGCCCGTCCCCGGCGACGAAGCCGCGCAGCTGCTCGGCCACCTGCCGGTCGCCGGCCCAGCGGTGCGCCAGGACGGCGAGGGTGCGCCGGCGGACCATGGGATCCGGGTCCTGGGCGACCCGCAGCCGCAGGAACTCCGCCACCTCCGGGTCGCCCGCCCAGCCGCGGGCCAGTCCGGCCAGCGCCGCCACCCGCACCCGCGGGTCCTTGTCGGCGCCGGCCAGCAGCCGCAGGAACGACGCGTTGCGCGGATCCTCGGCCGGCTGCAGGCAGATGGCCTGCAGGGCCAGCCCGCGCACTCCCGGATCCCGGTCGTTCCGCACCCGCTCGCGCAGGAACTCCGCCAGCGCGCCGCCCACCCGCTCGTTCACGGTCAGCGCGAACACCGCCAGCCCGCGCAGCTCCGGCTGCGGGTCGGACGCCGCGAGCTCCCGCAGCAGTTGCTGCGCCGGGCCGTCGCAGGCCCAGCCCTTGCCCAGTGCCAGCATCTCGTTCAGCCGGTTCTCGCCCCGCGCGGACGCCACCCGGGCCCGCAGGAACGCCCCGCCGGCCGCCTCGCCCGCCCAGCCGTCGGCGAGCGCCGCCACCGCCGCCTCCTGGGTCAGCGGATCCGGGTCCTCCTCTATCCGGCGGCGCACGAACGCCCCCACCCGTTGGTCGCCCGCCCAGCCCTCCGCGAGCGCAGCGAACGCCGCCGCCCGTTGCGCCGGCGACCAGCCGTGCTCGGCCCAGGCCCGCAGCACCGCCGGTCCGCGGGGATCGTTCAGCAGCAGCGCGCACGCCAGCCGGGCCGTCACCGCGCCCACCGCCGGCAGCGGCGACTCGCGCTGCGCGTGGTGCCCGTACACCAGGTACCAGCGCAGGAACCGCTCCCGCCCCACCCAGTGCGGCCCGAGCCCGGTCAGCACCGGCCGCAGACCGTCCAGCGCCTCCACGGTGTCGCCCGGGAGCACCGTCGAACCCTCCGCGGCGTACGCCTCGAACAGCGCCACCAGGGCGTCCACCACCGCCTCGCTCTGTGCCGTCACCAGCCCGAGCTTGCGCACCTCGCCCAGGCAGCGCACCGCCAGCACCAGCCACTCCGGCACCGGGTCGCCGGCCCCCGGCAGGGCCGGGGCCGCCGCCAGCAGCCGCGACACCGCCTCGCCGACGAACCGCTCGTCCAGCTCGCCCGCCAGCAGGAGCAGCACCTCCCGCCACGCCGGGTCCCGCCAGCGGGCCGCGAACACGCCCTCCAGTAGCTGGTGTTCCGTCAGCGACCGCTCCCGGTTGAACCGGTAGGCGATGTCGGACGCCGCCAGGTACTCCAGGAACGCCCGGTGCACGAAGCCGTACACCTCGCCGCCGAACCGGCTCAGGATGAAGTTCCGCTCCCGGAACTGCTGCAGCATCGCCCGCGCCACCGGCGCCGCCCGGTCGGCCGGCAGCTCGTAGCGCTCCCGCAGGTAGCTCTCGAAGGACGCCAGCAGCACCCGCCCCGGGATGTGGTTCCCGGCGATCCCGTCGCCGCCCTCCTGCATCCGCCGCGCCACCAGCCGCAGCAGCTCGAGCCGGTCCTCGGACGCCAGGTACGGCATCCCGCCGTCCACCCGCCGGTCCTGCAGGTACTTGCTCGGGTCCCAGTGCTCCACCAGCACCGCCACCGCGTGCTCGTACACCGTGCGGCGGTCCCGGGGCAGCTCCCGGCGGCGGCCGATGATCGCCAGTATGGTCAGGATCAGCGGGTTGCCCGCGAGTTCCCGCACCGGCGCCGAGGACGCCACCGCCGCCGTCACCCGCCGGCGCAGCCGCTGCGCCTCCACCGGGTCGCCCGGGCAGGCGGTGGCGTACCAGCGGGCCGCGAAAGCGTCGATCTGCTGGGCGTCCAGGTCCTGCAGCATGTAGTGCCCGAACCCGGCGGCGTCCAGCGGCTCCCGCCGGTAGCCGATCACCCGGGACGTCACCAGCACCCGCACCTGCGGATAGCGGGCGGCGAACGCGGCGATCCGCCGGCTCGCGGTCTCCCGGACCTGCGGGTCGAACAGTTCGTCCAGGCCGTCGAACACCACCAGGGTGGCCGCCGGGTGCTCGGTCAGCTGGCGTTCCAGCAGGTCGGCCGGCAGGCCCAGGCCCTCGGTGCCGTGCAGGTGGGCCAGGAAGTCCTCGAAGGTCCGCTCCCGCCACTCCGGGTCCGCGTACCGGCGCAGCTCCACGATCAGCGGCAGCCGGCCGGCCAGCGCCGCGACCTGCTCCGGGACGGCGGTGTCCGGGTGCAGCAGCGGCTCGGTCAGTGCCAGGCCGAGGAACCGGGCCAGTGTCGACTTCCCCGACCCGGGGTCGCCCAGCAGCACCGCCCGGTGGCCGTCCGGCCCGGCGAGCAGCGGCAGCACGGGGACGGCCGGGCGGCGCCGGTAGGCCTCCCGGACCCGGCGAACCGTCTCCCGCTCCACGCCCGGCGGGAGCCGGCCCGGGTCCAGCTCGCCGGTCTCCGTGAGACGTTTCAGCAGCTCGCGGGGCAGTTCCACCGGCGGCGGGTCGGCCCGCACCAGCTGTGGGACGAACACCTCGCGCAGGTGCACCGCAGGGTGCTCGTCCTGCTCGGACAGTGGGGTCAGCACCTCCAGGTCCAGCCGGTGGTAGCGCTCGCGCAGCCGCACCGCGTGCCGGCGGCGCGCCCCGTCCAGGTCGCCCGGGGGCGGTGGTGCGGCGCCGACCGTGATCTGCACGCTCTGTGCGTGCTGGATCATCGTCAGGTCGCCGCCCGCGGTGGCGTGCTCGGCGGACTGGCCGCCGCCGGCCGCGGCGCCCTCCGCGCCGAGCAGCCGGCGCCAGAATCCGCTCACGGCTGCTGCTGCTCGCCGAACCGGACCGAACCCTCCACCCCGTCCACCAGGTTCACGTCGCCGCCCGCGCGGATCCCGCGCGCCGACTGCCCGTCACCTGTCGTGTCGGTGACGGGCGTCGCCGAGGCGTCCGGGACGGGGCCGGGCGCGGCGCCGCCCCCGATCACCACGTCGCCCTTCACGTCGCGCACCATCCGGACCGATCCGCCGACCGCCGCGCCGTCCGCGGACTGGCCACCGCCGCGGCCGCGCACGCCGCCCGTCACCGACAGGACCAGGCCCGCCAAGCCGACGAACAGGCCCAGTACGCCCGCCCACTGATTCGCCCGGTCCAGCCCCTCCTCCCACAGGAAGAACGCCAGCCCCACCACCGAGATCCCGGCCCCGACCCACACCATCCAGCGCCACCGCGTACTCCCCATGCCCGCATCATCCCCTCAACTGCGGCCCCGGCAACCGGAAATGAGCCGTCGGTGCGCGACGGCCCCTGGAAAAACCGGACGATCCGGGTTTCCACTCCGAAGGCCCCCGGGCGCTGGACCGGGCGGGTACTTACCGGCGGTCGCGCGCGTGTCCGGACCTCGACTCGCCGTTCGGACAGGTCGACTGCGAAACGTCGACAGCAGACGCGCGCGTCCGCGACGGGGCAGTGGCCCGGCGGAGCGCCGCAGGAAGGCGGAACGAGAAGTGCTGAAAACCCTCCGGCCCAGCTGGACCGGCCGCAGACTCCTGGCGGGCGTGGCCTGCGCCCTGGCCGCTCTCGGCCCGGCCGCCCTGCCATCGGCGGCAGCAGCGCCGACCGTGCCGCGGGCCGGCTCCGGAACTCTGCTGGTGTCCGAGACCTTCACCGGCGCGACCGCCGACCCGGCGTTCGTCGCCACCTCGGGCGCCTGCCTGACCGGCGCCCCCGCCACCAGCACTCCGCCGGGCAGCGACCCGCACCCGCTGGGCGGCTGCCCGCCCGTCGAGACCGGCCCCGTCCCGCCGGAGAACGGCGCCCCGCACGGCTACCTGCAGCTGACCGACGCCGGCCACGACCGCACCGCCGCCGTGCTGTACGAGCGCGCGCTGCCCGCCCACGAGGGCATGCAGGTCTCGTTCGAACAGTGGCAGTACGGCGGCGACCCCACCGAGCCGCGGCCCGCCGACGGCATCTCGTTCTTCCTGGTGGACGGCGCCGCCCCGCTGACCCGGCCCGGCGCGTACGGCGGCAGCCTCGGGTACGCCCAGAAGCTGCCCGACGACAACCCGGCCAACCCGTTCATCCCGGGCGTCGAGGACGGTTACCTCGGCGTCGGGCTCGACGTCCTCGGCAACTACTTCGGCGACTGGGAGCACCGCGGCAACGGGTGCCCGCCCGGCGAGCGCTCCCCGGCCGGCACCGGCTTCCGGGTGCCCGCGCCCGGACCGAACGTGATCACCCTGCGCGGGCCCGGCAACGGCACCACCGGGTACTGCTACCTCGCCGCGACCACCAGCAACCAGACCACCACCCCGCCGTGGCCCTCCACCCTGCCCGGCGAGCTGCAGGGCCCGACCACCGCCGCCGACCTGCCGCCCGGCATCACCCCGGAGCAGGCCGAGATCGCGCTGCTGCCCAGCAAGCGCACCGTGACCGTCACCGTCACGCCCACCCCCGACCCGCAGGTCGAGGTGGACGTCGACTTCGGCTCCGGCCCGGTCCGGGTGCTCAGCACCCCCGCGCCCCAACCGGTGCCCTCCACCTACAAGTTCGGCTTCGCCTCGTCCACCGGTGACTTCACCGACGTGCACCTGCTGCGCAACGTCGTCGCCCGCAGCGTCAACCCGCTGCCCCAGCTGGACCTGGTCAAGCAGATCGACCGCACCACGCCGCTGCCCGACCCGGTCACCGCCGGCACCGTGGTGCCCTACCAGTTCGTGGTCACCAACGCGGGCGGCAGCGAGATCCGCGACCTCGTCGTCACCGACCCGCAGGTCGGCGCGATCAGCTGCCCGACCACCACGCTGGCCGTGGACGAGACAGTCACCTGCACCGGCAGCTACACCGTCACCGAGGAGGACGTGCGGCGCGGCTTCATCACCAACGTGGCCGTCGCCAACGGCGACTCGGACAGTGGACCGGTCACCTCCCCGGAGGCCGACCACACCCTGCCGCTGACCGACAACTACGGCCTGCTGTTGGAGAAGCGCGTCGACGACAGCCGGGAGTACCTGGCCGGTGAGACCGCGACCTACACGTACACCGTGACCAACACCACCGACCAGACCGTCTCCGACCTCGCCGTGCTCGACGACCGGCTGACCGACGTGACGTGCGAGTCCACCACGCTCACCCCGGCCGAGACGCCCGGCGCGGTCACCACCTGCACCGGGTCGTACACCGTCACCGAGGCCGACGCGAAGGCCGGAGTGGTCCGCAACACCGCGCACGCCACCGGCAACGCGCCCGAACGGACCGTCACCTCGCCGCCCGCCCAGGAGGAGATCGCGGTCAGGGCCGAGGAGCCGAGCCCCAGCCCGTCGCCGTCGCCCAAGCCCTCGCACTCCGAGAAGCCGACCGAGCACCCGACCGAGCACCCGTCCGAGGAGCCGACCAAGAAGCCGGTCGAGCGCCCCAACCACCCGGGCGAGCTGCCCAAGACCGGTAGCGGTTCCCCGCTGGTCCCGCTGCTGCTCTCCGCCGGACTCGGCGTGGCCGGCCTGTTCACCCTCCGCTGGGCCCGCCGCCGCGGCTGACCCGCCCGGTGACTGACGCCAGGCACATACAAAAGAGGCCCCGACCTGATGGTCGGGGCCTCTTCGCGAGCGGTAGCGGTGGGATTCGAACCCACGGTGGAGTTGCCCCCACACACGCTTTCGAGGCGTGCTCCTTTGGCCGCTCGGACACGCTACCGAGGGGAACTCTACCGGATGCGTGGGAACGGACGAAATCCGTATCCGCGGGGGGTGGCGGCGGGGGTCAGCGCTGGGTGTCGAAGAAGGCCCGCAGTTGGGCGGTGCACTCGTCGGCGAGTACGCCCGGGATGACCTCGGGGCGGTGGTTGAGGCGGTTGTCGCGGAGGACGTCGAAGAGTGAGCCGGCCGCGCCGGCCTTCGGGTCGAGGGCGCCGTAGACCACCCGGTCGAGGCGGGACAGCACGATCGCGCCCGCGCACATGGTGCACGGTTCCAGGGTGACGACCAGGGTGCAGCCGCTCAGGCGCCATTCGCCGACGGCGTTCGCGGCCTGACGGATCGCCACCACCTCGGCGTGCCCGGTCGGGTCGCCGACCGCCTCGCGGACGTTGTGGCCGCGGCCCAGCACCGAACCGTCCGGGCCGAGCACGAACGCCCCGACCGGGACGTCGCCGGTCGCGGTGGCCAGTGCGGCCTCGGCGATGGCGAGGCGCATCTGGTCCCGCCACCGGTCGCGGACCGGGTCGGGGCGTTCGGGGGCGGGCAGCGGAGCGATCCGCGGCCGGTCGCCCAGGGTGCTGGAAGGGGCGGGGGCGTGCTGCATGGACCCAGTGTCGGCCACCGGGCCCGCCGCTAACGAACGGCCTCCAGGACCTCGCCGCAGCCGAGCGCCTCGGCGATCTCGCCGAGCGCGTCGCCCGGCGCCGCGCCTTCGCCCGCCAGCTCCAGCAGCGCGGCCTGGCCGAGGCCGAACTCGCTCAGCAGTTCGGAGTCGCCGATCGGCCCGACCGGGGTCGCGCCCCGGCCGTCGGCCGGCTCGTCGTCGTCCTCGTCGGTCTCGTCGTCCTCGTCGCTCGCGGCGTTCTCGTCGTCGAGTTCGGCCACCAGGCCGTCCAGGTCGTCGAAGTCGGCATCCCCGTCCTGTTCGATCAGCTCGTCGGTGAGCACCGAGCCGTACGAACTGCGCGCCGCGGCGGCCGCGTCCGAGACGAAGATCCGCGGGTCGTCCTCACCGTCGATGCGCAGGACGGCGAACCAGGCGTCCTCCTGCTCGATGAAGACCAGCACCGTGTCGTCGTCCTCGGCCGTTTCGCGGGCCAGGTCGGTCAGGTCGGCCAGGGTCTCTACGTCGTCGAGTTCGGTCTCGCTCACATCCCACCCGGCACCGGTGCGAGCAAGCACTGCAGCGAAGTACGCCACCAGGGACACTCCCAAGATTGGTCTCGGCTGTCGGCGATCTCGGGCGGGTGCGGTCCGGCCGCCCCCGCGCCAGAAGAGCGGTCCGCTGTTCGGACCGTCCCACCGCATCGTGACAGAAAGGCCGCCGCTGCGGGGGGTGTTCGGCAGCGCGTCTTCGCAGGTCGTGTCGGAATGGCCTGCTTCCGGCCGCTCCGGGCGTGGATCATGCCCCTCGAACGCCCCTCGAACGCCCCACGGGCGGGGGCGGACGGGGGCTTGCGGGGCGCGACGGTGGTGCGGGCGCGTCCCCGGACGGCTCAGATCCGGAAGGTTCGCATCCGCATGGCCTCGCGCATCCGGCGTTCCTTGGTGCGTCTTGGCTGGACCCGGGCGCGCAGTTCGCGGGCCTCGGCCAGTTCGCGGAGGAACACGGCCCGGCGCCTGCGCCGGTCCGCGTCGGCGTCCGTAGTGGTTTCGGCGTCGGTCTCCTGGCCGGCTGTCTCCTCGACGGCCAGTGACTCCGGACGGGACTCGTCTGTCGAGCCGGACCCGCCCGCGCCGGCGGTCGATGCCCGCGTCGGGTTGCTCTTCATAGGTTCCGACTTTCCCAGATGTCACCCGCCGATACCACAGCGGCGGCCGGGAATCGGTGTTTCCAGCGGGACTCCAGGCAGGTCACGGCGGGTCGCCGCCGACCCTGCGAAGTCGTACAGATGTGCCGACGGCCGTTATCGTCGTTGTCATGCGCCTCCACGCCGTCGACCACCCGCTGGTCGCCCACAAGCTGTCCACCCTGCGCGACGAGCGCACGGACTCGCCGACCTTCCGGCGGCTCACCGACGAGTTGGTGACCCTGCTCGCGTACGAGGCGACCCGGGACGTCCGCACCGACACGGTCGAGATCACCACCCCGGTCGCCGTCACCCAGGGCACCCGGCTGTCCTACCCGCGCCCGCTGGTGGTCCCGATCCTGCGGGCCGGCCTCGGCATGCTCGACGGCATGACCCGGCTGCTGCCCACCGCCGAGGTCGGTTTCCTCGGCATGGTCCGCAACGAGGAGACCCTGGAGGCCTCCACCTACGCGACCCGGATGCCGGACGACCTCTCCGGCCGGCAGGTCTACGTCCTCGACCCGATGCTCGCCACCGGCGGCACCCTGGTCGCGGCGATCCGGATGCTGCTCGACCGGGGCGCCACCGACGTGACCGCCGTGGTGCTGCTGGTCTCGCCCGAGGGCATCGAGGTGATGGAGCGCGAGCTGGCCGGCCAGCCCGTCACCGTGGTGACCGCGGCCGTGGACGAGCGCCTGAACGAGAACGGCTACATCGTGCCGGGTCTCGGCGACGCGGGCGACCGCCTGTACGGCACCGCCGGCTGAGGCCTGCGAGGCGTCCTTCGAACGCAAGAGATCCGGCCGGGAACGGGCTTCCGTTTCCGGCCGGATCTCGTCGTGTACGGCTGTTCGGCCGGTCAGCAGTTGCGGGGCTCCGGGCTGGGCGACGGCTTGATGAGCTCGGCCAGCGCGGCCGCGGCCTGGGTCGGGTCGGCCAGCGCGCTGAAGGTGTCGCCGATGACCAGGTCCACGGTGTTGTCGGTGCGGCCGTCCTCGGTGCTGGTGGCGGAGGCGACCTGGGAGACCAGCAGGGTGGCCGCGCCCAGTCCGCCGGGGCCGCTCAGCACCTGCGCGGTGCCGGGGACCTTCTTGTCCAGGGCGGTCGGCGCGTTGCCGACCTTGCCCACCTGGAAGCCGCGCTTCTTCAGCTCGTCGGCGGTCTTGGCCGCCAGACCGGACTTGCCGGTGGCGTTGTAGACGTTCACCGTGACGCTCGCGGGCTGCGGCACGGCCGTGCTGCTGGGGGCCGTCCCCGGCGAGTCGGCGGCGCCGGCGGAGGGAGAGCCCTCCGGGGCGGCCAGCGGCTTGCCGGACGGGTTCGCCGAGGCGCAGGCCTGCGCGGCGCTGTTCTTGTTCTTGCCGGTGAACACGTCGTAGAGCTGGACGCCGCCGACCGAGACCAGGCCGAGGGCGAGGATTCCGCCGACGGCGGCGACGACCTTGCGGCCGCGACGCGGGGGACGTCCGAGGCGGGGGTAACTGTTGCCGGTGATCCGGTACTGCTTCCCCTTCAAGCCCCGGGGAGTCAACATGCTCATGGTCTGTCTCCCCGTAGGTGCCAGGGTGGGGTGCCGGTGACCGCGGTGCGGCCGTGGGAAGTGGCCGCGTGAGCCGTGGTAGTCAGCAGATTAATCCGACTACAGCGACACAGGTACTGGATGATCATCATCCGGGGGACGACGGCACTCGAAAGGACGTACCGACACCGACCATCGGTTGCAGCTGATGGCGGGTGGCGGTGCGTCAGTCCATTTCCAGTACCCGGGCGTGCAGAACCTGCCGCTGCTGCAGGGCGGCCCGCACGGCTCGGTGCAGCCCGTCCTCCAGGTAGAGGTCACCGCGCCACTTCACCACGTGGGCGAAGAGGTCCCCGTAGAAGGTGGAGTCCTCCGCGAGGAGGGTCTCCAGGTCCAACTGGCCCTTGGTGGTCACCAACTGGTCGAGCCGCACCGGACGCGGCGCGACGTCCGCCCACTGGCGGGTGCTGGTCCGGCCGTGATCCGGGTACGGCCGCCCGTTACCGATGCGCTTGAAGATCACACGGAAAGCCTACCGTTTGGGACATGGCGGGCGCAGCAAGCGGGACCAACGGTGACCGACTTTCCGCCTCAGCGCAGTGCGGCGCCGATCCGGTCGAGCGAAGAGAGCCTCATCAGCCCGTAGTTGTAGAACTCGACCTCGGGGACGCCGAGCTCGCGGAGCGTGCTGATCTTGGCGGCGAGGTTGGCGGGGCCGTCGCAGTCGGAGGACATCGGGCGGAGGATGACGGCCATGTCCTGGGGGCGGACGCCGTGCAGGGCGAAGGCGGCGACCTTCTCGCGGACGGCCTCGGGGGTCTTCGCGTAGCCGAGTGTCTCGATCTGGTGGGCGGCGCCGGCCAGAGCGGGGAGGTCGATGCCGGAAAGCCAGCCGGTGCCGGGGCCGCCGCCGTCCATGAAGGTCAGCCGCATGCCGTGGGCGGCGGCGGTGGCGGCGAGTTCGGCGGCCAGGCCGGTGACGGTGCTCGCGCTGGCGTCGACGTAGGCGGCGAGGGCGCCACCGGCCAGTTCGTCGAGCGGGACGGGGGTGAGGGCGCGGTCCTCGTCGGCGAGGCGGGCGCGCAGTTCGGTGCGGACGGTGTCGCGGACGTGTTCGGCGGGGACGCCCGCGGCGGTGGCGGCGGCCAGGCAGTGCCGGCAGAAGCAGATCGACAGCAGGGCCTCGGTGACGGGGCCGAGCTGCTCGAAGTAGCGCTCGTGGTGGTAGCCGTGGGCCAGGCCGTGGAAGTGCAGGGACTCGGCGCGGATCGCGTCCACGCCGTAGCGGGCGAGTTCCTCGACCAGGGTGTGGCAGTACTCGCGGACCTCGGGGTTGGCGGGGCAGAGCTCGGTGAGGTGGCGGTCGCCGAAGGCGTTGGCGGGGGCACAGTCGGGATGGGCGAAGCCGAGCCGGTCGTTGTGGCAGAACACCGTCCAGGCGTGCAGTTTGAGGCCGCGTCGGCGGCTCTCCTCGGCGGCCTCGGCGAACGGGTCGCGGGTGCCGATGGCGGTGGAGGGCAACGGGGCGAGGCGGCGGCCGGCCCAGCGGGCGGGGTCGGGGCGGAAGTAGGCGGCGCCGGGTTCGAGGTAGCGCAGCACCCGGCGCGGGTTGTGCGGGAAGACGTCGCGGGCCTCGTGGTAGACGGAGGCGAGAGTGACTCCGCCGACGCCGGCCCGGTCGGTAAGGTTGCCGAAGAAGGTGTCGGCCCCTTCGTCGAGCAGGTCGGTGGCGAAGGCGAGGACGGACGTCTCCACAGGGCAACTCCGGAGAAGGAAGTACAGGGAGTGACCACGCTAACCGCGGCCTCCCGTATTGGTCTATACCTGGCTGGATGAGGGGAGCGGCAAGGTGGCGGTCTACCGGGGATTCGACCAGCGGGAACTCGATCGGGAGTACTCGCCCAGCAGCCGGGTGGCGGACTTCGACGCGGAGCTCGCCGCGTACACCCGGGAGAGCGGGCGGGCCCTGCGGGAGCTGCCCGGGCACCGGGAGCTGCGGTACGGGGCGGACGGGCCGGAACTGATCGACTTCTTCCCGGCGGTGCCGGGCGCGCCGCTGCACGTCTTCGTGCACGGCGGCTACTGGCAGGAGCTCGGCAAGGAGGACTCGGTCTTCCCCGCGCTGGACTTCGTCGCCCGGGGCACCGCGTACGCCGCCGTCGGCTACGGGCTGGCGCCCACCTGGACGGTGGAGCAGATCGCGGCGCAGGTCACCGAGGCGGTGGTGTGGCTGGTCGAGCACGCCGCCGAACTGGACGTCGACCCCGAGCGGATCGTGCTCAGCGGCAGCTCGGCCGGCGCGCACCTGGCGGCCACCGCACTGCTCGACGGGCGGCTGCGCGGGCGGATCGCCGGGGCGGCGCTGCTCAGCGGCGTCTACGACCTGGAACCGATCGCCCTCAGCTACATCAACGAGCCGCTCGGGCTGGACGCCGAACGGGCCCGCCGGCTCAGCCCGCTGTTCGCCGACCTGGCGGCGCTGCCGCCGCTGGTGGTGGCGCTCGGCGAGTACGAGACCGGCGAATTCGCCCGCCAGCAGAACGAGTTCGCGCACGCCGCGCGGGCCGCCGGAGTGCCGGTACGGGAACTGCTGGTCGGCGGACGCAACCACTTCGACCTGGTCTTCGACCTCGGCCGGACCGACACGGTACTCGGCTCGGCCGTCGAGGCACTTGGTCCCGCCTGACGCTCCGTAGACTGCCCGCGTACCCCCGAACCGCCGCGAGAGGACACCGATGACCGGCCGCATCCCGCTTCCGTACGACTTCCTGCCGCCGGTGCCGAGGTTCGAGCTGCGCAGCTCCGACCTGGTGGACGGGACGACCATGCCGGACGCGCACGTGTACGCGGCCGGGAACCAGTCGCCGCAGCTGTCCTGGTCGGGCTTCCCGGCGGGCACCCGGTCGTTCGCGGTGACCTGCTACGACCCGGACGCGCCGACCGGGGCCGGCTGGTGGCACTGGCTGGCCGTCGATCTGCCGGCCGACACCACCGAACTGCCGCGCGGCGCCGGGGCGCAGGACAGCGACCTGCCCGGCGGGGCGTTCCACGTCCGCACCGACTTCCCCGGCCACCGCTACGACGGCGCGGCCCCGCCGCCCGGGCCGGCCCACCGCTACGTGTTCGTGGTGCACGCCCTGGACGTGGCGAGCCTCGGCGTGGAGCGCGACACCCCCGCCGCGCAGGTCGGCTTCGCGCTGACCGCGCACGCGCTGGGCCGCGCGCTGCTCACCGTGGAGTACAAGTCCGCGTAGGGCGGGGCGTCAGGCCGCCAGGATCTGGCGGAGGAAGGCGTCGAGGTTGGTGACCGTCCGGGCGATCTGGTCCTCCAGCGGGAGGGACTCGTTCGGGCGGCTGACCGTCGCCGGGCGGCGGATGCCGCGCACGTACAGCGAGCAGGCCAGGTCGGCGCAGATGTAGGTGCCGACCGAGTTGCCCTCGCGGCCGCGGACGCCCGCCCGGGGGGCGGTGAGCAGCGAGACGCCGCTGCCCTGGTGGGCGGTGATGCACAGCGAGCAGACGTTCGTCCTGGTCAGGCTGCGCCGGACGTTCGGGGAGCGGAGCGTCGCGCCGACCAGGTCTCCGTCGAGTTCGGCGACCAGGTACGCCCGGTCGGGGGCGCCGAGATCCCGCCAGCCGAGGAAGTCCAGGTCGTCCCAGCGCTGTTCGGCCAGCTCGCGCGGAACGGGCAGCCGCTTGGCCTCGCCCTTCGAGCAGTTGACGAAGGAGGCGCGGATCTCGGGCTCGGTCAGGGCACGCATGGACCGGACGCTAACCGAGAGGCCCCGGGCGTGTCGTCCGGTTTTCCGGCGGTGCGGGGGTGCCGTTCAGCCCTTGGCCGCCTTCGCGGCGCGCTTGGCCTCCTGCTTGGTGGCGCGGACCTTCAGCAGCGACTCCGGGCCGGTGATGTCGGCGACCGAGCGGTGGCAGCCCTCCTCGCCGTACGCGCCGGCCGCCTCGCGCCAGCCGGTCGGGCGGACGCCGTACTGCTTGCCGAGCAGGGCCAGGAAGATCTGCGCCTTCTGGGTACCGAAGCCGGGCAGTGCCTTCAGCCGGGTCAGCAGATCCTTGCCGGTGGGGGCGTCGCGCCAGACCGCCTCGGCGTCGCCGTCGTAGTGCTCGACCAGGTGGGCGCAGAGCTGCTGGACCCGCTTGGCCATCGAGCCGGGGTAGCGGTGCACGGCGGGCTTCTCGGCGAACAGCGCGGCGAACGCCTCTGGGGCGGCGGCGGCAATGGCGTGCGCGTCCAGGTCGTCCGCGCCCATCCGCTGCGCGATCACCAGCGGGCCGCTGAACGCCTTCTCCATCGGGACCTGCTGGTCCAGCAGCATGCCGGTGAGGGCGGCCAGCGGGCTGCGGCCGAGCAGTTCGTCGGCGTCGTCCTGCTGGGCGAGGTGGACGGCGGGCGCCATGGCGGGCTCCAGGGGGTCGGGATTCCCATCCTGGCAGCCGCCGTTCGGCGGCGCGTCCCGCAACACACCACCGGCGGGGCGGGCCACACTGGGTGGATGACCCAACAGCGGCGGTTGATCGTGCTGCGGCACGCCAAGGCGGACTGGCCGGACGTTCCGGACGAGCTGCGCCCGCTGGCCGAGCGCGGCCGGGCCGACGCGGCGGCGGCCGGACGCTGGCTGGCCGCGCACGCGCTGGTGCCGGACCGGGTGCTGTGCTCGACGGCGGTGCGCACCCGGCAGACCTGGGAGTTGGCGGAGCCGGCCCTCGGCGGCACGCCCGAACTCGTCCTGGAGCCCCGGGCCTACCGCGGTGAGGTGGACGAACTGATCGGCCTGGTGCGGGAGTTGCCGCCGATGGTGCGCACCGCGATGCTGGTCGGGCACCGGCCGCAGGTGCAGGAGCTGGTGCTGGCGCTGGCCGGGGAGCGGGAGAGCGAGCCGCTGGAGCGGCTGCGGGAGAAGTTCTCCACGGCGGGGATCGCCGTCCTGGAGGTGCCCGGGGAGTGGGGTCAACTCGTCCCGGGAAGTGCTGAGTTGACCGACTTTGCGGTACCGCGTGGGTGAGCTGTAGGGCGTGATAGGCATGGGGTATGCGTTTCGACTCCGTGCCCAAGCCGCCCGCCGTGGCCGCCCGCCCGCGTGACGAGCGCGGCTACCCGGTGCCCGCGATCACGCCGTGGGAGGACGGTCACCCGCAGTTCGGGCTGACCGACTACGAGCGGTCCGCCACCTGTGCCCGCGAGAGGCTGTGCTCGGTGTGCAACACGCTGATGCCGCGCGGCCCGGTGTGGCGGGTGGTCGGCGGGGAGGAGGCGGCCGCGATCGGTGAGGCGCTGGCGGCGGGCCGGCCGTACCGGAACATGGCGCCCACCATGGAGGCCCCCGGCCACCGGGCGTGCATGCTGTACGCGTCGATGGTCTGCCCGTACCTGGGCCGCCCGAACGCCCGCCGCCAGGTGACCGCCGATCAGGAAATGGCCCCGGACGACCTGACCGCGCACGTGGTGCGCGGGGCCGCCCGGGGCGAGCTGGGTGCCGTGGTGGGCTTCGAGGACTACGAGTTCGCGATCACTCCGACCCGGGTGCTGTTCCGCTTCATCGACCCGGTGGAGTGCCTGCCGCACGACCTGGCCGAGCAGCAACTCCCGAATCTCCAGGCCGAGTTGGCCCGGATGACTCAGGAACGGTAGGCGGGCAGGCCGACCGTGTCGGTGATCTTGTCCGGCTTTCCGCCCTTGGCCGGCATGGTGTAGATGCCGTCCGGGCCGCGGAACGCGACGGACTTGCCGTCGTGCGAGACCGCCGGCTCGGTGTAGTCCACCGTGGCGTCCGGCGTCAGGTCGATCTCCTTGGAGCCCTGCTCCTGCGCCTTGGCGAAGATGTGCGCGTGGCCGTTCACCGAGCGGACGAACACCACCTCGCCGTCGTCGGCGAGCGCGGGCTGCGAACCCTTGGTGACCACACCGCCGTTGGTGCGGGAGACCACGTCGTGGAAGTAGACCTGGCCGTCGGTCTTGTTGGCGTACACCGTCATGCCGAACTTGCCGGCCGAGTTCGGCCACTGGTTCCCGGCCTCCGGCAGCGGCTTCTCGGCCTCGGAGTCGCCGACCGACAGCGGTGCCGGCTTGGCGTTGGCCTTCGCCTCGACGGACAGCAGCTTCAGCGCCTTCTTGTCGTCCGCGGTGAACAGCAGGAAGGTGCCGGCGCCGTGCGGCTCGTCCGGGCCGTACACCTGCCAGGTCGGGTGGGACCAGGTCTCGCCGGACGGGGCCTTGGCGATGACGGTCTTGTGGCTGCCGTCCGGGTCGGAGGTCTCCAGGTTGCCGCTGCCGTCGATGAACGCGGCGTGCTTGCCGTCCGGGGACCAGGCCAGGTCGCGGACCACGGTGCCGAAGTCGACGGCCTTGCCGTCCATCAGCACGGTGTTGGTGCCGGTGCTGACGGTCACCTTGGTGCCGGCGGTCTTGTTCAGCTTGCCGCCCGCGGCGGCGGGCGCGGACGAACCGGCCGTCGAGCCGCCAGGGGCGTCGGAGGACGGGCTGTTGGCAGTGCTGCTGGGAGCGGCGGTCCCCCCGGTGTCGCCGCCCTCCGGGTCGCAGGCGGTCAGCAGCAGGGCCGACCCGGTGGTGACCGCGGCCACCAGCAGGGCGGCGGCAGACCGGCGCAGACGGGTGCGTTCGCTCATCAAAAACTCCCCCACGGAACGGATCTACGTATGGCGGCGGCCCGGCCGAAGACCGGGCCGCCGCCAACAGGCATGTGCCTCGTACACATCCTGTCAGTAAGCGACAACAGTCCGGAAGCCGGGGCCGTTCGGGCTATCAGTGCGTCAATTTTGGTTTGTGGAAACCGAATAGGCGAATCGGGACAGGTGGGGCATCAGCCGCGGAACGTCGGCAGGCCCGCCCGGTCGGTGACCTTCTGCGGCGTCCCGCCCCTGGTGGGCAGCGTGTGGACGCCGTCCGTGCCACGGGAGGCGACGGTGGTGCCGTCGTGCGAGACGACCGGCTCGGTGAAGCTGACGGGGGCGTCCGGGGTGAGATCGCGCTCCTGGCGGGTGTCGTTGCTCCGCTCGAAGATGTGGTCGTGCCCGCCGCTCGAGCGGACGAACACCAGGTCGCCGTTCGGGTGATGACCAAAGATTGGCAGCCGGATGACCTCGATCCGTGCGGGCATCGTCACTGCCGTGCAACGGTCGTTCGCGGTTCGCGGGTGGTGAAGGGCCGTCGTGTGGTGGCGGGGCGGGTAGCTGGTTAGCGTGGCAGTGCATGTGCTTCTGTCCGCGGGCCGGCTCTTCGGCGCGCCGCGGATCCCCGATTCCCGACAGCGGAGCGAGATGCACCATGGCTGCGCAACCCGAAGGCACCCCGGTCTGGGCGGACGCGATGTTCACCGACCTGGAGGGCGCCAAGAAGTTCTACGGTGACGTGCTGGGCTGGACGTTCGGCGAATCCTCCACCGAGTACGGCAACTACACGCAGGCGTACCGGGACGGCAAGGCGGTCGCCGCGATCGTCCCGCCGATGCCCGGGCAGGGCCCCGGACAGTCCGCCTGGGTGCTCTACCTGGCCTCGCCGGACGTCGGGGCCACCGCGGAGCGGATCCGGGCGGCCGGCGGCTCCCTGCTGCTGGAGCCGATGAAGGTCGGCACCTTCGGCTCGATGGCGCTCGCGAAGGACCCGGCCGGCGTGGTGTTCGGCATCTGGCAGGCCGGTGAGCACGCCGGCTTCGAACTGCGCGACGTGCCAGGCAGCTACGGCTGGGCGGAGGTGTTCACCCGGGATCCGGCCGCCGCCAACGCCTTCTTCCCGAAGGTGTTCTCCTACGGCGTCCGGAAGCTCGCCGACGAGCAGGTCGACTACCGGGTCTTCAGCCTCGGCGACGTGCCGGTGCTCGGCTCGATGGGCATGACGCCCGAAGTGCCCGCGCAGGTACCGTCGTTCATCAGCGTGTACTTCGTGGTGGACGGCTGCGACGCGGCGGTCGAGCGGGTCGCCAAGGCCGGCGGGCAGAAGGTGTTCGGGCCGATGAGCACCCCGTTCGGGCGGTTCGCGTCCTTCGTGGACCCGCAGGGCGCGGCGTTCTCGCTGATCGACCCGGCCGCCGCCGAGGGCGAGATGCCGGCCACGGTGGAGGTGTCCTGAACCGATGGTCACCCCACGGCCCGAACTCACCGGCGAACGCGCCGACTTGCTCAGCACGCTCGACAAGCACCGCGGCTTCCTGCGCTACACCGTCCGCGGCCTGACGGACGAGCAGGCCCAGCAGCGCACCACCGTCAGCGAACTCACCCTCGGCGGGCTGATCAAGCACGTCGCCGGGGTCGAGGAACGCTGGATGCGGTTCGCCGTCGGCGGCGCCGAGGCGATGCGTTCCGAGGGCGCGCCGCAGGACGCCGAAGCCTGGGCCGACCAGTTCCGGATGCTGCCCGGCGAGACCCTGGACGTCCTGCTCGAACGCTACCGGGCCGTCGCCGAACACACCGACGGCCTGATCGCCACCCTCGACCTCGACAGCGAACACCCACTGCCGTCCGCGCCCTGGTTCGAACCCGGTGCGGAGTGGAGCGTCCGCCGGGTCCTGCTGCACATCGTCGCGGAGACCGCGCAGCACGCCGGGCACGCCGACATTCTCCGCGAGGCCCTGGACGGGCAGCGAACGATGGGCTGACGGGTCTCAGCCGGCGGGGAGGAGGCTGCGGTACCAGTCGATCTTCTCGCGCAGGTGGGTGCGTTGGCGTTCCAGCAGGGCGATGTGGTCGTTGACGGCGGTGTCGTGCTGTTCCAGCAGGGCGATGCGGTCGAGGAGGCCGGCCGGGCCTTCGGTGCGGGCGAGTTCGGCGTAGCGGCGCATGTCGGCGATGGGCATGCCGGTGTCGCGCAGGCAGCGCAGGATGCCCAGCCAGGCCAGGTCGTCGGGGGTGAAGCGGCGGTGGCCGCTGGTCGCGCGGGTGATGGCGGTGAGCAGGCCGATGCGTTCGTAGTAGCGCAGGGTGTCCAGGCTGAAGCCGGAGAGTTCGGCGGCCTCGGCGGGGGTGAGGAGCTGCTGAGTCGTCACGGGGCCGATTCTGCCTGCTGGTCGGGGCGGGTGCAGCGGGTGAAGCGTTCGCCCCAGGTGGCGAGCAGCGCGGTGAGTTCGGGTGGGGAGACGACCCGGAAGTCGATGTCCAGCGAGCCGATGGCCATCGCGGGCCAGTCGAGCGACTCGGAGTTCATCAGGATCCGGCAGCGGTCCTCGTCCAGCTCCTCGATCTCGGCCCAGGTCCCGATCCGCTGCCGGACCGTCTCCGCGGGGGCGTCGAGCAGCACTTCGACGCGGTGCGGGCGGGACTGGCCGGACAGGCCGGCCCGGACGAACTCGGCGGCGTCGGTGGCCGGGAGGGTGCGGGGGAGGAAGTGGGCGCCGGTCGGTGCGGGGGCGGTGAGCCGGTCCAGGCGGAAGGTACGCCAGTCGTGCCGGGTGAGGTCGTAGGCGACGAGGTACCAGCGCCGTCCCAGCCGGACCAGGTGGTGCGGCTCGGTGTGGCGTTCGCCGGCGCGGCCGTCCGCGGTGCCGTACTGGAAGCGCAGCCGCTCGGTGTCGCGGCAGGCCAGCGCGACGGCGGTGAGGGCGTCCGGGTCGATCCGGGCGTCGTTGCCGCCGTCGCCGCGCCAGCCGGCCGGGACCGTGACGGTGCGCAGCGCCTCCATCCGGCGGCGCAGCCGGGCCGGCATCACCTGCACCACCTTCGCCAGCGCCCGCACCGAGGCCTCGGCCAGGCCCTCCACCGCGCCGTCGGCCGCCGCCTGCAGGCCGACGGCCAGGGCAACCGCCTCCTCGTCGTCGATCACCAGCGGCGGAAGCGCGGCGCCCGCGGCCAGCTGGTAGCCGCCGTCCACGCCGCGGCGGGCCTCCACCGGGTAGCCGAGCTCGCGCAGCCGGTCGACGTCGCGGCGCAGGGTGCGGGCGGAGATGCCGAGCCGGGCGGAGAGATCCTCGCCCGGCCAGAAGCGGTGGGACTGGAGCAGGGTGAGCAGCCGCAGGGTGCGGGCACTGGTGTCGGCCATGCGGTTCATCCTGCTCGAATTGCGGCCGGAAACTGACCGGAATGGCTTCTAGTGTGGAACACGAGAGAGCGAGACACCGCCGAAAACGGTGTTGAACTCCGGTGCGGAGAAGCGCAGTTGCTATCGAGAGGCGAGCCGATGACCGAGACCGTCGAGACCACCGTCAACGAGTACCCCGCGGCCACCATCACGGACGAGCGGCTGACCGGCGAGAAGGCCGACCTGGTGGCGGGGCTTCGCGCGGCTCGGCACTTCCTGCGGCTGACCGCCCGGGGCCTGACCGACGAGCAGGCCAGGCACCGCAGCACCGTCAGCGAGCTGTGCATCGGCGGCCTGATCAAGCACGTCACCTCGGGGGAGCGGACCTGGGCCGGGTTCATCGAGTTCGGTACGTCCGCGATGCCGGACTTCATGAACTTCACCGAGGCCGACTACGAGCGCCGCGCCCAGGAGTACCGGATGCTCCCCGGTGAGACCCTGGCCGGCGTGCTCGCCGCGTACGAGGCCGTGGCCGCCGCCACCGACGAGCTGGTGGCCGGCCTCGACGACCTGGGCGCGTCCCACCCGCTGCCCGCCGCCCCCTGGTTCAACCAGAAGGAGAGCTGGTCCGCCCGCCGCACCGTGATGCACATCGTCGCCGAGACCGTCCAACACGCCGGGCACGCCGACATCATCCGGGAAGCGATCGACGGGGCGAAGAGCATGGGCTGAGGCCTGGAGCACGTCGAGGGGCCCGCGCAGCTGACAGAGTGTCAGGTGTGCGGGCCTCTCGGCGTTTTGCGTTCGGTGTTTTGCGTTCGGTGTTTTGCGTTCGGCGGGGCGGGTTGGGCGGGTGGCGTGTCACAACGTGCCGGGCGGCGGCGTCAAGGCGATCGAGGCCGTTGGGCTGTGTGGGAGAGAAGGGGCGAAGGATGAGACTGACCGTACTGGCCGCCACCGGGGGCATCGGCCGGCAGCTGCTGGAACAGGCGCTGGCGAGTGGGCACGACGTCACGGCGGTGGTGCGCAACCCCGCCAAGCTGGGGGAACAGTCCTGGGCGCGGGTGGTGAAGGCCGACCTGGCGACCGCCGGTGCGGCTGAGCTGCGGGCGGCGGTGGAGGGCGCGGACGCGATGCTGTCCGGGCTTGGCGCGGTGGGCAAAGCCGGGATCGGGGTGGCCGAACACGGCACCCGGACGGTCATCGAGGCGATGCGGCAGACCGGCGTGCGGCGGCTGGTGGTGGTCAGCGCCGCGCCGATCGGCACCGTGCCGTCCCCGGACCGGCCGCACCCGCCGCGGCACGACCCCGGGGAGGGGCCGGTGATGCGGTACCTGCTGACGCCGCTGGTGAAGCGGGTGCTGCGCGCGCACTACGCGGACCTGGCCCGGATGGAGGACGCGGTGCTCGCCAGCGGCCTCGACTGGACGGTGGTGCGGCCGCCACGGCTCACCGACAAGGCGCTCACCCGCGACTACCGGACCGCGTACGGCCGGAACGTGCGCGGCGGCTCCGCCGTGTCCCGGGCCGATGTCGCGCACTGCATGCTGCGCAGCCTGGGGGATCCGGAGACGGTCGGGCAGATTCTCGGCATCGCGGACTGAGCCGGGCGCAGGTCGGACGGGGCCGGTCGGGTGGGGCCGGTCGGGTGGGCGCCTAGGCTGAAGGGATGTCTGCTCCTCGTCTGCGCCGCGTGGCCGTGCTGGTCCTGGACGGTGCGAAGCCGCTCGACGTCGGGATCCCGGCGCAGGTGTTCTCGACCCGCGCGAGCATGCCGTACGAGGTGCGGGTGTGTGGGGCGGCGCCCGGGCTGGTGGCGGGCGGGGACGGGCTGTCGTACCACGTGGCGCACGGGCTGGAGGCGCTGGAGTGGGCGGAGTCGGTGTTCGTCCCCGGCTACCGGCACCCCGACCGGGACGACCCGCCGGCCGCCGTGGTCGAGGCGCTGTGCGCGGCGCACGCCCGCGGGGCCCGGCTGGCGGCGATCTCCACCGGGGCGTTCGCGCTGGCCGCCACCGGGTTGCTGGACGGCCGCCGGGCCACCACGCACTGGCACTACACCCGGGCGCTGGCAGCGAAGTATCCGCGGGTGCGGGTGGACGAGAACGTGCTGTTCGTGGACGAGGGCAGCGTGCTCACCTCGGCGGGCGCGGCGTCCGGCATCGACCTGTGTCTGCACATGCTGCGCCGCGACCTCGGGGTGGCCGCGTCCAACCACACCGCGCGGCGGCTGGTGGCCGCGCCGTACCGCAGTGGCGGGCAGGCGCAGTACGTGCCGCGCAGCGTGCCGGAGCCGATCGGGGAGCGGTTCGCCGCCACCCGGGAGTGGGCGCTGCACCGGCTGGACGAGCCGCTGACGGTGCGGACGCTGGCCCGGCACGCCGCGGTCTCGCCGCGCACGTTCTCCCGGCGGTTCGTCGAGGACACCGGGTACACACCGATGCAGTGGGTGCTGCGGGCGCGGGTGGACTTGGCCCGGGAGCTGCTCGAACGTTCCGAGCGGAGCGTCGAGCGGATCGCCGCCGAGACCGGACTCGGTACCGGCGCGAATCTGCGTACGCACTTCCAGCAGATCCTCGGGACCACGCCGAGCGAGTACCGGCGGACGTTCACCAAGGGGGAGTGAAAGCGCTTTCCGTTCCCGGAGGGAAGGGGCTTTCCGGCGGCGGGGAAGACGGGGCGGAGGGGAAGCGCTTGGCGGCGGCGGGGGAGGCGGGGGAAAGCGCTTGCCGGTCGCGGAGGGGGCGGAGGGGAAGCGCTTGGCGGCGGCGGGGGAGGCGGGGGAAAGCGCTTGCCGGTCGCGGAGGGGGCGGAGGGGAAGCGCCTGGCGGCGGCGGGGGAGACGGGGCGGAGGGGAAGGGGCTTTCCGGCGGCGGGGAAGCGGTAGGAAAGCGGTTTCTGGGCGCGGAGGGAAAGCGTTTTCCCGTTGGGTTCGGTGGTTGGCACGATCCTTTCGAACCGTGGCACGGACGCCACTGCCACCGGCCCGGTCCGCGAGCGAAAGTGGAGGAGTCCACCCCGCTCAGAAGGACAGAAGGGCACCTGCCATGACCCGCATCGCCATCAACGGATTCGGCCGCATCGGGCGCAACGTGCTGCGCGCCCTGCTGGAGCGCGACAGCAAGCTGGAGGTCGTTGCCGTCAACGACCTGACCGAGCCGACCGCGCTGGGCCGGCTGCTGGCGTACGACAGCTCCTCGGGCCGGCTCGGGCGCCCGGTGACCGTCGAGGGTGATGTCCTGGTGGTGGACGGCCGCCGGATCAAGGTGCTCGCCGAGCGCAACCCGGCCGACCTGCCGTGGGCCGAGCTCGGTGTGGACATCGTGCTGGAGGCCACCGGCCGGTTCACCTCCGCGGAGGCGGCCCGGGCGCACCTGACCGCCGGCGCGAAGAAGGTCCTGGTGTCCGCGCCGTCCGACGGTGCCGACGTCACGCTCGCCTACGGCGTCAACACCGAGGCGTACGACCCGGCCGTGCACACCATCGTCTCCAACGCGTCCTGCACCACCAACGCGCTGGCGCCGCTGGCCGCCGTCCTCGACGAACTGGCCGGCATCGAGCACGGGTTCATGACCACCGTGCACGCCTACACGCAGGAGCAGAACCTCCAGGACGGTCCGCACCGCGACCCGCGCCGGGCCCGCGCGGCCGGCGTCAACATCGTGCCGACCACCACCGGTGCCGCGAAGGCGATCGGTCTGGTGCTGCCGCAGCTGGACGGCAAGCTGTCCGGCGACTCGATCCGGGTGCCGATCCCGGTCGGCTCGATCGTCGAGCTGAACACCACCGTCTCCCGCGACGTCACCCGCGAGGAGGTGCTCGCCGCCTACCGGGAGGCCGCCGGCGGCAAGCTCGCGGGCGTGCTGGAGTACTCGGAGGACCCGCTGGTCTCGTCCGACATCGTCGGCAACCCGGCGTCCTCGATCTTCGACTCGGAGCTCACCCGGGTCGACGGCCGCCACGTCAAGGTGGTCGCCTGGTACGACAACGAGTGGGGCTTCTCGCACCGGGTCATCGACAGCCTGGAGCTGCTCGCCGCGAGCTGACGCCACGGCAAGGGCTCGCACCGCTTGGACGGTGCGGGCCCTTTCGCGTGCCGGGGTCAGCCGGTCGGCAGGTCGAACGCGGCGGCGGCGAGGCGGAGTTGCGACTCGGAGGAGGCGCCGCGGCGGGAGGTCGGGGTGAAGGAGTAGACGAGGTCGCGGGAGCCGTCGCGGGTGCCGAAGACGGCGCTGGTGTACCCGGGGCGGCTGCCGGTCTTGCCCCAGAACTCGATGCCGGGGGCGGGGGAGAAGCGCATCAGGCCGGTGCTGAAGCAGGCCCAGCCGGAGGTGGGGCCGATGTCGCAGTGGTCGTTCTGGTTGTTCGGGACATGGGGGACGGCGAAGAGTTCGGCCTGCTGGGCGGGCGGCAGCAGCTTGCCGTGCAGCAGTGCGGACATGAAGCGGTCCAGGTCGGGCGCGGTGGAGATCATGCCGCCCTCGGCCCACGGCCACGGGCTCTGCCGGGTGACGTCCGCCAGGCCGGTGCTGCCGTCCGGGCGGGTGACGGCGAGGACGGCGTGCGCACTCGGGTTGGACAGCGAAGTGTCGGCGACGTCGGGCACCCGGGTGTGGTGCAGGCCGAGCGGGCGCAGGATCCGGGCGTTGACCTCGTGGCCGTAGCTGTGGCCGGTGACCTGCTCGATCACCATGCCGGCCAGGTAGTAGTTGACGCCGTTGTACTGCTGCGCGGTGCCCGGCTCGAACTGCTTCGGGTTGGCCATGATCCGCCTGACCACTTCCTGCGGGGTGAAGCTGTCGCTCGCGTGGGCGACGAACCACTCCGGGGTTCCGTCGTCGGGGAACTGCCCCAGGCCGGTCGGCAGACCGCTGGTGTGGTTGAGCAACTGCCGTACGGTGACGGCCGGGTAGCCGTCCGGCAGGGCGTCGGGCAGGTACTGCTGGACGGTGCCGTCCAGGTCGACGCGGTGCTCGGCGGCGAGCTGGAGGAGCACGGTGGCGGTGAACACCTTGGTGATGCTGCCGATCCGGAACTCCCCGTCGGCCTTCACCGGGCGGCCGGTGGCCGGGTCGCCGGTGCCGGAGGTGCCGGACCAGCGGCCGCCGTCGCCGTTCACCAGCACGACGGCGCTGGTGAGTTGGTCGTTCGGCAGGCCCGCGATGGAGGCGCGGAGCGCGGCCGCGTTCGGGGGCGTGGCGGTGGTGGCGGGTGCGGCGGAGGCGGTTCCGGCGGCGAGTGCGACCACCATCGCGCCGATCGCGGCCGTTCCCGCCAGCTTGCGTCCCGTGGTCTTCGCGCGCATCCCCGTGTCCCCCAACTTTTGTTTCTGCTGTGCCTGTTGACGTTGATCAGTGTTTCGTGGGGGTCGCGGCCCGGTCATCCGGGACGGACCCTGAGCCGCCCCCGAGGTCTGGCCCCGGTGCGGGTCAGGGGCGGCAGCCCGGTGTCGCAGGGGGTCAGTTCGCCGGCAGGTCGAACGCGGCGGAGAAGACCCGGTACTGGGCGGCGAACGGGGCGCCGAAGCGGCTGGTGGGAGTGAAGGAGTAGACCAGGTCGCGGGAGCCGTCACGGGTGGCGAAGACGCCGCTGGAGTAGCCCGGCCTGGTCCCGGTCTTGCCCCAGAACTCGACGCCCGGGGCGGGGGAGAAGCGCATCAGGGCGGTGCTGAAGCAGGCCCTTCCGGCGGTGGGGCCGATGTCGCAGTTGTGGTTGCGGAAGTTCGGGACGTCCGGGACGGCGAACAGTTCGGCCTGCTGGGCGGGCGGCAGCAGCTCGCCGTGCAGCAGCGCGGACATGAAACGCTCCAGGTCGGGCGCGGTGGAGATCATGCCGCCCTCGGCCCACGGCCACGGGCTCTGCCGGGTGACGTCCGCGAGGGTGGTGCCGCCGTCGGGGCGGGGGACGGCGAGCACGGCGTGGGCCGTCGGGTCGGGCAGCGAGGTGTCGTCGGCGGCGGGTGCCGAGGTGTGGTGGAGGCCGAGCGGGCGCAGGATCCGGTCGTTGACCTCCTGCGCGAAGCTGCGGCCGGTGACCTTCTCGATCACCAGGCCCGCCACGAAGTAGTTGGTGCCGTTGTACTCCTGGGCGGCACCGGGCATGAACTCCTTCGGGTGCGTCATCGCCTCGGCGACCACCTGCTCGGGGCTCCAGCGCGCGCCCGGGTGGGCGGCGAACCAGGCCTCGCTGCCGTCGTCCTCGCCCAGGTCGCCGCCGGTCGGCAGGCCGGAGGTGTGGTTGAGCAACTGCCGTACGGTGACGGCCGGGTAGCCGTTCGGCAGGGCGTCGGGCAGGTACTGCTGGACGGTGCCGTCCAGGTCGACGCGGTGCTCGGCGGCCAGCTGGAGCAGGACGGTGGCGGTGAACACCTTGGTGATGCTGCCGATCCGGAACCGGCCGTCGGCCTTCACCGGGCGGCCGGTGGCCGGGTCGCCGGTGCCGGAGGTGCCGGACCAGCGGCCGCCGTCGCCGCCCACCAGGGCGACGGCGCTGGTGAGTTGGTCGTTCGGGTAGCCCGCGATGGAGGCGCGGAGCGCGGCCGCGTTCGGGGGTGTGGCGGTGGTGGTGGGCGCGGCCGAGGCTGTTCCGGCGGTGAGGGCGACGACCATCGCGCCGATCGCGGCCGTGCCTGCCAGCTTGCGTCCTGTGGTGTTCGCGTGCATCCCCGTGTCCCCCAACGTCCGTTCCCGCTCTGCCTGTTGACGTGGAGAAGTCTTTCGCTCGGCTGCCGTCGGGTCATCCGGGGCGGACCCCGATCGGACCCGGAGTGTGGGCCCAGGGAGGCGTCAGGGGTGGTCCATCAGCTTGTGCTGCCAGGCCCAGGCGGCGATCTCGACCCGGTTGCGGGCGCCGAGCTTCTGCTGGACGGCCGTCAGGTGGCTCTTGACGGTGCTGAGGGTGATGAACAGGTCGGCGGCGATCTCCTGGTTGGTGCGGCCCCGGGCGATGGCGCGGACCACCTCGGTCTCGCGGGCGGAGAGCGGCCGGCCGGGCGGGGCGGCGGCCGGGGCGGTGGGGGTGGTGAGGCCGCGCAGCAGACGGAGGGTGAGGGAGGGCGAGATCAGGGCGTCGCCGGCGTGCGCGGCGCGAACCGCCTCGATCAGCAGGGCCGGTGCGGCGCCCTTGAGCACGAACCCGACCGCGCCGGCGTGCAGCGCGCCGTGGACGTACTCGTCGAGGTCGAAGGTGGTCACGACGACCACCCGCAGCGGGTCCTGGACGCCGGGGCCGGCCAGTGCGCGGGTGACGTCGATGCCGTCCAGGCCGGGCATCCGGATGTCTACCAGGCAGACGTCGGGGCGCAGCCGGCGGGCGAGTTCGACCGCCTCGGGGCCGTCGGTGGCCTCGCCGACCACGGTGATGTCGTCCTGGTCCTCCAGGATCAGGCGCAGGCCGCCGCGGATCATTGCCTGGTCGTCGGCGAGCAGGACGCGGATGGTCATCGGGTGGCGCCGTTCTGGCCGGGGGTGGCGGTGAAGTTGCGTTGGAGGGGGCCGAGTTGGGTGGGCTGCCGGTCTCGGGCGGCGGCGGGCAGGTCGCGGGTGGTCATCGGGCGGCGCCGGTGGGGGCGGGGAGTTCGGCGTGGACGGTCCAGCCGCCGGTGGGGGCGGGGCCTGCGGTGAAGGTGCCGCCGAGGGCTTCGACGCGTTCGCGCATGCCGAGGAGGCCGAAGCCGACCGGGCGGAGGTGGCGGGTGTGGCCGGGCGGGGCGTCGTCGGTGACGGTGACGGTGAGGGTGCCGGGCGGGTGGGCGACGGTGACCTGGGCGGTGCGGGCGTGGGCGGCGTGCCGGGCGACGTTGGTGAGTGACTCCTGGACGATGCGGTGCACGGTGGTGGCGACCTCCGGTGGCCAGGGTGTGGCGTTCTGGTCCGGGAGGTGCAGTTGGACGGTGGGTCCGTGGTCGTCGAACCGCCGTACCAGGGCGGCGAGTTCGGCGGTGCCGGGGGTGGTGGGCGCGGTTCCCGGGGTGTCGTCGGCGGCCCGTAGCAGGCCGACCACGCGGCGCATCGCGAACAGGGCGTCGGCGCCTGCCGTCTCGATGCCGGCGAGGGTCTCGTCCAGTTGCTCGGGGCGTTTGCGGGCGACGATCCGGGCGGCCTGGGTCTGGACCACGACGCCGGTGATGTGGTGGGCCACCAGGTCGTGCAACTCGCGGGCCAGCGCCAGCCGTTCGTCCCGGCGGACGGACTCGGCGGCGGCCCTGCGGCGGTGGTCGAGGAGCCGTAGGCCGAGGCCGGCGGCGAGGGCCAGCGCCCACACCTCGATGCCGATCCGGAACGAGGTGGCCGGGGCGGGGGCCGCCAGCAGGCCCGCCGTCATCAGGGCCAGTCCTGCCGCGCCGAGGGCCGCTGCCGGACGCCACGGCAGCGTCCGCACCGCCGATCCGCCGAGCACCAGCAGGCCCAATACGGCTGCCGCGCCGGGCTCCCCGGGCAGTCCCGCCTCCCGCGCGATCAGCGCCGCCGCACCGGCCACGGCCAGGCCGAGGGCCGCCGCCGCGCCGCGGTGCCGCTCCCGGCCCAGCGCCAGCGCGCACACCACGGCGCCGGTCGCCGCGTCCAGCGCCCACACCCGGCCCTGCGCCGCGTACTGCGCGGCCATCACCAGCAGTACCAGCGCGAATCCCGCGCCCAGCACCGCGTTCCCCACCATCGCCGTTCGCCTCACGGCCGCCACGGTAGGGGAATCCGCGGCCGCCGCGAACCGGCCGAAAGTACGACCCCGTTCCCGTCCGGACCGTACCTTCGGCCGCTGTGGGCGCCTGCCGCCGAACGGCAGCGTGGGGCCATGACCACATCACTGGCCGGTGCCGCGCTGCTCGCGGTGGCCGAGAAGACCGAACGCAGCCCGCTGCTCTACGCCTGGTGGGCGCTCCAACTGGGCGTGCTGATCGCGCTCGGCTGGGGCGGGTACCGCCTGGTGCGGGCCTGGCGGGCGCGGCGCGCCGAGCAGGACGCGGAGGACGGGCAGTGGTGACGCCGGTGCTGGAGACCGTCGGGCTCGGCAAGCGGTACGGGCGCCGACTCGCGCTCGCCGACGTCGAGTTGAGCATTCCGGCGGGTCGGGTGGTCGGCCTGGTCGGGCCCAACGGCGCCGGCAAGTCCACGCTGATGCAGCTGGCCTGCGGGCTGATCGGCCCGAGCTCGGGGCGGATCCTGGTGCACGGCACCGAGCCCGGTACCCGCCCCGACCACCTGGCCCGGGTCGGGTACGTCGCCCAGGACACCCCGGTCTACCCGGACCTCACCGTCGCCGAGCACCTGCGGCTCGGCGCCCGCCTCAACCCGCGCTGGGACGCCGCGCTCGCCGAACGCAGGCTTGCCCGCTCCGAGTTGGACCCCCGGCAGAAGGCCGGACGGCTGTCCGGCGGTCAGCGCGCCCAGCTCGCGCTGACCGTGGCCGCCGCGAAGCGCCCCGACCTGCTGATCCTGGACGAGCCCGCCGCCGCCCTGGACCCGCTGGCCCGGCACGCCTTCCTGGACCACCTGATGGAGTCCGTCACCGAACTCGGCGCCACCGCCCTGCTCTCCTCGCACGCCCTGCCCGACGTCGCCCGGGTCTGCGACCACCTGGTGGTGCTGGCCCGCGGCCGGGTCCAACTGCACGGCGACATAGAGCCGTTGATCGCTCAGCACGCCCGGCTGACCGGCCGGCCCGCCGCCCTCGACGCGCTCCCGGCGGACGTCACGGTGCTCACCCGCACCGACCCGGAGACCGCGCTGGTTCGTTTCGAACGGCCGCTGCCCGACGGGCCGTTCACCGTCACTGCGCCCGACCTGGAAGAACTCGTCCTCGCCCACCTGGCCCGCGCCGCCCGCCCCGGGCAGCCGGCCGCCGCCCGACCGGAGGCCCGTCGATGATCTGGCTGACTTGGCGCCAGTTCCGCACCCAGGCCCTGATCGGCCTGGCCGCGCTGCTCCTGCTGGGCGGCTACCTGCTGGTGCTCGGCCTCGACATCCAGCACGCGCACCAGGACGTCCTCGCGCACTGCGGTGGCCGGGACTGTGCCGGCCCGCTCGGGGCTTTCGCCGACCGCTACCGGCTGCGCACCGACCTGCTCGGCTATCTGCTGCTGGTGCTGCCCGTCGTTCTCGGCGTGTTCTGCGGTGCGCCGCTGGTCGCCCGCGAGTTCGAGGCCGGTACGCACCGGCTGGTGTGGAACCAGAGCATCACCCGCCGCCGCTGGCTGGCGGTCAAGTTGGCGGTGGTGGGCGGCAGTTGCACGCTTGCCGTCGCGCTCGTCTCGCTGCTGCTGGGCTGGGCCACCGGCCCCGTCGTCGCCGTCGAGGGCGCGCGTTTCGAGCCGGTGGCTTTTGCTTCGCACGGGCTGGTGCCCGCCGCGTACGCCGCTTTCGCGTCCGTGCTCGGGGCCACCCTCGGACTCCACCTGCGTCGGACCGTTCCGGCGATGGCCACGACGCTCGCCGTGTTCACCGCCGTCCAGCTGGCCGTTCCGGCCCTGGTCCGGCCGCACTACCAGGCGCCCGAGCGGACCAGTGTGCAGCTGACCGCGCCGATCGTCGCCAACCTCAGCAAGATCGGCACCTACGGCGACATCGGTGGCCTGCGCGTCCCCGGCGGCCCGTGGGTGATCGACACCAGCGCGATCCTCGACGAGAGCGGCGCACCCGTCGGGCACAGTGACTGGTTCCAGGACTGCATGGACCACAGTTCGCTCGCCGACCTGCCCCGCTGCCTCGCCGACCACCGGATCCACGTGGAGATCACCCAGCAGCCTGCCGACCGCTACTGGACCTTCCAGGTCGTCGAGAGCGCCCTGTTCGCCCTGCTCACCGCCTTTGCCGCCGCCCTTGCCGTCCGTCGGCTGCGCACCCGCGCCGACTGACCGGAGAATCGATCGGAAGAGCTGACAACCTTTCGGACGGGCTCGGGCGTGTGGTCGGTGTGACGCGAGGAACCGAGGACGACCTCTACACCGCTTTCGTCGCGGCCGCCTGGCCGCGACATCTACGGACGGCCACCCTGATCACCGGGGACCGGCTCCGCGGCGAGGAGTTGCTCCAGGACTGCCTGGTGAAGCTCTACGTCCGCTGGCACCGGATGGCCACCGACGACCCGCACGCCTACCTGCGGCGGATGCTCGTCAACGGCCACGTCAGCTGGTGGCGTCGGCGACGCCGGGAGACCCTCACCGCCGAGCTGCCGGACCTGCCCGGCAGGGCCGGCGACGAGTACGGCGAGACGGACGAACTGCACCGTGCCCTGCGCTCGTTGCCCGCCCGGCAGCGTGCGGTGGTGGTGCTTCGGCACCTGGAGGACCTGTCGGAGAAGGACACCGCCAGCGTTCTCGGCTGCTCCGTCGGCACCGTCAAGAGCCAGCACTCCCGGGCCCTGGCCCGGCTGCGCACGGCACTTCCGAAGAACCGGTCGAAGAACGAGGAGGCTGTCAGCCCATGAGCACCAACGACCATGAGGACCTGTCGCACGCGCTGGAGGTGCTGGCGGACCGCCAGCTCCCGCCCGGCTCCGCACCCACGGCGGACCTGCTGCGCCGGGGCCGCCGCAGCAAGCGGCTGCGTGCCGCCACCGTGACCGGCACGGCCGTCGCCGTCGGCGCGCTCGCGATGGGGACGCTGTTCATCGGCGGCCCGGGGGCCACCACCACGGGCATCGGGCCGGCCGCCGCTGCCGCGTCCGGGCCGGAGGCGTCGTCCAAGCCCTCGGGGGAGCCGTCGACCAAGCCTTCGGGGTCGGCCAAGCCGTCCGGCAAGCCGTCGGAGGTGAGCAAGCCCTCCGGCACGCCGTCGACCAAGACCAGCAACAGCCCGGTCCTCGATCCGAGGGTGAAGGAGCTGCTCACGGCGCGGATCCCGGCCGGTTACCGGATCGCCAACAGCTACGACGATCCGGACCCGGCGCCCGGATCGGGCGTGCGGTACCGGGTCGCGACGACGATGCTTCTCGTCAACGACGCGAAGAGCCCGGTGGAGGGCACCGACATCCGCCTCGAGATCAGCCACATGCCGGGAATGGCGCCCGGGACGACGTACCAGCCGAATCCGACCTGCGACGGGATGTCCAACTGCACCGTCACGCAGCGCCCCGACGGCAGCGTGCTGATGGTCAAGCTCCCCCCGGCGGCGGGCGATTTCTACCGGTGGTCGGCAGCCCTGTACCGCACCGACGGCAACATCGTCACCGCCAGCGCGAACAACTCCCCGATGATGGGCGGGCCGATCGTGCAGCCGGCTTTCAACGGCGATCAGCTCACGACCCTCGTCCTGGACCCGGTCTGGTCGAACGTGATCGACCAGCTGAAGGCCCAGTTCGGCTGATCCCGACGCGGGTCAGGGGCGCAGCAGCCCCCAGTACAGCGCCCACGGGACGAACGCCGCGCCCGAGAGCGCCAGTAGTCCGATCCGGACCCGGCTGCCGCTCGCCGGGCGGTTCCGGACGGCTGCGGCCACGGTGACGCCGGCCGCCACCACCGTTGCCGTGGCGGCCAGTTGCAGCACCAGCCAGGGGACGGGTCGGCCGAGCAGGACCGGTCCGGGCAGGGCGGCTGCCACGAGCGCCATGTACAGCAGGTAGACCGGCGTGCCGGCGACCGCGAGTGTGCCGGTCAGGGCGGCCCAGCGGGCCGCGCGGGGGAGGCCGGCCGGTGCGGGGCGGCGGCGAAGACGGCGGACGGTGCCGGTGACCAGGTGCCCGGCGAAGCCGAGCAGGCAGACGGCGGTCAGTGCGGCCTGCAGCCAGGGCGACTCGTACCAGTGGAGCGGGGCGAGCGGCCGGCTGGCGTACTGCTGCGCGGGGGCGGCGTCGACGGTGACCGGCGGCAGGCCGGTGGCCAGTCCGGTGATCCAGCGGGACTCGAACTCGGCGTAGTCGCCGGGCAGTTGGCTCGGCCGGTCGAAGCCGTCGTCGAAGGTGCGCCGGAGATTGTGGCGGACGTCCGGGATGGTGCGGATCGTGTAGTGGCGGTTGCCGCTGCGGTCCAAGGCCTCCCGGACGATCTGCTCGCTCTCGGCGGGCACGGCCTCGCGGTCCAGCGTCCCCCATTCGGCCAGTACCGGTACCTGGAGCCGCTCCCAGGCCGGTACCGGGTCGTAGTCCGCCTCCGGGAAGAGCTTGGCGGCGGCCAGCTCGCGGATCAGCGTGTGCTGCATGGTGGGCAGCAGCGAGCCGGTGATCCCGGCGTGCCGCAGGTACTCGCCGTACGCCCAGGCCTCCTGGCGGGACGGGCTGAGGCCGGACGCGCCCGCGGTCACCACGAAGGACACGTCGGTGGTGCGGCCCGCGGCCAGCGTGATCACCCATGCGCCCTCGGACAGGCCCCACAGGCCGACCCGGTTCGGATCGATCTCGGGCCGTGAGCGCAGGAGTTGGACGGCGGCGAGCGCGTCGTCCGCGAGCCGGCCGTAGTCCCGTTCGAGGGTGGAGTAGCCGGCCGTTCGCTTGTCCCAGATCAGCGCGGGGACGCCGTGTGCCGCGTAGGCCTCGGCGGAGGGCCGCAGTTCGTCCATGGTGACCGGCCCGGCCCCGGCGACCATCGCCAGTCCGGGGGCGCCGCTCGCGCCGTGCGGGGCGATCAGTTCGCCGTGCAGCCGGGTGCCGTCGGCGCTGGTGAACTCGACTGCAGTGTGGTCGAGTTGGGTGTCCGCCGCGGTGGCGGGGGTGGTGATCAGCAGGCCGAGCAGGAGGGTGATCAGTCCCAGCAGTGCGGTGCGGTGTGCCGTTCGGTGTCTGCCGCCCATGGCGTGGTCTCCCCGTGGTCGATGGTCGCTCCACCTTTTCCGATCGCGCGGCGCCGCGGGATGGGGCAGTCACCCGGAAGCTCAGGGGGGACAGCCCCCGGAAACGCCGACAGAGCTGACGTAGCGTCAGCTCCGGGGCGGGGCCGGGCGATTACTTCGGCTCGCGGTCGAACTGCGAGCGGGACCAGACGTAGCCGAGCACGGTGAGGGCGGCGCACCAGAGCAGGGCGATCCACCAGTTGTTGCCGATGTGGGTGCCGAGCAGCAGGCCGCGCAGCGTCTCGATGGCGGGGGTGAACGGCTGGTACTGGGCGATCGGCTGGAACCAGCCGGGCATCGAGTGCAGCGGGACGAACGCGCTGGAGATCAGCGGCAGCACGATCAGCGGCAGTGCGCTGTTGCTGGCGGCCTCCGCGTTGGGGCTGCCCAGGCCCATGCCGACGGCGATCCAGGTGAGGGCGAGCGCGACCAGCGCCAGCAGGCCGATCGCGGCCAGCCACTCCAGCACGGTGGCGTCGTGCGAGCGGAAGCCGATGGCGACACCCACCGCGCCGACCAGCAGCACGCTCAGCATCGACTGCAGCACGCTGCCGATCACCCGGCCGAACAGCACCGAGCCACGGTGGATGGCCATGGTGCGGAACCGGGCGACGATGCCCTCGTTCATGTCCGTCGCCATCGAGACGGCGGTGCCGATCACGGTGGAGCCGATGGTCATCATCAGGATGCCGGGCACCAGGTAGGCGACGTAGGCGGCGCGGCCGGCGCCGCCGCTCATCGCGTTGCCGAAGATGTAGACGAACAGCAGGAGCAGCATCACCGGCGTGAGCAGCAGGTTCAGGGTGAGCGACGGGTAGCGCCGGGCGTGCAGCAGGTTGCGCCGCAGCATGGTGGACGAGTCGCGGACGGCGAGGGCGAACGAGCTCATCGGACAGCCTTCTTCGAGGATGCGGCCGCGGCGGCCGGGGCGGTGGCGGTGGATGCGGCGCCGGACTGAGCGGCGTCGGGCTGGGCGGGGACGGCGGGTGCGCCGGTCAGCGCGAAGAACACGTCGTCCAGGTCGGGGGTGTGCACGGTCAGCGCGTCGGCCTCGACGCCCGCCGCGTCGAGCCGGTCGAGCACCGAGCGCAGCGCGCGCTGGCTGCCCTCGCTGGGGACCAGCAGGGTCAGCGACTCGTCGTCGCGGGCGCCCTCGGTGAGTGCGTCGGCGGCGGACCGGTACCCGGCCGGGTCGGTGAAGCGGAGGCTGACGTGGCCGCCCGGAACGAGGCGCTTGAGCTCCGCGGCGGTGCCTTCGGCGGCGATCACGCCGTTGTGCAGGACGGCGATGCGGTCGGCGAGTTCGTCGGCTTCATCCAGGTACTGGGTGGTGAGGAAGACCGTGACGCCGCCGGTGACGAGCTCCCGGATGATCTGCCACATGCCGTGCCGGCTGCGCGGGTCGAGGCCGGTGGTCGGCTCGTCCAGGAAGATGATCCGCGGGCTGCCGACCAGGGTCATCGCGATGTCGAGGCGGCGCTTCATGCCGCCGGAGTAGGTGGAGGCGGGCTTCTGGGCGGCCTCGGTGAGATCGAAGCGGGCCAGCAGCTCGGCGGCGACCCGGCGGCCCTCGGCCTTGGGCAGGTGGTGCAGGTCGGCCATCAGCAGCATGTTCTCCTCGCCGGTGATCAGGCCGTCGACGGCGGAGAACTGGCCGGTGACGCCGATCGCGGCGCGCACCGCCTGCGGGGCGGCGGCCAGGTCGTGGCCGCCGATCCGGATCGGCCCGCTGCCCGGGCCGGCGGAGATCAGGGTGGAGAGGATCTTGACGGCGGTGGTCTTGCCGGCCCCGTTCGGGCCGAGCAGGGCGAAGACGGTCCCTTCCGGGACGGACAGGTCGACGCCGTCGAGGACGGTCTTGTCCCCGTAGGACTTGCGCAGCCCCTGCGCCGCGATGGCCAGGCCGGTCATGGGAGAACTCCTTCTTCTGTCGCTGAGCTGGTGGGGCGGTGCGGGGTGGTGGTCAGACCGTGCGGGCGGTGATGTCGCCGTTCTTGGTGGTGGCGCGGATGGCGAGCGCGGGCACGTCGTCGGCGTTGCGCAGCGCGTTGTGGATGCGGCCGTAGCCGGTGCCGGCGTCCAGCGAGGCCGAGATGCCGCGGGCGGCGCCGACGGTGATCGACCCGGACTGAGTGGTGAGCGTCAGTTCGCCGCGCACCGCCTCGGTGACGGTCAGGTCGCCGCGCTGGGTGTCGAGCTGCGCCGAGCCGGTGAGCCGGCCGATTTCGACGGAGCCGTCCTGGAGGCTCAGGCGGCCGCCGGCCGTCTCGTCGAGCTTGACCTTGCCGCGGGCGCTCTCGTACGAGACCTCGCCGAGCCGTCCCACGCCGCGCAGTTCGGCGTCGGCGGCCTTCGCCTCGACCCGCGAACCGGACGGCAGCTGGACGGTCACCTCCAGCGCGCCGCTCGGGCCGAGCAGGCGGTGGTTCGAGGCGGCGGTGACGATCCGCAGCACGCCGTCGGTGAGGGACACCTCGGTCTGCTCGGCGGTCTGCACGTCGCGGCCCTTGGACGGGTTCGCGGGGCGCACCTCGACGACGGTGTCGGTGCGGTCGGCGGCGATCAGGCGGAGCTGGCCGGCCGGGATGTCGATGACGGCGGTGATCGTGGTGGGGGTGTCGAACTTCTGCATCGTGGACTCCGTCTGCGCGTCGTTTCTGATGGTGGAAACGCTACGTTGCGTTCATGAAGTCGGCAAGAAGGTTGTTGCAATCGATCAGTGTTTGCGCAGCTCAGGGATCATAAATCGTTGCAATGGTTCGTAGGATAACGCAACGACGGAAAGGCGCGCGTTGCAATGGGCTAAGGGTGAACGCTATGCTGGACCGCGTCACGCACCGATCGACCCGAGGAGACCGCGATGCCGGGAGGCAGGCTCACCCAGCAGGAACGCCAGCAGATCGCGCTGGGACTGGCCGACGATCTGGCGTACGCCGAGATCGCCCGCCGCCTGGACCGGCCGACCTCGACCATCACCCGCGAGGTCATGCGCAACGGCGGCCCCAACGGCTACCGGGCCGACCTCGCCCACCGCGCCACCGAACACCGCGCCCAGCGCCGCGCGGCGCTGCCCCGTGACCCGTACGCCGACCGGCCCGTCGACGGGCGCGACCCGGAGGCCGTGCGCGCCTACGAGGAGTCCGTCACCACGGTCTTCATGCACTCCGGGATGAGCCGAATGCCCGCCCGGGTGCTCGCCGCGCTGCTGCTCACCGACGAGGGCACCCTCACCGCGGCCGAACTCGCCCAGCGGCTTCAGGTCAGCCCGGCGTCCGTCTCCAAGGCGGTGGCCTTCCTGGACGAGCAGACCATGATCCGCCGCGAGCGCGACGACCGGCGCCGCGAGCGCTACGTGCTGGACGAGGACATCTGGTACCAGGCCACCCTCGCCAGCGCCCGCGCCAACTCCGCCGTGGTCGCCATCGCCCGGGAGGGCGTCTCCGTGCTCGGCCCCAGCACCCCGGCCGCCGCCCGGCTGGAGAACATCGCGCGGTTCCTCGACTTCGTCACCGAGAGCCTCTACCGGACGGCCGAACAGGCCCGCGACATCCTGTTCGTCAAGCCCGAGCCGAACGCCGACGCACCCGAGAGCGCCGAAGCCGCCGACACCCCCGAGGGCGGGGGCGACGGCGGCAAGCGCTGAACTGCGTTGCCCGGTCAGGTCTTTCGCCCGGCCGGGGCTTCTCGCCGGGCTGGAGCCTCTCGCCCGGCCTGGTCCGACCGTCCGGCCGGGCGGCCCAGGAACGCGGCGACCGCGGCCGCGCCGGCCAGCAGCGCGAGCCCGGCGACCAGCAGGGCGAGCCGGGTGCCGGAGCCGCCCGGGGCGGTGTTGGCCAGCGCGCCCAGCACGGCCACGCCGAGCACCGCGCCGGTCTGCCGGGCCGAGTTCAGCGCGCCCGAGGCGATCCCGGACCGCTCCTTGGTGACCGCGCCGACCACCGCCGTCATCAGCGACGGGATCGCGAACGACACCCCGAAGCCCAGCACCAGCAGCCCGGCCGCCATCGCCACCCGCGCGGCCGTCGAGTCCGCGGTCGCCGCGGCGGCCACCAGCACCCCGGTGCCCATCAGCAGGAATCCGGCGACGGCCGGGCGGCGGGCCCCGATCCGGCCCACCAGCCGTCCCGTGAAGACCGGGTTGAACGCTGTCGGCAGCATCAGCGGCAGGAACGCGACGCCCGCGCCGAGCGCGCTCAGGCCGTGCGCCCGCTGGAAGTGCAGCGAGAGCACGAACAGCACCCCGGACAGCCCGAAGTTCACCAGCAGCCCGGCGAACAGCCCGGTGGCGAGGGTCCGGTCGCGCAGCAGCCCCAGCGGGAGCATCGGGGCGAGCCGCGCGGCCTCCCGGCGGCGTTCGACCGCCACGAACGACCCGCCCGCCAGCGCGAACACCGTGAAACCGCCGAGCACCGGCAGCGACGCCCAGCCCGCCGGCTCGCTCTCGATCAGCGCCCAGGTCAGCCCGGTCAGCGCCAGCACCGCGCAGAGCTGACCCGGCAGGTCCACACCCTTCGCCGGCCCGGGCCGGTCCGCCGGGGCGTGGCGCACCGTCAGGGCGATGGCGAGCAGCGCCACCGGCACGTTGACCAGGAAGATCGCCTGCCAGCCGAACCGGTCGGTGAGCACCCCGCCCACCAGCGGCCCGGCGGCCAGCGCGCTGCCGCTGATCGCCGCCCACACGCCCATCGCCCGGGCCCGCGCCGCCGGTTCGCTCCAGGCGTGCGCGATCACCGCGAGCGAGGCCGGCAGCAGCAGCGCGCCCGCCGCGCCGAGCAGCGCCCGCAGCGCGATCAGTACGCCCATCGACCCGGCCAGCGCGCTCACCCCGGAGCAGGCGCCGAACAGCCACAGCCCCGCCAGGAACACCCGCCGCCCGCCGTGGCGGTCGGCCAGTGCACCGGCGGTGAGCAGCAGCGCGGCGAAGGTGAGGGTGTAGCCGTTCGAGACCCACTGCAGGCCGCCGAGCGAACCCGACAGGTCCGCGCCGATCGCGGGCAGCGCCACGGTCACCACCGTGGTGTCCAGCATCACCATGAAGTAGCCGAGCGAGATTCCGAGCAGCAGCAGCCCGTTCCCGCGCCGGGCGTCGGTCCGTCCACCGGGCACAGCTGTCCCCCCGAGGGTGCGAAGAAGAGTGGATGCGACGGGCGCGCCGGACGACGGCGGCGCCGCGGTTCGCCGGGCCGGTTGTGAGCGGCGGGCGATCACTGAAATTCTTGCCGCGGCACGGCGGTTGAGGAAGCGGAAGCTTCCGATGGCACCCATCGCCGGAGCCGATGACGAAGCCGGCCCGGGCCGACTCGGCCGACGACGAGGAGCGGACACCGTGGAACTGCGCCATCTCCGGACCTTCCGCACCGTCGCCCGGACGCTCAACTTCACCCGGGCCGCCGCGGAGTTGAACTACGCCCAGTCCAGCGTCACCGCGCAGGTGCAGGCCCTCGAGGCGGAACTCGACGCCAAGCTGTTCGACCGCAGCCACCGCCAACTGTCGCTCACCCCGGCCGGCGAACGGCTGCTCGAGTACGCGGACCGGATGCTGCTGCTCGCCCAGCAGGCCCGCACAGCCGTCGAGCAGGAGGACGGCCGGCCCGGCGGCCGACTGGTGATCGGCGGACTGGAGACGCTGTGCGCCCACCGCCTGCCCGCCGTCCTCGCCCCGTACCGCCGCGAGTTCCCCCAGGTGCAGGTCGCGGTCCGCCAGGGCAACCGGGGCGAGCTGTACGACGCGGTGCGACGCGGCGAGATCGACGTGGCACTGACCTTCGGCCGGGCACCCCAGGACGAGCTGACGGCCAGTGAGACGCTGGCCGGCGAACGGCTGATGGTGGTCGCTCCGATCGGCCACCGGCTGGCCCAGCACCCGCAGCTCGGCGGGCCGGAACTGCGCGGCGAACCCTTCCTGGCCACCCCGCCCGGCTGCGGCTTCCGGGAGATGCTGGACGCCCTGATCGGGAGCCTCGGCCCGGACGCCCCCGTGATCGACACCGAGCTGGCCGGCATCGCCGCCCTCCGCCAGTGTGCCGTGGCCGGGCTCGGCTGCGCCCTGCTGCCCGAGCTCGCGGTGGCCGACGCGGCGGCCCGCGGCGAACTCGCCGCCGTCCCGGTGCTCGGCGACGCCGCCCGGACCACGATCACCATGAGCTGGCTGCGCAGCGCCGAACTCCGGCCCGCCGTACCGGCGTTCCTCGCTACCGCGCGCGCCGCGTTCGCCCGGATGGCGGTGGCCTGACGCGCGATCAGGGCGCGAACGGAGCCGCGCAGGTGACCAGTTGGGCGCGGGACGGGAGCAGTCGGTCGAGCACGAACGCGTGCACCTCCGGGTCCGGGTCCGCGATGCCGTCCGACAGTACGTGCAGGCGGTAGTCGCGGTCGGCCGCGTCCAGGACGGTGGACAGTACGGCGCCGCCGGTGCTGAGCCCGCCGACGATCAGGGTGTCGATGCCGCGGGCCCGCAGCCACCGGTCGAGGTCGGTGGTGGACAGCGCGCCGAGGCGGGTCTTGCGGGCCACCAAGTCGTCTGGCTGCGGGGCGAGTCGGGGGTGGAAGGCGGCGCCCGGGTCCTGGTGGTGCAGGGCGCGGTACCGGGCCACGGCGGCGAACGTGGTGTTGGCGGCGGGGACGGCCGCCCAGTCGTCCTCGGTGAACGCGGCCCGCACGTGGGCCACCGCGCCGCCCTTCGCGCGGACCTCGGCGACGGCCCGCTCCAGCCGGTCGAGCAGCGGACCGGCCTCGGGGACGGCGGACAGGACGGCCGGCTGGCAGTCCAGCAGGAGCAGCGCGGTGTTCTTCACGGGAGTCTCCTCACTCCTAAGGGGGTGATCAGGCGCGGTTGTTGAGCAGTGCGGGCTCGCGCGGCGGCGCCGGTTCGAATCAGGCGCGGTTGTTGAGCGGCGCGGGCTCGTGCGGCGCTGCCGGTTCGCGGCGGGGCAGCAGCAGCGGGGTGGCCAGGGCGAGCAGGCCCGCGACGGCCAGCGTGGTGCGCGGGCCGGTCAGGGTGGCGAGCAGGCCGCCGAGCGCGGTGAGGGCGGCGATGGCGGCCTGCTGGCCGATCGACCAGGCCGAGAGCGTGCGGGCGACCAGGTGCTGCGGGGTACGTTCCAGCCGGTAGGTGGCGAGCACCGGCGTGAACAGGCTCATGTTGACGATGATCGCCAGCTCGACGGCCATCACCGTGACCAGTCCGACCACGCCGGGCCGGACGAAGGCCAGCCCGACCAGCCAGACGGCGCGCAGCGTGCCGATCGTCCGGAACACCCACGTCCGGCCGTACCGCGCCACCACCCGCGGGGCCAGCCGGGAGCCGATCAGTCCGCCGAGGCAGGGAGCGGCGAAGGCCAGGCCGTACTGCCAGGCGGGGAAGTGGAGTTGGCGCAGCAGTAGGACGGCGAGGACCGGTTCGGTGGCCATGATCAGGCCGGACACCAGCAGGTTGTTGAGGTACAGCGCGCGCAGCCCGGGGTCGCCCAGCAGGTGCCGCCAGCCGTCCAGCAGCGATCCGGCCGTGCCTGTTTCGCGCCGCCGGGGTGCTTCCTCGCGGTCGCGGATCGCCGTCAGGCCGAGCGCCGACAGCAGGTAGCTGCCCGCGTCGGCCAGCACCGTGATGACCGGCCCGAACGCGCCGATCGCGGCCCCGCCGAGTGGCGGCCCGATGGCGATCGAGCTCCAATTCGTCGACTCGAAGCGGGAGTTGGCGACCAGCAGGTCCTCCGGTCGGACCAGTGCCTTCAGGTAGGCGCCGCTGGCCGCGCCGAACGCGATCTTCGCCGCGGCGACCACCGCCGACACCGCGAACAGCTGCCCGATGCCGAGCACCCCGAAGGCGTACCCGAGCGGGATCGACGCCATCGCGCCGAACCGGACCAGGTCGGCCGCGATCATCACCGGCCGCTTGCGCCGGAACTCCACCCACGGCGCGAGCGGCACCGCCAGCATCGCCCCCACCGCCGGGCCCACGGCCGACAGCGCCGACACCTCGGCGGGCCCGGCGTGCAGCACCAGCACCGCGATCAGCGGCAGCGCCCCGAACCCCAGCCCCGACCCGTACGCGCTCACCGCGTACGACGCCCACAGCCACCCGAACCGTCGTCCCAAGGACCGCCTGCCCACCGCCACCCCCGCCGACCGTACAAACCTTCGTTGACCATGGAGAGCCAACCGGGCCGCACAAGCGCAGGTCAAACAACTGAGGAGGGCCGACTGTACAACCAGTGGTTGTTCACTAAGGTGGGGCAACGTGGACCTCGAAGCCGTACGCACCTACCTCGCCGTCGCCGAGGCGGGCCAGTTCCAGAAGGCCGCCACCGACCTGGCGATCACCCAGCAGGCCGTCTCCAAGCGCATCGCCGCCCTCGAACGCGACCTCGGGGTCCGGCTGTTCATCCGCACCCCGCGCGGCGCCGAGGCCACCATCGACGGTCAGGCGTTCCTCCCGCACGCCCGCGAACTGCTGCGGGTCGCCGAACGCGCCGTCGCTTCCGTGCACGCCGCCCGCCGCCCGCTCCGGGTGGACGTGATCAACCTGCGCGGCGCCGCGTCGGGCCTGCTGCGCGACTTCCACCGCAGCCACCCCGATACCGAACTCGACGTGGTGAAGCTGCTCGACATCGACGAGGCCGTCCGCGCCGTCCGCTCCGGGGCCATCGACGCCACCTTCCGTGCCGTCGCCGCCCCGGGCCGGCCGCTGCCCGACGACCTCGCCGCCGCCCGGGTGATCGACGAGCAGCTCCAGCTGCTCACCGGCCCCGACCACGCCCTCGCCGAGGCCCGCTCGGTGACGCCACGCGAACTCGTCGGCCACCGGATCTGGATGCCCGGCATCCTCCCCGGCTCCGAGTGGGCGGCCTACTACGACGACCTGGTCGCCGAGTTCGGCCTCACCATCGAGGCCACCGGCCCCAACTTCGGCTCCGACGCCCTGCTCGACACCATCGCCGACACTCCCGCACTGGCGACCTTCCTCAGCGACGGCACCCGGCTGGTCTGGCCGGAGAGCCACGGCCTGCGCCGGATCCCGCTCACCGACCCGACGCCCGTCTACCCGCACTCCCTGGTGTGGCACCGCGACAACCCGCACCCGGCACTGGCCGCCCTGCGCGCCCACCTGGCCGCCACCAAGGCCGCCCACGACGCCCCCGGCACCTGGGTGCCCGACTGGGTGCAGCGGGACTGAGCACGGCTCAGAGCAGCGCGCGCAGGTACTTCTCGAACGCGGCCGGCGCCGACAGCATCGGGAAGTGGTCCGCCTCCGGCAGCTCCGTCAGCGTCGCGTCCGGTGCCTGCGCGGCCAGCCGCCGGGCCCACAGCCGGGTCGCCTCCAGGTCGCTTCCGCCGACCAGAACGCTTACCGGGACAGCGAGTTCGGCGAACCGGGTTTTGACGGGCGGGTCGAGTTCACGGCCGAGATACTCCTCGTCCGGCAGCGTCATCAGGTGGGAGTTCGCCACCTCCAACCCGAACCTGTTCCTCGACAAGTGCGCCGTCCTGCACCCGCCCGACCGGCCCACCGCCGTGCTGCACCCGGTGACGCCCGCCGTCCGTCCGGACGCCGCTCCCGACGGCCTGCTCGCGCTGCTCGGCCCGGCCCGCACTCGAGCTCTCCGGGCTGTCGCCCAAGGCCCGTGCACCACCACGGAGTTGGCCGCCACGCTCGGCATCGCCGCACCGTCCGCCTCGCCGCACACCAACGCGCTGCGAGCCGCCGGACTGATCACCACCACCCGGCAGGGGCGCCAGGTGCAGCACGCCCTCACGCCGCTCGGGCACGCGCTGCTCGACGCGAACCCGTGACGGCGACCCGTCCCGATCAGCCCGCCGGGACGGGGTTGCCGACAGCCGACCTGCCTGGCCGGGCGACCCACTGCATCGCCTCCCTGACCCGGGCGGCACCCGCCCGGGCGAACGCCGCACCGCCACCTACAGCGGGCTCCCGACGGGCGCCCAGACCGGCACACGGGGGGCAGATGCCGGGCTGCGGGATCGGGTCGCAGCACTTGGCGCACTCGGCCTGCGGGGGCTTGGCGGGAGGCGCGGGCTCCGGGACGGGCGGGAGCTTGTCCCTCAGTCGGAAGCGGACCAGGCCGGCCGGCGACGTGACTTCGGGGGGCAGGTAGCTCGTCAGGGCCCGGACCAGATCGGCCTCCGGCACGTTGCGCTCCAGCCACGGCACGACCAGCGGCGCGAGCCTCCGCGCCTCGGCCTCGCCGAGACGCAGGCGCGGCTCGTTGCGGAGCGCCCGGAACAGCGCGGCGACCGCCTCGCGGGTCCGGCCGTCCATGGCCGTCAGGGCCGTCCGGGCCGTGCCACGCGGGGTTCGCGGAGCGCGTTCGGCGCGCTGCGCCCGCCCGGTCGGGGCGGCTCGCTGCGCCGGGATGGTCGGGGCGGCTCGCTGCGCCGGGATGGCGCGTTCGGCGCGCTGGGGCGGCTCGGCCTGCTCGGCCGGCGGTGCGGCGGGCCTGCTGCGCTCGTCCGGCCCGGCCGGCGGCGCGGCCTGCTGCGGCGGTACGGCGGTCCTGCTGCGCTCGTCCGGCTCGGGCTGACCGGCCTGGTCGGCGGGCGCGTTCGGCTCGTAGGGCTCACAGGGCGCGTGCGGCTGGTTCGGCAGGTCCGGCAGGTCCGGCTGGTCCGGTCCGTTGGGCTGGCCAGGATCGGTCGTCCCGCTGGCCTCGCTGGGATCGGCAGGCGCGTGCGTCCGGTTCGGCCAGGTCGGCCAGGTCGGCCAATTCGCCCAGTACGCCCAGTACGGCAGGTCCGGCTCGTCGGGTTGGCCAGGCAGGTCCGGCTCGCCCGGCTCGTCGAGCGCGTCCGGCTCGGTCGGCTCGGTCGGTCGGTCCGCCTCGTCCGCCCCGCCCGGCTCGCGCCGGTCGCTCGGCGCTGGGGACGGTAGGGGGGTAGTAGTTTCTTTTACCTTCTTTTGTAGGTACCCGCCCGGCGCACCGACGCTCGCTGCACCGGGGCCCGGAATCCCGGCCCCCGGTGCGTCGGTGCCCGGCTCGGCAGTGTCCTGCGGGAGTTGGGGCGTGTCGTAGACGTGGATCTCGCTGATGACCCGGCCCGCCGGGAGGCGCTTCGTCACCAGTTGGTAGTACCCGGCGGCCCGCAGTTCGGCCACGGCCTTCTTGATGGTGGTGCGGCCCTCGATGCCGATGGCGGCCAGGTTCTTGCTGTTCTCCAACGAGCCGTCCGGCAGCGAGAGGAGGTACGTGAGCACACCTCGGGCGGCGTACGAAAGGTCACCGTTCTGCAGGATTTCGTTGGCGATAGCCGTGGATTCGCCGCTCTGGGCGCTACGATGAATACGCATTGGGAGGTGTTGTCCTAGTGCCAGGCCCCGGGACGTTGCCGCGTCGTCGGGGCTAACTATGTTTACAGGCACGGAACTTAGCACCCGAACCGATCGAAGATCGGCGAAACCGGCGGGTAGCCGAAATTTCGCCACCTGCGGATGAAATCGGACCATTCCCGACCGCAGGCGGTCGATGTCTGTCACACTCCCGACCGCTTCCCTCCGTCTGCCCGAACAGGGCTACGCGTTGAGGCATTCCCTGGCGTCTGCGAAGTAGAACTTTCGCTACTTTCACCGCAGTTCAGGCGAAGGCGGCCGCCCACCGCTCGATCGCGAACCCGCCGCCCGGCGCCCGCCGGACCTCCAGCGCCCCGGCTCCGCCGAAGTGCGCCGGCACCACCAACTCCCGCCGCGCCGCCGCCCGTTCGAGGATCCGGTGACGGCTTGCCGCCGCCTGCGCGGGGTCGACGCACCAGCAGCTGTTGCAGGACGGGGCGATGATCTGCACCGGGCTGTGCATCAAGTCACCGACGAAGACGGCCCGTTCGCCCCCGGACTCCAGTCGCAGCACCGAGGAGCCGGGCGTGTGGCCGGGCGCGGACTCCAGCACCAGGTTCTCGTCGATCCGGTGTTCACCCTCCCAGCGCGCCAACTGCCCACTCCGGTCCACCGGTTCGATGCTGTCCTGGTAGATCAGCTCCGCCTCCCGCCCGCCGCCGTAGGAGTTCTCCGGGCCGAGGTGGAAGTCGTCCGCGGCGTGCAGCAGGTACTGCGCGTTCGGGAACGTGGGCACCCACTCCCCGTCCGACTCGGTGGTGTTCCACCCGACGTGGTCGGCGTGCAGATGGGTGTTGACGACGACGTCCACGTCCTCCGGGCGGATGCCGGCCGCGGCGAGCCGGCCGAGGAAGTCACCCTGCCACTGGTGGAACGCCGGCGTCTCGGGCCGCTCGCGCCCATTGCCAACGCTGGTGTCCACCAAGACCGTTCGGCCGCTACTGCGCAGCACCCAGGTCTGCAACGCGGCCGCCGCCAGCCCACTCTCCGGCACCCAGTGCTGCGGCGCCAGCCACCCGGCGTTCTCCTCCCACCGCTCGGCCCCGAACCCGGGGACCAGCTGGTGGGCCGGCAGGAACGGGCCCTGCCACTCGATGACGCGGAGGACTTCGACACTCCCGAGCGTGATGCTCCGCACGTGTTCGCTGTTCATGTCGTCGACGCTAAGGGCCATTTGGTGAGAGTCTCAATGCTCGATCGGCTCACCCGGATACGCAACACGCTCTCACCTGCGCGGGTGAATACACTCCCCGGCATGGACGTGGTCAGCGACGCGATATCGACGGTCCGGATCGGACGGCCCTCCTCCAACCGCGTGCGGGTCGGCGGAAGTTGGAGCACCCGCCTCGCCCCGTACGGCGGCGCCGGCTTCCACGTCGTCCTGGCGGGCAGCTGCCGGCTGATCGGCGCGGACGGCACCACCCTGGCGCTCACCTCCGGCGACGCGGTGCTGCTGCCGCGCGGCGCCGGCCACGTCCTCGCGGACGCCGAGGCCGGCCTGGGCGCTGCCCAACGCGCAGTCCCGTTCGAGCAGTTGGCCGAAAGGGAGATTCTCGGGCGGCCGGGCCAGGGGGAGGTGGAGCTGCTGTGCGGCAAGTACCGGCTCGACCACAGCCGCGCGCACCCACTGCTTGCCGAGCTGCCGGAGCTGGTGCACCTCCCGAACCGGGTCGGCCGCCACCCCGAACTCCGCGCCGCCATCGACCTGTTGGGGCGCGAGGCGAGCGGCCGCCGCCCCGGCTCCGGCGTCGCCGTCCCCAGCCTGCTCGACCTGCTGCTGGTCTACCTGATCCGCGCCTGGCTCACCGAGGGCTCGACGGGCGCCTGGCCGGCCGTCCTGGACGACGAGGTGGCGGCGGCCGCGGTCCGCGCCCTGCACGCGGACCCGGCCGCCCGGTGGACCACCGACCTCCTGGCGGCGGAGGTCGGGGTGTCCCGCGCCACCCTGGCGCGCCGGTTCACCGCACTGGTCGGCCGGCCGCCGATGGCGTACCTGACCTGGTGGCGCCTCGCCCTGGCCGCCGCGAGACTCCGGGACACCCCCGACCCGCTGGCCGCGATCGCCCGCCGGGTCGGCTACGGCACGCCCTACGCCTTCTCCCACGCGTTCCAGCGGGAGTTCGGCACCACACCCGGCCGCTACCGCGCCGCCGCTCAGCCCCCGCCGTAGGTGGCCTGGGTGACGGCGAAGACATTGCGTCCGCCCGTGGTCTCCTGCAACGACCACAGCAGGTCGGGGTTGGTGGCGTCCTCCCAGTAGGAGAGGCTCTCGCCGCCGCCCACCCAGGCGAAGGTGGACGGGCCGGCCGTCGGCGTCCAGTAGTAAAGCTGCTTCTCCCCCGAGGAGTTGAACCACCACCGGCCGTTGTGGGACGCCACGCCGTTGAGGTGGTACCAGGGCAGCATGAGCGCCTGACTCGCGGTCGTCGTCGTGGCGAACGTCGTCGCCCCCGGCGCGAACGGGAAGCGCACGGCCCGCGGCGCCCGCTTCGGGTAGTCGGTGCAGGTCGAGCTCGCCGGGCAGGTGTACTCCGTCATCACGATCGACTGGCTGACCCGGTCCAGCGAGATGGACGACCACGCCAGCCCGGTCACACCGGTGGCCGTCTGCGAGGTGACGGTGCCGACCTGCGGCAGCACGTAGGCGTAATTGTGGGCGTAGTAGGCCCCGTTGGCCTGGCGGCCGATCTGATCGGCGGTGCCGCCGGTGTCGGTGTTGAGGATCTTGCGCATGTCGAAGACCCGCATGCCGCGCCCGGTGTCGGCGACATAGAGGTAGTCCCCGTACCAGGAGACGCCGCCCGCGTGGATCGGGATGTCCTTGAAGTCCGGCGCCGCCGCCGTGCCCGTCGGCTCCACCAGCAGGATCTTGCGGTACGTGTTGGGGTAGGTGGCGTCCCAGTCCGCCAGCGTGATCCGGCTGCGCTGGTGGTTCCCGCCGCAGGCGTCGGCGGTGTACCAGCTGACCAGCACCAGTTGATGCCCGTCGTAGTTCCCGCTGTTCGCCGTCCCCACGGCGTCCCGGCTCGTGGTGATCCCCTGCGGAACGCTCTTGCAGTCCGTGTTGTCACCGTCGTCGAACCGGAACCCCGTGGACAGCCCCGCCACCGAGAACGAAGAGGGCAGCGCCTGCCGGGTGTGGTTCGCGTTCTCCATCACGGTGTGCACGGGCGACGTCCCCAGCGCCGTCACCAGCGCCGAGTCGAGCGCGTCGTACTTGTGATAGTCCGCGCTGAGCGTGTAGTCCGCCCCGTTCAGCGCCGTCGGGCCCGCCGCGGCCCCGGCCGGCGAGGCCCCCACCCATCCGCCGGCGACCGCCAGTCCGGCGGCGATCACCGCGCTTGTTGCTGCCCTGACTTGACGAAGCATCACATCGAGCCTCTCCGTGCGAACAGTCCAACAGGCCCTCACGCTAGGCTCGTGCTGGACATGTACGCAACACTCTGGCCGCTTTGTCACCCGCCAGGGGGTTGGCCGTCCCCACGGGACGTCACACGCCGACCGCAAGGTCGCGCAGCGTCGCCTCGGCCTCCGGCGTCAGGGCGAGCGGCCCCTTCCCGTTCGTCCAGACCGCCTGCACCTCGAGGCGGCGCAGTCGCCAGCCGTCCGAGGTCCGCACCGCCTCGCCGGTGAACGTGCCGCCGACATCGAAGTGGCCGCCGGCTTCCTCGCCGCGCGCCTGCTGCGTCGCGGCGAGGTGCACGTGCGTCATGATCGCGTTCCAGCGGACCGCGGCCCGGTCCCCGGCCAGGTCGATCATGTAGTTGGCCCCCGTGTGCTGAGTGCGCTTGAACTTTCCGAGCGCCACCTGCTCCGCCTCGGCCAGCCCGGCGATCCCCTCGTGCTCCCCGACCGGCCTGCTGATCCGAACATCGGACGTGAAGTACCGCCGCGCCCACGCTTCGTCGAACCGGCCGCCGCCCTGGGGCACCGTGTCGAGGCTGATCAGATAACCGTCGATGAGTCCGGTGATCTCGGCGCGATCGACCAGAACCTGAACCTGCCGCTCCAGAGCGGCGAACGCCTCCGTGCTGATGCCCATGGCCGTGACTCCCCGGCTCGCGCTGCCTGCCGCGGCCGACCCGGCCGCGTACCGCTGAGGCTAGAACTTCAAGCCCACTGGAGATCAAGGCCCGGCACAGAGCCACCGGTGCCCGTCAGCCACGCCCGTGCAGCCCGAACCCCGCCCGGCCCGCCGACTCCGGCCCTCCCTCAAGGACGGCCGACTGACCGTCTGGGTCATGGCGATGGGCAACCGACGCGACGTCCACCGCCGCCGGTGGACGCCGCCGGGGCGATTGTTCGCGGTTACCTGCCGCGCGACCGGGACGCGGTGCCGCCCGAGCCGTCGGTGGTCGGCCGGGTGCGGGTGGCGGAGGCCGGGCGGCCGTAGCGGGGGCGGCCGGTGGACCGGTTGTGGCGGGGCCGTTCGACGACGGGGTCGGGGATCGTGGTGGGCACGCCGGTGGGGACGCGGGCGCCGGTGATCCGGGTGAGTTCCGCGTCGCCGGGCCGGACCTTGGTGGTGACGGGGGTGATGCCGGCCGTGGACATCATCCGGGCCGTGCCGCGGCGCTGGTTGGGGAGGACCAGAGTGACGACGGTGCCGGACTCGCCGGCCCGGGCGGTGCGTCCGCCGCGGTGCAGGTAGTCCGTGTGGTCGGCGGGCGGGTCCAGGTTGACGACCAGGTCGAGGCCGTCGATGTGGATGCCCCGGGCGGCGACGTCGGTCGCGACGAGCGCGGCCACCTGACCGGTGCGGAACTGTTCCAGGGTGCGGGTGCGCTGCGGTTGGGACTTGCCCCCGTGCAGGGCCGCGGCCTTCACTCCCTTTGCCAGCAGGGTGTCGACCAGGCGGTCCGCGCCGCTCTTGGTGTCGATGAACATGATCACCCTGCCGTCGCGGGAGGCGATGTGGGCGATCGTGGCGGTCTTGTCGGAGTTCTGCACGTGCAGCACGTGGTGCTCCATCGTGCTGACCGCTCCCGCGGACGGATCCACCGAGTGCGTGACCGGGTCCTTCAGGAAGCGCCGTACCAGGCCGTCGACGTTGCGGTCCAGGGTGGCGGAGAACAGCATCGTCTGGCCGCCTTCGGCGACCTGTTCGAGGAGCGCGGTGACGTCGGGCAGGAAGCCCATGTCGGCCATCCGGTCGGCTTCGTCGAGGACGGTGATACCGACCCGGTCCAGGCGGCAGAGCCTGCGCTCGATCAGGTCCCCCAGCCGGCCGGGCGTGGCCACCACGATCTCCGCACCGCGGTTCAACACCTGCGCCTGGCGGCGGACCGGCACCCCGCCGACCACGGTGGCCATCCGCAGATGCGTCGCGTGGGCGTACGGGGTGAGGGCTTCGGTGACCTGCTGGGCGAGTTCACGGGTGGGGACCAGGACCAGTGCGAGCGGGCACCGCGGCTCAGCCTGCTGCCCGACGGTGCGGGCGAGTACGGCGAGACCGAACGCGAGTGTCTTGCCGGAGCCGGTACGGCCCCGTCCCAGCACGTCGCGGCCGGCCAGCGAGTTCGGCAACGTCGCGGCCTGGATCGGGAAGGGCGTGCTGATGCCCCTGCGCGCCAGGATCGTCAGCAGTTCCCTCGGCAGGTCCAGTTCCTCGAAGGACTCGACGGGCGGCAGGGCCGGCACGGTACTCACCGGCACCGAGAACTCCCGCAGGGAGGCGGATCCCGCGCCGCCGCCCGATGCGGAGCCGGAACCGGAACCGGTGTGTCGGCGCGGAGGGCGGCTGGAACGGTTCATGCGGGAGACCCTCCTCGGGGCGGCACAAAAGCCGAGGGGCCCGCACCGGGCACCATGTGCGCGGCGCGGGCCCCTCGCTGCCAGGCGGTTGCCGTGGCAGTAGGAACTACAGCGGGCGAATGTTCTCGGCCTGCGGGCCCTTCTGGCCCTGCGTGACGTCGAACTCGACCTTCTGGCCCTCGAGCAGCTCGCGGAAGCCGCTGGCGTTGATGTTCGAGTAGTGGGCGAAGACGTCCGGGCCGCCACCCTCCTGCTCGATGAAGCCGAAGCCCTTTTCCGCGTTGAACCACTTCACGGTGCCATTAGCCATGTAAAAAATCTCCTTCAAGGGACCTTCCGGAACCCGCACGATACGGGCACCGAGTCACCGCGATGAGCGCCCGCCCGGAAAATGTCCGGGAAACAAAAATGCGCCTGCGATACATCAGCAGGCGCACACAAAGTTCATGGGAACCACTACTGCAACTCCTCCGACTGTAGCAGCCCCAAGCCCGGAACGGGGGGACATTTTGCCCCAGGTTTCGGCGGCCGCTGCCCCGGCACCGACGGGCCGGATCCACCGCGTACGCCAACATCACTGCTGGTGCGGGCAGTTGATCCGACCGCGCGCGGCGCCCCGGCGCGGCGGCCGACCTGTGGTGTGACTCCGGGCGCACGCCCCCGGAAAGTGACGTTCAACAAACCCGGCATTTCAGGCATCCAGGATTTCGGGTCGTCAGAAAGGGCCGCTACCACGCTTCGCGGAGCATACTGACCTGGATGAGAAAACCTGAAGCAGTCCGCCGCCACCTGCCCACCAGCCCCTTCAAGGCCAAGGCCGAAGCGCCGCGCAAGCACTTCGCCATCGGCGATCGCGTCACCCACGACGCCTACGGCCTCGGCCGGGTCATCGGCGTCGAGGGCGACACCGCAGTACTGGTCGACTTCGGATCACGGCAGGAGCGCATCGCCGAGCCGTACCGCGGGATGTTCAACCTCTGACCCACCCCGCCCCCGGCGCCATCCCGCCCCCAGCCCGCGCCACCCCGGCCCGGGCTGCGTCGGCATGGCGCCGTGGACGCGGGAGGTGCCGACCACAAAGATGGCATGGATGTACATCTGCTACATTTGTTGCATGAGTGAGCCGGTGATCGAATCCATGGCCGAGGTCCGCAGCCACCTTGCGGACGTCCTCGATCGCGCGCGCAGGGACGAAACCCCCACGATCATCACGCGGCGCGGCAAGCAGGAAGCCGTGGTGATCGACATCCGTGAGTACCAGCACCTGCGCAGGCTGGCGGAGCAGGCCGAAGACGCTTGGCTCAACCGGTTGGCCGACGAGGCGGAGACCGAGGGGCGCGACGGATCCGTGTCGCTCGAAGAGATGGCCGCCGTGCTCCGCGACCACCACGCCTGAGCCATGGGCTACGTCACGCGGTTCACACCGCACGCCCAGCGGGACATGCTCAGGATTCCCCGGCCTGATGCCGTGCGTGTCCTGCATCGCCTCACTGATCTCCAGAAGGCGCTGGACGACGGGGACACCGGGGCCTTCGATGCCAAAGCCCTTCAGGGGCACAGTGCGCGTTGGCGACTGCGGGTCGGGGACTACCGCGTCGTGTACACGGTTGAGGACGGCCAACTGGTCGTGTGGGTCCTGACTGTCGGCAACCGCCGCGACGTCTACCGCAACCTGTAGGCGACTTCGGCCGCCCAACCGGAGGTCCCATGACAGGAGGCCGACGACGGCGTTGGCTACCCGGGCATCACCCCGTGGATGCGGGAGATGGTGAATACGCGTTCGTCGTTTCGCAGATGGCACCAGGCCTGAAGGTAGGGCGGGTCGAGATCTAGACGGCTGAGGGTGCGGATGGTCTCGTTGCCGGAAGTGGCGATGTACTCGATGGTGACCGCCAGGCCCTCGTTGACCGCGTGGGCCAGCTGGCGGACGTCGGTGAAGGACAGGTTGCGCGCGTACCCGGCGATGATCTCCTCGGTGTCACTGCCGTAGGGGCGGCCGTCCCACGGGTCGGGCTCCGGGATGTCCTGCGGGCCGGCCAGTAGCCGGGCGGCGAGGGCACTCAAGTCGACGGTACGGCTCTCCGGTTGCTGCGGCCGGGACCTGCCGCGGGGCAGGCGCGGGGACGGGATCGGGGGCGCTGCGCGGGGGCGCTCGGCCCGCTCGACGCGGACGGTGCCGTCGGGCTTCTCGGCGACGGGGGCATAGCCCGCCGATCGCAGTGCCGCGAGTGTCTTGTCCGGCGGGGTCCGGCTGATCAGGACGGTCGGTGCCAATTGCCGTAGGCCGAGCTGGGCGAGCTTGCGGTGGGCAGCGAGTTCGGCCAGGAGAGCCGGTTCCCCGCCGTGGATCACACTGGCTGCGGAGACGACACGGACCCGGCCGTGGCTGCGCGCGGTGTCGTGGATCAGGTACGAGAGCGGCTGGGGAAGCGGTTCGACGGCGACGGCGGCCAGGTCGGCCGTGATCGCGTCGGGGGTCAGGCCCGCGTCGAGGGCGCGGCGGACGCTTCCCGGGCTGAACCGCCACACGGACGCCGTCCCGGCTGTCTCCCGGTCTGCGGCGGAGTCCAGCAACGTGGCGATGGCTGCTGATGGCGTACCGGCAACCATGGCCGTGAGATCGCTGCCGAAGCGGGCGGTCCCGCTGGCGGCGGGCAGTAGCTGCCGGCAGGCGTCCGCCAGCGCGGCGGTGTCACCGGCGAGCAGCGCGGTCCCGATGGGGGACAGCGCCCCGAGGGCGAGTGCGCCGAGCAGTTCCGTTTCACGGATCAGGGTGGCGAACGGCGTGGCGTCCTGGGGGAGTTCGTCGGCGAGCGGCCGGTGCCACACGATCAGCGCCCCCAACTCCGCTGGGTTCGACGCGCCTTCGCCGGCCGGGAGCTGTGACGCGGCCGAGAGCAGTCCGTGCCGACCCTGTACGCAGCCCCCGCAGGCCGGTGGGCCGGCGAGGGCAGGCAGAGCCTTCCCGTCCTCGTCGCGGCTGCCGCCGGGGGACAGCGGGAGTGTCCACCACGCCTGGAGAAGCACGGCGAGTTGGTCGGCCGGCTCCTTCTCGGCCCAGACGTCGTAGCCGGCGGTCGCCGCGACCCGGTCACCGTCCCGGGCGAGCAGCCCAGCACCGTTCGCCGCCTCCAGCGCGATGCGGACCACGATCTCGTCGCACTGCGCCGCCTTGCCGATCCGGGACAACTCGCGTGCGCCGATCCCACCAGCCTTGAGCCGAGTCGGGGGAGTGACGGCGCACACCCTGAGAACCGACGCGGCATGGGCGGCGAACGCCATCGAGGCGGCTGCGGCCTCCCGTTCGATCTGTGAAGCAGTGATGGACACCGATCGCACGACCGGCGGGACGGGCGTGAACGGAGCGAACCAGCCGGGCCCGCGCACCGCGAGTGCCACCTCTGCCGGCATCCGGGCCGACCCGTACCGATGGCGGTCCCGGATCAGCAACCCCCGCTCCAGCGCCCACTGTTCGCCTGGCTCGGAGCCGGACTGCGACCCTGTGAACATGATGAACGCCGGTTGCTTCGGAGGCCGGCTCGCACGCTGCTCAAGGAGCTTCCTCGTCGCCCCCGGAGCCTTGGCCACCAGCGCGGCGACCTTTTCCGGATCGCTGTGATGGTCGATCAGCGCCGCCAATCGTCGTGACTTGTTGTTGGCAGCCGGCTTGACGCCCAGTTTCGCCAGTACGCGGCCCAGTTCGTCGGAGTTCGTGCCTGCGAGCAGACGCGCCAGCGGGGCGTCGAGCCCGAGGGGTGAGTCCCATGCGTGCCGCAGCGGTGCTGCCATGTGCAGCACCCCGTCGTGGCCCGGCCACACCAGAGCACGATCGGCCAGCGCCTCCAGGGCCACGTCCAACCCGCGGGTGCGTTCCCCGTCCGCCGCGTCCAGGAAGGGGGCCAGGTCGTCCCGGGACACGGACCCCAGCGCGGCGATGGCCTCCGCCACTTGCAGGCACGGCAGTGCGAGCCGGGGCAGGGCCAGTGCCACTGACGCCGGGCGCTGAAGACGGTCCGCCAGTTCACCGACCGACCGCGGCTCCGGCGCCACCGCCACATCCGGGCGCGCCGCCAGGACCCGTTCCAACCCGGGTGCGTCGAGTCCGCGCAGCCACGCCGCCATGGCCGAACCGTTCGTCTTGCTTATGGGGAACACCTCGCCACGCAGGAGTACCGCCGTTCCGTCGCGGGACCGGCCGGGGCTCCAGGATGGCGTACGAAAAGGGTCGCGCGTCACACGAAGGGCTGGATGATGCCGGAGAACGCCTCGGGCCACCACTCCGGCTCGCGTCCCGAACACAACGAGGGCCCCGACCGCTGAGCCCGGATCCACCGGCCGATCGCCACTGAAGAGGTGCGACGGAGCAAAGGGATGCCTTGCGACCTGCGATGATGGGAGTTCTCTAAGCTCCAGCACGCACAATCAGCAAGGCATCCCGTAAGTGCAATCTTCCCATGCCCCAGCGGGGGTCTCCGCCGTGTTCGACGAGTCGAATCTGGTAGCGGACGCAGGCCTGGTCCCGCTGGTCCGCCTGGCCGAGCGGCTCGGTCTGCCGGGCCTGGTCGCGGACCGGCTGCGGATCGACGGGGCCGGCAACAGCGGCGGGGCGAACGCGGCGGCGAAGGCGATGAGCCTGGTGGCGGCGATGTGCGCCGGGGCCGACTCGATCGACGACGCCGACCGGCTGCGCGTCGGGGCGACGGTCAGGTTGTTCGACGGGGTACGCGCGCCCTCGACGCTGGGCACGTTCCTGCGCTCGTTCACCCACGGCCACAACCGCCAACTCCACGCCACGCACCGGGAGTTCCTTGCTCGGCTCGCCGAAGCGACGCCGCTGCTGCCCGATGTCGGCGAGGTGGCGTTCGTGGACATCGACCCTACTCACCGGCGGGTGTTCGGACGCGCCAAGCAGGGCGCCGAGGTCGGCCGGTTCAAGGGCGTCCGCACGCTCCACCCGATCCTGGCCACGCTGTCGACACCGCTCGCACGGCCGGTGATCGCGTCAGTGAGACTGCGACGGGGCAAGGCGTCCGACGCGCGCGGTGCCGGGCCGTTCACCGCCGAGGCCGTCGCGGCAGCCAGGCAGGCCGGTGCGACGGGGACGGTGGTGGTGCGGGCGGACAGCCAGTTCTACAACGCCGACGTGGTGGCGGCCTGCCGCCGTGCGGACGCCCGTTTCTCCGTGACGGTGCGGATGAACCCGCATGTCGCCGCCGCGATCAGCGCGATCCCCGGGACTGCGTGGACGGCGATCCGTTACCCGGACGCGTTCGTCGACCCCGGCACCGGCGAGCTGGTCTCCGACGCCGAGGTCGCCGAGACCGAGTACACGGCGTTCACCGGACGCCGGAAGGCCGAGCAGGTCACCGCCCGGCTGATCGTGCGCCGGGTCCGGCGCCTGAACGCGGAAGTCGTCGCGGGGCAGGGCGAGTTGTTCGCCGCCTGGCGCTACCACCCGGTGTTCACCGACAGCCCCTTCGAGACGCTGGGGGCCGAGCTGCAGCACCGGCGGCACGCGGTGATCGAGCAGGTCATCGCGGACGGCAAGGCATCTGCGCTGGCCCACCTGCCCTCCGGGAACTTCCAGGCCAACGCCGCCTGGCTGACCCTGTGGGCGATCGCGCACAACCTGCTGCGGGCCGCCGGCGCACTCGCCGGGCCCTTCCACGCGAAGGCGACCACGGCCACGATCCGCGGACACCTGGTCCACGTCCCGGCCCGACTCGCCCGCACCGCACGCCGGTTGACACTCCACCTGCCGACCCGCTGGCCCTGGCAGCACGCCTTCACCGACCTGTTCGACGCCACCCACCCCCCGCCGACCTGTTCGACGCCACCCACCCCCCGCCGGCCTGCTGACCACCCCGACCACCCGCCCGCGAGGGCCCGACCAGGACAGACGTGGAAAAGCTGGGCAGACCAGCGACCACCCCATACCCTCACCCAGGCCGTCAACCGGCAGCACCCGAAACGATCACCCACGAATCAGGCCGGTGGATCCGGGCTGAGCGGTCGGGACCCTCGTTTGCCCTGGCGGGCGGAGGCGGAGGATACGAGCTCTGTTATCGCCGGGGGAAACGGCCTGCTGGTGCGTTCTACGCCTGATCCTCCACCGCTGGCACCCGCCCGCTGATGAAGGAGAGCGTGCCCCGATACGTCGTGCCCAGCTGGCTGACCAGATTACCGGTCCCGGGCCGTGCTTCATGCGGCTCACGTAGTTCTCCAGAAGCAGCACCCGATCGCCTACCTTGAGCTGATCTCCGCCTCGCCACCGGTATGCGTACCCACCTACGTCTACGACTTGGTGGCCGCCAAGTTCGTAGATGCGAGTGGCCTCGTCGAGCCGCTGGGCGAGTTCCGCAACCCGCCGCTCCAGCCACTCGATCTTCAGCTTCGCCGAACTGGCTCCAGACTCGCAGCCTGCCTTGTATCCCTCGCTCCAACCCTGCCGGTGAGCCTTTGCCACTGCGCGATCTTCGTCCGTCGCATGGGTACTGCAGGCGACATCCGAGCCGGATACGCGAACGCGGCACGGCGTGCCTGCGCGGGTCGGTCGCCCGCAGGTTCGTTCCTTGTTTTCCACCATGCTGGCCTCCAGTAGTCGAGTGGAGCGACCGTAGTCCTCAGCGCCTGTCTGGACGTGCGACTTCAGGACAACTGAGACCAGGAGCGAGACCTTCGAGGTGGCGGGTGACTCCAGGACCCTCAAGCTCCCGCCGGTCGGGTTCGCATCCGTTCTGACCAGTGGCGGGCGGCCGGTAGCTTCACCTGACTGGGTGGTTGGCTCGTTGGACCAGGACCAGCCATGCGACCCCTTCAAACACCGCCTCTCGTAAGGGCGGGCTACAGGGGACCGGAGCGACCTGCTCGGCAGCAGCCGCTCGCAAACAGCACGGCGTCAACTCGGAGGTTCCTCCGCTGAAGTTATCGACCGCCGGCTCGGTGTCGCATGATCCAGGGCCCTGGTCAGCCAAGACCCTTCCACCCACACCCCGTTGTCAGCGGTATGCGTCAGCATGGTCGGCATGACGCCCTATGTGCTGACCGGCCTTGGTGCTCAGCGGTTCGAGGAACTGTCCCAGGCTCTTGCCCTGAAGACTCTCGGGGCATCAGTGGAGATCTTCGGCGACGGTCCTGACGGCGGACGGGAAGCCAGTTTCCAGGGGCTGACGCACTTCCCGGACCCTGATACTCCATGGACCGGCTACGGCGTATTGCAGGCCAAGTTTCGTAGTCGTCCAGAAGGTACGGGCAAGGACGCTGATTGGCTGATCGGCCATATCAAGGCGGAGCTGGATGCGTGGGGCGATCCTGCTTCCAATCGGGTCCGCAAGGGTCGCATCCCCGACTATCTCCTGATCACCACCAACGTCGTCCTCTCCGCTGTTCCGGGCAGCGGGGGTACCGACCGTGTCCATGAGGCCGTGCGCGAGCGCGTACGTCAGCTGAATCTGCCGGTCAAGGGTTGGGAAGTCTGGCACTACGACAAGATCTGCCGACTCCTCGACAATAACGAGGATGTGCGCCACGCCAATGCCGACGCGGTCCTGCCCGGCGATGTCCTGGCCCGTCTGTATGCGCTGCTTCAGGAGCTGGACGCATCTCGAGCGCTGTCCGGATTGTCTGCCGGCTACGGATTGCCGCGAGAGCTGCGGCCGCTGATCGGGCGCGAGGATGCGCTCGCGGATGCGTTGGCGGCTCTCCAAACGCCCGATCCCGACGGAAGACGCTCAGTGCTCGTCACCGGCGGGCCAGGCATCGGGAAGAGCTGTCTGGCTCTGAGACTGGCGCGGCTGGTGGAGGAGCACTATCCCGACGGCCAGTACCACCTCGATCTGGCACTTGGTGGTAACGACGGATCCGAGGTCGACCTAGTGTCGATGCTCCTCCAGGCTCTTCGGCCTATCGGTGATCCAATCCCCGAGGTGAGTGGTCAGCGTCGCGCTCTCCTGCGCGCAACATTGGCCGACCGTAGAGTCCTCCTGCTGGTGGACGACATCGTCTCTGAGGAGGCGTTGTTGGAGGTGCTGCAGATGGACGGTCCCTTCGCGCTCGTGTGCACTAGCAGGTCTAGGCTCAGCGGCCTTGCCGGACTGGTCCACTCCGTCGAAATCGGTCCCCTGCCCGTCGAGCACAGCCAAGCGCTCGTGACGGCAGTCGCCGGGCCGAGGCGGTTGACCAATGAACAAGTGTCGGACCTGGCCGAGGCCTGCGGTGGACATCCGCTCGCGCTGCACATCGCGGCAGCCCACTTGGCGAGGCGTCCGAAGGTCGACCCAGACCGGTTCATCCAGGACATCGCGAGTCCTGACCACGGACTGCGGGCCTTGCGGGCCGGTCGGACCGCTATCGAACCTGTGATCGAGCGAAGCTTTGCTGCTCTGGATGAGGAGCAGGAGCATCTGTTCACGGTGCTCGGGATCCTGCCGCACATGTCCATCACCGTCGACATCGCTGCCGCCGCCATTGCCTCGTCGGAGCAACTGGCAGATATCCGCCTCGACGCTGTAGCGGAACTCCTCGACGAACTGTTCGAGCTGAGTCTCATCGAGCAGGTTGACGAAGACCGCTACGTCTTTCACGAGATCCTGCATCGCTTCGCCCGCCTCAAGTCCGCCTCGACCGCGATGGAGTGCCGCGAGACCGCAATTCGGCATGCCTGTCTGATGGCGGCCGCCCGTGCAGAATCGGCCACCGAATCGATTGGTTTTGCCGATAAGGAAGCCACCGTACCGGCGCCGAACAACCGGCAGGCCCTGCAGCAACTGAACGCGGACCGGCCAGGCGCGGTTGCTCTGGTCGAACTTGCCCGGGACCACCAGGCCTGGGGCCCGCTCGTCACTCTCGCGGCCAACCACACTGCCGCTCTGTGGCATGGCAGCCATTGGAGTGACATCGACCGTGTCTACCAGTGTGTCTTGGAGGCTGGCACCCGGTCCGATAACCCCGAGTGGATGGCAACAGCCCTGAACAACCTCGCCATGGCTGCCGCCCACCTCGGCGATAGTCAGCGTGCCGCCGACCTGTACCACCAGGCAGCCCGGACCGCCCACGACGCCGACGATCCACACCTGATGCACCTCGCGGAGCTGGCCATGGGCTCCTTGCTCATCAATCTCGGACGCGCCCGCGACGCCATCCCCTACCTGCGCCAGGGACTGCCGTACTGGCGTATCACCGGCTCGCAGCAGGTGCTGGCCCAGGCCCTTGGCAACCTGGGTCAGGCCTATCTCGCTGTTGGTCAGGTGCGCCGGGCCGAGCGCTACCTGCGCAATAGCCGCAGTCTCTTGAAGGTAGGAACCACTGCGGAACTGTGGAACCGCGGCGCGCTCGGCACCCTTCTGCGTGCTGGCGGTCGTATGGCTGAGGCTTCGCAGCAGGCCGCTCAGGACATCGAACGGGCCCGCGCGGTGGGAAGCCGGGCGTTGGAGGCGGCGGCCCTGATGGCACTTGCCGAGACGCCCCCGCAGGATCGGCCGGACTCCGCACCCGTTGAGCCGCTTGACGCGGCGCTGGCGATCTACCGGGACACCGGAGATGTCCAGGGTCAGGTGCGGGCGCTGTATCGTCTGGGCGAGCGGGCCGCCGAGCGGGCAGAGATCGACACGGCTGTCGCATATCTAGGCGAATGCGCGCGGCTGGGGGTAGATATCGGCGACTACGACCATGCCTCCCAGGCGGTGGCCTACCTGGCGTCCTACCACGGAGGCGCCGGGCATTTGGATGAAGCGGAAGCCTTCTTTACTCAAGCTCAGGACTTGGCTCGCCACACTGGGAACCCCGGCGTACTAGCGCAGGCTTTGCAGAAGAATGCGGAATTTGTATGGCGTACAGGTCGAATCGGTCGAGCCGTGAACCTGCTGACCGAGGCCGTAGGTCTGCTCGACGGCACCGAGCACAAGCACGCTAGGGCGCAGGCGAGGACCGCCTTGGGGGAAGCCCTCCTTGTCTCAGGGCAGTGGCAGGAGGGCGCTCGGATGCTGGAGCAGGTCGCCTCCGTTACCTCGGACGACGCCCTGCCACTTACCAGAGCCCACGCAGACCGGGCGCTTGCCATCCTCTACTCGCGCCGTGGCCTCCACACAGAGGCCAAGACCATGATCACCAGATCACTCGATGCATGCGACCGCGCTGGCGACGCCACGGCCATCCTGCGCACAAGAATGGCGCTTGCGAACGTGAACGCCCGCAATAGGGACTGGCCCGAGGCCCTCAACGAGTACCGGAAAGCCGCGGATCTCGCCGTAGCGCAAAAGGATCTGCACGTCCTCCTCACCGCCGAGACACAGGCAGCCGTCTGCCTGCTGTACGGAGAAGATCCTGAGCAGGCCGTTGCCGATCTCGACCGCCTTATGCCTTCGGCGCAGCAGCTAGGGATGCGTTCCCTGGAGGTAGCCATCCATGTCAATATCGGTGCCCGCTGTGCGGATACAGGCGATCATGCGTCGGCCGTTGAACGGTTCAACCAGGCCCTGGCCTTGATTGAGGATCTCGACGACGACACTCTGCTGGCGCCCTGTCTGATGAACTTGGCGCGCGCCTATAAGGCGCTCGGACAGATCGATGCCGCGCGGCACCACGCACGCGAGGCCTTCGGTGTCGACCAGCGCATCGGAGACTGGTCGGGGGCGGGAAACGCGCTCCTTGAGCTGCGTCGTCTTCACGCTCGCAGCGAACCGAACGCTACCGAGCCCACGCTCAGCGATTTGCTCGGCCCGCAGAAGCTGCAGGACCGCCGAGTCCTGGAATCCATTCGGGCCCGCTTGCAGCCCGCCAGCCGGAGTCTCCTCGCTTCAGCCGACAATGATCGGCAGCAGCTGACACCCGCTCGGGACGGGAGGCGAATCAATGTCGCCTCGTCGGTCCAGCGCGAGCTGGCCGGCCATGACATCACACGAATGATCGCTCGGCTTGCCAGCTCTCGGCAGGTCTGTGAAGCCTGCAAGTTGGTGATCGACGAGGCCAGCGAGGCCGAACTGCTGCTGTTTCAGCACCCGGAGCTTGAGCACGAGGTTGTGCGCCTGGCCCACCCACACTGCGTGGGCTCCAAGGTGATCCAGCTCGCTGGGAGAGCGCCGAAGGCGCCCAAGATCATCTCCGAGGTCGAGTGCATCCTGTTTGGCGGCGACACGGCAGGCATTATCGTCGACTGCTACGGCGGATGGGGGTCGGTCGGCGATGGGCCCATCCAAGACTTGGTCCTGGATTCCCACCTCGCCGCCGGGTTCACCGATCTCCGGAGCGTGCTCGAGGGCTTGCAAGATGGCGACGTGCTGGATTTCAGGACCATTCCCCGAGTGCGGAACCGCGACCTTCAAGCGCGCCTGGTGGACAACAGGCTCACCGTCTCTGGCCCCTCGGGAGCCTTGCTGGACGGCATGCCACTCAACTTCTTCCCCCACTGGTACCGGGCCGCCCGGGAGGGAACGTTGATCATCGTGGTCGGCCGAAACCTTCAGGGGATGGCGGCTGACGACCCGGGCTACCTGTTGCAGGCGATGGATACCGGGCAGACCGTCGGCGGCACTGTGCCGCTGGTCGTGGCCCGCCCGAGGAGGAACGCACCGTGCCCGTGCATGATGCGCACCGGGCGCAAGTTCAAGCACTGCTGTGGCAGGACCCGTTGAGCTCGGCCAGAAAGCGGAGCAATGCAAGCCGACGGGCCATCGCGAGTGCCTGCCGCCTGCAGTCGCCTGTTACCTGGTTGCCAGGAATGCCCCCTCTCGAACGCTGCCGTCTGGGTTCACGCTCGTTCTGACCTGCGGCGGAGCGAGCGGTTGGGCGGCGGCTGAACCCGGCTGGACGGGGGTGAATGAGACCAAAACTGAGACCAGGGTCCGACGTCTAGCGGGCGGTCTGTCGCTACCCGGCCGACACTTGATCACGTGCCTAAACCACCGGCCCGAGTGCCGACATCGTTCACAGTGCGTGATCGGCTTGTGGTGCGACGGTTCGCCGGGCGCGACTCGGTGGAGGAGCTGACGAGCCTCCTCCACCGGGCTTACGCCGATCACGCTGCAGCAGGGCGGGCCTTCTTTGCCTCCTACCAGTCGGTGGAGGACACGGCCATCCGACTAGGAAGGGGCGAGTGCTGGTTAGCAGTGCAGGGGACTGAGTTGGTGGGCTTAGTGACGTTGTCGGCCCCGCACGAGGTGCCGGACGGGTACCCAGCCCCGGCGGGAGCGGGCTCGTTCTGGCAACTGGCGGTGGATCCCGCGTACCGGGGGACGGGCCTCGGGCAACGGCTGCTGACCCTGGCGGAGGAGCGGATCACAGCCCTCGGCGCGACCGAGGTGGTCATCGACACGTCGGTCGAGGCGATCGAGTTGGTCGGCTGGTACCGGCGGCGGGGATATGTGCCGGTCGGTAGCTGGCGTTGGGATGTGACGAACTACGAGAGCGTCGTTCTTTCGAAGGCCCTGTCTGCAGGATGACCGCCGGCTATGGAATGGCTGTGGGCGCGTCCCCAAGCTGGGGACGCGCCCACCGAGCGCTGTTCTCTGCCGTGCGGCTGCTACCGGGCGAGGTGCTGTTCGGCCTCCTGGGCGGCGGTTGTGAGGGCTTCGTCGAGGGCTTCGACGCGTCGGCCTCCGGCGCTGGCGACGGCTCCCTTGCCGCCGGCTCCACCTCCGACGGCGCGGGCTGCGGGGGAAAGGATCTGGCTGGCCTGGGTGCCGGCTTCGTGGAGGGCGCGGGTGATCCCGGCGGCGAGTACGGCCTTGCCCTGGTGTTCGCTGCCGAGGACGACGACGGCGCGGTCGGGGGCCATCAGGGCTGCGGTCTCGCCGACGAGGTGGCGGAGATCCTCCGGGTTGAGGCCGGTCAGCCTCTCGGTGATGACTCGGCCGCCGACGACAGCGCGGGCGGACGCGGCGAGCCGCCGGGCCTGTTCACGCAGTTCGGCGTCCTTGAGACGGCCGAGTTCCTGCTGGGCGGTGGTGAGTGCGTCGAGGCGCTTGCGCAGGGCGTCGGGGGCGTCCTCGGGGCGGGTGCTGAGGAGGGTGGAGAGTTCTTCGAGGAGACGGCGTTCGGTGTCGTAGTAGTTCAGGGCGTCGCGGCCGGTGAGGGCTTCGATGCGGCGGAGGTTGGAGCCGATTGAGGCTTCGCCGAGGATGCGGACGGGGCCGGCGTTGGAGCCGTGGCCGACGTGGGTGCCTCCGCACAGTTCGCGGGAGAAGTCGCCGATGTCGACGATGCGGACGTGGTCGCCATACTTCTCGCCGAACAGAGCCGTCGCACCGGCGGCCTCCGCGTCGGCGCGGGTGGCGTGCCAGATGCGGACCTCGGGGTCGTCGAGGAGGTGGTCGTTGACCAGGGTCTCGGTGGCGGCGAGCTGGGTGGGGTCGACGGCGGAGAAGTGGGCGAAGTCGAAGCGGAGCCGTCCGGCGTCGACGAGGGATCCGTGCTGGCGGGCGTGGTTGCCGAGGGTGCGGCGGAGCATGGCGTGCAGCACGTGGGTGGCGGAGTGGGAGCGCGCGACGGCGTCCCGGCGCGGTCCGTCTGCGAGGGCCTCGGCGGACTGGCCGCTGCGGATCTCGCCTTCGAGGATGCGGACGGTGTGGACGTGGAAGCCCTCCAGGCCGAGCTTGGTGTCCAGCACCTCCAGGACGGCGCCATCAGTGGTGCGGATGGTGCCGGTGTCGCCGACCTGGCCGCCGGACTCGGCGTAGAAGGGGCTGCGGTCGAGGATCAGCTCGACGGTGCTGCCCTGGTCGGCTCCGGGCACGACGGCGCCGTCGGAGATCAGGCCGAGGACGGTGGCCTCGGCGGTCAGCCGGTCATAGCCGACGAAGTCGGTGCGGCCGTGGCGGGCGGACAGTTCGCGGTAGGTGTCCTGGCGGCGCAGGGCCTCGGCGGTCTTCGCCTTGCCACCGCTCTTGGCGCGCTGCTGCTGCTCGGCGAGCAGGGTGGCGAAGCGGTCCTCGTCGACGGTCAGGCCGGCGTCGACGGCGGCCTCGATGGTCAGCTCGACGGGGAAGCCGTAGGTGTCGTGCAGTTCGAAGGCAGTGTCCCCGGTGAGGGAGGTGGGGCCCGCGGTGCGGGTGCGGGTGATGGCGGCGTCCAGCAGCCGGGTGCCCTGGGTGAGGGTGCGGGTGAAGGACTCCTCCTCGGCAGCGACGACCTGCTTGATCAGCGTGGACTGGGTACGCAGTTCGGGCCAGACGTCGCCGAGGTTGCCGATGACGCTCGCGGTGGTGGCGGGCAGGACCGGGCCGTCGATGCCGAGCATGCGGGCGTGGCGGATCGCCCGGCGCATCAGGCGGCGCAGGACGTAGCCGCGGCCGTCCTTGGCGGGCAGGACGCCGTCGGCGATCAGGAAGGCGATCGAGCGGGCGTGCTCGGTGACGACCTGGAAGGAGGTCTTCTGCTCGCCGGTGCCAGGGTAGTCGCGGCCGGCGAGTTCCTGCACGGTGGTGAGGGTGGGCAGGAGCAGGTCGGTGCCGCAGACGTTCTCGACGCCCTGGAGGATCGCGGCGAGGCGGTCGAGGCCGAGGCCGGTGTCGATGCTCTGCTGGGCGAGTTCGCCGAGGATCGGGAAGTCGCCCTTCTTGTCGCCCTTGCCGCGCTGGTACTGCATGAAGACGAGGTTCCAGATCTCCATGTAGCGCTCGCCGTCGACGGCGGGGCCGCCTTCGCGGCCGAAGGCCGGTCCGCGGTCGTAGTTGACCTCGGAGCAGGGTCCGCATGGTCCGGGGACGCCCATCGACCAGTAGTTGTCCTTCATGCCCAGGCGCTGGATGCGCGCGGCGGGAACGCCGATCTTGCGCCAGAGCTGTTCGGCCTCGTCGTCGTCCTCGTAGACGGTGATCCAGAGCCGGTCCTTCTCCAAGTTGTAGCCCTGGGTGAGGAGTTCCCAGGCGAAGGCGATGGCGTCGGCCTTGAAGTAGTCGCCGAAGGAGAAAATGCCGTGACGGGTGGTCATGCTCCTCCGATCGGGCTGGTGTCGAGCGCACCGAGCAGGGCCCGGAAGTCCTCGGCCGTGTCGGCGGTGCGCAGGAATCCGAGCGGCCGGGTGGGCGTCTCGAAGAGCCACTTCTCCTCCCGAAGGAAGGCGAGGAGGCGAAGGGCCGTCGGCCCGGCGAGGCAGACCGGCACCGGGCGGATGGTGGTGGCGTAGTACAGCGCCGCGGTCAGCTCGTGCAGGGTGCCGACCCCGCCGCCCATCGCAACGATCAGGTCGGCGTGCTCCAGGTAGTGGATGAGCCTGGCGCCGAGGTCGGGCAGGTGGACGGACACGGTGGTGTGCGGGTTGAACGCGCCCCACTCTTCGTGTTTGCCGGCGAGGGTGACCCCGGTGACGAAGGCGTCCCGTCCCGCGGCTCCGCGGGCGGCGGCCTCCATCAGGCCGTTGTAGCCGCCGTGCAGCAGCTGGTACCCGGCGTCACCGACCGACCGGCCGATCTCCTCGGCCAGGAGCTCTTCTTCCCCAGAGGCGGGAACGACGCCGCCGAAGAAGACGGCGGTCAGACCCTCGCGAGCCCGGGTTGCGGCCGGGCCCGCGAGGTGGAGTGCAGTCACGCCAGCTCCTGGTAGGTGTGGTACGCCGCGACGGCGTCGTGCAGGCCGTCGAGGGCCTGCGGGCAGGCGCGTTCCACCAGTCCCAGCACGCGCTCGATCGCCGCGTCGACGTCGGCCGCCTGCGGGATCGCCGGGCCGCTGATCGCCGCGTCCAGGTCGGCGAGGCAGGCCCGGCCGATCGGGGTGGCGGCGATCTCCTCGCGCAGCTGGTACCAGCCCCAGAACCTGGACGCCGGTGCTAGGGCGGCCTTGATCAGGTCCTTCGTCGCGGTGTGCAACCGGTGCCACTCGGCGTACGCGACGAACCGCTGGCCGCGCCTGATCCGCTTGTGTAGGAGAACGGCCAGGACCAGGTGCTCGATCAGCAGCTCGCTGCACGTGGGCGGTCGGGTGAGGAACGAGTGCATGTAGCTCTCGGCCACGGCGATGTCCGGCGCGGGGGCCGGCTCGGGCGCGCGGTCGAGGATGACGGCGGTGCTGACCGTCTCCCGCAGGCGCGGGATGTGGGAGGCGGGCACGAGGTACAGGTCGATCTGGTGGAGTCGGCCCTCGTCCGGGACGAGGAAGACCGTCCCCACCCCGCCAAGGTCGGCGACGATTGTGTCGCGCCAGCCGGGCAGCAGGGCGCCCGCCTCGACGGACATCAGGACGTCCAGCGTCCTGACGAAGGAGGGGAGTTGGCCGTCCTGGACGCCGACCACGAAGTCGACGTCCGAGAGCCGGTCGGCGGTGCCCTGCGCCAGGGAACCACGGACCATCAGGTGGGTGACGGCGGGGGAGGCCGCCAGGATGTCGGAGAGCTTCGACAGCAGCGGCAGCTGTGCGGGCCGGTTGGCCTGGGTGATCTCTGCCAGTTGCAGGGTGGGCATGTGCTTCTCCTTCCGGAGCTTCGGTGTAGCCGGCAGCGGTCAGGCAGACAGGGCGAGCAGGCGGCTCTTGGCCGTCGTCCAGCGGACGGCGGCCTCCAAGTCGCCGAGGGAGGTGTGCAGCTCGGCAATCAGGTCGTAGGCCGCACCCTCGGGCAGGGCGTACATGTAGAAGAGCCGCAGCAGCATGCGCTCGGCCGCCTCGGTGTAGCCCAGCGTGGACATGTTGCGGGCGGTCTCCAGGCATTCGGCCAGGACGGTTCGGTCGGCGGCGGGCAGCGCTTCGGCGACCGTGGGGTGGAGCGAGGGCCGCCGCGCCAACTGCTGGTAGGTGTCGTCCGCGTAGACGTCGGCGATCAGGTGGATCCGGTCCGGGCCGAGCAGGTTGCACACCCCGTGCGGGTAGGTCGGGGTGAGTCGCCAGATCCGGCCGCCGGCCATGTGCACCTTGGTGCCGCCGGTGACCAGGAAGGCGGAGCTGTTGGTGTGCAGCGGGATGTGCAGGCGGTGCCGTTCGACCTGGTCGAGTTCGTCGTAGTCGCGGTGCTCCCAGAGGAAGGCGTTGCCCTCCAGCCGGGCGAGCCGTACCCACATGTAGTTCAGCCCGAGGTCGGCGAGGTACGCGGCGGTGGCGGGCATGCGCTGCAACAGCTCGGTCGGACGGGCAGCGCAGTCGCTGATCATGACGTCGGCAGCGTCACCGGAGGCGTTCATCAGCGAGGTGGTCCACCAGCCCCCGGACTGATAGGCGCTGTACTCCGCCTTCCAGGGGGCCTGGGCGGTCAGGGCTTCGTGGCGCATCCGCTCCAACTGGGCGGTGTCCACGGACGCCAGCTGGGCGATCTGCCCGGCCAGCGCGGTCAGTGTGCTCTCCATCGGTTCCCTCCCGTTGCCGGCCCTTGAACGGTGAGCCGGTGCGCACGTGGTGCTGGATGGGTGGCTCGGGCGGCGCTGTTGCTCGCGACCGTCGGCCTCACGCTTCGCATCCAGTTGTTCACGGATGGCGAAGTGTCGTTCAGCATGGCTCGGCCGCCGTGGCGTCGATACGGCACGACCGCCGTCACCGACCCGCCGTCATTTCCGCTGCTGGGGACGGCCGGTCGGCGTGTGCGTCATGACTGCCGTCATGGCTGCCGTCATCTGCGCCGAGAGACGCGCGGAGGGGTGTCCTGTCGGACGCCCATGGCTATCGTCGAACCAGACGAACGGGGACCGGAGGAATCCGCGGTGGCTGAAACTCCCACGCTCTTAAGGGTCTTGACGCTGGAACGGCACTGGCAGGTCTATGCGACCTTCCGGCGCCGCTTCGAGGCCGCCGCAGCCCAGCTCGCCGAGACCGAGGCAGATCCGCGCCTGGCGGGTCTGTCGGTCTCCAAGCGGCAGTTCGAGCGCTGGTACGGGGGCGGGGTGAAGACTCGCCCCTATCCGGATCAGTGCCGAGTGCTGGAGGCCATGTTCGGCATCGGCGTCGACCGGCTGCTCGCCCCGGCACCTGCCACTCCGTCTCCGCTCGTCGTCCCGCCGCCACGGGCGGTCCCTGCCCTTCTCTCTTCCGAGCGGGCAGCGACTCTGCCCGCTGGAGGACCGTTCAGCAGCGAGTCCCGCCTCGACGCGGGCACCACGGAATTGGAAAGGCAGGTCGCGATGGCGGCTCGTCGTGCGCTTCGCTTCAGCGCGATGGCGGAAGGAAGCAGTGTCGGCCCGGAGACCCTGGGCCAGATCCAGGACGAGGTACGGCGGCTCACCGTCGCGTACCCCAAACTCGCGCTGCCGACCCTGCTCGGCGACCTGGTGGAGGTCCAAGACCTGACCTTCCGGCTCCTGGAGCAGGGCCGGGTCAAGCCGCTGCAGGCTCGCGAGTTGTACCTGCTCGCCGGAATCACCTCCGGCATGCTGGCCAAGGCCAGCCACGACCTCGGCAACCCGAGCGCCGCCATGATGCAGGCCCGTACCGCCTTCGTCTGCGCCGACAACGCCGACCACCACGCCATGCGCGCCTGGGTCCGGTCGCTGCAGTCGCTCATCTCCTACTGGGCCGGCCGCCCGGCCGAAGCCGCCGACTACGCCGACCTCGGGCAGGCCGTCACCGGCAACGTCCGCGGTACCACCGGAGTCTGGCTCGCCTGTCTCTCCGCCCGCGCTCACGCCCTCCTCGGCAACGGCGAGGCCACTCGCGCCGCCATCAGCCGGGCCGAGGACGCGCGGGCCGCCGTCGAACCCGACGACCTGGACGGCTTCGGCGGCATCATGACGTTCTCAGTTCCCCGGCAGCTCTACTACGTCGCCGAGGCCACCGTGCACCTCGGCGAGGACCCCGCGCTCGGCGAGACCCAGGCAGAAGCGGCCGTCGCCGCGTACCGCACCGCCACCGAGGACGAGTGGGCCTTCGGCGACGAGGCCGGCGCCCAGACCGACCTCGCGCTCGCCCGCATCGCCCGGGGCGAGATCGAAGGCGCGGCCGAGGCTGTCCGTCCCGTGCTCGACCTGCCCATCGAGCAGCGGAACTTCGGCATCACCAGCAGCGCCCAGCGCGTCCACGCCGCGCTGCCGTCCGACGTGCACCGGGGCGGTGGCGCGGTGGCCGGCCTGCGGGAGGAGATCGAGGCGTTCACCGCGATGCCGACGTCGGTCCTCGTCCGGTGAGCCCGCGGATAGGCTCCGCGGTCATGACCTCAGTCCACGTGACCGGCCCCCGCCTGACGCTGCGCGAGATCGAACCCGGCGACACCGACGATCTCCTGGCCATCTACGGCGACCCCGAGGCCACCCGGCACCTCAGCTTCGAGCCCCGCACCCGGGATCAGGTGCAGGCGATCGTCGACCGCTCGATCGACTCGGCGAAGCACGACCCGAGGACCGAGTACGGCCTCGCCGTCACCCATCACGGCGACCATCGCCTGATCGGCTACGCGCGGCTGGCGACGGAGCCCCAGCAGGCCGCCACCATCGGCTTCGCCCTCCACCCGGCCGAGTGGGGCAAGGGCCACGGCACCGAGGTCGTTCACCTCCTGTCCGCCCTCGGCTTCAACCTCCTCGGACTGCACCGGATTTGGGCCGCACGATCCCCCCTCAACGAGGCATCCGCCCGGACGCTCCTGCGAGCAGGGATGGCCGAGGACGGCCGCATCCGCGATCACGTCTTCGTCAACGGGGCCTGGCGCGACTCGATCACCTACTCGATCCTGGAGCACGAGTGGATGCCCATCGACGGGCTGGAGGCCGGCGAGCTCGTCGAACCTGACACGGCGGCAGCCCAGTTCCCCGACCGCACTTCTGGCAGCGATGGCTCAAGGGATGGGTGAGGCCGTGCTCGCCGAACTTTCTGCGCCACGCCTGGTGGTCCCCGGCATCGCCGAGTTCGCGCGCGGCGGGTTGCCTGACCCGCCGTCGAGTGACGACGGCAACCACTGGGTCGACGGATTCTGCTGGCTCTACTGCGGCCAGCAGTGGACCAGGGTCCTGTGGATCGGTCCGGCCAGCGTCGCGGGAGCCCAGGCGGCCATGTACGGCTGCGAGCTGTGCATCCGAGAACTTCAGGAACGGGTGTGGCGCTCGATCCTCCTCAACGACGAACCGGTCGGTCCTGCACCGGCAGTCGCCCAAGGTGGAAAACGTGCCATCAGCAGCCGCCCCGACCGCCACCGCCGTACCGGCTGGTCGTTCTCGGGCAGGTGACCTCGCCCCCGGCTGGTCCTGAGACCACGACTGTCGGGGCCAGCGCTGAAGTGTGCTGACCCCGACGGATTCTGGAGATATCAGGCTGGCAGAGAGTCGATATTCCTTCCGTGTCGTATTCCTCGGGTTTGATCTCTGTGGGGCCTTCGGCGGCAGTCGATGTCAGTACAACGGCCTGGTCGCGCCCTGGAGACCTAGCATGAGGGGACCCCGGCAAGCGTCCTCGCGCTGCCGCGGCGTCGGTGCCGCTCTGAGTCAGCGTGAAGGGCATACGAGGTCGAAGGCTGCTTGATCATCATGGTGGACTGCTACTACTCCAGGAGCTGGTTTAGCTGCCGCATGGCCTTCAGGAAGGTCGTGGCGGCGGCTGCCAGGCCGGCGACGATGCCCGTCGCCGCAGCATACTGCGGCTCCGCGACGACCTCCGCCCCAACGAAGGCGGCTGCTCCCGCCGCCACTCCAGCGAGCCCCGCGACGATAGCCGCGCCGAACATGATCACCAGCCAGCGCAGGGGCAGACGGTTCCCGTTGGTCCCGTTCCCACTCGGGTTGCCCGTGTCTATGCTCATGTTGTCGGACCTCTTTCTCATGCCTAAACCGGAAGCCGGCGACATCGAACGCCCCCGTAATGTCGGGGTCGCTGCCGACTACGTCCAGCTTCCGATGGGCTGTGGGCGCAGCACTAGGCCCGCCCAGTTAGCTTTCTGTCGGATAGTTAGCCCATGAGCGAAAGCACAGATCCGCAGCCGTCTCCCGCTCACGCGGGTAAGGAGACAGCGCGGGAGGAGCAGTCAAACGCGATCTTCGGCGGGATGATCGGGCCCGGCGGCGCACAGATGATGTTCACCAGCGACCAGCGCGTGTCGTTCGAGATCAAGAACCTGTCCGGTGACTACAACTTCCATGTCGACGCCCGCCTGAATCGGTATGGGGATGCCGAGATCACCGCGATCGGCGTGTCGTTGAAGCCCGATGCCGACCTCACCGGGATCCAGAACTCCACTCAGCTCCCCATCGCCCTCGCCCGGCACCAGGCCGAGGTGATGCTGAATTCGCCTTGGTCGGCCGAGTCCGTGATCTCGATCATGGTCACGCAGGACACCGAGCTGCCGACCCAGGGGCGACGCAGTGCACCAGACCGCCTGCTGAAAGTTGCCTGGCTCCACCGGCACGCTGAGCGCACGAACAAGACGCCCGGCAGCGTCATCCGTCGGCACTTCGGCATCACGAACAAGGTCACCGTCAGCAAGTGGGTGGCCGAATGCCGAGAGAAGGGCTACCTGCCCCCAAGGACGAAGAACGTGAAGGCCGCGGAGACCACCCGACCTACCGACTCGGCGACCACCACGGACCAGCTCGAGGAGGCGATCGTCCGCAACCGCTTGGACATGCTCGCCATAAGGGGCGGTGACGTGGGAGAGCTTGCGGCAGCGCTGCGTCAGGAGCTCGACGCCGCAGCCACCGAACCCCATGCCCAGGTGGAGTTCAACCGCAAGGAACTCCACCCACTGATTCCTGAATTGGAGATTCCGGAGCCCCCTGAACGGACTGCGCTCCTGCTCCTGATCGATGCCTGCAAGAGCTACCAGACGACGTTCAACAGGCTCGCGGTTAGCCACAGGAACCGGCCGCCCGTGGAGATCGCGGTACTACTCGCGGAGGCTGCCGCCCGGTGCCGGCTGATCTTCACCTACGAGGCGATCGCCGAACAAGCGATCACCATTCGAGAGCGCCGGACGGCTCGGTTCCGAATCGCCCCTGACCAGCTGCCGACAGTGGCATTCGCCCCCACAGTTGCCGAGTGGGATCCAGCCCCGCGTCTCGACGACGCGGACACGTACGGCAATGTCGAATGCTCTTGCGGCTGCGAAGGATGAGAGCGAACCTCGACCGTCTCCGGACCGCTCTGGCCGACACCCGATAACAGCCACTCAGAACCGGCGAGGTGCTCTCTCGTTGCATCGGTGACCCGACACAGGCTAACGCTCGCGGCCGGAGTGTAGGCCGAAGACCCAGACCCCGGCTGAGCCGCACGTCAGGCCATCTGATCGGCGCATGTCGCATTGTCCCAACGAATGCAATTCGGCCCGTTAGTTCCACGTGGTGCCCGGCGAGCAGGCCGTCCAAGCCCAGCGCCCTCATGCCGTCGTCGAAGTTCTCCCACTCGTGTTCGGGCTCGGTGAAGTACAGGTCGAAGTACGCGCGGGTGAGGTCGGGCTCTTCCCACTCGTGCGCGCAGCGGCAACGGACGAAGATGTGGTGGCGGACGTTGAGGAGGAGCCAGTCGCGGCGGGCGTGGCAGCGGGCGCAGGTGAAGAGGGGGTGTTCGAGCAGCTCAGCGGGCTGTTGAGGCGTCTGGTCCGCACCGCCGAGGGCCGCGCTCCGGAGCCGACGGCCTGCATCATCGACTCCCAGAGCGTGAAGACCTCCACGAACGTCCCCACCTCCTCGCAGGGCGTCGACGCCGGCAAGAAGATCGTGGGCAGGAAGCGGAACATCGTCACCGACACGATTGGCCTGCTGCTGATGGTCCTGGTCACCGCCGCGAGCGTGCAGGACGGCACCGCCGGCCGACAACTGCTGACCGCGGTCGCCACCGAGCACCCCGCCGTCCGCAAGGCCTGGACGGACATGGGCTACAAGAACGCCGTCGTCGAACACGGCGCCATCCTCGGCATCGACGTCGAGATCGTCCGCCGCGACCCCGCCACCAGGGGATTCGTCGTCCAGCCCCGTCGCTGGGTCGTCGAACGCACCTTCGGCTGGCTCATGAACCACCGTCGTCTCGCCCGCGACTACGAAGCCCTCCCAGCCCGTTCAGAAGCCATGGTCCACGTCGCGATGATCAGCCTCATGACCCGCCGACTCACCGGCGAGAACACCCCCCACCTGGCGCGGAACCTGATCATCAGAATCCGGGGTGAAACGCCCAGTGAGACCACGGCACGACGACGATGGCCCCGACCGCTGTGCGGTCGGGGCCATCGTTTGCCCTGGCGGGCGGAGGCGGAGGATACGAGATTCGAACTCGTGAGGGGTTGCCCCCAACACGCTTTCCAAGCGTGCGCCCTAGGCCTCTAGGCGAATCCTCCGTGGGAGAGCTTAGTACATGTTGAGGGGTGGTTGCGACCACGCTCTCGCAGGTGGGTGGAGGGGGTGGCCTGCGGATCGGAGATCGGGGAGGAGGTTGGGGTGGGTGGGGGGAATGGGGCCGGGATCCGCTACTCTTGGGGCAGCCCCTCGTGTGGCGTCATCTCTCTGAACCCCCCCAGGGCCGGAAGGCAGCAAGGGTAGGAGGGCTCTGGCGGGTGCGCGAGGGGTCCTTGCGTTTCCGGGGCCGGTGGTGGTGGAGCCACGTTTGTCCGTTGGTCCCGATATCGTCGGTGGCGTGTCCCTAGCCCTGTACCGCCGCTACCGCCCCGAGACCTTCGCGGAGGTCATCGGGCAGGAGCACGTGACCGTCCCGCTCCAGCAGGCCCTGCGTAACAACCGGGTCAACCACGCGTACCTGTTCAGCGGGCCGCGCGGGTGTGGAAAGACGACCAGTGCCCGCATCCTGGCCCGCTGCCTGAACTGTGAGCAGGGGCCGACCCCGGAGCCGTGTGGGGAGTGCCAGTCGTGTCGCGACCTGGCGACCGGCGGGCCGGGTTCGATCGATGTGATCGAGATCGACGCCGCGTCGCACGGTGGTGTGGACGACGCGCGTGAGCTGCGGGAGCGGGCGTTCTTCGCGCCGGTGCACAGCCGCTACAAGATTTTCATCCTGGACGAGGCGCACATGGTGACCTCGGCCGGCTTCAACGCGCTGCTGAAGGTGGTGGAGGAGCCGCCGGAGCACCTGAAGTTCATCTTCGCCACCACCGAGCCGGAGAAGGTGATCGGGACGATCCGGTCCCGGACCCACCACTACCCGTTCCGGCTGGTGCCCCCCGGCACGCTGCGCGACTACCTGGCGCAGGTGTGCGGTCGCGAGGGCATCCAGGTCGAGGACTCGGTGTTCCCGCTGGTGGTGCGGGCCGGCGCCGGGTCGGTGCGTGACTCGATGTCGGTGATGGACCAGCTGCTGGCGGGTGCCGGCGAGGCCGGTGTGACGTACCAGATGGCCACCTCGCTGCTGGGGTACACCGATTCCTCGCTGCTGGACGAGGTGGTGGACGCGTTCGCGGCGCAGGACGGCGCGACGGTGTTCCAGGTGGTCGACCGGGTGGTCGAGGGCGGGCATGACCCGCGCCGGTTCGTCACGGACCTGCTGGAGCGGCTGCGCGACCTGGTGATCCTGGCCACGGTGCCGGACGCGGGCGAGAAGGGCCTGATCGACGCCCCGGCCGACCGGGTCGCGGTGATGCAGGCGCAGGCCGACCGTTTCGGCCGGGCCGAGCTGAGCCGTGCCGCGGACCTGGTCAACACCGGCCTGACGGAGATGCGCGGCAACGCCGCTCCCCGCCTGCAGCTGGAGCTGATCTGCGCCCGGGTGATGCTGCCCGGCGCGTACGGGGACGAGCTGTCGACGCAGGCCCGGCTGGACAAGCTGGAGCGCCGGGCCGCCACAGGCGGGTTCGCCGCGCCGATGGCGTTCCAGCCCGCGCCGGTGGAGGCGCCCGTGCAGCCGCAGGCCCCGGCAGCCCAGCCGCAGGCCCCCGCCGCCCCGGCCCCCGCACCCGCCCCCGCACCCGCACCCGCACCCGCCCCGGCGGGCCCGGCCCCGGGCGCGTGGCCGATCGCACGCAGCTTCCCCCCGGCCGACCAGACCCCGCCGCCGCCCGCCACGGCGGCCCCGCAGACCCCGGCCCCTGCCCCGCAGGCCCCGGCCCCTGCCCCGCAGCAGCACGCCCCGCAGCCGCAGGCTCAGGCCGCGCCCACTGCCCAGCCCTCGGTGGCGGCGCAGCAGGGCGCGGGCCAGATCCGGCAGATGTGGCCGCAGATCCTGGAGGCGGTGAAGAACCGCCGCCGGTTCACCTGGATCCTGCTCAGCCAGAACGGCCAGGTGGCGGGCTTCGACGGCAGCACCCTGCAGGTGTCGTTCGTGAACGCGGGCGCCCGGGACAGCTTCGTCGGCAGCCACAGTGACGAGGTGCTGAAGCAGGCGCTGACGGACGCGCTGGGTGTGGACTGGCGGGTGGAGTGCATCGTCGACCCGTCGGGTGGCACGTCCTCGCCGTCCGGCCAGTCGGCCGTCTCGTACGCGCCCCCGGCCGCCCCGATGGCCCCGGCTCCGGCCGCGCCGGCGGGCGGTGCCTGGGGTGGCACGCAGGCGCGCGCCCCGCAGCCGTCCGCGCCCGCGCCCGTCGCGCCGCCGGTGCAGCAGGCTCCGCAGGCCCCGGCCCCGCAGCCGTCCGCGCCCGTCGCGCCGCCGGTGCAGCAGGCGCCGGCCGCCCCGCCGGTGCAGGCGCCCCCCGCGGTGGCGCCGGAGGACGACATCCCGGAGGAGGACGACCCGGACCTGAACGAGGACGTGTTCTCCGCGCAGGACCTGATCGTTCGGGAGCTGGGGGCGACGGTGCTGGAGGAGATCCACCACCGTCCGGGCTGAGTCGTCGCAGGCAGCACGGGGCTTCCGGAACTGACGTGGGGCCGACGGGCGGCCGCGTAGGCTCGGGGGCAGGTGTCGGCGCGGGTGCCCGCGGTGGTTCGCGTCGGCCTGGTGAGTGCCGATGGATCGAGGAGAGTGCCGTGTTCCCTGGTGGCCAGCCGAACATGCAGCAGTTGCTGAAGCAGGCGCAGAAGATGCAGGAGGAGCTCGGCCGGGCTCAGAAGGAGCTCGCCGAGACCGTGGTCCGCGGCTCCGCGGGCGGCGGTCTGGTGGAGGTGACGGTGACTGGCGCCGGCGAGCTGACGTCGGTGACCATCTCCCCGGAGGCGGTCGACCCGGAGGACACCGAGACCCTGGGCGACCTGGTGCTGGCCGCGGTGCGGGACGCCAACGCGGCGGCGCAGAAGCTCCAGGCGGAGCGGATGGGCCCGCTGACCCAGGGCCTGGGCGGCGGCATCCCGGGCCTCCCGTTCTGAACCACACGCGGCACCGTGCAGCGCTGAGCGGTTACTGAACGCTCGCTGCCAGTGAGTTGTGTGATTTATGAGCCAGTAGGGCGTCGGGCGGTGTGTCCGGCGCCCGATTCGTTGGATGATGGCACCGGAGTGCGAACCCCGGTCGAAGGAAGGCGTGGCGGTGTACGAGGGCGTGGTGCAGGACCTGATCGACGAGCTGGGCAGGCTGCCCGGAGTCGGTCCGAAGAGCGCCCAGCGGATCGCCTTCCACATCCTGCAGGCCGATCCGACGGACGTGCGGCGGCTGGCGTTCGCGCTGCAGCAGGTGAAGGAGAAGGTGCGGTTCTGCGCGGTCTGCGGCAACGTCGCGGAGTCCGAGCAGTGCCGGGTCTGCCTGGATCCGCGTCGCGACCTCGCGGTGATCTGCGTGGTGGAGGAACCCAAGGACGTGGTGGCGATCGAGCGGACGCGTGAGTTCCGCGGCCGCTACCACGTGCTGGGCGGGGCGATCAGCCCGATCGAGGGGGTCGGTCCGGACGATCTGCGGATCCGCGAACTGATGACCCGGCTCGCGGACGGCACGGTCACCGAGCTGATCCTGGCCACCGACCCCAATCTGGAGGGGGAGGCGACCGCGACCTACCTGGCCCGGCTGTGCAAGCCGATGGGCCTCAAGGTCACCCGGCTGGCGAGCGGACTGCCCGTCGGCGGGGACTTGGAGTACGCCGACGAGGTCACCCTCGGCCGGGCGTTCGAAGGGAGACGACTGCTCGATGTCTGACCGAACCGACACCGCTCACCGAACCGACACCGCTCACCGAACCGACGCCGCACACCGCGACACCGCGCTCCGCGACACTGCCGGCGCGCGCCAGGACGCCACGAGCCAGGACGCCGCGCGCCAGGACGCCACGAGCCAGGACGCCGCGCGCCACGACACCGCCGACCGTCCCCACCCGTCGGACCCGGCCGCGCTGCTGGGCCGGACCGAGGCCCCGGACGACTTCGCGGTGCAGATCGCGGATTCGGTGGAGAGTTTCGTGCTGGCCGTCACCGAGGTCGCCAAGGGCGACGAGCCGGGCAGCGCGATCTCGCTGCTGCTGCTGGAGGTGTCGCAGCTGCTGCTGGCGGGCGGCCGGCTGGGCGCGATCGAGGACGTGCTGCCGGATGACCGCTTCGAGCCGGACGCCGGCCCGGAGCCGGACGGGGTGGAGCTGCGCGAGCGTCTCGCCGAGCTGCTGGCGCCGATCGACGTCTACCACGAGGTGTTCGACCCGTACGGCCCGCCGGAGAAGCCGAGCGCGTTCAGGATCTCGGACGACCTGGCCGGGGTGGTCAGCGAGCTGAGCCACGGCCTGACGCACTACCGCGAGGGCCGGGTGTCGGAGGCGCTGTGGTGGTGGCAGTTCTCGTACCTGTCCAACTGGGGTTCGACCTGCACGGCGGTGCTGCGGGCGCTGCAGTCGCTGATCGCGCACGTGCGGCTGGACTCGCCGCTGGGCGCGGTGCCGGACGGGGCGGACACTGACGACGACGGGTTGACGGACGAGCAGCTGGAGCAGCAGGCGGGCGACCTGATGGCGGCCGAGCTCGGGCTCTAGGCCGGAGCCCGGGGGAGTGTGACGCATCCGTCACCCGCGCGCCGGAGGCGAAGATTCCGGTACCGGGGGCGGTGTGCGGGCGGCGATTCTTCGGGGTGGGCCGCCGGAGCCCGCAGACCTGACGGTCCCCGGTGATCAGATTTCGATATTCACATCTCACGATGTGGAAGACGTCGGTCGCAACATCCCTGCTCGTTAGACTGACGGTGACCCAACACCCCAAGTCGAGGAGCCCCCGTGGGCCTTGTCGTGCAGAAGTACGGCGGCTCATCCGTCGCTGATGCCGAAGGCATCAAGCGCGTCGCCCGCCGAATCGTGGACACCCGGAAGGCCGGCCATGAGGTCGTCGTCGTGGTCTCTGCGATGGGTGACACCACGGACGAGCTCATCGAACTCGCGGAACAGGTGACGCCTATTCCGTCCGGCCGTGAGTTCGACATGCTGCTGACCGCCGGAGAGCGCATCTCCATGGCGCTGCTGGCGATGGCGATCAAGACGCTGGGCTTCGACGCCCAGTCGTTCACCGGCAGCCAGGCCGGTGTGATCACCGATTCGACGCACAACAAGGCGCGGATCATCGACGTGACGCCGGGCCGGATCCGCAACGCCCTGGACGAGGGCAACGTCGCGATCGTGGCCGGCTTCCAGGGCGTTTCGCAGGTCTCCAAGGACATCACCACGCTGGGCCGTGGCGGCTCCGATACCACCGCGGTGGCGCTGGCGGCCGCGCTGGGCGCCGAGGTCTGCGAGATCTACACCGACGTGGACGGCGTGTTCACCGCCGACCCGCGGGTGGTCAAGAAGGCCCGCAAGATCGACTGGATCGCCTTCGAGGACATGCTGGAACTGGCCTCGTCCGGTTCCAAGGTGCTGCTCGACCGCTGTGTGGAGTACGCGCGGCGCTACAACATCCCCATTCACGTACGATCGTCGTTCTCCGGTCTGCCGGGGACCATCGTCAGTGGCACCAACCCGAACCAGCCCGAAGGGGGCGAGATGGAGCAGGCCATCATCTCCGGAGTCGCCCACGACACGTCGGAGGCCAAGGTCACCGTCGTCGGTGTGCCGGACAAGCCGGGCGAGGCGGCCCGGATCTTCCGCGCCATCGCGGACGCCGAGGTCAACATCGACATGGTGGTGCAGAACGTCTCCGCCGCCGCCACCGGCCTGACCGACATCTCCTTCACCCTGCCCAGCACCGAGGGCCAGAAGGCCATCGACGCGCTGAGCCGGGTCAAGGCGGGCATCGGCTACGAGTCGCTGCGCTACGACGACGCGATCGGCAAGATCTCGCTGGTCGGCGCCGGCATGCGCTCCAACCCGGGCGTCACCGCGACCTTCTTCGAGGCGTTGTCCGAGGCGGGCGTGAACATCGAGCTGATCTCCACCTCGGAGATCCGGATCTCGGTGGTCACCCGCGCCGAGGACGTGCCGGAGGCGGTCCGCGCCGTGCACACCGCCTTCGGGCTGGACAGCTCCGGCGACGAGGCGGTCGTCTACGGCGGCACCGGCCGCTGAGGCTTGTCCAGCGAGATCGCCCGCACCTGAGGTCCGCGCACAGCGCAGAGGTTGTGTGCGGGACGGGTGAAGCGGACCCTGACCGTCCGCCGGGTCTGCCAGAATCCCCCTTCGGAGCGATGTGTTCCGGAGGGGGATTCCTCTCTGCGGAAGAACTCCCCCGGCGCGGGGCAACCAGGACAGGGGATCGGGTGTCCAACCAGCGTGACGAACGTGACAGGGGCGGTGGTGGCGATCACCCTGCCCGGGGCGGCCCGGCGGGCCGGTAGTCGGATGGGCTTTGCTGCGGCGGCAGCGGACGCGACCGGGGCCAGCGTCGACCAGCTCACCGACACCTACCGGGCCCACTACCGTTCCCTGCTGCGGCTTGCCGCACTGCTGCTGGACGACCTCTCCTCCTGCGAGGACGTCGTGCAGGAGGCGTTCATCCGGGTGCACGCCGCCCGGCGCCGGGTCCGCGATCCCGAGAAGACCCTCGCGTACCTGCGGCAGACCGTGGTCAACCTCTCCCGCTCCACGCTGCGGCGCCGACTGCTCGGCCTGCGCCTCCTGCCCAAGCCCATGCCTGACATGGCCAGTGCAGAAGAGGGGGCATACGATGCGCTGGAGCGCGACGCACTGAAGGCCGCGCTACGGGGGTTGCAACGCCGTCAGCGGGAGGTGCTGGTGCTGCGCTACTACGCGGACCTGACGGAGGCACAGGTCGCGGAGGTGCTCGGCATCTCCGTCGGCTCGGTCAAGGCCTACGGGTCGCGCGGACTGGCTGCCCTGCGGGTGCGGCTGGGGTCCGCCGATGACTGACCCGCACCGGCCCGGCCCGCAGCACGAACTGAGCGAGGACCAGCTCCGCGACCGGCTGCACCGCGCCGTCGCCGGTGTCCAGCCCGAACCCGGGGCGCTGCCCCGGCTGCGCACCGCCGTCCCCCGCCGCCGGGCCGCCCGGCGGCGCGCCTGGGGCGGCGCCGCGGTGCTGGCCGCCGCCGTCGTCGGACTGCCCGTGGTGCACGCCGCCCAGCCGTTCCACCTGTCCGGCGACCCCACCGGCGGCCAGGCCGCGCCCGGTGCCACCGCCACCCCGGACGCCTCGGTGGCCGCCCCCGGCCACCCGCGCAACCCCGCCGGCGCGACCGCCGCCGGGCCCGACGGCGCCGGCCCCGAGACCTCCGCCGACCCGAGCGCCGACAGCAGCCCGGGCGGGCCGCCCGTCGTCGTGCCGCTGTGCACCGGCACCGACCTCGGCCGGGGCGAGGTCCAGAAGGCCGCCGCCGCCACGGCCGACGGCCGGATCTACGGCTGGTTCCAACTCACCAACACCGCCGGGCATCCGTGCCGGATCACCGGCCCGGGCGCCGTCACCATCGACCCCGGCACCCTCGGCGTCCGCCTGCTCGCCCACACCGTCGGTGACCCGGCCGAGGCGCTGCCCGACCCGGCCGGGCTGCCCCGCGAACTGCTGCTCACGCCCGGTGGCTCCTACCTGGTCCGGTTCGCCTGGGTGCCCACCGGCTGCCCCACCACCTCGCCCTCCCCGGTAGACCCGCAGCCCAGCCCCACCCCCAGCGGCGGCGCAATGCCCGGCACCGATACCCCGGCCGGCAGCGCCCCCGCGGTCGACCCCAGCCCCACCGGCGCGTACGCCCCCGCCGGCCACCAGTCGCCGCGCGACACCTTCCGGCTCGGCTACACCCCCGACCCGGCCACCGGCTTCGCCGCCACCACGGTCCTGCCCACCGGCTGCGGCGGCACCGTCTACCACTCGGCCCCCGAACCGGCCCCCACCACCGGCGTTCCGGCCCCCTCGCCGAGCGCCGGCGCCTGACCGCCCGCTCAGGCCTGCCGGGTCGGCAGCACCACCACGTGCCGCAGGTTGACGTGCCGCGGCCGGCCGACGACGTACCCGACCAGGTCGGCGACATCGGCGGGGGAGAGCGCGCCGATCGCCGCGAACATGGCGCCGAGCTGCCCGTCCGGCCCGAGCGCCGGGTTGTCGATGTGACTGCCCAGCTCGGTGTCCGTGAGCCCGGGCTCGACGGCGGTGACGCGCACGTCGCGCGGGCCGTACTCGGAGCGCAGGGCGGCCGACAGCTGGGTGACGGCGGCCTTGGTGGCGCCGTACACCGCGTAGTTCGGGAAGACCACGTGGGCGCCGATCGAGGAGACGTTCACCAGGTCCGCGGTGGCGCCGGCGGCCGCGGCGGCCACCAGGTCCGGGCCGAACGCGCCGACCACCCGGAGCACCCCCGTCAGGTTGGTGTCGATCATCCGGGTCCATTCGTCGATCCGGCCGTCGTCCACCGGGTTGGGCAGCATCACGCCGGCCGCGTTCACCACCAGGTCGACCCGCCCGAAGGCGGCGTGCGTCAGCTGCCGGGCCGCATCCACCGAGGCCTGGTCGGTGACGTCGGCGGGCACCGCCAGCGCGTTCGGGCCGAGCTCGGCGGCCAGCCGCTCCAGGCGGTCCTTGCGGCGGGCCAGCAGCGCCACCCGGGCGCCGTCCGCGACCAGCTGCCGGGCGACGGCCTCGCCGATGCCGCTGGCGGCGCCGGTGACGACGGCGGTCCGGCCGTCGAGGGTCTGGTGTGCCATGGAAGTCACGCTCCTGTTCGAGTCTGCTGCGGTGACGTCCACGAGTCTCGGCGCGGACCGCGGGCGGACCCAGGGCTGTGCTTTTCCTGGGTCTGCGAGAACCACCTTCGTGACACCGGCCGTATCGTCGGGGCATGAGCGAACTGGGGGAGTTCCTGCGCCTGCGCCGGGCCCGGATCCGGCCCTCCGACGTCGGACTGCCGGAGTTCGGGCGGCGGCGCCGGGTGCCGGGGCTGCGCCGCGAGGAGGTCGCGCAGCTCGCCGGGGTGAGCGTCGACTACTACGTGCGGCTGGAACAGGGCCGCGGCGACGGCGTGTCCGCGGAGGTGCTGGACGCGGTCGCCCGGGTGCTGCGCATGGACCGCACCGAACGGCAGCACCTGCACGACCTGGCCCGGCCACCGCGCGAGCCCGCCCGGCCCGGCCCGCGGCAGCTGCGGGGCGGCCTGCGGCTGGTGCTGGACGCGCTGGACGCGCCCGCGTTCGCGCTCGGCCGGTGCCTGGACGTGGTGGCCTGGAACGCCCTGGGCGACGCGGTGATGGGGTTCTCCGACATGCCGCCCGGGCAGCGCAACGTGGCCCGGCACGCGTTCCTGTCGGCGGCCGGACGCCGGCTCTACCCCGAGTTCGAACGGGTCGCCGCCGAGACCGCGGCGTTCCTGCGGGTGGACGCGGCCCGGCACCCGGACGACCCGGAACTGGCGGCTCTGCTCGCCGACCTCGCCGCCGACCCGCTGTTCGCCGAACTGTGGGCCCGGCACGGCGTCCGGGAGAAGAGCCACGGCCGCAAGCTGCTGCTGCACCCGCGGGTGGGCGAGCTGGACCTCGGCTACGAGACGCTCACCCCGCCCGGCGAGCCCGGGCTGCAGCTGGTCGTCTACACCGCGGAGCCCGGCTCGCCCACCGCGGAGCGGCTCGCGCTGCTGGCGGACGCCGCCCGGATCTGAGGCCGGCTGCTCAGATGCCCAGCGACTCGGCGCGCGCCTCGGCGCGGCGCAGCAGGGCGTGCACCTCGGCCTGGCGGCGGCCTGGGCGGTCGTTCCAGGCGTCGGGGGAGGCGGCCGGGCGGCCGGTGGCGTGCAGCACCTCCATGACCTGGTTGCGTGCCCGCCGCACCGTGTACGCGGTGCCGTAGCCGTGCGCGAGGACGGCGGTCTGCGCGCCGAGCAGGCAGACCCGGCCGGCGGCGTCCCACATCGCGCCCTGGATCCAGCCGGCCTCGGCGAGGTAGTGGGAGGTCAGCCGCAGGTGCCCGGCGACGGTGACCGGTACCGGGCGGGCGGGGCGGCGGACCAGCCGGTCCAGCACGGTGCGGCGGGGCAGCGGGTAGCCGAAGTTCCACGGCCGGTGGACGGAGCCGTACAGCCCGCCGTCGCAGCCGGGCTCCACCGGCGGCAGTGCGGGCAGCGGCAGCAGGGGCAGCCGGTCGGGGGCGGGGAGTCCGGCCAGGTACTGCTCGATCTCCTCGACCAGGCCCAGGTGCTGGGCGAGGACGGGCAGGTCGAGTCGGTCGAGCCGGTCGAAGGACGGCGCTGAAGCGGGCATGGTACAACTCCTCCGGTCGTTATGTCGTATTTGTACCTCTTCCGCTGATCGTCCATCAGGAGCCGCACCGCAGCCGTTTCGTGTCCCCACCGTTCGCTGTCCGCCGTTCCGATCAACGCCCGGAATCGGGTTGGATGAGGGTATGAACGAGCAGACGAACGTCGTGCCGGCGTGGGAGCAGCGGTTCCGGGCAGCGCGGGTCTCGCTGCCCGACTGGGCGGACGAAGCACCCGATCGGGCGCTGTACGTGTCCAACGCGACCGGCACCTACGAGGTGTACGCGTGGGACCGCGCCACCGACGAGCACCGCCGGGTCACCGACCGTCCGCACGGCACCACGGACGCCGAACTCAGCCCGGACGGCGAGTGGATCTGGTGGTTCGACGACACCGACGGCGACGAGTTCGGCGTCTGGCGCCGCCAGCCGTTCGCCGGCGGCCCCGACCAGGAGGCCGTGCCCGGCGTCCCCGCCGCCTACGAGGCGGGCCTGGCGTTCGGCCGTGACGGCACCGTGGTGATCGGTACCTCCACCGACGACGAGGGCACCACCCTGTACCTGCGCCGCCCCGGCGCCGCCGAGCCCACGGTGGTCTACCACCACGCCGAGTACGGCGGCGTCGGCGACCTCTCCCACGACAGCACCCTGCTGGCCGTCGACCACACCGAGCACGGTGACGCCATGCACGGCGCGATCCGGGTGCTGCGGCTGTCCGACGGCGTCACCGTCGCCCAGCTCGACGAGGTCACCGGCCGCGCCGAGCCGCGCGGCGTGTCCTGCCTGGGCTTCGCGCCCGCCGCCGGCGACACCCGGCTGCTGGTCGCCCACCAGCGCACCGGGCGCTGGGAGCCGATGCTGTGGGACGTCGCCACCGGTGCCGAGACCGAGCTGGCGCTGCGCGACGAGCAGGGCCGCCCGTTCCCCGGCGACCTGTCCGCGCAGTGGCGGCCCGACGCCCGCTCGCTGCTCATCGAGCACGAGTACGAGGCCCGCTCCGAGCTGTTCTCCTACCAGTTGGAGACCGGCGAGCTGACCAGGCTGGACACCCCGCGCGGCACCGTCGCCGGGGCCACCGCCCGCCCCGACGGCACGGTCGAGTTCCTGTGGTCCTCGGCCGCCGAGCCGTCCGCGGTGCGCTCCACCGCGGGCACCGTGGTGCTGCGCGCGCCCGGCCCGGTGCCGCCCGGCTCGGTGCCGGTCGAGGACGTCTGGGTGGACGGCCCCGGCGGCCGGGTGCACGCCCTGGTGCAGCGGCCCACCGGCGAGGGCCCGTTCCCGACGGTGTTCGAGGTGCACGGCGGCCCCACCCACCACGACAGCGACTCCTTCGCGGCCGGCCCCGCCGCCTGGCTCGACCACGGCTTCGCGGTGGTCCGGGTCAACTACCGCGGCTCCACCGGCTACGGGCAGGCCTGGACCGACGCGCTCACCGAACGCGTCGGCCTGATCGAGCTGGAGGACATCGGCGCGGTCCGCGACTGGGCGGTCACCTCCGGCCTGGCCGACCCGGACCGGCTGGTGCTGTCCGGCGGCTCCTGGGGCGGCTACCTGACCCTGCTCGGCCTCGGCACCCAGCCCGACCGGTGGACGCTCGGCCTGGCCGCCGTCCCGGTCGCCGACTACCTCACCGCGTACGCGGACGAGATGGAGGCGCTGAAGTCGCTGGACCGCACGCTGTTCGGCGGCACCCCCGAGGAGGTCCCCGAGCGCTGGCACGCCTCCTCGCCGCTGTCGTACGTCGAGCAGGTCAAGGCCCCGGTCTACATCAGCGCCGGCGTCAACGACCCGCGCTGCCCGATCCGGCAGATCGACAACTACGTCCAGCGGCTGGAGGAGCTCGGCAAGGTCCACGAGGTGTACCGCTACGATGCCGGGCACGGTTCGCTGGTCGTCGACGAGCGGATCAAGCAGCTTCGCTTGGAGATCGACTTCGTCCGGCGACACCTGGCCCCCGGCACCGTCCGATGACCAGGTAGACCCGGTCGACAGGGGGGGACTACAACCGATGGGTGGACGCGCCGCGCTGGCCGCCGCCGCGGTCGGCGCGATCGTGCTGACCCTGGCCGGGTGCTCGAACAACCAGAAGTACGACTGCGTGGAGGCCGCCGCCCCCGCGAAGGCCGACACCGGCATCGACCTGCAGGTCCTTGCCAAGGGCAAGAACGGGAGCCGCGGCTCCAAGGGCTCCAGCGGGTCCAGCGGTTCGAAGGGGTCGGGCGGGTCCAGCGGCGGCAAGAACGGGTCCGGCACCTCGCCGTACACGGGGGGCGGCGGCACCAGGGTGGTGCACCACTACCACCACCGGCCGGGCTCCAGCCGCAGCGACGACTACGTCGACGAGTGCGGCAACCCGTCGCCCCCGGCGGGCTTCGGCGGCTTCGGCACCGACTGCCCGAGCCCGAACGCGCTGCCCGCCGCGAGCCCCGCCGGCGGCTCGCCCTCCGCGGTGCAGAGCGGGTCCGCCGCGCCGAGCGCCGCCGCCCCGCCGGTGCCCTGCCCGAGAGGGTCGCCGTCCGGCAGCGCCTCGGCCTCGCCGTCCGCGCTCCCGTCGCCCTCGGCCCCGGCGTCGCCCAGCGCGTCGCGGTCCGGGACGCGCTGAACCAGCAGGCGGGCGGAGGTCAGTCCAGGGCCGGGTCCAGTCCGAGGGCCCGGTCCTGGGCGGCCTCCGCCTCGCGGCGGACCAGCCGGAACCACATGAAGACCACGAACCCGGCGAAGACGAACCACTCCAAGGTGTAGCCCAGGTTCTGGAACGCCCGCAGGCTCAGCCCGTCGCCGCCCTGCGGCTGCACCGTCGGCACCGAGGTCAGCCCCGCCGGGACGTCGTCCGCCGCCACCCAGCCGTCGTACAGCGGGTACGGCAGCACGTTCACCAGCGTCGCCGGACTGATCGTGCCCAGCTGCCCGGCGGGCAGACCGCCCGCCACCGCGCCGCCGCTGCCGCTGTTCTCCGGGGCCTGCAGCCGGCCCGTCACGCTGACCTGCCCGGACGGCACCTCCGGCGCCTCGCCCGGGGAGCCCGCCGCCCAGCCGCGCACCACCGGCACCGCCCGGCCGCCGTCGGTGAGCAGCGGGGTGAGCACGTAGTAGCCGGTCCGGCCGTCCACCGTGCGGTTCGGCACCAGCAGCTGGTGCGCGACGTCGTAGGAGCCGGTGACGCTCACCGTCCGGCCCAGGGTGTCGGTGCCGACCTTCGACGCGGCCTCCGGCAGCACCTCCGCCAGCGGACTCGCCTGCGCCTGGGCGGCCGTGGCGGCCGCCTTGTCGATCTCCTTGTGCGTCGAAACCCGGTCCTCGAACCGGCCCAACTGCCAGGAGCCGAGCATCAGACAGACCCCGATCGCCGCCACCGCGACGACCGAGCCGACGAGCCACCGCGGGCTGAACAGGAACCGGTACACCCCACCACGGTAACCATTCCTGACACCGGCCCCGACCGCCGGGTGCCGCCGCACCCGTAGGGTGGCCACCGTGATCAGCCCACTGAGCGCCGACGAGCTTCCCGCCCACTGCGACGCCCTCGCTGATCTGCTGCTGGACGCCGTCGACGACGGCGCCTCGGTCGGCTTCCTGGCCGGCACCCCCCGCGACGAGGCCGCCGCCTGGTGGCGGACCCTGCACCCGTCCGTCGCGGACGGCACCCGGCTGCTGTGGACGGCGACCGGCCCCGACGGCCGCCTGCTGGGCACCGTGGCACTGGTCCGCGAGAACCGGCCGAACGGCCGCCACCGCGCCGAGGTCTCCAAGCTGCTGGTGCACCGCGACGCCCGCGGCGCGGGCCTCGGCCGGCGGCTGCTGGCCACCGCCGAGCAGGCCGCCCGCGACGGCGGCGCCACCCTGCTGCTGCTCGACACCCAGACCGGCAGCGCCGCCGAACACCTCTACCGCAGCGCCGGCTGGACGGCATTCGGCACCGTCCCCGGCCACGCCGCGACCCCGGACGGCGTCCTCGCCGACACCACGTACTACTACAAGCAGCTCACCGGCTGAACCGGCTTCTGCCTGCTCAGGCGCCGGCGCCGGGCCGGAGGAACTCGGGCTGGTCGAGCAGCCGCAGCCAGCTGCCGTTCGGCTGCTGCCGCACCACCTGGGCGCGCGCCCCGCTGCCGTCCTTCGGCGGGGTGGCGGTCAGCGCGATGCCGTCCGCGGCCAGCGTCGGCAGCGGCTGCTCTGGGGTGAACTGCGGGCGGTGCGTCAGCACCCGCTCCCACAGCACCCGGATCGCCTCCCGGCCGACCGTGAACTGCCCCGGCGGGTACGCCACCACGGCGTGCTCCTCGTACAGCGCGGCGACCCCGGCGGCGTCGCCCGCGTTGGAGCGCTCCACGAACAGCCGGGTCAGGTCCTCGGGGCGCATCGCCTTCTCGTACTCGCTCATCACGGCCTCCTCGTCGTCGTGCCTCCAGCCTCCCGTCCGCCTGATCAGAAGTCCAACAGCTGGTTCTGATCAGAACTAGAATCCATGGTCATGGAACTGAGGCAGCTCGAGTACTTCCTCGCCGTCGCCGAGGAGCGCAACTTCACCCGCGCCGCCGAGCGGGTGCACATCAGCCAGTCCGGGGTCAGCGCCCAGATCCGGCAGCTGGAACGCGAACTCGGCGCCGAACTCTTCGACCGCTCCGCCCGCACCGTCACCCTCACCGTGGCCGGCAAGGCCGCCCTCGAACACGCCCGGCAGGCGCTCGCCGCCGCCCGTGCCGTCGGCCAGGCGGTCGGCGAGGTCAGCGACCTGATCCGCGGCAGCCTCACCGTCGGCATGGTGGCCGGCTGCACCCTCACCCCGCTCTTCGACGGCCTGGCCGCCTTCCACCGCGCCCACCCCGGCGTCGAACTCGCCCTGCTGGAAGGCGACTCCGACCACCTCACCGAAGCCGTCCGGGCCGGCACCCTCGACCTCGCACTGATCGGCTGCGCCGGCACCACCCCCGACGGCCTGGACGCGCACACCCTGATCAGCGAACCCCTGGTCGCCGCCGTCCCGCCCGGCCACCCACTGGCCGGGCCCGGCAGCACACTTGCCGAACTGCTCACCCACCCGCTGATCTGCCTGCCGCCCGGCACCGGCGTCCGCACCGTCCTCGACCGCGACTGCGCCGCCGCCGGACTCACCCCGCGGATCGCCCTGCAGGCCTCCGCCGCCTCCGCGATCGCCGACCTCGCCGCCCGCGGCCTCGGCGTCGCCGTGCTCAGCCGCTCCATGGCCGAGGCGTTCCCCGCCCTGGTGCCGGTCCCCGTCACCGACCTCACCACCCCGGGCCTGCTCGCCCTGGTCTCCCGCCCCGGCCCCGCCCCGGCGCTGCGCGCACTGCTGGCCGAGCTGCGCCGGGCGTTCAGCCGCTGAAACCGAACGCCCGGCGGGGGCCGGTCAGTTCACGAACGCCAGCTCGTGCGGCGTCCCGTTGAACCGCAGGCCGCCGGTCTCCGTCACCGTCACGATGTCCTCGATCCGGACACCGAACCGGCCCGGCAGGTAGACGCCCGGCTCGATCGAGAAACACATCCCCGGCACCAGCGGCCGGGTCTCGCCCTCGATCATGTACGGCGGCTCGTGCGTGGTCAGCCCGATGCCGTGCCCGGTGCGGTGGATGAAGTACTCGCCGTACCCGCCCTCGGTGATCACCGCCCGGGCCACCCGGTCGATCTCCTGGCAGGTCACCCCGGGCGCCACCGCGTCGAACGCGGCCTGCTGGGCCCGCCGCACCAGGTCGTGCACCTGCTGCACCTCCGCGGGCGGCTCGATGCCGACGAACACCGTGCGGGTGGTGTCCGAGCCGTAGCCGTCCTTCAGCCCGCCGAAGTCCAGCACCACGGTGTCCCCGCGCTCGATCACCCGGTCCCCGGCCTCGTGGTGCGGATTCGCCCCGTTCGGGCCGGAACCCACCACCGTGAAGTCCACCTGGCTGTGCCCGTGCTCGAGCAGCAGCGCCGCCAGGTCGGAGGCCACCTCGCGCTCGGTGCGGCCGGCGAACGGCACGCCCAGGATCGCCCCGTACACCAGGTCCGCCGCCGCGCCCGCCGCCGCCAGCCGGGCCAGCTCGTCCGGCTCCTTCACCGCCCGCAGCATCGGCAGCGCCGCCGTCAGCGAGGCGTACGAGGTACCCGGCAGCGCCTCCTGGAACCCCAGCAGGTGCATCGCCCAGGCGTTGTCGGAGATCCCGTACCGGCCGGCCCGGTCCATGTGCGGCGCCAGCACCGCGAACGGGTCCTCGCCGTCGATCCAGTCGGCCATCCGGACGGCCTCCGCACTCGCCGCCCGCTCCGCGTCCGGACGCTCCAGCCTCGGCACCAGCAGCACCGGCTCGGCACCCGGCGCGACCAGCAGCGCCGTCAACCGCTCGGTGTTCACCGGGAGGTACCCCGTCAGGTACGTCAGGTCCGGGCCGGGCGTGACGACCAGCCCCGCCAGACCCGCATCGGCGGCGGCCGTCGCGGCACGGGCCATCCGGGCCTGGAAATCGGCCGTGGTGAACGGCTCGGGCATCAGGATCCCCTCCCTCGGGGTCAGCGGCCGACGGCCGCGTAGTGACGCAGGAACAGCGCCTCGACCAGGGCCATGTGCTCGATCTCGCCCGGGTCGACGCTCTCATTGGGCGCGTGGATGAGCGAACGCGGCTCCTCCACACCCATCAGGATGATCTCCGACTCCGGGTAGTGCGCGGCAAGAGCGCTGCACAGCGGAATCGAACCGCCCTGCCCGAGGAACGACAGCGGCCGGCCGTACGCCTCCCGCGCCGCCCGGTCCAGCGCCCCGTACGCCTTCCCGTCCGTCGCCGCCCGGAACGGCGAACCCTTCGACTCCGGCTCCACCGACACCCGCGCACCCCACGGCGCGGCCTTCACCAGATGCGCCGTCAACGCCTGCTGCGCCACCTCCGGATCCATCCCCGGCGGCACCCGCAGACTCACCCGCGCCCGCGCCTCGGAAGGCACCGCCGACGCCGAACCCACCACCGGCGGACAGTCGATGCCCAGCACCGTCACCGCCGGACGGGCCCACAGCCGGTCCGCGACCGTCCCCGACCCCATCAGCGCGACCCCGTCCAGCACCCCCGCGTCCGACCGGAACTGCTGCTCGTCGAACCCCATGCCCTCCCAGCTGCCGTCCGCCGGAAGGCCCTCCACCCGCGTCCCGCCGTCGGCGTCGCGCAACGAGTCCAGCATCCGGATCAGCGCCGCCAGGGCGTCCGGGGCCGGACCGCCGAACATCCCCGAATGCAGATCCGACTCCAGCGTCCGCACCGACACCACCACGTTCGCCATCCCGCGCAACGAGACGGTCGCCGTCGGCACCCCCACCGCCGCGTTGCCGGTGTCGCAGATCAGCAGCGCATCGGCGTGCAACTCGTCCGGATGCTGCGCCAGATACTCCTCCAGACCGCCCGTCCCCTGCTCCTCCGACCCCTCCACCACCAGCTTCAAGCCCACCGGCAACTCGTCCCCGAGCGCCCGCAACGCGGTCAGGTGCATCACCACATTGCCCTTGCAGTCCGCCGCCCCGCGCCCGTACCAGCGCCCGTCCCGCTCCGTCAGCTCGAACGGCGGCGACACCCACGCCTCGTCGTCCAACGGCGGCTGCACGTCGTAATGGCAGTACAACAGCACCGTCGGAGCCCCCGGCGGCGGCGGACGGTGCCCCAGCACCGCGAAACTCCCGTCCGGCGTCTCCACCAGCCGCACGTCCCGCAGCCCCACCCCCGCGAACGCCGCGGCCACCCACTCCGCGGCCTCCCGGCACCGCTCCGGCGGCTGCTGCCGCGGATCCGCCACCGAAGGAATCGCCACCAGCTCCGCCAGATCCCCCCGGGCCCGCCCCATCAAACCGGCAACCCGCTCGGCCAACTCGCCCACCACGTACGTCCCTTCTCCGCAGCAACCGGCACAACCCCACCGATCATGCCCCGTCACGCGCCGCCTCGCGCGTGTTCAGGACGCCGTGCCGCCCAGGATGCGCACCCACCACTCCAACTTCTCGACCTCGTCCCGCCGGTACACCCGCGCCCGCAGACCCCGGTACGCGGCGACCAGCCGCTCGGCCGTCAACCTGGTCAGCACGGGCACCCGCTGGTCGAGGATCCGGTCCCACTCCGGCGCCGACGGATCCGCCGGATCGCGGTGCAACGCGCCGAGCGGCAACTCGCGGGCCACCGCCCACACCACCAGATCCGGCGCATCCGCCAACAGATGCCAATGATTCGCCGACCGCTCGCCGAACAACCCCTCCAACTCCCGCAGGACCGCCCGCCGGAACGTGATCGCGATCCGCACCCCGGTCGCCTCCGTGTGCGGGCCGAACAACGCCCGGAACTTCGGCCCCGACGGATCCCGCCAGATCTCCTCCCGGCCCTCCGGCGTCAGCGTCTGGAACGCGAGCGCCGGCTCACCCCCCGCCAGGAAGAACGCCAACGCGGTGGTCGCCTCGTCCACCCCGTACCCCTCCCGGCTGGGCCCCCGCCGCTCACCGCGCCGCAACCGGAACGGAATCCCGTCCCGCTCGAACTGCCCCACCAGCCTGCGCATCACCGGCTGACGCAGCAGTAGATCCTGTGCGGCCGTCGGATTGTGATGCCGGTGCGCCTCGTCATGGGCCACCCGGGCGAGAGCACGCGCCGCACCACTGACGATCCGGACATCCAGCACAGCCCGGTCCAGATGCTCCACCGACAGCTCGCCCGCACCCCGTGCCAGCAGCCCCAGCGTCTGGAACCCGTCGATGCACTCGATCCCCGACAGCTCCACACTGCAACCACCCCAGTCCGGCTCCGCCCGCCACAACCGCTCGTCCACCCCGAGCACCACCCGCCCGACGATCCCGAACAGCTCCGGACACTCCCGCAACAGATGCGCCCGCGCCGCATTCTGCGGACTCACCAGCAACTCCCGCCGAGCCCCCAACCGCTCAGCCGCATCCACCGCCCCACCCAGCCCCGCCAACTGCCCCGCCGGCACCCGCAGATCCCACTGCTCGTCATCCACCCGCTGCATGTACCCCGGCCGCAACCAGTACCCCGACCAGAACACCGGAACGCTCGTCGGCCCCGGCCCACCAGGGAACGCCTGTGTCATCGCAAACGCACTCATGCCATCACAACGGCCCGACCCGACACAGGTGACGCCCAAACCCCCACAGCCCCACAACGAGTGAGGGCCGCACCGGATTTCTCCGATACGGCCCTCACTGCTCGGTCGGGGTAGCGGGATTTGAACCCACGGCCTCTTCGTCCCGAAGCAACTTGGGCACCTGTTCGACCTCTGAGGCCAGGTTTCCTGAGCTGCGAAGACAGTCCGTGTGCGTCTGCCGCTGTGCGCCAGTGTTCGGGGCTGTCGTAGCGCAGGTAGACACTCACCCCTGAGGATCCGTTGTAAGCCTATGCGGTTGCCGCGGGTTCTGTTTCGGGGCTTGCTGGCAGAGAGTCCCGAGCCGGTGATGAGGGGGCTTCTGTTGTCTCGGCTTCTTGGGAGCCGCTTCTCAGCTGCCCTGTGACGAAGATGCCTACGACAGCAGCGATGTCGAGGGTGCCTACCGCGGTTGCCCAGCCAGGATGCCCAAGATGGGCCAGATAGCCAGCCAGGGAAGCCATCACAACCAGTGCGATCAAACCGGTGGTGCGGCTGCCACGAGCAAGCTTGTAGTCCTGCTTAAGGTCCGTTCGCTCTAGCTCATGCCGATGCCCTTGCTCGCGCTCGGCCATCGCGACGATGCGTTCAGCCAGGCCAGCCTGTACCTGCTCGTACTCGGCGAGCAGAGTTGGTGACGGGATAGGTCCACGATGGCGGCGTTCGACGGTGATCTCATGCTTAATGAGCCGGAGCTCTTGGAGCATTTGCGCCGGCTCAGCATCTACAAGATCCCCATCAAGTGGTTCGGGTGCTGCCGCCTCGTTGCTTGTGCGGTGTGCTAGCTCGCCAGCTTCCGAGGATCCTGCTTGTGCAGCGCCTTCCTCAGGTCGCTCCCGACTCTCTCCCAATCCGATTCCTGCCTCAGTCGCGATGTCATGCCAGCACGTCGACGTGCCCTATAGGTGGCGATTCCGGAGATATCGAGCACGGATCCTGCTCCGACCAGAACAGAGGTAAGGCGTCGGCGGTGCTTTGCCATGGCGTCCTCCCACTCGGTGTCTGTTGACATCAGGCTACCCCGCGGCGTCGCCTGTGATAGGCGCAATCTAGGCTCATCCTGCGACGAGAATCGTCACTTTGCGTGTTCGCCCAGAGGCCTGCGCGGGTGGTGGAGCGGTTTTGGCCGGTGTCCTGTCTGGTCTGGGGTCGAGCATGATCGGGGGGCCGTAAGCTGCTGCGACTCGGTCAGGGCTCTTTGGGCCAGTCCACGCCGCGCCTGGCCTTCCTCTCCCCGGAGCCCGGTTCGGGCAAGACCCGAGCGCTGGCGACCGTCGGGAGCCTCGTTCCCCGGGCCCGGGGCGTGTCCGGCACCATCGCCGCAGCCCTGATCCGTTCGGTCTCCGGCCCGGGCGCCCGCCCGACGGTGCTGCTGGACGACGCCCACAACCTCGCGCGTTCCAGGTCCGCCGCGAGCCAGGAACTGCACGGACTCATCAACGCCGGCCACCGCCGCACCGGCTGCGTCCTGCGCTGCGTCGGCGTCGGCCACGACCAGAGCGTCCAGGCGATCCCCGTCTACTTCGCGCTGGCCATCGCCGGCACCAACGACCTGCCCGACGCCATCATGAGCCGCTCCATCGTCGTCCGGATGCGCCGCGCGGACACCCCGATCGCCGATTCCCGCTCCCCCCAGGCCGAGGGCCATGCCCTGGGCGCCCGATTGGCGACCTGGGCCGACACCGTCCGCGGCGAGCTGGACGTCTGGCCCGAGCTGCCCGACGGCGTCACCGACCGCCAGGCGGACGTGTGGGAGCCCCTGCTCGCCGTCGCCGACGCCGCCGGCGGCCACTGGCCCGCCCGCGCCCGCGCCGCCTGCATCCATATGACCGCCGCCGACCACAACTCGCCCACCAGCCAGGCTCGTTAGGCCCGACCACCCCTGCCGCCGCGAGAACCAGGAGAACACCCGCATGACCGAACACGCCCCGCCGCGCACCACCCCCGAGCCCGAAGACGGCGCCACCCTCCTCGACGCCGTCGAAGCCCACCACCGCCGCTTCAACGTCTTCCCCAGCGAAGCCGCCTACGTCGCCGTCGTCCTGTGGGACGCCCACGCCCACCTGCTGGACTGCTTCGAGTCCACCCCGCGCATCGCGTTCCTGAGCCCCGAACCCGGATCCGGCAAGACCCGCGCACTGGAGATCATCGAAACCCTCACCCCCCGCCCGATCCTCACCACCGACGTCAGCCCCGCCGCCCTGTTCCGGTCCGTGTCCGCGCCCGAGGCCCGGCCCACCGTCCTGTTCGACGAGATCGACACCACCTTCGGCCCCAAGGCCGCCGGCAACGAAGACCTGCGCGGACTCATCAACTCCGGCCACCGCCGCTCCGGCGTCGTCCTGCGCTGCGTCGGCGACGGCAGCACCCAGACCGTCCAGGAGTACCCCGTCTACGCCGCCCTCGCCATGGGCGGACTCGGCGACCTCCCCGACACCATCATGAGCCGCTCGATCATCATCCGGATGCGCCGCCGCGCCCCCAACGAGAAGACCGAGCCCTTCCGGGAGCGCAAGAACGCGCCCGAGGGCCACGCCCTGCGCAAGCGCCTCGCCGCCTGGGCCGACACCGTCCGCAGCACACTCCAGGACGTCGAACCCGAACTGCCCGACGGCATCAGTGACCGCCCCGCCGACGTGTGGGAACCCCTGCTCGCCGTCGCCGACGCCGCCGGCGGCCACTGGCCCGCCCGCGCCCGCGCCGCCTGCGTCCAACTCGTCAACGCCGCCAAGGCCAACGACAAGGGCTCCGTCGGCATCCGCCTCCTTACCGACCTGCGCGACCTCTTCGCCGGCGCGGAACGGATGCTCAGCGCCGACCTGCTCAGCAAGCTCGCCGAGCTGGACGACGCGCCCTGGGCCGACCTCGACGGCAAGCCCATCACCGCCCGCGCCCTCGCCCGCATGCTCGGCGACTACGTCACCGCCGACAACGACCCCATCAAGCCCCGCAACATCAAGACCGGCCCGAAGTCCAGCGCCAAGGGCTACTACGCCAGCGACCTCGCCGACGCGTGGCTGCGCTACTGCCCGTCCCCGTCCCAGGAAGCCGCTACTGCCGCTACTGCCGCTACCGCGCAGGTCAGGGCCCTGTTTCCGGTAGCGGATATGGCAGAGGTAGCGGATACGAATCCGCTACCCACCACCCACAGCGCCACCGCACCCTGAACCACCCGGCCGCTCCCGGCACCCGCCCGGGAGCGGCACCAATCCGCTACCGCTACCCAATCCGCTACCAAAAACATGCCCCTGACCAGGGAGGTAGCGGCAGTAGCGGCAGTAGCGGCTTCCTGAGAAGGAGGGGCCGGAGCCAGGCCCCACTGAGACCCGGAGGGTTTCCATGCGTCAGGATCGAGGCGCGCTGCCGACGCTCTTTCAGCCGGCCGACGTCGCCAAGGCTCTCGGGAAGTCCGAGTGGTGGGTGAAGGAGCAGGCCCGGCGCGGGCGTATCCCCTTCACGAAGCCGGGGCGGGCCTACCGCTTCACGGCTGAGCAGGTCGCCGAGATCGTCGGGCTCTACGAGGAGCGGCCGGCCATCGCGGTCGTGTCGAAGCCCCGGGTCGCCAGCACCGGCGAGCCCGGGAAGCAGTCCCGTGACCAGCAGCCCAGCCGACCGGTGACCCGACTTCGCGCGCGGGTCCCGCGCCGGGCCGCACACCAGCAGCAGGACGCTGCCTGATCACGCGTCACCGCCCCGCCCGGCCGAGGAGTCGGACGGGGCCCGTTCTCCGAAGGACCACATTGGGATACGGCGAAAACCGGGGCGACTACTGGCGCGCCCGGTACAAGATCGCGCCCGGGAAGTACGGGACCGTACTCGACGCCCACGGCAAGGCGGTTCGCTACAAGACCAAGCGCGCTGCCGAGAAGGCTGCCGGAATCGCCGAGGACGAAGCCGCCAAGGCTGCCGCTCAGCCACCCGCCGCACCGGAGCAGGAGCAGATGACCTTCGGCGAGTACGCGAGCGCCTGGTACGAGGAGCAGGACTTGGCGGCCTCGACCATCCAGAACTACCGCCGCCACATCGAGGAACATCTGCTCCCCGAGTTTGAGGACGTCGTGATCAGCGAGATCACCAAGGGTGCGATCGACGCCTGGGAGCGCAAGGAGCGCGAGCGCGGCTACGCGGCCAGCAGCATCAAGACCTGGCGCGGCACCCTCCACCTGATCCTCGCCGACGCCGTGGACGACGGGCTGCGCGACTCCAACCCGGCCACCCGCCGGCGCGGCCGGGGCAAGCGGGCCGGACGCTCCCGGAACCGCGGCCCCGAGAAGGTGGTGACGAACGTGCTTGGGGTCCTCCTGATTGCCGAGCGGGCGGCGCTGCTGTCCGGCCGGGATGACGAGTTCGTTGCCGTCGTCCTCAAGGGCTTCACTGGCATGCGGTGGGGCGAGATCGTCGGGCTGGAGAGCGCGTTCGTCCGCCCGGCAAGCGTCCGGGTGGAGTGGCAGCTCTATGAGCTGGACACGGGAGAGCTGCACCGCTGCCCGCCCAAGGACGACTCCTACCGGACGATCGACTCACCCGAGTTCCTGTCCGCCCTGTTGGCGGGACAGGTAGCGCGGGCCAAGCGGACGCCGTGCGAGTGCCACGGCCTGAACTACCTGTTCAGCGGGCACGGCACCGCGAACGGCGCGGCCCAGCGGCCCGGGGCGAAGCTGTCCGACGTCGCCCGCGCGGCCGGCGTCTCGACCGGCACCGTGTCCAACGTGCTCAACCGCCCGGAGATGGTGGCCGAGCCCACCCGCGTGCGGGTGGAGAAGGCGATGGCCGACCTCGGCTACGTCCGCTGGCAGACGAGCGGCGAGAGCGCGGCGCACTGGCGGCGAAACGGGTTCGCCACGTGGCTGTTCCATCCGGCGGCCACCGGCTGGTATCCGAAGAAGGCCCCGGAGGAGGCGCGCCCGGTGCCGGTGCTGGCCGAGCCCTGGCCCGGCGTCCCCGCCCGGGGCAGGGGAGCCACGGGGCGCGCTCAGGCGTGCTGGCTGCCGATCGCACGCGGCCTCACCCCGCACGGGCTGCGGCACTCTCACAAGACGATGATGGACGAGCTGCGGACGCCGACGAAGCTCAAGGACGAGCGGATGGGGCACGAGGACGGGTCGGTCCAGGCCCGCTACTCGCACATCACGCCGGAGATGCGCCGGGACCTTATGGACGGCCTCACCCGGATGTGGACCGCCGCCCTCGACACCCGCCGGCGCATGGCGCCGGGCTCGCCCGTGGCGGTCCTCGACGCGCTGCTGAGGGAGCCTCAGCAGTAGTCCCCGGGAGCCGGTTCTCCGGCGGTTTTCTCCCAGGATTCTCCCGAGAGGCATGGGAGAAACAAGCAGGGCCGGTGTTCCTTGCGGAACACCGGCCCTGACCTGCACTTACGAAGTCGGGGTAGCGGGATTTGAACCCACGGCCTCTTCGTCCCGAACGAAGCGCGCTACCAAGCTGCGCTATACCCCGGTCCTGCTTTGTTGCTTTCCGTCTCCGGTGCAACGAGTAGAACTCTACAGGAGGTGGGGCCAGACACGAAATCCGGTTTAGTGGCTGGTCAGCGTGGGGCGGGGGTGAGGGTGAGGAGGGTGGCCTCGGGGGGGCAGGCGAAGCGGACGGGGGTGTAGCGGTTGGTGCCGCAGCCGGCGGAGACGTGGAGGTGGGCGCGGTGGCCGGCGGCGGTGTGGGTGGAGAGGCCCTTGACGCGGTCGGTGTCGAGGTCGCAGTTGGTGACGAGGGCGCCGTAGAAGGGGATGCAGAGCTGGCCGCCGTGGGTGTGGCCGGCCAGGATCAGGGGGTAGCCGTCGGCGGTGAAGGCGTCGAGGGTGCGGAGGTAGGGGGCGTGGACGACGGCGAGGGAGAGGTCGGCGTCGGGGGAGGGGCCGCCGGCCACCGCGGCGTAGTCGTCCTGGCGGATGTGCGGGTCGTCGAGGCCGGTGAACTCGATGTCGAGGCCGGCGATGTCGAGGCGGCCGCGGGCGTTGTTGAGGTCGAGCCAGCCGGCCCGGTCGAAGCCGTCGCGGAGCTTCTGCCAGGGGTTGTGGACGGCGCCGGAGATGCCGCGGCGGCCGGTGCCGTCGGGGTTGTTGAGGCCGTGGATGCCGCTGCGCAGGGCCTTGAGGTAGCGGGTGGGGGACTTGCGGGCGGGGCCGTAGTAGTCGTTGGAGCCGAAGACGTAGACGCCGGGGAAGTCCATCAGCGGGCCGAGCGCGTCGAGCGTGGCGGGGACGCCGAGCGGGTCGGAGAGGTTGTCGCCGGTGTTGACGACCAGGTCGGGGCGGAGCCCGGCGAGGCTCTGCAGCCAGCGCTGCTTCTTGGTCTGTCCGGTGACCATGTGGATGTCGGAGACCTGGAGGATCCGGATCGGCCGGGCGCCGGCGGGCAGGATCGGTACCTCGACGCGGCGTAGGCGGAACGAGCGGACCTCGTACCCGGCGGCGTAGACGAGACAGGCGGCGCCGGTGGCGGCGACACCGAGCGGGACGGAGTACAGCGGTCGCATCGGTCCATGGTCGCAGACTGTTCGAAAAGACGGGCAAGCGCCCGGGGGACGCCGGAGGGTGACGGGCCGTCAGCGCGAACCGGCAGGTAATGGGGCGGCGTCGGGGCGTGACAGGTGTCAGAATCGGCGGCATGACGACGCTCAAGGAGCAGCTGCACGAGGACCTGACGGCTGCCATCAAGGCACGGGACGAGCTGCGCTCGTCCACCCTTCGGTTGACGCTGGCCTCGGTGACGAGCGCGGAGGTGGCGGGCAAGCAGAAGCGCGAGCTGTCCGACGCCGAGGTGCTTCAGGTGATCGGCAAGGAGGCGAAGAAGCGGCGGGAGGCCGCGGAGGCGTTCGAGGGTGCCGGTCGTACGGAGCAGGCGGCGCGCGAGCGGGCAGAGGGCGAGCTGCTGGACGCGTACCTGCCGAAGCAGCTGACGGACGAGGAGCTGGCCGGGATCGTGGCCGCCGCGGTGGCGGAGTCCGGGGCGAGCGGCCCGCAGGGCATGGGCGCCGTGATGAAGCTGGTGCGTCCGCAGGTCGAGGGCAAGGCGGAGGGCGGCCGGGTGGCCGCCGCGGTGAAGGCCGCACTGGCCGGCTGACCCTCGGCTGCCCCTACAACTGCTGAAGCCGCCCGCCCGGAGATCGTCTCCGGGCGGGCGGCTTCAGTGTGTGCGGGGCGCGGTCAGTGGCGGCCGGGCTTGCCGCTGTTGCCGCCGGTGGGCGGCGGGAAGGAGAAGCCGCCGGTGGTCAGGCCGCCGGTCGGAAAGCCGGTGGTGCCGCCGTTGTTGCCGCCACCGCCGTTGCCCCCGCCGTTGCCGCCGCCATTGCCGCCACCGTTACCGTTGCCACCGCCGGTGGTCGCGCCGGCGTTGTCGCCGGAGGGGTCGCCGGGGTTGTCGGTGGCGGGCGGGGTGGTGGTCGCCGGCGGGGTGGTGACGATGTTCCTGAAGCTGGTGACGGGGGTGCCGTCCAGGGCGTCGTTCATGGCCATCTGCCAGATCGGGCCGGGGCCGTCGGCGCCGTAGACCGCCGAGAAGTACTTGCCGCCGATGGTGATGTTCTTCATCGACACGTTGCCGCCGACGCCGCCGAGCCAGACCGAGGTGGCGAGGTCGGGGGTGTAGCCGGTGAACCAGGCGGCGTACCGCTCGTCGGTGGTACCGGTCTTGCCGGCGATCTGGCGGCCGTCGTCGAGGCCGAGGGAGGAACCGGTGCCCTTCTCGGTCACGCCCATCAGCAGGCTGTTGACGTTGTCCGCGGTGGACTGGGACATCGCCTGGTTGCAGTTGGCCTTCGGCACGTCGAGCTTCTTGCCGTCGCTGGTGACCACGGAGGTCAGCGCGATCGGGGAGCAGTACACGCCGCGGGCGGCGAAGGACGCGTAGACCGAGGCCATCTGGAGCGGGCTGACCTCCTGGGTGCCGAGCACCATGGAGGGGACTTCCTGCAGGGGCTTGCCGTTGGCCAGGGTGCCGACGCCGAGCTTGTCGGCCATCTGCTTCATCGGGCACAGGCCGGTCTGCTGCTCCAGCTGCACGAAGTAGGTGTTGACCGACTTCTGCATGGCGACCGTCATGTTGTACGGGCCGATCTCGTAGGTGGACTCGTTCTGCACGGTGGGCTTGGAGGTGTCGTTCCAGGTGCCCTGGCAGGTGGAGACCCGGGGGTACTCCATCTTGTTCGGCGAGGAGAGTTCCTGGCTGAGCGGGACGCCGTTCTCCAGGGCGGCCGCGGCCAGGATCGGCTTGAAGGTCGAGCCGGGGGAGAAGCCGTTGCCGCCGCCCATGGCCGCGCCGGCGTTCAGGTTGAGGACGGTCTGCTTCTTGGACTCGTCCAGGCCGTACGGGCGGGTCTGCGCCATCGCGAGGATCTCGCCGGTGCCGGGCTTGACCATGGTGCCGGCGGCGGACACCTTGTCGGTCACGTTGACCTTCTTGGTGACGGCCTTGTTCATGGCCTGCTGCTTGTCCGGGTCGATGGTGGTGTTGATCTTCAGGCCACCCTGCGACCAGAGCTTCTGCCGGTCGGCGGCGGTCTTGCCGAACGCTGGGTCCTGCTTGATCACGTGGCGCACGTAGTCGCAGAAGAAGCCCATGCCGTTGCTGGCGGTGATGCAGCCGTTCTGCGGCTCGGTGTACTTGATGCCCAGGTCGGCGGCGATCGCGGCCTTGGCCTCGTCCGGCGAGATGTGCTTGTACTCCAGCAGCTTGTTGATCACCGTGTTGCGGCGGGTCTGCGCGGCCTGCGGGTGGGTGATCGGGTCGTACGCCGAGGGGTTCTGCACCAGGCCGGCCAGCATCGCGGCCTCGGGGAGGGTGAGGTCCTTGGCGCTCTTGTTGAAGTAGCGCTTGGCGGCGGACTCGATGCCGTACGCCTGGTGGCCGTAGAAGGTGATGTTCAGGTAGTTGGTGAGGATCTGGTCCTTGCTCAGGTCCTCTTCCAGCTTGATGGCGTACTTGAGCTCCTGGATCTTGCGACCCATGCTCTTCTTGGTGGCTTCCAGGAACGCCTGCTGGTCGTCGCCGGCCTGCTCGACGAAGACGTTCTTCACGTACTGCTGGGTGAGCGTGGAGGCACCCTGGGCGGTGGTGCCGGACTCCGCGTTCTTGGTGGCCGCGCGCAGTACGCCCTTGAGGTCGACGGCGCCGTGCTCGTAGAAGCGGTTGTCCTCGATGTCCACCTGGGCCTGGCGCATGATCGGCGCCATCTGCTCCTTGGTGAGGATGGTGCGGTCGCGGTCGTAGACCTTGGCGATCAGGCCACCCTTGGCGTCGTAGATCATCGACACCTGCGAGAGCGTGGGCGTCTTGAAGTCGTCCGGGATGTTGTCGAACGATTCGGCGGTGTCCTTGGCCGTCAGGCCGAACGCGCCGACGGCCGGCAGGGCCATGCCGGCGACCAGGATGCCTGCGAGCACGGCGCTGCCCAGGAACTTGACGCCGAGCCCTGCCTTGTCCAGTGCGGTGCCCTCGGATCGGGTAGCTGCCATGGGGAGAACCCTACGTTGCGGAATCCCGTACAGGGGGGCAGGTGTTCGCCTACGCTTGTCACAGAACTGCGACAGCTTCGCTCTGCTCATCACCGTCACTCTTGTGAGTGATGAGCTTTGTCCGATTCGGGGCATTCTGAGCCACTTTCAGGCGGCTGCACGGCGGGCCGCTGTTGCACACCGTGACGAAAACGCACCATTCGGCCCCCGCAAGGCCCGCGACCTGCAATCACTCCAACGAGTGAGCTGTCGGACACCCATAGTCCGATCGGGTCATTCGAGATTGGGCCGACAGGGGCTGTTGCGTTGTGTCGTTCTTCCGTAACGTCCTCAACTGGCAACGGTGAATATGCCGTTGCCGCCGTGGGGGAGCCCCGAATCGGGAGAGGACGGCGCCGGGATGGGCTGGGTGGACGACTGGAGCGTGCAGGCCGCGTGCCGCACGAGTGATCCGGATGAACTGTTCGTGCAGGGGGCGGCGCAGAACCGCGCCAAGGCGGTGTGCAGCGGCTGTCCGGTGCGCACCGAGTGCCTCGCGGACGCACTCGACAACCGTGTCGAGTTCGGCGTGTGGGGCGGAATGACGGAGCGCGAGCGTCGGGCGCTGCTGCGCCGGCGGCCGACCGTGGGGTCCTGGCGGAGGCTGCTGGAGACCGCGCGCACCGAGTACGAGGAGTCGCTGGCCACCGGGGTGGTCCTGCGGGACTACGCCCAGGCGGGCTGACGCTCCGTCAAGCAGGGCGGTGCGGTGGGCCGTCGGCTCACTCGGCGGGGGAGCCGAGGCGGTCGCCGATGGCCCGCAGTCCGTCCAGGTCGTGGACGTCTCCGGGCAGTGCGGGCACCTCGACGATCGGCACGTCCGGGTAGACCGAGGCGAAGCGGTCGCGGGTGCGCCGTTCCCGGGTCATGACCTGCATCCGTTCGGCGTGCAGGCGCAGCAGTCCGGCGGCCAGGGTCTCGGCCTCGACGGTCGAGGTGGCGGTGCCGTTCTCCTCCAGCGCCTCGGCGGCGGCCAGCGCGCGTTCCGAGGTGAGCTGCTGGGCGCCGCTGGTGTGCACCCGGTTGAGTACCAGCCCGGCCAGTGGCATGGCGTCGGCGGCGAGCCGGTCGACGAAGTACGCGGCCTCGCGCAGCGCGTCGCGTTCGGGCGCGGCGACCACCAGGAACGCGGTGCCGTCGGCCTTCAGCAGCTGGTAGGTGCGGTCGGCGCGCTCCCGCAAGCCGCCGAACATCGAGTCCGTCGCGGAGATGAACATCTGCACGTCGGTGAGCAGTTGGGCCCCGAAGATCTTGCCGAGGGTGCCGGTGATCAGCCCCATGCCGACGTTCAGGAACTTCATCGCGGAGCGGCCGCCGACCTTGGCGGGGGCGGTGAGCAGCCGGATCACCTTGCCGTCCAGGAAGGACCCGAGGCGGGTGGGGGCGTCCAGGAAGTCCAGCGCGGAGCGGGACGGCGGGGTGTCGACGACGATCAGGTCCCAGCGGTCCTCGGCGCGGAGCTGGCCGAGCTTCTCCATCGCCATGTACTCCTGGGTGCCCGCGAAACCGGCCGACAGCGACTGGTAGAACGGGTTCTCCATGATGGCCCGGGCCCGTTCGGGTTCGGCGTGGGCGAGCACGACCTCGTCGAAGGTCCGCTTCATGTCCAGCATCATCGCCTGGAGTTCGCCGTCCCCGCGGGTGCCCTTGACCACCCGCGGGGTGTTGTCGAGCTCGGTCAGGCCCATCGACTGGGCGAGCCGGCGGGCCGGGTCGATGGTCAGCACCACGGCGCGGCGGCCGCGTTCGGCGGCGCGCAGGCCGATCGCCGCGGCGGTGGTGGTCTTGCCGACGCCGCCGGAGCCGCAGCAGACCACGATCCGGGTCTCCGGGTCGTCGATCAGGGTGTCGATGTCCAGCCCGGTCATGCCGCTCCCTGCCGCTTCAGTTCGCCCGCCAGCCGGTACAGGCCGGCCAGGTCCATGCCCTCGCCGAGCAGTGGCAACTCGTAACTGGGCAGGCGCAGTTGTTGAAGGTCGATGCGCTGGGTGCGTTCCAGTTCGACCCGTTCGGCGTGCTCCCGGGCCTGCTCCAGCAGCGGGTCGAGCAGCGGCTCCACGGCGGCCCGCACGGTCTCCGGCTTGCGCGAACGCCCGCCGAGGCCGGCCTCGCCGAGGGCCAGCGCCACCTCCTCGCGGTGGTCGCCGTGGGCGGCTTCCACCGCCGCCGCGTCCAGGATCGGCGGACGCACCATGTTCACCAGGACGCCGCCGACCGGCAGCCCGGCCTCGCGCAGGTCGGCGATCCCGTCCACCGTCTCCTGCACCGGCATCTCCTCCAGCAGGGTGGTGAAGTGCACCGCCGTCTCCGGGGAACGCAGCACCCGCATCACGGCCTGCGCCTGGGTGTGGATCGGGCCGAACCTGGCCAGGCCCGCCACCTCGGAGTTGACGTTCAGGAAGCGGGTGAGCCGGCCCGTCGGCGGGGCGTCCATCACCACCGCGTCGTACGCCCGCCGGCCGTCCGGGCCCTTGCGGCGGGCCGCCTCGCAGGCCTTGCCGGTGAGCAGCACGTCGCGCACGCCGGGGGCGATGGTGGTGGCGAAGTCCACGAAGCCGACCTTCTGCAGGGCCTTCCCGGCCCGGCCCAGCTTGTAGAACATCTCCAGGTACTCCAGCAGCGCCTGCTCGGTGTCGATGGCCAGCGCGTGCACCTCGCCGTGGCCCTTGCCGGGCAGACCCAGCTGAGCCGGCGTCACGGTCGCCACCCGGCGCTCCTCGTACGGCAGCGCGGCGATCTGGAACAGCTCGGCGATGCCCTGCCGGCCCTCCACCTCGATCAGCAGGGTGCGGCCGCCCTCCGCGGCCAGCGCCAGCGCCAGCGCCGCGGCCAGCGTGGTCTTGCCGGTGCCGCCCTTTCCGCTGACCACGTGCAGCCTGACGCCCTCCCAGTCCGGCTCCCGCGGCGACGCCTGCCCGGTCGGCCCCGCCGTACCGCTGCTGCCCGCCACGCCCGCTCTCCGTCCGTCGCTGCCTGCTCCTGCCGGGGGACCCCACGGGCACCCCTCACCGCGAGGGTAACGAGCGCGCGCTCCGGATGACGGGACCATCCCGGCCGCCCCGGCGATTGGTGGCCCCTTTGTGTCCCACCTCACACCGGCCCGGGCGGCTAGAGTCACCCCCATGACCAAGTGGGAATACGTCACCGTGCCGCTGCTCGTGCACGCCACCAAGCAGATCCTCGACACCTGGGGCCAGGACGGCTGGGAGCTCGTCCAGGTCGTTCCCGGGCCGAACCCGGAGCAGCTGGTCGCGTACCTGAAGCGCGAGAAGGAGTAGTCATGAGCAAGGTAGAGCAGAAGCTCGCTGAGCTCGGGCTGACCCTGCCCGAGGTGGCGGCCCCCGTCGCCGCGTACGTTCCGGCGCTGCGCACCGGCCACTACGTGATGACCTCCGGACAGCTGCCGATGGTCGGCGGCAAGCTGCCGCTGACCGGCAAGGTCGGCGCCGAGGTCACCGCGGAGGACGCCAAGGACCTGGCGCGGATCTGCGCGCTGAACGCGCTCGCCGCGATCAAGTCCGTGATCGGCGACCTCGACAAGGTCGAGCAGGTCGTCAAGGTGGTCGGCTTCGTCGCCTCCGCCCCCGACTTCACCGGCCAGCCCGGCGTGGTCAACGGCACCAGCGAACTGCTGGGCGAGGTCTTCGGCGACAAGGGCGTGCACGCCCGCAGCGCCGTCGGCGTGGCCGTGCTGCCGCTGGACGCGCCGGTCGAGGTCGAGCTGATGGTCCGCTTCCGCGACTGATCGCACTGCCCGGGGGCCCGTCGCCGCAACGCGGTGGCGGGCCCCTCGCGTTGGGGCCTGTCCGCCCGGGTCGACGGCCGTTAACATCCGTGAACATGCCCGAGATGCCGCCGTCCTGGCCCGCCCGAATCCGCGCCCTGGCCACCGGGGAACTCACCCCCGCAGCGCCCCGGCCCGCCGCCACCGTCGTGCTGCTGCGCGACGGCGCCACCGGCCCCGAGGCGTACCTGCTGCGCCGGCGCACCACGATGGCCTTCGCCGGCGGCATGTACGCCTACCCCGGCGGCGGAGTCGACCCGCGCGACCGCGAGGTACGCCCGCCGTGGGCCGGCCCGAGCACCGCGGAATGGGCCGAGCGCCTGGGCGTGGACGAGCCGACCGCCTGCGCGGTGGTCTGCGCCGCCGTCCGGGAGACCTTCGAAGAGGCCGGCGTACTGCTGGCCGGCCCCGACGACCGCACCCTGGTCGAACCCGGCGACTGGGCCGCCGAACGCGCCGCGCTGGAGTCCCACCAGCTCTCCCTCGCCGACTTCCTGGGACAGCACAACCTGGTGCTGCGCAGCGACCTGCTGGCCGCCTGGGCCCGCTGGATCACCCCCGAGTTCGAGGAACGCCGCTTCGACACCTGGTTCTTCGTCGCCGCCCTGCCGGCCGGACAGGCCGCCGCCGACACCGTCGGCGAGGCCGACCGGGTCACCTGGATGACACCCGCCGACGCGGTGGCCGGCTTCCACGAAGGCCGGTTCGGCATGATGCCGCCCACCGTCACCGTGCTCCGCGAACTGACGCCGGTACCCAGCGCCGCCGAGGTACTGACCGCCGCCGCGGACCGCAAGGTGACCCCGGTCCTGGGGCGCGCCGAGCTGGCCGGGGACCGCATGACGGTGCGCTGGCCCGGGTATGACGAACTGACTGTCGACGGCGTGTTCCCGGCGTGAGAGCCTTCCCCCGGGAAGCTCGGCGAAAGCCGCGCCGACCAGCGCCTTTTGGCTGCGACAGCACCGCCCGCGTACACCCCGGAAGGAGACCTCCGATGACTCACAACGACGTGGCTCGCCGGACCTCGGCCATGCCCACCCGCACCGTCACCCCGCGCGCCGCGGCCTGCGACGCGCCCGCGCCCGCCGCGACCACCACCCGCCTGCTGGTCCGCGAGCTGCCCGCCCGGGCACTGGTGCGGCCGCTCCCGCTGCGACGACTCAGCCGGGCCGAGGCGGACGCCGCGTGAGCGGTCTGCTTCCGGGCGACCCCGCCGACCGCGTCGGCGGGGCCGCCACCCCACGCGCCCAGTGCGTGCTCGCACCCAACCCGTCCCCGATGACGCTGGACGGCACCAACACCTGGCTGCTCTCCGAACCCGGCTCCGACCTCGCCGTCGTGGTCGACCCGGGCCCGCTCGACGAAACTCACCTGCGACGGGTCGTCAGCACCGCCGAACAGCAGGGCAAACGCATCGCCCTCACCCTGCTCACCCACGGCCACGCCGACCATGCCGAAGGCGCCGCCCGGTTCGCCGAACTCACCGGCACCGCGGTACGCGCCCTCGACCCCGCCCTGCGACTCGGCGAGGAAGGCCTGCACGGCGGCCAGCGGCTGGAGATCGGCGGCCTCGACCTGCGTGTCGTGGCCACCCCCGGGCACACCTCCGACTCGCTGACCTTCCACCTGCCCGCCGACGGCGCGATCCTCACCGGCGACACCGTCCTCGGCCGCGGCACCACCATGGTCGCCCACCCCGACGGGCGGCTCGGCGACTACCTGACCTCGCTGCGCCACCTGCACGCGATGGCCGCCGAACACGGCGTCCGCACCGTCCTGCCCGGCCACGGCCCCGTCCTCGCGGACGCACTCGGCGCCGTCGACTACTACCTCGCCCACCGGGCCGGCCGGCTCGCCCAGGTCGAAACCGCCGTCGAGGCGGGCTACCGCACGGCGGCCGAGGTGGTCGCCCGGGTGTACGCGGACGTGGACCGCGCGCTGTGGCCCGCGGCGGAGCTGTCGGTGCGGGCGCAGCTCACGTACCTGGAGGAGCACGGCCTCATCTGAGGCGGGTCGCCAAACGCAGGTGGGCGCGAAAACAGGGGCGCTGGGGGTACCCCAGCGAAGCGAGGGGGCGGAACTGCGCGAAGCGGAAGGCGACAACAGCGAGATCGCGCCCCGAGCAATCACTTGCACGTGGGCGCGATCTCGCAGCTGAGTACTACCGCGAGCGCCGCGACAGGCGCTCGACGTCCAGCAGGACGACCGCGCGGGCCTCCAGCTTGAGCCAGCCGCGGCCGGCGAAATCGGCGAGGGCCTTGTTGACCGTCTCGCGGGAGGCGCCGACCAGCTGGGCCAGTTCCTCCTGGGTGAGGTCATGGGCGACGTGGATGCCCTCGTCGGACTGGACGCCGAAGCGGCGGGAGAGGTCGAGCAGGGCCTTGGCGACGCGGCCGGGCACGTCGGAGAAGACCAGGTCGGACATCACGTCGTTGGTGCGGCGCAGGCGGCGGGCGATCGCGCGGAGCAGCGCGATGGAGACCTCGGGGCGGGCGTGCAGCAGCGGGAGCAGGTCGCCGTGGCCGAGGCCGAGGAGCTTGACCTCGGTGAGGGCGGTGGCGGTGGCGGTGCGCGGGCCCGGGTCGAACAGCGAGAGTTCGCCGATCATCTCGGAGGGGCCGAGTACGGCGAGCATGTTCTCGCGGCCGTCCGGGGACGCGCGGTGCAGCTTGACCTTGCCCTCGACCACGACGTACAGCCGGTCGCCCGGGTCGCCCTCGTGGAACAGCGACTCGCCACGGGCGAGCGTCACCTCGGTCATGGAAGCGCGGAGCTCGGCAGCCTGGTCGTCGTCGAGTGCCGCGAACAGCGCGGCGCGCCGCAGAACGTCGTCCACGAGCTTCCTCCTGCTGGTGTCATGGGCAGTGCTATTCACCACCAAGGATGACGCATGTCGCTCCGATCATATGAGGAGGGGGGTGTGCCGGGTGCGGCCTACGCGGCCATTCGCGCACTTGGAGTGACGGTCGCGGCGGCCTGGGTCCGGCGGCGTGTCGCCTGTCGGGCGGACCTGGCGGAACAGCGTGGCGTGCATCGGTTCACTCCCGGGGAGGTGCTGAAAGGGGCTTCCGGGAGCAGTCGATCCGGTTCCGGCTAGGTAGTCAACTCGGCGTTTTGGCAAGCGAGTCGGCGATTCTGGCTGCCGTCGTGCCGGTCGTCGGGGCGGCGACGGTCAGCACCGGGCACGGGGCATGACCGCGGCAGTGCCGCGCGGTGTGGTCGCCGTGCGGGTGCGGCCAGTGGCGGTGCGGGGTGCCGAGCAGCAGCAGGTCGGCCGGGCCGGTGACCGCCGCGACCAGGGCCGGGCCGGCCGCTCCCGTGACCACGGTGGGGCGGACCAGCACGTCGCCCGGCCAGCCGCCGAGCGCGGCGTCGAACGCGGCGTCCAGCAGCATCCCGGCGGCGCGGGCGGGCACCGCGTCGGACGGGCGGCGGGCGAGCACCGGGACCAGCACGGCGCCGCGCACCGCCGCCTCCATCGCGGCCCGGCGCAGCGCGGCCAGGCTGTCCGGCGAGCCGTCCACACCGACCACCACATGGGTCTCGTTCGGTTCCATGACCGGCCTCCTCGTCCCCCTCCTTCAGTGAACGCCGCCGGCGGCGGCCCGGGCGTCAGGGCGGCGTTGGGAAACCGGCCGCGGGCGTCAGGGAGCCGTCAAGGACGGCCGGGGGCGGCCTGCGGCGCGATCTGCTGGTGCCTGCGGGCCCCGCCGGGGCCCGCGAATTCCGGACGGAGGACGTGATGGAGCAGCGGCCGCGCATCGTGGTCGGGGTCAGCGGATCGCTCGGCAGCCTGGCGGCCGTGCACCGCGCGGTGGCCGAGGCCCGGCGGCTGGGCGGCGAGGTGCTGGCCCTGCACGTCTGGGAGCCGCCGAGCGGCGAGTTCGGCCACCGCCGCTCGCCCTGCCCGCCACTGATGTCGGCGGTGCGCGAACTGGCCGCGACCACGCTGGCCGAGGCGATGGCCGAGGCGTTCGGCGGCACCGACCCCGGCGTTCCGCTCACCGCCCGCACCGTCCGCGGCCGGACCGCCCCCGTCCTGCTGGCCGCCGCCGACCGGCCCGGCGACCTGCTGGTCCTCGGCCCGTCCGGCTCCTGGCTGCACCGCGGCCTGCGCGGCTCCGTCCCCGGGTACTGCGTGCGCCGGGCGAACTGCCCCGTGCTGGTCGTCCCGCGCTCCGAACTCGCCTCCACCCTGGACGAGGTGAGCGGACGCCTGTTCGCCGCCCGGGCCCTCGACGCGGAGCTGCGCGGGCTGGTGGCGGTGTCCGGCGGTGCCTGATCGGCTGCCCGTCGCACTGTCCGGCGCGGCGGCCCTGCTGCTGGGCGCGGCGACCGCGCTCACGCTCGCACCGCTCGGCGAACTGCGCGCCGGCTGGTTCGCCCTCACCGCGTTCGCCGCCGGGTGCGCCGCCCTCGGCACCCGCTCCCGGCCCGCCGCCGCGCCGCTCGTCGGCCTGGCGGCCTGGCTCTTCCACAACGGCTTCGCCGAACACCGCTACGCCGAGATCGGCTGGGCCGGCCCCGGCCCCGAGGCCGGCCACCTCGCGCTGTTCACTGCGGCGGCCCTGCTCGCCGCCCTCCCGCGGGGCCGGGTGCGCTCCCGGAAGTGAGCACAAGTACAAAGGAGACGGCGGCAGTTCGGGCTGTGGGGGCCCGCTCGGCCGCGAACGGGGCGGCCCGGGTGGTGCGTGGGGGCACTTCCCGGGCCGCTCGCCTGTGCGGGCGTCCACAATGGACGTATGACCGCGCACGAGGACGGCCTGCCCGCGCTCACCCGGCTGCTCGCCCGGGGTGGCGTGGCGGTGCTGAGCGGTGCCGGGCTGTCGACCGAGTCCGGGATCCCGGACTACCGGGGGCCGGACGGGATCCGACGGCACCGGGCGCCGATGACCTACCAGGAGTTCCTGGCGGGGGAGCCGGCCCGCCGCCGCTACTGGGCGCGCAGCCACGCCGGGCGCGCCGTGATCGCCAGGGCCCGCCCGAACGCCGGCCACCTCGCGGTGGCCCGGCTGCGCGCCGCCGGACCGCTCGCGTCGGTGATCACCCAGAACGTCGACGGCCTGCACCGCGCCGCGGGCACCACCGACGCCGTCGAACTGCACGGCGGCCTCGACCGGGTGATCTGCCTCTCCTGCGCCGCGATCAGTCCCCGCGCCGAACTCGACGAACGCCTCACCGCCCTCAACCCCGCCTTCCGGGAGGCCGGTTCACGCATCAACCCGGACGGCGACGTCGAACTCCCCGACGACCTGGTGACGTCCTTCACCGTCGCCGACTGCGCCCGCTGCGGCGGCGTCCTCAAACCCGACGTGGTGTTCTTCGGTGAGAACGTCCCCAAGGCGCGCGTCGAGCACTGCTACCGCCTGGTCGACGAAGCCCGCGCCCTGCTCGTCCTCGGCTCCTCCCTGGCCGTTCTCTCCGGCCTCCGCTTCGTCCGCCGCACCGCGAAGGCCGGCAAACCCGTCGCCATCATCAACCAGGGCCCCACCCGCGCCGACGACCTCGCCACCCTCCACCTCGACCGCCCCCTCGGCGAGACCCTGACCGCCCTGGCCGAGCGACTCGGCGCATAGCCCCGAGCGGCCCGGGCTCACGCCGCCGCCGGCGCGGTGGGCCGGCAGATCGCGACGAGCTCCAGCCGTGGCACGACGTAGTGGGTGAGCAGCCCGCCGGTGACGTGTTCGGCGTCGGGCGGATACTCCCAGCTCCAGCTCACTCGTTCACCGCCGCGAACGCGGCTCGGTACAGCTCGGCGACCGTGACGGCGTGCCGACGGCACTCTTCGATGCTCGCCGCGTGGTTGGCGAGGTAGTTCGACCGGTGGTAGGCCCGGGAGGCCGCCGGGAGGCGCTCGATCTCCAGCACGGCAGCCCAGTGCGCGACGAAGGAGCGGATGGGCTGGACGCCGCCGGTGGCGATGGCCTCGGCCATGGCTCCGGTCTGGCCCTCGATCATCTCCGGTAGCCGGTCGGGGGCGACCACGGCCAGCGCGGCTTTCAGGGCGGCCGGGGTCTTGTCCGGCCGGGGGATGAGCTCCGTCTCCTCGGACGCGGCCTGGCTCATGACTGGCTCCTCTCCTCTGTTGTGAGGCCACCGGGCCGGACCCACACCCACGGGCCCGGAGGTGGGGCGTCAAGGGGGCGTCAAGGCTGGGGAACCACCCGTATGGGGGGCGTCAGGGACCGTAAATGCGGGCGGCTGCGCTGATTGGCTCTGAGGGCCGGCGAGATACGCAGGCCGTTGTCCCGAGCCACCTTGGTGGATGCCATGTCGGATCTGATCTATGTCGGTGTCACGGTCGCCGTGTTCGCCGTCATCGCCCTGATCGCGCGGGGGGTGGAGAAGCTGTGACCGCGGAGAACATCGTCGGTCTCATCGTCGCCGCCGCGCTGGTCGGTTACCTCGTTCTCGCGTTGATCCACCCGGAGAAGTTCTGACATGAGTGCCACTCTTGCCGGCTGGCTCCAGGCGATCGCCCTGGTCGGTGCGCTGGCTCTCTGCTACCGGCCGCTGGGTGACTACATCGCGCGGCTGCTCACCACCGCGAAACATCTGAGAGCCGAGAAGGCCCTGTACCGACTGGTCGGCGTCGACGGCGACGCCGACCAGCGCTGGCCGGTGTACTTGCGGTCGGTGCTGGCGTTCTCGACGCTGTCGGTGCTGTTCCTGTACGGGCTGATCCGGCTGCAGACGCACCTGCTGCTGAGCCTGGGCGTGCCCGAGATGGAGGCGCACCAGGCCTGGAACACCGCGATCTCGTTCACCGCCAACACCAACTGGCAGTCGTACAGCGGCGAGTCCGCGATGGGCCACCTGGTGCAGATGACGGGCCTGGCGGTGCAGAACTTCGTCTCCGCGGCCGTCGGCATCGCCGTGGTCGCGGCGCTGATCCGCGGTTTCACCCGCAACCGCACCGACCGGGTCGGCAACTTCTGGGTGGACCTGACCCGGATCTCGCTGCGCCTGCTGCTGCCGATCGCGATCGTGTTCGCGCTGGTGCTGGCCGCGAACGGCGTGGTGCAGAACTTCCACGGTTTCCACGAGGTCGGCACGCTGACGGGCGGTCAGCAGGCGATCCCGGGCGGGCCGGTGGCCTCGCAGGAGGTCATCAAGCTGCTCGGCACCAACGGCGGCGGCTTCTACAACGCCAACTCGGCGCACCCGTTCGAGAACCCGACCGGCTTCACCAACCTGGTGGAGATCTTCCTGATACTGGTGATCGCGTTCTCGCTGCCGCGCACCTTCGGCCGGATGGTCGGCGACCACCGCCAGGGCTACGCGATCGTCGCGGTGATGGGCCTGTTCTGGGTGGCCTCGGCCGCGCTGATCACGTTCTTCGAGCACCAGCACGGCGGCACCGCCCTGCAGGCCGCCGGCGCGGCGATGGAGGGCAAGGAGCAGCGGCTCGGCATCGCCGGGTCGAGCCTGTTCGCGGCGTCCACCACGCTCACCTCGACAGGTGCGGTGAACTCCTTCCACGACTCGTACTCGCCGTTCGGCGGCGGTCTGGCGATCTTCAACATGATGCTCGGCGAGATCGCGCCCGGCGGTACCGGCTCCGGCCTGTACGGGATGCTGATCCTGGCGATCGTCGCGGTGTTCGTGGCCGGTCTGATGGTCGGCCGCACCCCCGAGTACCTGGGCAAGAAGCTCGGCGGCCGGGAGATGAAGTTCGCCTCGCTGTACATCCTCACCACCCCGACGATCGTGCTGATCGGCGCCGGCACCGCGATCGCCCTGCCCGGCGAGCGCGCCGGGATGCTCAACTCCGGGGCGCACGGCTTCTCCGAGGTGCTGTACGCGTTCACCTCGGCCGCGAACAACAACGGCTCGGCGTTCGCCGGCATCACCGTGAACACCACCTGGTACGACACGGCGCTGGGCCTGGCGATGGTGTTCGGACGGTTCCTGCCGATGGTGTTCGTGCTGGCACTGGCCGGCTCGCTGGCCAAGCAGCAGCCCGTCCCGGCGAGCGCGGGCACCCTGCCCACCCACAAGCCGCTGTTCGTCGGACTGCTCTCCGGTGTGGTGCTGATCGTCGTCGGCCTCACCTACTTCCCGGCCCTGGCCCTCGGGCCGATCGCAGAAGGTCTCCACTGATGTCCACCACCCTTGAACCGGCGGCCCCCGAACAGGCGCCGCACAGAGTCTCCGCGGGCCTGCTCGATCCGAAGCTGCTGCTCGCCTCGCTGCCCGACGCGGTGAAGAAGCTCGACCCCCGGGTGATGGTGAAGAACCCGGTGATGTTCGTGGTCGAGGTCGGCTCGGTGGTCACCACCGTCGCCGCGATCGCCGACCCGTCGGTGTTCGCCTGGGCGATCACCGTCTGGCTCTGGCTGACCACGGTGTTCGCCAACCTGGCCGAGGCGGTCGCCGAGGGCCGCGGCAAGGCACAGGCCGACACGCTGCGCCGTGCCAAGTCCGACACCATGGCCCGACGTCTCGTCAACTGGCCTGCGGCGCAGACCGAGGAGGAGGTGCCGGGCACCGCGCTGCGGCTCGGCGACCACGTGGTGGTCGAGGCCGGGCAGGTCATCCCGGGCGACGGCGACGTGGTCGAGGGCATCGCCAGCGTCGACGAGTCGGCGATCACCGGCGAGTCCGCGCCGGTGATCCGCGAGTCCGGCGGCGACCGCTCGGCCGTCACCGGCGGCACCAAGGTGCTGTCCGACCGGATCGTGGTGAAGATCAGCTCCGAACCGGGCAAGACCTTCATCGACCGGATGATCGCCCTGGTGGAGGGCGCGGCCCGGCAGAAGACGCCGAACGAGATCGCGCTGAACATCCTGCTGGCCTCGCTGACCATCGTGTTCCTGATCGCGGTGGTCACCCTGCAGCCGATGGCGACGTACGCGGGCGCCCCGCAGCCCACCGTGGTGCTGGTCGCGCTGATCGTGGCGCTGATCCCGACCACCATCGGCGCGCTGCTCTCGGCGATCGGCATCGCCGGCATGGACCGGCTGGTGCAGCGCAACGTGCTGGCGATGTCGGGCCGGGCCGTGGAGGCCGCCGGCGACGTCAACACCCTGCTGCTCGACAAGACCGGCACCATCACGCTCGGCAACCGGCAGGCCGCCGAGTTCCAGCCCGCCGAGGGCGTGAGCGTCGAGGAACTCGCGGACGCCGCGCAGCTGTCCTCGCTGGCCGACGAGACCCCCGAGGGCCGCTCGATCGTGGTGCTCGCCAAGACCGGGTACGGCCTGCGGGCCCGCGCCCAGGGCGAGTTGGCGCACGCCGAATGGGTGCCGTTCACCGCGCAGACCCGGATGTCGGGCGTCAACCTTCCCGAGGGGGACGGCCGCGAGGTCCGCAAGGGCGCGGCCGCCTCGGTCGCCAACTGGGTGACGGGCAACGGCGGTTCGGTCGGCCCCGAGGTCGCGCAGCTGGTCGACGGGATCTCCGCCGCCGGTGGCACCCCGCTGGTGGTCGCCGACCGCGAGGGCGGACGGCCGCCCCGGGTGCTCGGCGTGATCCACCTCAAGGACGTGGTCAAGGAGGGCATGCGCGAGCGCTTCGCGGAGCTGCGCCGGATGGGCATCAAGACCGTGATGATCACCGGCGACAACCCGCTGACCGCCCGGGCGATCGCCCAGGAGGCAGGCGTCGACGACTTCCTCGCCGAGGCCACCCCCGAGGACAAGATGGCCCTGATCCGCAAGGAGCAGGAGGGCGGCAAGCTGGTCGCGATGACCGGCGACGGCACCAACGACGCCCCGGCGCTCGCCCAGGCCGACGTCGGCGTGGCGATGAACACCGGCACCATGGCGGCCAAGGAGGCCGGCAACATGGTGGACCTGGACTCCAACCCGACCAAGCTGATCGAGATCGTCGAGATCGGCAAGCAACTGCTCATCACCCGCGGCGCGTTGACGACCTTCTCGATCGCCAACGACGTGGCCAAGTACTTCGCGATCATCCCCGCGATGTTCGCCGGCGTGTACCCCGGCCTGCGGCACCTGAACATCATGGGCCTGCACAGCCCGACCTCCGCGATCACCTCGGCGATCATCTTCAACGCCCTGGTCATCATCGGCCTGATTCCGCTCGCCCTGCGCGGCGTCAAGTACCGTCCGTCCGACGCCAGTTCGCTGCTGTCCCGGAACATCGGGGTCTACGGCATAGGGGGCCTGGTGGTGCCGTTCGTCGGCATCAAGGCCATCGACCTGATCGTCCAGTTCGTCCCCGGCCTGAGCTGACAGAGAGGAGAACGAGACATGCCCACCTTCCTGCGTACCCACCTCACCGCGCTGCGGATGCTGCTGGTGATGACCGTGATCCTCGGCATCGCCTACCCGCTGCTGATCACCGGCATCAGCCAACTCGCGTTCCCCGCCAAGGCCAACGGCTCGGTGGTGAAGAACGACGGCAAGGAGATCGGCTCCAGCCTGCTCGGCCAGAGCTTCGACCTGCCCAAGCAGAACCCCGACGACCCGGACGAGCAGGCGCAGCCCGACCCGAAGTGGTTCCAGCCCCGCCCGTCGGCCGGCGGCTACGACCCGAAGTCCTCCGGCGCGTCCAACCTCGGCCCGAACAGCGCCGACCTGCTGAAGGCCGTCGAGGAGCGCCGCGCCGCCGTCGCCGCGTTCGACGGCGTCGACCCGGCGAGCGTCCCCCCGGACGCGCTGACCGCCTCCGGCTCCGGACTCGACCCGCAGATCTCCGTCGCGTACGCCAAGGAACAGGTCCAGCGCGTCGCCCGGGCCCGCGGCGTCAGCCCCGAGCAACTCGACCGGCTGATCGGCGAGTTCACCGACGGCCGTTCGCTCGGCTTCCTCGGCCAGGGCGGCGTCAACGTGGTGCTGCTCAACCGTGCGGTCGCCGACCTGAAGTGACGATGCGTCCCTTACCGAAGCAGGCCGACCCGGGCGCTCCCCCGCCCGGGTCGGCCGGCCGCGTACCCGCCCCTACCGACCCGACCGTGAGACGAGCCGCCATGCCAGTTGACCCAGGACAGGCCTTCGGAGCCCGGATGCCCGCCCACCGGCGGGGCCGGCTACGGGTCTACCTGGGCGCGGCCCCCGGCGTCGGCAAGACCTACCGGATGCTCGACGAGGCGCACCGCCGCCAGGAGCGCGGCACCGACGTGGTCGTCGGCTTCCTGGAGACCCACAACCGGCCCCGCACCGCCCGGCTGCTCGACGGACTGGAACAACTCCCGCGCACCACAAGGCGCTACCGCGACACCGAATTCGCCGAACTCGACCTGGACGCGCTGCTGGCCCGACGGCCCGAACTCGCCCTGGTCGACGAACTCGCCCACACCAACATCCCCGGCGGACGGCACGCCAAGCGCTGGCAGGACGTCGAAGAACTCCTCGCCGCCGGCATCGACGTCGTCACCACCGTCAACATCCAGCACCTCGAATCGCTCAACGACGTGGTGCAGAAGATCACCGGCGTACCGCAGCGCGAAACCGTCCCCGACGAAGTGGTGCGCCGCGCCGACCAGATCGAACTCGTCGACATGGCCCCGCAGGCACTGCGCCGCCGCCTCGCCCACGGCAACGTCTACCAGGCCGAGAAGGTCGACGCCGCGCTCGCCAACTACTTCCGGGTCGGCAACCTCACCGCACTGCGCGAACTCGCCCTGCTCTGGCTGGCCGGCCGGGTCGACGAAGGACTGCGCGACTACCGGGCCGTGCACAACATCGACCGGGTCTGGGAGACCCGCGAACGCGTCGTCGTCGCCCTCACCGGCGGACCCGAAGGCCCCACCCTGATCCGCCGCGCCGCCCGGATCTGCGACCGCACCGCCGGCGGCGAACTCCTCGCCGTGCACGTCACCCGCAGCGACGGCCTGGCCGGCGCCTCACCCGGCCGGCTCGCCGAACAGCGCAGCCTGGTCGAATCCCTCGGCGGCAGCTACCACCTGGTCGTCGGCGACGACATCCCCGAAACACTGCTGACCTTCGCCCGCGCCCGCGACGCCACCCAACTCGTCCTCGGCACCAGCCGGCGCGGCCGCACCAGCCGCTTCCTCACCGGACCCGGCATCGGCGAAACCACCGTCGACCGGTCCGAGGACATCGACGTCCACATGGTCACCCACGCGTTCACCGGCCGCGGCCGGCTCCCCTCGCTCGGCCGCCGGCACTCCCGCCGCCGCACCCTCGTCGGATACGCCGCCGGACTCGCCGTCCCCTGGGTGCTGACCGCCGTGCTCTCCCAGGGCCACCACGCGCTGAACCTCACCACCGACGCGCTGATCTTCCAACTCGGCGTCGTCGCCGTCGCGTTGCTCGGCGGAGCGACCTCCGCCCTGCTCGCCTCGGTGGTCGCCTCACTGCTGCTGAACTACTACTTCATCCCGCCCGTGCACACCTTCACCATCGGCGAGGCCAACAACTTCATCGCCCTCGCCGTCTTCGCCGCCGTCGCCCTCTGCGTGTCCACCGTCGTCGACCACTCCACCCGGCAGACCGCCCGCGCCGCCCGCGCCACCGCCGAAGCCGAAACCCTCTCCACCCTGGCCGGCTCCGTCCTGCGCGGCGCCGACGCCGTCCCCGCCCTGCTCGAACGCACCCGCACCTCCTTCGGCCTCGACACCGCCGCCCTGCTCGACCCCGCCACCGGCGACGTCCTCGCCCGCACCGACACCCCCGCAGCCGCCGACGAACACCCCGAAACCACCGAACTGCCCGTCGGCGCCGACGCGTTGCTCGTCCTCACCGGACGCCGACTGTCCGACACCGACCACCGGGTACTCGCCGCGTTCGCCGCCCACCTCGCCGCCGCCCTCGAACGCGACCGCCTCGCCACCGTCGCCGCCGAGGTCGAACCCATCCGCGCCGCCGACCGGATGCGCACCGCCCTGCTCGCCGCCGTCAGCCACGACCTGCGCACCCCGCTCGCCACCGCCCTCGCCTCCGTCGGCTCCCTGCGCAGCCCCGACGTCGAATTCTCCGCCGACGACCGGAACGAACTGCTCGCCCTCGCCGACGAATCCCTCGTCGAACTCACCCGACTCGTCGACAACCTGCTCGACCTCAGCCGCCTCCAGGCCGGCGCCCTCACCCTGCACCTGCAACCCACCCACCTCGACGAGATCCTGCCCCGCGCCCTCGACTCACTGCCCGACCCCGACGCGCCCGTCCAACCCCTCGACCTCGACACCGCCCCGCCCGTCCTCGCCGACCCGCCACTGCTCGAACGCGTCCTCGCCAACGTCGTCACCAACGCGCTCCGGCACAACGCACCCGGCGCACCCGTCCTGGTCACCGCCTCCGCCCACGCCGACCGCGTCGAGATCCGCATCGTCGACCGCGGACCCGGCATCCCGCCCGAGGACCGCGACCGCGTCTTCCTGCCGTTCCAACGCCTCGGCGACACCGACAACACCACCGGCCTCGGCCTCGGCCTCGCCCTCTCCCGCGGCCTCGCCGAAGCCATGGGCGGCAGCCTCGACGTCGAGGACACCCCCGGCGGCGGCGCCACCCTGCTGCTCACCCTGCCCGCCGCCACCACCGAACAGGAAGCCTCATGACCCGCGTCCTGGCCGTCGACGACGAACCCCGCCTGCTGCGCACCCTGCGCCTCAACCTGGTCGCCCGCCAGTACGCGGCCCTCACCGCCGGCACCGCCCGACAGGCCCTCGAACTCGCCGAGCAGACCCCGCCCGACGCCGTCCTGCTCGACCTCGGCCTGCCCGACCAGGACGGCATGGACGTCCTGCGCGCCCTGCGCCGCCACAGCTCCGCACCCGTCATCGTGCTCTCCGGACGCACCGACCCCGCCGACCGCATCCACGCCCTCGACGGCGGCGCCGACGACTACCTCACCAAACCCTTCGTCATGGACGAACTCTTCGCCCGGCTCCGCGCCGTCCTGCGCCGCCCCGCACCCGCCACCGCCCCGCCACTCGCCCGGATCGGCGACCACGCCGTCGACCCCGCCGCCGCCCGCGCCACCGGACCCGACGGCCCCGTACGCCTCACCCCCATCGAATGGAAACTGCTCTCCGTGCTGCTCGCGGCCCCCGGCCGGCTCGTCGGCCGCCAACAACTCCTCACCGCCGTCTGGGGACCGGGCCACGAAGAACACAGCAACTACCTGCGGGTCCACTTCGCGGCCCTGCGCCGCAAACTCGAACGCGACCCGCACCGCCCCCGCCACCTGATCACCGAACCCGGCCTCGGCTACCGCTACCTTCCCTGACGGGCCACCAGCCGCCGGCCCACGCCCGCCACCACACTGCCCGCGACCGTCCCCAGCAGCGCGCCCGCCACCACGTCCCCCGGGTAGTGCACGCCCGTGTGCACCCGCGAGTAGCCCACCGACGCCGCGAGCAGGCCCAACGGGGCCGCCGCCCAAGGCAGTTGGGAGGCCACTCCGGTGGCGAACGCGAACGCCGACGCGGTGTGCCCGGACGGGAACGACCCCGACTCCGGCATCGGCACCTGCCGCGCCTGCGGCACCTTCCCCGCCACCCGGTCCGGCCGGGCCCGCCGCGCCAGCGACTTGCCCGCCACGTTCGCCGCCGCCGACGCCACCGCCACCGACCCCAGCCCCACCAGCGCCGCCCGGCGCGACGCCCCCGGCACCAGCGCCAGGCCGCACGCCACCGCCACCGACAGCTTCGAGTGGTTCGCCGCCGTCGACAGCCGCCGCAGGCCCTCGTCCAGCGTCGGCGTCGGCGTCGCCGCGATCGTCACGTACACCGCCAGGTCCACCGCCGACACGTCCGCCATCACCCGGCGCCCGGCCGGCACCCACCGCTCCACCGCCCTCACCGCGCACCGTCGTTCGCCTCGACGCGGCCCGCCGCCAGCCGCGACAGCAGCCCCCATGACAGCGGCGGCGCCGGCCGCACCGCACCCGGACGGCGCCGCGGCACCCGCACCCGCAGCGCCCCCGGCCGGATCACGCACCGCACCGGGACGTCCAGCTCCAACGCCTCGCCGTCCACCGCCACCGGAATCCTCGCCGCCTCCGCCGTCACCAGCACCTCACGCCCCACCAGGGTCCGCACCGCCTCCGCATTCGTACCCCGCAACGCCAGCTCCGCCGCCTGCGCCGCGCCGTCCACCCTCACCCCCAGCACCCCCAACCGGCCCAGATCCAGCCGCGAACGCCGCCCCGGATCCAGCAGGTCCCCCGCGTCGTACGGGTTGTTGCTGACCAGCACCGCGTGCGGCCGCTCCAGCACCTCCCCGCCCACCTCGGCCCGCAGCTCCGCGCCCGCGTACCCCACCAGCAGGTCCGGCAGCATCGCCAGCATCGTCGACGCCTTCGCGTCCCGGTACTCCGGATTCCGCACGACCTCCGCGTAGGTGCCGAACGACACGTTGTTCACGAACGCCCGACCCGCCACCTCGCCCAGGTCCACCCGCAGCTCCACACCGTCCGTCAACGCGTCCAGGCCGCTCGCCGGGTCGTCCCGGTCCAGGCCCAGGTCCAGCGCGAAGTGGTTGCGGGTGCCCGCCGCCACCACCAGGAACGGCAACCCGTGCCGGGCCGCGACCTGCGCCACCAGCGCCTGCGTGCCGTCCCCGCCGGCCACACCCAGCAGATCCGCGCCATCCGCCACGGCCCGCTCCGCGAGCAGCGCCACGTCCTGCTCCGGCCCGGCAGAGGGGTCGAGCAGCACCACCTCGGCCCCCAACTCCCGGGCCCGGTCGGCCAAGCGGAACTCCCGCACCTTCCCGCCGCCGGACTCCGGATTCATGATCAGCACCGGCCTGCGCGGCCCCGGCGCCTCCCGCTCCCGCACCTCGCGCGGCCCCCGCGCCGAGCGCAGCGCCGACCGTCCCAGTGACAGACCCGCCGACCACAGCGCCACCGCGCCCAGCACCCACGGCCACGTCTCCGCCCCGACGACCAGCGCCACCGCACCCACCGGCGCCGCCACCGCCAACAGCGCCCCGAGCCAACGCGCCGGCCCGCGCCGCGACAACGCCCACCACACCCCCACCGCGATCAGCGCCAACGCCGCCACCCCGACCCCCACCACCAGCGCCCCGCGCAGCCCCGCCCCCGCCGCCAGCACCCCGACCGCCGCCGTCCCGCACCCGATCGCGGCCCGCGCCAGCCACTTCGCCCGCACCACCTCACCCATCCACCGACGGTAACGCCCCGTCAACCATCGGACCCGGAAAGACAATCGGGCTGTGGCAGAATCCGCCGGGTGACCATCCGGGTACTGCTCGCCGACGACCAGGAGATGGTGCGACGCGGACTGCGCCGCATCCTCGAAACCCAACCGGACATCCAGGTGGTCGGCGAGGCCGCCGACGGCATCGCCACCGTCGAATCCGCCCGCGCGCTGCGCCCGGACGTCGCCCTCGTCGACGTCCGGATGCCCCGGATGGACGGCCTCGAAGTCGTCCGCCAACTCTGCGGGCCCACCGCCGACCCACAGGTCAAAGTGGTCGTGGTGACGACGTTCGACCTCGACGAGTACGTGTACCCGGCGCTGCGCGGCGGCGCCTCCGGCTTCCTGCTCAAACGCTCCGGACCGGCCCTGCTGATCGAAGCCGTCCGCGCCGCCACAGCCGGCGACAGCCTGATCAGCCCGTCCGTCACCGTCCGCCTGCTCCAGCACGTCACCGGCCGCCGCCCCGAGGCCGCTCCGCTCGCCGAACCCCTCACCACCCGCGAACAGGAGATCACCCGCGAAGTCGCCGCCGGACGCACCAACGCCGACATCGCCGCCGCGCTGTTCATCTCGGCCGGCACCGTGAAGACCCACGTCGCACACATCCAGCGCAAACTCGGCGTCCGCAACCGGGTCGGCATCGCCATGCGCGCCTTCGAACTCGGCTACCTCACCGACCTGCCCGCATGACCGTCCGCCGCGCCCTCACCGCCGTCGCGGCCGTGCTGCTGCTCGTGCCGGCCGTGCTCGGGCCCCCGGCCGGCTGGATCCCCGGCGGCACCGCCGTCCTGGTCCTCGCCCTCGCCGCGCTGCACCGACCGCTCGGCCCGCGCTCACCCGTCCTCGCACCCGTCGCCGCCGCCCTGCTCTCACTCGCCGTCGACGCCGGCTACTTCGGCGACCACGGGCTGGAACTGCTCTGGATGCCCGCCGAGTTCGCCGCCCTGCTGGCCCTGGTGGTACGCGCCGTACGACGCCTGCCGGCCCGCCCCGCCTGGGCCGCCGGCGCGCTCACCACCGCCGCCGCCCTGGCCCTGCCGCTGCGCTTCGCGCTGCGCCAACCCGTGCCGCTGGACGCCTCCGTGGCCGGCCTGGTGATCGCCGTCGCCCCCGTCGCCACCGCCCTCGGCGCCGCCCTCTACCTGCGCGGCCAGGACGACCGCCGGGCCCGCGCCGTCCGCGACGCCCGCCACGAACAGCGCCTCGCCGTCGCTCGCGACCTGCACGACTACGTCGCCCACGAGCTCACCGGCATCCTGCTCGAAGTGCAGGCCGCCCAGGTCAGCGGCTACGACCCGGACGAGAACGCCCGGCTGCTGACCCGGCTGGAAGCCGCCGGACAGCGCGCCCTCGCCTCCATGGATCACACCCTCGACACCCTGCGCGCCCCCGACGGCGCCGCCCCGCGCCGCCACGCCCTCACCGAACTCCCCGCCCTGCTCGACCACTTCCCCGACCGGCCCGCGCTGCACCATCCCGCCGATCTGCCCGCGCTGCCGCCCGCCGTCGAGGACGCCGCCTACCGGGTCGCGCTGGAAGCGCTCACCAACATCCGCCGCCACGCGCCCGCCGCCGATCGGATCACCGTCGCCGTCGCCCACCATCCCGGCACCGGCCTCACCGTCACCGTTACCGACACCGGCCCCGCCTACCCCCACGCCCGCCCCGGCGGCGGCACCGGCCTGACCGCCCTGCGCACCCGGATCGCCGACCTCGGCGGCGAACTGACTGCCGGCCCGCACGGCCCCGGCTGGCGGGTGGCGGCGACGCTGCCGACCGGCTGAACGCACCGGTAGCTGTGACCGCACCCGCGCCCGGACACGCCGACGGCGCGTGGCCGCCCCTTGCGTCGGGGTGGCCACGCGCCGTCCTGGCTCTCGGGCTCTACTCCTCGACGGGGGTGCCGTCGGCGGCGATCCGGGCGAAGCCGAGGTACTTGTGCAGCGCCTTCGGCAGCAGCACCGAACCGTCGGCCTGCTGGTGCTGCTCCAGCACCGCCGCGATGGTGCGGCCCAGCGGCAGACCCGAACCGTTCACCGTCGCGGCCGGGGTCGGCTTGCCGTTCTCGTCGCGGGTACGGATACCGGCCCGGCGGCCCTGGAAGGTGCCGAAGTCCGACACCGAGGAGATCTCCCGGTAGGTGTCCTGGCTGGGCAGCCACACCTCCAGGTCGTACGTCAGCTGCGAGGAGAAGCCGGTGTCGCCGGCCGCCAACGTGACCACGCGGTAGGCGAGTTCCAGCTCCTGCAGGCACGCCTCGGCGTGCGACACCATCAGCAGCATCTGCTCCCGCGCCTGCTCGGCGGCGCAGATCCGCACCATCTCCACCTTCGAGAACTGGTGCAGCCGGATCAGCCCGCGGGTGTCGCGGCCGTACGAACCGGCCTCCGAACGGAAACACGGGGTGTGCGCGGTGAGCGCCAGCGGCAGCTCGGCCGGGGCGACGATCTCGTCCGCGTACAGGTTGGTCAGCGGCACCTCGGCGGTCGGGATCAGGAACAGGTCCCGGTCCGCGACGCCCGTCCGGAACAGGTCCTCCTCGAACTTCGGCAGCTGGCCGGTGCCCGTCATCGTGCGTCGGTTCACCAGGTACGGCACCGCGTGCTCCACGTAGCCGTGCCGGCGGGTGTGCAGGTCCAGCAGCAGCGCGACGATCGCCCGCTCCAGCGCCGCACCGGTGCCGCGCAGCACGCTGAACCGCGAACCCGACAGCTTGGTGGCCCGGCCGAAGTCCATGATGCCCATGGTCTCGCCCAGGTCGACGTGGTCCTTGGGCGCGAAGCCGAACGCCTGCGGCTCCCCGACCCGGCGCACCTCGAGGGCGTCCTCGTCCGAGAACCCGTCCGGCGCCTCGTCGGCCGGCAGGTTCGGGATGGTCAGCAGCAGATCGGTCAACTCCTGCTGGACCGTCTCCAGTTCGGCCTCGTTCTGCTGGATCTGCTCCTTCAGCGCGCGGGCGCTCTCCTTCAGCTCCGAGACGTCCCCGCCCTGCTTCGCCGTCCGCTGCACCTCCTGCGCGACCTGCTTCGACCTGGCCCGCAGCTCGTCACCGGCCTGAATGCCCGCGTTGCGCCGGGACTGCAGGGCCTCCAGTGCGGACAGGTCGAGCCGGTAGCCGCGACGTGCGAGCCGCCGGACGGCTTCGTCCCCCAGGTCGATCAGGGCGCGGGCATCATGCATCGGAGTCTGCTCCTCGGGACAGCCAGGTGAAGTGTCCCGACCGTAGCAGGGGGGCGGATCGGGGTGCACGGGCTTTGGGGGGCGGTGGGGGGCGGGTGGAGGGTCGGTGGGGGTGGTCAGAAGTGATCGGGTTCGGTCAGGTTCGGTCGCGCTTGCGAGTTGCTCTACGCAGAGATAATCTCTGCGTAGAGCAACTCGGAAACACGACCGACTCTGCAGGGGGACCTCACCATGTGGCAGCACGAGCACACCGCCGACACCACCGCCGCGCCGCACGCCGTCTGGGCGGTGCTCAGCGACCTGAACGCCTGGCCGAGCTGGGACACCTCAATGGAGTCGGTGACGCTCGACGGCCCGTTCGCCGTCGGCAGCAAGGTCGCCATGACGCCGACCGGCCAGGAGCCGATCGTCTCGGTGATCACCCGGATCGAGGAGAACCACGTCTACGCCGACGAGACCGAGTTCGGCGGGACCACGCTGAGCTTTTGGCACACCCTCACCGCCCTGCCCGACGGCGGCACCCGCGTCCTGCACCGCCTCGAGATCACCGGCCCCGACGCCGACGGGCTCGGCCCCGAGCTCGGCCCGATGATCACCGAGGACTTCCCCGAGGCAATGGCCGGCCTGCTGGCCCAGGCGGAGCGAGTGGCCCGATGAAGATTCACCCCGAAGACGCAGCGATCGTCGAGCAGGACCTGCTGGCCGACGGCCCGGTGCACAGCCCGGGCTTCTGGCTGTGGCACGCCACCATGCGCTGGCAGCGCGAAGTCGCCGCCGCGCTCGCCCCCTACGACCTGACGCACCCCCAGTTCGTCCTGCTCTCCTGCGCCTGGTGGCTCAACGAGCAGGGCAAGACCCCCAACCAGCAGGAGCTCTCCCAGCAGGCCGGTACCGACGTCCGCACCACCTCGCAGGTGGTGCGGAAGCTGGAGGCCAAGGGCCTGCTGACCCGCACCACCGACCCGGACGACACCCGGTCCCTGCGCCTGCGCATCACCTCGCAGGGCGTCGGCCTGGCCCGCGCCGCGATCCCCGACGTCGAGGCCGCCGACCGTTCGTTCTTCGCCCCCGCCGCCTTCCCCGGACCGGGCCGCCCGGCCATGGACGGAGTCGCCCTCAGTCGGCTGCTCCGCCACCTGGTCGACGCGCCCTGAGGCAGTTGGCCGTCCCGACCGGAGCCCGCACGGTCAGCCCTTGGCGACGAACTCCGCGAGCACTGGCGCCAGCACCTCCGGCGCCACCTCGTGGGTCTGACCCTCCAGGGTGCGGTACGCGGACCCGGCGGCCGCAGTGGCGGTCGCCCGGGCCGCGTCCCGCAGCAGGTCGGTGCTGAGGCCGCCGTCCAGGACCAGCACCGGCACGGTCAGCGCGGCCAGCAGCTCAGTGGGTACGGCGGCGCCCGCCGCGCCGTCCAGCACCTCGGCGTCGTTGACCAGCGTCGGCGCGACCGACTCGAACAGCGGCCAGACGGGCGAGTTACGCAGCCCGTCGAGCATCGGCTCGGGGGTGCCGACGAAGGTCATGAAGCGGGCGATCGCCGCGCCGCGGTCACCGGCGGCGACGTCCTGTGCCACGCCCGCCCGGTAGCCCGCGAACCTGGCCCGCTGCTCGTCGCTGGTGCTGAACGGCGGCTCGTACACGGCGACCCGCTCGACGCCGATGCCCGCGCCGGCCGCCCGAAGCGCCAGCGCACCGCCGGAGGACAGTCCGAGCACGGTCGCGCTGCCGCCCGCCGCCGCGACGACCGCCGCCAGGTCCTCGATCTCCCGCTCGACGACGTCCGCGCCGCTCGAGCCGTCCGCGCCGTCCGCGCCGCCCGCGCCGCTCTCCCCGCGCCCGCGCCGGTCGTAGCTGAACACCCGGTGCCCGTCGGCGAGTTGTCCGGCGATCCCGGCGGACGGGCCGAAGCCGCGGTGGCACATCGCACCGTCCACGATCACCACGGCGGGGCCCTCGCCCGCGGCCTGGTAGGCGATCCGGGTGCCGTCGGCGGAGGTCACGTACTCGGTCATCTTCAACTCCTGCGGGGTGGGGGGTGGGGATGGTGCGGGTCCGGGGGAGGTCAGGGCCGGCCGGCGGTGGCGAGCGTGTGGGCGACCAGCGCGTTGGCGTGGCCGTGTCCGATGCCGTGTTCGGTCTTCAGCCAGGTGACCAGTTCCATGTGCTTGGTCAGCGGCGAGCTGCTGATCAGCTCCTGCCAGTCGGCGATCGGACGCCCGTACTTCTGCTCGATGGAGGGGAAGTAGCTGGCCGGTCCCTTGACGCTCATCCCGGGTTCCTCCGCGTTCCGCGCTGCCGCTGGGGCCGCCGCTGTCGTCTGCTGTCGTTTGCCGTCACAGGTACGGACGGGCGGCCCGGGCGGAACTCATCGCTTCCCGTGAATCTTTTTTCGCGACTTTCTCGTGGCGTCCCGCGAACACCGAACGCGTCCCCCTCCGGCGGCCTACGGTCGGGTCATGGCATGGATCGACGACAGCACGATCGAGCGCGCCGCCGACTACCTGTGGACCGCGGGCCGGGTCCTGGAACAGCGGCGCTTCACCCACCTGTTCGACGCCCCGGACCAAGCGGGCGTCCTCGCCGCCCTGGACGCCTACCGCACCCCGGACGGCGGCTGGGCGTACGGCCTGGAACCCGACGTCCGCGGCCCGGCCGCCCAACCGCTGGCCGCCGGTGCCGCCGCCCGCATCCTCGGCGAGGCCGGCGCGCTGACCGGCCCGCGCGGCCGCGAACTCTGCGACTGGGCCGTCACTTTGACCACCCCGGACGGCGGCGTGCCCGCCGTGCTGCCCACCCTGCGCCGCTACCCGCACCCGCCGTTCCTGCCGATCGCCGACGACCCGCCTGCCGAACTGCTCTCCACTGGCCAGATCGCCGCCCCGCTGCTGCGCCACGGCGTCCAGCACCCGTGGCTGACGGCCGCCGAGGCGTTCTGCCGCCGCGCCGTCGAGGCGATCGAGCACACCCACCCGTACGAGGTGTTCACCGCCGTCGGCATCCTGGACACCTCGCCGGACCGTGCCTGGGCGACCGAACAGGCCGCCCGCCTCGGCGAGTTGGTGCGCAAGCAGCAGCTGGTGCTGCTGGACCCGGCGCACCCGGAGGAGGTCCGGATCGCCCCCGGGTACGCGCCCCGCGAGTACCACCTGCCGCACGACTTCGCGCCCCGCCCGGACAGTCTGGCCCGCGCCTGGTTCTCCGACGCCGAGCTGGAGCGCGGACTCGTGCATCTGGTGTCCGCCCAACTCCCGGACGGCGGCTGGCCGATCAACTGGGCCCGCTGGTCCGAGTCCACCGAGCACGAGGCCCGCCCGGGCGTCACCCTCGCCGCCCTGCTCACCCTGCGCGCGTACTCCTCCTGAACCCGGCCGCTCAGCCGACGGCGCGCTTCACCAACTCGGCGATGCGCGCCGACTCGGCCTCGCCGAGGTCGGCGACCGCGTAGGACGTCGGCCACAGGTCGCCGTCGTCCAGGCGTGCCTGGTCGCTGAAGCCGATGGTCGCGTACCGGGACTTGAACTTGGCGGCGCTCTGGAAGAAGCACACCGGCTTGCCGTCCTCGTTGTTGTACGCGGGCATCCCGTACCAGGTCTTCGGCGCCAGCTCCGGCGCGACCGAGGTGACGATCGCGTGGAAACGCTCCGCCAGCAGCCGGTCCTCCGGCGGCATCTCGGCGATCTTCTCCAGCAGGTCCCGCTCCGCCTCGGCGGCCTTGGCGGCGGCCGAGGCCCGCTTGGACTCCGCCTTCAGCTCCTTGGCGCGCTCCTTCATCGCCGCGCGCTCGTCCGCCGTGAAACCCTCGTGCTTCTCCGCCATGACCCGCTCTCCCGTTCCGTTCCCTGGTGACGTTCTTCATCGTAGGAACGGGGCCACCGCCGCGGCTTCTCGGAAACTGATCGGTCGACCGATCGGCCAACCGATCGGTCCCGGAAACGCCGGAGTCCGGCCCGGGAGGCTCCCGGACCGGACTCCTTCCACCTGAGGCTCAGCGGGCCTTGAAGGTCCGCAGCCGCAGGCTGTTGCCGACCACGAAGACCGAGGAGAAGGCCATCGCGCCGCCCGCGATCATCGGGTTGAGCAGGCCGGTCGCCGCCAGCGGCAGGGCGGCCACGTTGTAGGCGAAGGCCCAGAACAGGTTGCCCTTGATGGTGGCGAGGGTCCGCCGCGACAGCCGGATCGCGTCCGCCGCGGAGCGGAGGTCGCCGCGGACCAGGGTCAGGTCGGCGGCCTCGATGGCCGCGTCGGTGCCGGTGCCGATGGCCAGGCCCAGGTCGGCCTGGGCGAGGGCGGCCGCGTCGTTGACGCCGTCGCCGACCATCGCGACCGTCCGGCCCTCGGCCTGCAGCCGCTGCACGGTGGCGACCTTGTCCTCCGGCAGCACCTCGGCGATCACGTCCTCGGCGGGGATGCCCACCTCGGCCGCCACCGACTCCGCCACCAGCCTGTTGTCACCGGTCAGCAGCACCGGACGCAGGCCCAGCGCCCGCAGTTCGGCGATCGCCTCCGCACTGGTCGGCTTCACCGCGTCCGCCACCTCCAGCACGGCCCGCGCCGCGCCGTCCCAGCCGACCGCGATCGCGGTCCGGCCGGCCCGCTCGGCCTCGGCCTTGGCGGTCACCAGCTCCGCCGGCAGGTGCTGCGCCCAGTCGGCCAGCAGTGCCTCGCGTCCGGCGACCACCGCGTGGCCGTCGACCACGCCCTGCACACCCAGGCCGGGGACGTTCTCGAAGCTCTCGACCGCCTCCAGCTCGCCGAACTTCTCCTGCGCGGCGGTGGCCACGGCCTGGGCGATCGGGTGCTCGGAGGCGTGCTCCAGCGCGCCGGCCAGCCGCAGCGCCTCGTCCTCGGTGGTGCCTTCGACGGTGTGCAGGCCGACCAGGGTCATCTTGCCGGTGGTCACGGTGCCGGTCTTGTCCAGCACGATGGTGTCGACCTTGCGGGTGTTCTCCAGGACCTCGGGGCCCTTGATCAGGATGCCCAGCTGGGCACCGCGACCGGTGCCGACCAGCAGCGCGGTCGGAGTGGCCAGGCCCAGGGCGCAGGGGCAGGCGATGATCAGGACGGCGACGGCGGCGGTGAAGGCGGCGGTCCAGCCCTCGCCGGTGCCCAGCCAGTAGCCCAGGGTGGCGAGCGCCAGGGTGATCACGACCGGCACGAACACGCCGGAGATCCGGTCCGCCAGGCGCTGCGCGGCGGCCTTGCCGTTCTGCGCGTCCTCGACCAGCTTCGCCATCCGGGCCAGCTGGGTGTCCGCACCGACCCGGGTGGCCTCGATCACCAGCCGGCCGCCCGCGTTGACGGTCGCGCCCGTCACCGCGTCGCCGGGGCCGACCTCGACCGGCACCGATTCGCCGGTCAGCATCGAGGCGTCCACGGCGGAGCTGCCCTCGACCACGGTGCCGTCGGTGGCGATCTTCTCGCCGGGACGGACCACGAACCGGTCCCCGACGGCCAGCTGCCCGATCGGGACCCGCACCTCGCGGCCGTCCCGCAGCACCGTCACGTCCTTCGCGCCCAGTTCCAGCAGCGCCTTCAGTGCCGCGCCGGCCGTCCGCTTCGACCGGGCCTCGAAGTACCGGCCGGCCAGGATGAACGCGGTGACGCCGGCCGCCGCCTCCAGGTAGATGTTCGACGCGCCGTCGGAGCGGGCGATGGTGAACTCGAAGCCGTGCCGCATGCCCGGCATGCCCGCGTCGCCGAAGAACAGCGCCCACAGCGACCACAGGAACGCGGCACCGGTGCCCAGCGAGACCAGGGTGTCCATGGTGGCGGCGCCGTGCTTGGCGTTGGTCCAGGCGGCGCGGTGGAACGGCCACGCCGCGTACGTCACGACCGGCGCGGCCAGCGTCAGCGACAGCCACTGCCAGTTGTCGAACTGGAGCGCCGGCACCATCGCCATCGCGATCACCGGCACGGCCAGGGTCAGCGAGGTGATCAGCCGCTGCCGCAGCGGGGCCAGCTCGTCGGCCACGTCGGCGGCCTGCTCGCCCTTGTCCTCGGCCGGGGGCTCCGGCAGTGCGGCCGTGTAGCCGGTGGCTTCCACGGTGGCGATCAGGGCGGAGACCTCCACGGGCCCGTCGATGACCACCTTGGCCTTCTCGGTGGCGTAGTTGACCGTGGCCTGGACGCCGTCCATGCGGTTGAGCTTCTTCTCGATCCGCGCGGCGCAAGAGGCACAAGTCATGCCGCCGATGCGGAGTTCCACCTCGGTGGAGGCGGGTGCTGCCTGGGTGGTCATCAGGGGCTCCTCGTGGGTTTCGAACATCCCGGCGGGTGGCCGGGTTCCTTCGTTCCTCAGGCGCGGCCGGTCAGCTCGTAGCCGGCCTCGTCGACGGCGGCGCGCACCGTCTCGTCGTCGAGCTCGGCCACCGAACCGACGGTGACCAGCCCGTTCTTCACGTCCACCTGCACGGCCTCGACGCCCTCGAGCGCCCCGATCGCCTTGCCAACGGCCTTCTCGCAGTGCCCGCAGGTCATCCCCGACACCGCGAACACGGTGGTGATGGCGGCCGGCGCGGTGATGGTCGCGGTGGTGGAGCAGGTGCCGTCGCTGGAGCAGCAGGACATGGGATCCTCCGTTGAAGTTCTCGATACCCGGAGGGGGTATCCCTCCCGGTGAAAACATTTATACCCCTGGGGGGTATGCAGCACAAGGGCTTCCCGGTCCGAATCCAGGGCCGGTCCGGCCCTATAGGGGGTGTGGGCCCGGTGTAGTTCCCGCCGGTGGCGGGCCACTCCTCCGGCTGCGAAAAATTTCCGGCACCGATCCGTTCCCGGCCCGCACCGCCCCTGACCTCGCAACTCTCGCTCCACGCAAGCCTCGCGGTGGTCTGCCTCCACGCTTCGAGACGCTTGACATATACCCCTGGGGGGTATCTACTCCGTGATGTCGCAAGGCACCGCCAGCGCCAAGGGAGTCCGCCATGAACACCGCACTCAAAGTCGCCGTCTTCGCGTCCGGACTCGCCGTCGCGTTCGGCGCCGCCTTCGGAGTCGGCCACGCCGTCGGAGGCACCCCGGCCGCGTCCCACGCCGCGCACGGCGCCGACGGGAACCATGGCGCCGCCGGCCACGAGGAACACGGCGGCAGCGCCGGCAAGGACGACCACCCGGTCGGCGGTCTGCAGATCTCCGAGGGCGGCTACACCCTGAGCCTCGACCACCCGGTGGTCCCGGCCGCCGGCCCGACCGAGCTGAGCTTCCGGGTGCTGGCCGCGGACGGGAAGCCGCTCACCGCGTACCGGCCGGCGCACGAGAAGGAGCTCCACCTGATCATCGCCAGCCGCGACCTGACGTCCTTCCAGCACCTGCACCCGGTCCGCGCGGCGGACGGTACCTGGAGCGTCCCGGCGAACATCGCCAAGGCCGGCGACTACCGGGTGTTCGCCGACTTCACCCCGGCCGCGGGGGACGAGGCGCTGACGCTCGGCGCGGACCTGCACGCCGGCGGCGACTACCAGCCGGCCGCCCTCCCGGAGACCGGCCGCTCGGTCACCGTCGACGGCTACACCGTGACCCTCACCGGCGACCTGACGGCCGGCAAGGCGAGCAAGCTCGCCTTCGCGGTGTCGAAGGACGGCCGGCCGGTCGCCGACCTCGACCCCTACCTCGCCGCCTACGGCCACCTGGTGGTGCTGCGCGCCGGAGACCTCGGCTACCTGCACGTCCACCCGAACGGCGAGCCCGGCGACGGCGTCACCAAGCCCGGCCCGGAGATCGACTTCGCGGCCACCGCCCCCACCGCGGGCGACTACCGGCTGTTCCTGGACTTCCAGCACGCCGGCACCGTCCACACCGCCGTCTTCACCCTCACCGCCGGCGCGGACGGCGCCCCCGCCACCACCCCGGCCCCGAGCCCGAACCCCAGCGAGTCGGCCCACCACCACTGATCGGCCGCCCCACCCCCCGCGCGGATTCCAGGCCCGCGCACACCCACGCCGCCCACATACCCCCTCCCGGTATATCTCCAGAGGAGCTCCCGGCCATGTCAGACCTCACCGCACCCCCCGCACCCCGCCGCTGGACGGCGCTCGCCTTAATCGCCCTCGCCCAGTTCATGGTCATCATGGACACCTCGATCATCGGCGTGGCCCTGCCGAAGATGCAGACCGCGCTCGGGTTCTCGCAGGAGAACCTGTCCTGGGTGTTCAACGCCTACGTGATCGCCTTCGGCGGTCTGCTGCTGCTCGGCGGACGCCTGTCCGACCTGCTCGGTGCCAAGCGCGTCTTCGCCGCCGGCTGGATCGTCCTCGCCGCCGGCTCCCTGATGGCCGGCCTGGCCGGCACCGCCTGGGTCGAACTGGTCGGCCGCGCCGCCCAGGGCGCCGGCTCGGCGCTGATCGCCCCGGCCGCGCTCACCCTGCTGATGACCCTGTTCGGCGGACGTCCCACCGAACTGCCCAAGGCCTTCGCCCTGTACGGCGCGGCCGCCCCGGCCGGCGGCACCGCGGGCGTCTTCCTCGGCGGTCTGATCACCCAGTACGCCAGCTGGGAGTGGGTGTTCTGGATCAACCTCCCGGTGGCGCTGATCGTGCTCGCGATGAGCCCCTCCGTGATGCCCGCCGCCGCGGTCCGCCGCGGTTCGATCGACTGGCTGGGCGCGATCACCGTCACCGCCGGCCTCGCCGTCACCGTGTTCGCCATCGTCCGTGCCCCCGAGGTCGGCTGGGACTCCGCGCAGACCTGGCTGGTGCTGGCCGCCGGTCTCCTGCTGATCGCCGCGTTCGTCGCCATCCAGTCCCGCCGCAGCGAGCCGCTGATGCGCCTCGGCATCTGGCGCAGCCCGAACCTGGCGGGCGCCAACCTGGCGCAGCTGCTGATGGCGGCGGCCTGGATCCCGATGTGGTTCTTCCTCAACCTCTACCTGCAGCAGGTGCTCGGCCTCAAGGCGTTCGCCTCGGGTGCGGCGCTGCTGCCGATGACCGCCGCGATCACGCTGATGATGATCGTCCTGGCGCCCCGCCTGATCGCCCGCTTCGGCCCGAAGCCGCTGATCGTCACCGGCCTGGCCGCGCTCGCCGCCGGCATGTACTGGCTGTCGCTGGCCCGCCCGGACGGCAGCTTCGCGGTCGACGTCCTGCTGGCCTCGCTGCTCGCCGCCGTCGGCATGGCGCTCGCCTTCATCCCGTCGCTGGGCACCGCGCTCGCCGTCCCGAACCCCGCCGAGGGCGGCCTCGCCTCCGGCATCGTCAACACCTCCTACCAGGTCGGTTCGGCCCTGGGCCTGGCCGCCATGACCGCCGTCGCCGCCGCCAACGGCGCCCGTGAGATCGGCAACCCCGTCGCCCTGACCCACGGCTTCTCCGCCGCCTTCCTCGGCGCCGCCGCCCTGGCTCTGCTCGGCGCCCTGGCCTCGCTCCTGACCCTGCGCACCCCGGCCCCCGCCACCGAGCCCGTGGAGGCCGCCGCCTGATCCACCCCGCCCGCACCGGCTGCCCGACGCTCCCCGGTGGAGCGCCGGGCAGTGCGTCGTCCTCGGGGCAAAGCGGCCGGGGGCCCCGCGGATCGGCGTAGCCTTCGTGCATGGCAGAGAGCAAGGTCGCGAAGGCCGGGCGGAAGAAGCCCGAGACGCACCTGGGGATGGTGCGCAGGGCCCGGAAGATCAACCGTGAGCTGGCGGAGCTTTACCCGTACGCGCACCCGGAGTTGGACTTCGACGGGCCGTTCCAGCTGCTGGTGGCGACCGTGCTGTCGGCGCAGACCACGGACCTGAGGGTCAATCAGACCACCCCGGCACTGTTCGCCAAGTACCCGACGCCGGAGGATCTCGCGGCGGCCGTCCCCGAGGAGCTGGAGGAGATCGTCCGCCCGACGGGGTTCTTCCGGGCCAAGGCGAAGTCGCTGATCGGCCTGTCGATCGCCCTGCGTGACCGCTACGACGGCGAGGTACCGCGCAAGCTGGAGGACCTGATCACCCTCCCCGGGGTCGGCCGTAAGACCGCCAACGTCGTCATCGGGAACGCTTTCGGCGGCAGCGGAATCACTGTCGACACGCACTTCGGACGCCTCGCCCGCCGCTTCGGCTGGACCACCGCCGAGGACCCGGAACAGGTCGAGGCCGAGGTCGGCGCGATCTTCCCGAAGTCCGAGTGGACGATGCTCTCGCACCGCGTGGTGTTCCACGGCCGCCGGGTCTGCCACGCCCGCAAGCCCGCCTGCGGGGCCTGCCCGATCGCGCCGCTCTGCCCGTCGTACGGCACCGGCGAGTCCGACCCCGAGCAGGCCCGCAAGCTGCTCAAGTACGAGCTCGCCGGACAGCCCGGCCAGCGTCTGCGCCCCCCGGCCGACTTCCCGGGCGAGGCGGCGGCCCGCGCCGACGTCGCGGCCGGACACCCGTTGCCCGACACCGCCCCAGCCGCGGTGCGGGCGGCCCGGAAGAACGTGGGAGGCAAGGCATGACGGGGCCCGCAGTGCTTCGGGACGGTCTGCCCGACTGGCTGCTGCCGGTGCGCGACGCCGCCGAGCGGGCGGTGCCGGAGCAGCTGAGCCGGTTCCTGCCGCCCGCCGAGGGAGGCAGGCCGTCGGCGGTGCTGATGCTGTTCGGCGAGGGCCCGACCGGCCCGGACCTGCTGCTGATCGAGCGGGCCCGCAGCCTGCGCTCGCACGCCGGCCAGCCGTCCTTCCCGGGTGGCGCGCTGGACCCGGAGGACGGCGACCCGGCCACCGCCGGCCCGCTGGCGGCGGCGCTCCGCGAGGCCACCGAGGAGACCGGGCTCGACCCGTCCGGCGTGCAGCTGTTCGCCCGGCTGCCCGCGCTGTACATCCCGGTGAGCGGCTTCGTGGTGACGCCGGTGCTCGGCTGGTGGCGGCACGAGTCGCCGGTCGCGGTGGTGGACCCGGCGGAGACCGGCGCGGTGTTCCGGGTGCCGCTGGCGGAGCTGACCGACCCGGCGAACCGGGCCCGGCTGCGCCACCCGTCCGGGACCACCGGCCCGGCGTTCCAGGTGGCCGGCCGACTGGTGTGGGGCTTCACGGCGGGGGTGATCGACCGGGTGCTGCACTTCAGCGGCCTGGAGCGGCCCTGGGACAGCGGCCGCACCGTCGAACTCTCCGAGGAGGCGGTGGCGCTGTCGCTGCGCCACCGCTCCTGACCACCGCTCAGCGTTCGACGCGCAGCGGGGCGAGCGTCGAGATCACGCCATTGGTGCCGGGGTTCTTGTCCTCGTTGTTCCACTCGTCGCTCGCCGAGCTCGCCGCCCACGACGCCGCCCCGAGCACCAGGTAGATCACCAGCAGCGCCTTCGCGGCCCCGGTCAGCACCAGCGGCCGGGTCGCGGAGCGCTGCGGCTCGGAGTTCGGCGGGTCGCCGAACACGCCCTTGGGGTAGGCGGAGGTGAGCATCATCAGGTACGCCTGGAACCGCATCCGGTAGCGCAGCACGGCGGCGGTGGCCTCGAACAGCGCCTGCGGCATCCGGCCCATGATCAGCACGATCAGCCAGTTGATCACGGACAGCGTCCACCAGCCAGCCTGCAGCAGGCCCTGGATGATCGCGGCGGGGATGACCAGCAGCAGCCGGAAGAACACCGCGAGCCGGTTCAGCGGCTCGCCGGGGCGCACCTCGATCCGCACCGGGTGCTCGGGTGCGGCGAAGCGGAACGGCGGGTAGCGGTCGACCAGCAGCAGCATCGAGGCGTAGACCCTGGTGTCGTACGCCAGGTACCCGGAGAGCCACTCGGCGGCGAACCGGGGGAGCCGGCCGGTGAACAGCGCGCCGAACCAGCCGATCACCGTGACCACGAAGGCCACGATCGACAGCAGCCACAGCACGATGAACTGCGGGATCAGCAGCAGCAGACGCAGCAGCACGGTGAGCCGGTTCTGGCGGGCGGACGGCGGGAGGTCCAGGGCCGGCTGGAACTCGGTGCGCTCCACGACGGGCACGTCCCACCTGGGCTGTTCCATGGCACGACTCCCTGGTCCCTCGTCAGCTGTCCGGATGGTCAGACAGTCGCAACCAATCCGGGCGCGTTGCCCGCCGGGCTGACCCGATCGAGCGACCACCGGTGGCCGGTGTCCCCCGCCCGGTGGGACGTGGGAGGGTATCCGGGTGAACGTCCTGGATCTGCTGCTGATCGCCGCCGCACTGGGCTTCGCCGTCTCCGGCTATCGGCAGGGCTTCGTGGTCGGCGTGCTCTCGGTGCTCGGTTTCCTCGGCGGCGGCCTGATCGCCGTCCAGCTGCTCCCGCTCCTGCTGCGCCACCTCTCCCAGGGCACCACCGCCTCGGTGGTGGCGGTCGTCGTGGTGATCGTGCTCGCCGCGATCGGCCAGGCGATCACCACCCACTTCGGCTGGAAGCTGCGCGGACGGATCGGCCGCGGCAAGGTCAAGGCGCTGGACGCGGTCGGCGGCTCGCTGGTGAACGTGATGTCCATGCTGCTGGTGGCCTGGCTGATCGGCTCGGCACTGGCGGGCACCTCACTGCCGACGGTCTCCAAGCAGGTGCGCACCTCCAAGGTGCTCGGCTCGGTGCAGTCGGCGCTGCCGTCCGACGCCCCGAACTGGTTCTCCGACTTCAGCAAGGAACTCGCCCGCAACGGCTTCCCGCAGGTGTTCAACCCGTTCGAGCAGGAGCCGATCACCGAGGTGGAACCGCCCGACCCGGCACTGGCCGGCAGCGCGGGCGTGCAGAAGGCCAAGGGTTCGCTGGTGAAGGTGCTGGGCACCGCCCCCTCCTGCGGCAAGACCCTGGAGGGCTCCGGCTTCGTGTTCGCCCCGCACCGGGTGATGACCAACGCGCACGTGGTCGGCGGCGTCGACGAGCCGACCGTGCAGATCGGCGGCACCGGCCAGCTCTACGACGCCACCGTGGTCCGCTACGACTGGCAGCGCGACATCGCCGTGCTGGACGTCCCCCGGCTGAACGCCCCGCCGCTGACCTTCGCCGGCGAGGCGCGGACCAACGACTCGGCGATCGTCGCGGGCTTCCCCGAGAACGGCGCCTTCAACGTCCAGCCCGCCCGCATCCGCGGTCGCATCCAGGCCAACGGCCCGGACATCTACCACCGCGGCCAGGTGGTCCGCGACGTCTACTCGGTCCGCTCACTGGTCCGCCAGGGCAACAGCGGCGGCCCGCTGCTCACCCCGGACGGCCAGGTGTACGGGGTGGTGTTCGCCAAGTCCCTGGACAGCTCCGACACCGGCTACGTGCTGACCGCCGCCGAGGTGAAGGAGGACGTCACCGAGGGTGCCACCGCCACCGGCAAGGTCGGCACCGAGGGCTGCGCGCTCTGACCGTCCACCCGCCGAGCATTCCCTGACGACCCGTCGGCCCTGCCTGGTAGCGTCGGCGGAGCTCACCCGAACGGCCCAGCCGGGTCGCCCCCGGCGGAGCCCGACGGGAGGTTCGACAGACGTCATGATGGGTCACTCGCACGCGGTCAGCGGCGCGCTGCTGTTCGCGGCCACCGCGCCGTTCGTCCCACCGCTGATGGGCATTCACCTGACGCCGGCCGGCGTGCTGATGGGCACCGTGCTGTGCGCGGGCGCGGCGCTGCTGCCGGACCTCGACCACCACGACGGGACGATCGCCAACTTCCTCGGCCCCATCTCCAAGGCGCTGTGCCGCTTCGTCGCCTGGGCCTCCGGCGGCCACCGGCACGCCACCCACTCGCTGCTGTTCGTCGCCCTGATGGGCGCTGGCAGCTGGGCCGGCATCACCTTCCTGGGCCGGTACTTCACCATCGGCCTGACGTTCTTCCTGCTCGCCATGGCGATCAAGGCGCTGCGCCTGCACCCGCCGGGCCACGGGCACGCGCCGTGGATCATCGTGGTCGGCCTGGCCGCGCTCGGTACCTTCGGCATGCTCACCTGGCTGCCCGACGCCCCGGGCTGGCTGCCGTACGCGGTGGCCCTGGGCACCCTGGCGCACCTGCTCGGCGACTGCCTGACCAAGCAGGGCTCGCCACTGCTGTGGCCGCACAAAGAGCGCTACGAGGTCGTGCTGATCAAGCGCACCGGCAACGACATGGAGACCAAGATCCTGGTCCCGGTGATGTCGGTGGCGACCTTCGGGCTGCTGCTCTGGTCCACCGCGATCTCGCCGAGCGTGCTGGGCTGAGACCTTTCGCGAACGCGAAGCGCAGGCGCCCCTGATTTCGCGCCGCCTGCGTTTCGCGCCCGCCGGCCCTCAGCCCTCCCGGCGGAGCCTCGCGCCGACCCAGCGGGCGCGCCGTCCGATGATCTTCGGAATTCCGAGCCGGTACCCCGCGCCGCGTGGCGTCCGCTCGGTCGGCTGGTAGGGCCAGTCCGGCTGCGGAACGTGCTGCTGCGAGTTGCTGCTGCCACGGCGGCCTCGGCGCGGCTGGGCTTCTCGATCGGGCATCCAGGTCATACCGGAGGGATTCCCTGGGGCCGCCCGGAGTAACCGCCCTGGCGGCATGCGACTGGCCTATGCGCTTGTCATATGAACGCCGTCAAGTCTGCTTCGGCGTACCGGCGTTGGCGTCGGAGGGTCAGCCGTCCTTGTGCTGCCGGACCCACCCGATCAGCTCCGACGTGAACTCCTCCGGCACCTCCTCGTGCGGGAAGTGTCCCACCCCCGGAAGCAGTCGCCACCGGTACGGCGCGGAGACGAACTCGCCCGCCCCCAGCGCGGTGCGCGACAGCAGCACCGGGTCGGCGGCACCCTGCACGTGCAGCACCGGCGCGGTGATCTGCTTCTTCATCCGGCGCGCGAACTGGATGCCGTCCGGCCGGGCCATCGAGCGCATCAGCCAGCGGTACGGCTCGATCGAGCAGTGCGCGGTGCTGGGCACCTGGATCGCCTGGCGGTAGGACGTCACCGCCTCCTCGGGCAGCGTGTTCGGCCCGGTCCAGGCCCGCAGGTAGTCGCCGACCAGCGCCCCGTCGTCCGCGACCAGCCGGCGCTCCGGGATCCACGGCCGCTGGAAGCCCAGCACGTGTTCGAATGCGGCGATCTGCCGGCGGTCGGTGAGCAGCGCCCGCCGCAGGTGCCGCGGGTGCGCGGCCGACACCACCGTCAGACTGCGGATCACCGAGGGGCGCATCACCGCGGCCACCCAGGCCAGCGTGCCGCCGGTGCCGTGGCCCACCAGGTGCGCCTGCCGCTCGCCGAGCGAACGGATCACGCCGGTGACGTCCAGCGCCAGGTTGCCGGGGTCGTAGCCGCGCGGCGTGCGGTCCGAACCGCCCATCCCGCGCAGGTCCAGCGCCACCGCCCGGAAGCCCGCCTCGGCGAGCGCCGTCAGCTGGTGCCGCCACGCCCACCAGTACTCGGGCCAGCCGTGCACCAGCAGCACCAGCGGGCCCTCGCCGAGTTCGGCGATGTGGAAACGCGCGCCGTTCGCGGCCAGATCGCGGTGCGTCCACGGCCCGGCCGAGCGGACGCTCCACGGCTCCCCGGCACCCGGCCGGACGGGAACGGAGGCGGGCTCATCCACGGGCTTCTGGTCCAACGACATACCCGCAGCCTGTCATACCCGCGCCCTCCGTACCTGCCCGGCACTCACACCCGGGCGTAAACCGTTACCGGCCGTCGGTCACTGGATCCGGCCCAGCGCCCGGTCGATCTCTTCCTTGGTGGCCGGCCGCGGCCGGGCGTTCTTCAGCACCTGCGCGGTGGCCTGCGCACCGGCGATGGTGCGCTCCGGCTTCCGGACCTTCTTGAAGTACCGGATCATCATGAACGCCAGCAGCAGCGCGATCAGCACGTACGCACCGCCGACGATGGCGAACGACCAGCCGGTGGTGATGCCCAGCGCCTGCAGGCCCCAGGCGAAGGCGAACGAGAACATCGGGATCGATGCCAGCGCCACCACGCCGGCCACCACCCCGGCCGCGGTGCCGATGCCGCCGCGCACCACGTCCGCCTTGATCTCGGCCTTGGCCAGCGCGATCTCGTCGTGCACCAGACTGGAGAGCTCGGCGGAGGCGGCGGCGAACAGCTCGCCGACGGTGCGCTCGCCCTCGTGCGGGATGCGGCCGTTGCCGTTCGGGTTGGTGGCTCCTGCGGCCATCGGCGGTCTCCACTTCGCGGGCTTGGTGCGGCGCGCTGAGGGTGCGTCACGCACGGGTGTCAGCTCAGCATCATGCCCCTACCGGTGAGTCGGGCACCACTCCGGGTCCCCGGCGGACGGCGTGTCACCCCCGCTGTTGGTACACATCGGGGATGCCGTCGCCGTCCGAATCGCGCTCCTCGTCCTCGCACAGCTGCCGGTAGTACCGGTTGCGGCGCTTGAGCAGCAGGGTGCCGACCACCGCGCAGGTCAGCGAGCCGACCAGGACGGCCTCCTTGCACAGCTCGGCCAGGTGCGGGTCGCCGACGAACGCCAGGTCGCTGATCAGCAGCGACACCGTGAAACCGATGCCCGCCACGGTGGCCAGCGCGAACATGTCGGACCAGGTCAGCTGCGGGTTCAGGGTGGCCCTGGTGTAGCGGGCGGCCAGCCAGGTGCCGCCGAAGATACCCACCGACTTGCCGATCAGCAGGCCGATCAGGATGCCCAGCGGCGCGGCCTCGGTGAACACCTCGCCCAGCGCCTTCGCGGACACCGGCACCCCCGCAGCGAACAGCGCGAACATCGGCACCGCGAACCCCGCCGACAGCGGACGCACCAGGTGCTCGACGTGCTCGCCGGGGGAGTGCTCCTCGCCCTCCTCGCGGTGGCAGCGCAGGATCAGGCCCATCGCCACACCGGCCACCGTCGCGTGGACGCCGCTCTCGTGCATCAGTGCCCAGATCACCACTCCCAGCGGCACCATCACCCACCAGCGGCCCAGCCCGCGCCGGTGCAGGAACCAGAACAGCACCAGGCCCGCGAACGCCGCGCCCAGCGCCCAGAAGGTGATCCCGGTCGAGTAGAAGACCGCGATGATCAGGATCGCGATCAGGTCGTCCACCACCGCCAGGGTCAGCAGGAACGCCCGCAGCGCGGACGGCAGGTGGCTGCCCACCACGGCCAGCACGCCCAGCGCGAACGCGATGTCGGTGGCGGTCGGGATCGCCCAGCCCGCCGGATGGCCGTTCCCGACCACGTTCACCACCGTGTACAGCACCGCCGGCAGCGCCACACCGCACACCGCCGCCACCACCGGCAGCAGCGCCGCGCTCGGCGTGCGCAGCTCCCCGGCCACGAACTCACGTTTCAGCTCGATGCCCGCGACGAAGAAGAAGATCGTCAGCAGTCCGTCCTGCACCCAGGCCTCCAGCGGGAGGTCCAGGTGCAGCGGCTCGGAGGGGCCGAAGGTCAGCCCGCGGACCGTCTCGTAGGCGTGCGGCCAGACGTTCGCCCAGATCAGCGCGACCAGGGCGGCGCCCAGCAGCAGTACACCGCCGACCGTCTCGGTGCGCAGCGCGTCGGCGATGAAGCGGCGTTCGGGCAGCGGGAGCAGACCGAGGAACTGGCGGCGCTCGTTGGACGGGCTGGCCACGGGGGGACCTCCTGAGGCGGGCGGCATGCGGACACACGGGTGGTGCAGTGCCGACCAGACTTCCCGGCGCGCCTCAGAACCTTGATGGTTCCTTGACATCCTAACGGGGTGCGGCAAGAGGTATGTCGTTCTGTCTCACTTTATGAGTGTTTGGGTGCCCGGGAACGACAACGGGCCGGGCCCGCTCCGTGAGACCTCGGAGCGGGCCCGGCCCGTTGTCTGACGGTGGATCAGCCCTCGGTGCCGCCCGGCAGCTGGGACTGGATCAGGTTCATCACCGTGGAGTCGGCCAGCGTGGTGGTGTCGCCCACCTCGCGGCCCTCGGCGATGTCGCGCAGCAGGCGGCGCATGATCTTGCCGGAGCGGGTCTTCGGCAGCTCGGAGACCACCTTGATCTGCTTCGGCTTGGCGATCGGGCCGAGCGTCTTGCCCACGTGGTTGCGCAGCTCCGCGATCAGGTCGGGGCTGTCGGTGGCGCTGCCGCGCAGGATCACGAACGCCACGATCGCCTGGCCGGTGGTGGCGTCGCTCGCGCCGACCACGGCGGACTCGGCCACCGCCGGGTGCCCGACCAGCGCCGACTCGACCTCGGTGGTCGAGATGTTGTGACCGGACACCAGCATCACGTCGTCCACCCGGCCGAGCAGCCAGATGTCGCCGTCCTCGTCCTTCTTCGCACCGTCACCGGCGAAGTAGCGGCCTTCGAAGCGCGACCAGTAGGTGTCGATGTAGCGCTGGTCGTCGCCCCAGATGGTGCGCAGCATGGACGGCCACGGCTCGGTCAGCACCAGGTAGCCGCCGGAGCCGTTCGGCACCTCGCGGGCCTCGTCGTCCACCACGGTGGCGGCGATGCCCGGCAGGGCGCGCTGGGCCGAGCCCGGCTTGGTCTCGGTGACGCCCGGCAGCGGGCTGATCATCATCGCGCCGGTCTCGGTTTGCCACCAGGTGTCGACGATCGGGGTCTTGCCCGCGCCGATGTGCTCCCGGTACCAGACCCATGCCTCCGGGTTGATCGGCTCGCCGACCGAACCCAGCACCCGCAGGCTCGACAGGTCGTAGCGGGCCGGGATGTCGTCGCCCCACTTCATGAAGGTGCGGATCGCGGTGGGCGCCGTGTAGAGGATGGTGACGCCGTACTTCTGCACGATCTCCCAGAACCGGCCCTGGTGCGGGGTGTCCGGGGTGCCCTCGTAGATCACCTGGGTGGCGCCGTTGGCGAGCGGGCCGTAGACGATGTACGAGTGGCCGGTGACCCAGCCGATGTCGGCGGTGCACCAGTAGACGTCGGTCTCCGGCTTCAGGTCGAACACCGCGTGGTGGGTGTAGCCCGCCTGGGTCAGGTAGCCGCCGGAGGTGTGCAGGATGCCCTTGGGCTTACCGGTGGTGCCCGAGGTGTAGAGGATGAACAGCGGCTGCTCGGCGTCGTGCGCCTCCGGGGTGTGCTCCGCGGACTGGCTGTCGACCAGCTCGTGCCACCAGACGTCGCGGCCCTCGGTCCAGGCCACCTCCTCGCCGGTGCGGCGCACGACCAGGACCTTCTCCACGCCGTCGACCTTGGTCAGCGCCTCGTCGATGGCCGGCTTCAGCGCGGACGGCTTGCCGCGGCGGTAGCCGCCGTCGGCGGTGATCACCACCTTGGCGTCGGCGTCCTGGATGCGGGAGGCGACCGCGTCGGCCGAGAAACCGCCGAAGACCACCGAGTGGGCGGCGCCGATGCGGGCGCAGGCAAGCATCGAGACCACCGCCTCGGGGATCATCGGCAGGTAGACGGCGACTCGGTCGCCCTTGGCCACGCCCAGCTCCAGCAGCGCGTTGGCGGCCTTGGAGACCTCGTCCTTCAGCTGCGCGTAGGTGATGGCCCGGCTGTCGCCCGGCTCACCCTCGAAGTGGATCGCGACCCGGTCGCCGTTGCCGGCCTCGACGTGGCGGTCGACGCAGTTGTACGCCACGTTGAGCTTGCCGTCCGCGAACCACTTGGCGAACGGCGGGTTCGACCAGTCCAGGGTCTCGGTGGGCTCGACCGCCCAGCTCAGCCGGCGGGCCTGCTCGGCCCAGAAGGCCAGCCGGTCCTCGGAGGCCTGGGCGTAGGCGTCGGCGGTGACGTTGGCGGAGGCGGCGAGCTCCGCGGGCGGGGCGAAGCGCCGCTCCTCCTTGAGCAGGTTGGCCAGGCTCTCGTTGCTCAACGCGCACTCCTCATCGAGTCTCAAATACCGGGAACCCCGTGCGGAGGATGGTCCCGTGTGTCCCAGCGCACAGCTCACCAGGCCAAGAGCCGTGTTGACAAGAGGCTCCGGAAAATTGGTGTAGACCTTTGATCGACAGGAGGCTGCGCCCCGGGTGGATGCCTCCGATGCCGCTCGGCCGGTCGTACCCGACGACTTCCCGCCCCCAGGGGCGATCAATCCCGCACGGCACCTTGACGACCCCCGGCCCCGGTACTCCACTGTCAGTACGCAACCCATCACCGTACGCGACAGTGACGGGGGTTCTGCATGACCGACACCTCACCCCGGCCGGGCGACTTCGCGGTCGTCCGCATGGACGGCCGCACCGGCCGCCTGATCCGGATCGGACAATTCCTCAACGGCGACGGCTTCTCCGACTACGAACACGCCTTCGTCTTCGTCGGCGACGGCCACGTGGTCGAGGCCCAGCCGGGCGGAGCGGCACTCGATCCGCTCGGCGACTACGACGGACACCCCGTGCTCTGGTCCACCGGCCGCATACCGCTCACCGACGACCAGCGCACCGCCATCACCACCGCTGCCCGCTCCTACCTCGGCACCCCCTACTCCTTCACCGACTACCTCGCCCTCGCCGCCGTCCGCCTGCACCTCCCCGCAGGCCCGCCGCTGCGCAAGTACGTCGCCTCCACCAAGCACATGATCTGCTCGCAACTCGTCGACCAGTGCTACCAGGACGCCGGCGTCCACCTGTTCGACGACCATCGCTGGCCCGGCTACGTCACCCCCGCGGACCTGGCCAATTTGCTCAACCACCGAACCGGCGGTTGACGCACAATCAGGGGCGCTGGAGTTGTCTCCACGCGCCCCTGTCTTCTTCTTCACGACCGGCAGTTGGCGGTCTGCGCCCAGCGGCTGCTTTTGCGGTTGCCGTTCGTGGACTGCGGCCGGCGTCGGGTTTCCGGCGGTCGGCGGTCGGTGGCCGACGGCTGCCCGGTCGCGCTGTCGGCTACGCGGCCAGTTCCGGTTTCGGCGTCTGCCCGGCTGGGTGCTCGGCCTCCGCGTGCACCGGCGCGAAGCGGCCCGACCGACTGTCCATCACATAGGCCTGGGCGGTGGCGAAGTCGAAGTACATCCCGACCAGGCGCAGCGACCCGTCCGACACCCGGCGTTCGACGGCCGGATTGGCCATCAACTGGTCGAGCTGCTGCACCACATTGGTGATGCACAGCTGCTCGGCCACATCCGCCGCCGCGCGGCCCTCGAACTCCGCTGGGGCCCGCCGCAGTCGGGCCAGTGACCCGCGTCCGTTGCGCAGCCATCGGGCCAGCGCCGTGGGCGGCCCTGTCTGCTCCGTCACCCCGTCCAGCAGGGCCTTCATCGCGCCGCAGCCGGAGTGCCCGCAGACCGTGATCGAGGCGACCTCCAGCACCTCCACCGCGTACTGGACGGCGGCGGCCACCGAATCGTCTGCCGCGCCCGGTTCGTACGGGGCGGGCACCAGGTTGCCGACATTGCGGACGGTGAAGAGATCGCCCGGGCCGGAGCTGGTGATCATGCTGGTGACCATCCGGGAATCCGCGCAGGTGAGGAAGAGCTGCGAGGGGGTCTGGCCGTCGCGGGCCAGCCGGGCCAGTTCCTGGCGGACCAGCGGGGCGGTGTGCTGCTGGAAGCCGCGCACGCCGTGCAGCAACCGGACGTGCGGATCGTCCTCGTCCGGCTCGATGCAGTGGTGGCCGACCCAGGGCGTCCAGGCGCTGCAGCGGTGCCCGCCCGGGGCGTCGTCGACCAGGACGGTGCCGTCCGGGTCGAGTACCTCCTGTGCCTGGCGGTCGGTCAGCATCGAGACCTGGGCGCCCGTGGCCTGATGGTCGGCGCGCCAGGCGTGCAACGCCTCGAACGCGGCGTGGTCGAGGAATGAGCCGTCGTGCCGGACCGTCACCCGGGCGCCGGCCGGGATCCGGGCGAACGCCCGGCTCAGCCTGGGCACCGCCACGAACGTCAGCGGACCGTGGGTGCGGACGGTGCAGGAGCCGTCCGGTTCGGCGATCACCTCGACGTGCGCCCGCGTCAGCCGGTAGAGGGCGAGCAGCACGGCGACCGAGCCGCCGAGGACCACCCCGAGCGGGACGCCGAGCAGCACCACGCCGAGCACGGTGGCCAGGTAGACCGGGAACTCGCGGTGCCGGTGCACCCGGCGGATGTGCGCGAAGCTCACCATCTGCACGCCGACCACCAGCACCAGCGCGGCGAGTGCGGCCAGCGGGATCCGGCGCAGCCCGGCGGTCAGCGCCAGCGCGGCGAGCAGCACCCAGCAGCCGTGCAGCACCGCCGACATCCGGGTGGCCGCCCCCGCCTGCACATTGGCGGTGGAGCGCACCGCGCCGCCGGCCACCGGCAGGCCACCGAGCAGCCCGGAGAGCAGGTTGGACACACCCTGGGCGCGCAGTTCGCGATCCAGGTCGCCGGCCCGGCGGGTCATCCGGTCGACGGCGACGGAGGACAGCAGGGACTCGACACCGGCCACCGCGGCGACCGTGAGCACCAGGCCGAGCAGGGCCGCCCAGTGGCCGGCCGGCATGCCCGGTGAGGGGGGCGAGAAGAACTGGTGGTGCTCCCAGACCGGGAGTTCGACCCGGGCCAGGCGCAGTTCGGCGATCAGCGACAGCGTGGTGGCGGCGGCGACCGCGACCAGGGCGGCGGGCAGCCGAGCCAGCCGTGTGCCGAACCGGCCGACCGGGCCGGGCAGCCGGCCGAGCCTCGGCCAGCCGAAGAGCACGGCGAGTGCGAGCAGGCCGACCACCAGCGCGGGTGGGTGCGGGCCGGCCAGTTCGCCGGGGAGCGAGCGCAGGTCGGCGAGGGCCGAACTCTGCGGCGAACCACCGAGGATGACGTGCAGTTGGGCAATCGCGATGGTGAGGCCCACTCCGGCCAGCAGGCCGTGCACCACGGCGGGGGAGACCGCGAGCGCGGCGCGGGCCACCCGCAGCGAGCCGAGCAGCAGCTGCAGCAGGCCGGCGGCGACCGTCACCAGGCAGGCGGTCTGCCAGCCGTACTGGGCGATCACCCCGGCGGTGACCACGGTGAGCGCGGCGGAGGGCCCGCTGACCTGCAAGTGGGTCCCGCCGAGCAGGCCGGCCACCAATCCGCCCACGGCGGCCGCGACCAGGCCGGCCGTCAGTGGCGCGCCGGTGGCCAGCGCGATGCCGAGCGAGAACGGCACCGCGATCAGGAACACCGCGAGCGAGGCCGGCAGGTCGTGCGCCAGCAGCGCGCGCACCCGCTGCCCGGCGGAGGTGCCCCCGTCCGGGGTGGCGGGGGTGCCCGGCGGGGCGTGGTCGGTGGTGTCGGAGGCGATGGGGGCGCTGGAAATGTCGAGGGTCATGTCTCTTCCCGTCTTCTTCCGGGGGAACGAACGCAGTCAGGTCCGGCGGTGAGGTCTCGGTCGGATCGGCTGTCGTGGGTCGCAGCGGGTGTGGCGGGGCGGCCTGACGGTGGGTGGCCGCGCGGGGCCCGGGGTGCGCGGCGACGGCCAGTGGCGACCCGGGTTCAAGACTTGGTAAACCGAGAGTAATGAGACCTTTGCACAGCGTGCGCGTTCGGTGGAAGCGCAAAAAGGGCTTTTCACCACATCGTGTGGTACTCGAACCAAGCGGGAATTCGTCGCAAACGCCGAGGGGCCGGCCCGTCCAGCAGGACGGGCCGGCCCCTCGGGCGGGCGGTTCAGACCCCGGCGGTCCGGGCCTGTTCGGCGCCCAGCACGTAGTCCGGGTCCACCTGGGTGGCCAGGTCCGCGCCGATCTTGGCGTTGCCCCAGCTCTCCGCGTTGCGCAGGTGGAAGCGGACCGCCTGGGCGCTGTAGCGGCCGCGGTCGCGCAGTTGGTGGGCGGCGTCCGCGGCGGTCCGCAGCCGGCCCAGCACCTCGCGGTTGGCCGGTTCCAGCTCGCGCAGCGGCGGCTCGTCCCCGCGCTCCAGTCGCCGCACCCAGTCGGAGTGCCCGAACGAGGCGTACAGGTCGTCACCGACCTCGCGGCGCAGGAACTCGAGGTCGTCCGCGCTCTGCACCTTGTTGCCGATCACCCGCAGGTGGACGTCGAAGTCCTGGGCGTACTCCTTGTACTGGCGGTACACCGAGACGCCCTTGCGGGTCGGTTCGGCGACCAGGAAGGTCAGGTCGAAGCGGGTGAACAGGCCGGAGGCGAACGAGTCGGAGCCGGCCGTCATGTCGGTGACCAGGTACTCGTCCGGGCCGTCCAGCAGGTGGTTGAGCAGCAGTTCCACGGCGCCGACCTTGGAGTGGTAGCAGGCCACCCCGAGGTCCTCCTCGGTGAACGCGCCGGTCGCCAGCAGTCGCACCGAGCCCTCGTCCAGGGCGACCGGCCGGGCGCAGGCCGCGTACACCGGGTTCTCCTCGACGATCCGCAGCAGCCGGGAGCCGGGGCCGGGCGGGGTGGTCTTGATCATTTCCTCGGCGGAGCGGATCAGCGGGTTGGCGCCGCGCAGGTACTCCTTGATCTCCGGCAGGTGCGCGCCGAGCGAGGGCAGCGAAGCCGCCTGGGCATCCGTCAGGCCGAGGGCCGGGCCCAGATGCTGGTTGATGTCCGCATCGACGGCGACCACCGGACAGCCGGCGGCGGCCAGGTGGCGGATGAACAGTGCGGACAGGGTGGTCTTGCCGCTGCCGCCCTTGCCGACGAAGGCGATCTTCATCTGAGTCTCCGGCTCTTTGGCTCTGTAGTGCTGTAGCTCTGGGGTGCTGTGGCTCTGTGTGCCACGGGCTGCCGCGGGGTGCGATGGCACTGCCGCCGCGGCAGGGCGCTTGTTGGAAATCGTTATCGTCACCGATTGCGGCTCATGCTAGCGGTGGTTTGGGGTGTCGCACATGGGGGAAAGGCGGATTGCCACGAAAGGGTGACCCGGGGGTTGCTGCCCGACGGCCCGGACGATTCATTACTCTCGGGTAGGTGACCACAGGAACAGACCCGCTCGCCCCGCTGGCCCAGCTGGCCGGGGTCCCCGAGGCCGTCGCCGAGGTGCGCAAGAACGTCGACCGCCTCTACGGACACCGCGTGATGCGGCGCCGGGCCGGCGAGGTGACGTCCGAGTCCGCACTGCGCGGCGCCCGCGCCTCCGCCGCCCTGGAGGGCGCCGACTGGCCGCTGGAGGAGGTCCGCCGCCGCACCGACTTCGGCGTCGACCCCGAGGCCCGGACGATCGGCGCGGCCCTGCGCCTTTCCGCCGAGGCCGGCCAGCTGCTCAGTGTCTGGCGCACCTCCCCGCTCCAGGTGCTGGCCCGCCTCCACCTGCTCGCCGTCGGCGAGGCCGACCCGTCCGCCGGCCGCCCGCGCCGGGCCGGTGAGAACGCCGCACCGCTGTTCCCGCGCGAAATCGCCGCCACCGAAGGCGCCGCGCCCGACGGACCGGTCGGCGAACTCCCGCCGCCGCCCCCGGCCGACGAGGCGGCCGCCCGCCTCGACCAGCTCGCCGGACTGCTGGCCGCCCGCGCCGAACGCCCCACCGGCGGCGCGCCCGCCCTGGTGGTCGCCGCCGTCGTACACGGCGAACTGCTCGCGCTGCGCCCGTTCGGCAGCTACAACGGCCTGGTCGCCCGGGCCGCCCAGCGGATCGTGCTGACCGCCGAGGGCCTCGACCCGAAGGCGATCTGCCCCGCCGAGGTCGGCCTCGCCGAACTCGGCACCGCCGCCTACCGGCAGGCCCTGCTCGGCTACCTGGAGGGCACCCCCGAGGGCATGGCCCGCTGGCTCACCCACTGCGCCGCCGGGCTCGGCCTCGGCGTCCGCGAGAGCACCGCGGTGTGCGAGGCGATGCAGCGCGGGATGGTCTGACCTTCCGGCCGTCCGAGGCGGGTGGCCGGGCTGAACGGGAAACCCCAGTAATGCAGTTGCGGCGACGTCCGAGACTTCCGGGCGTCGCCGCTGGTACGGAGACCGGGTTACCAGTGCATGCACCGTGCAATGCCCATCAGGCGGGGTCCTGTTGCCCTTCGCCTGGTGCGGCGGCCCGACAGCGGGTCGGCTGCATGTGGGTGCCCAGTTGTCCGTACACGGGTCCGTGGGGCCTGAACTGCGTTGTCGGAACGACCCCTTTGGGGTCCTGACCGGGTCTCGCGGGCCTAACCCATTTCTACCGCAGATCAGACAAAAGGGGAACCCGAAAAGGGATGCTTTGACGGGTTCCCGTGCGGTTTGTCCGATATGGCGAACCGTCGCCCGACGCAAGGTCGTTCCACCCCGCGTCGGGTCGTTCCACTTCGCGCGGGACCGATCCGCCCGGCGCGGCCTCAGGCCACCGGGCGACGGCGCCGCGCGCTGTACCAGAGCACCCCGGCCGTCAGCGCCGCCGCGCCGACCGCCACAGCGGCCAGCACCGAACGGCTGGGCGCGTGGAACTCTGGCAGCCTGCGCGTCAGTTCGACCGGCCGGCTGAACACCAGCACCGGCCACTCGCGGGCCACCGCCTCCTTGCGCAGCGCCCGGTCCGGGTTCACCGCGGCCGGGTGGCCGACCGTCTCCAGCATCGGCAGATCGGTCGAGGAGTCGCTGTACGCATAGCAGTTGGCGAGGTCGTAGCCCTCCCGCTCGGCCAGCTCGCGGATCGCGGCGGCCTTGTTCTCGGCGTACGCGTAGTACTCGATCTCGCCGGTGTAGCGGCCGTCCTCGACGTGCAGGCGGGTGGCGATCACGTGGTCGGCGCCCAGGAGTTGGCCGATCGGCTCGACCACCTCGGAGCCGGAGCTGCTGACGATCACCACGTCCCGGCCGGCCGCGTGGTGCTGCTCGATCAGCGACGCGGCCTCGTCGTAGATGATCGGGTCGATCATGCCGTGCAGGGTCTCCGCGACGATCTCCCGCACCTGCTGGACGTTCCAGCCCCGGGTGAGCGCCGACAGGTAGGCCCGCATCTTCTCCATCTGGTCGTGGTCCGCGCCACCGACCAGGAAGACGAACTGGGCGTAGGCGCTCTTCACCACCGAACGACGGTTGATCAGGCCGCCCTGGTAGAACGGCCGGCTGAAGGCGAGGGCGCTGGACTTGGCGATGATCGTCTTGTCGAGGTCGAAGAAGGCGGCTGTCCGCGGCACGCCGTATCCGGGTCGGACGGGCGCTGTGGTGTCCGTCACGGGCTCGGTGGAGTCCGGTGCGTCGGAGTCGGCACCGCGGTCGGCGAAGTCGGCGTTCTCGGTGGTGTCCACGGGAACCGAGGATAGAGGGATCGGCAAAACAGGCGGCCATTCGGTGGACCCGCGGGCGTGCGGGTTTGTGTTTCTGGGCGGTCGGGTACACCATGGAAGTCACGGATCGTTCGCGCGACCGTGCTAACCCGGTCCGGCTCCTCCCCCCCGAGTCGGGCCGTGGATAGACGACCCCCGCTCTCCCCCCCGGCGGGGGTCGTCGCATGTCCGGGGCCATTTTCCTAGGCAATTGAGCCTCCAGGGAGTGGCGTGACGGGCGGTTCGGAGGGGGTGTTCCGGCGGTTTCCGAGCCGCTGTCGAGGGTTCTTCGCACTCAGTCATATGTCACTCTCCGTAGTGGATTGAGCGTCATATTGGCATCTCTGATGCGTCAATTCCGAACTGTTTTGGCCCCCGTCCGAGTGAGCTCGGTTATCCACAGGGGCGGGTTATCCACAGGCATTGCGAACTCGGCTGACGCATTCCGTGCCGTGCCCCACCGTGGTGTCCGCGCCGCCGCGCCGACCCACCCGGGCCGCCGCGTCCGACGCGCCGTCAGACCGATCCCGCACCACGCGGAGGCCCGCCTTGTCCGCATTCGTCACCGACCCGCACGCCACCGGCCCCGAGCCCCCGCCCGGGCCGCTGATCCTCACCGGCGACGAGACCCTCGCCGAACAGCTCACCCGTCTGTGCGCCGCCGCCGGAGCCGAACCACGGCTGCTCAGCAGCGCCCCACCGCCCGCCCCGCTGTGGGAGAACGCCCCACTGGTGCTGGTCGGCGACGACCTCGCCGAGCAGTGCGCCGGCCTGCCCCGCCGCCCCGGCGTGCTGCTGCTCGGACTCGACCTCGACGACGGCGAGATCTGGGTCCGCGCCGTCCGGCTGGGCGCGGAGCACGTGCTGTTCCTGCCGGACGCGCAGCCCTGGCTGCTCGACCGGATCGCCGACGCCACCGAAGGCGTCGGACCACCCGCGCTCACCGTCGCCGTGCTCGGCGGCCGCGGCGGCGCCGGGGCCTCCACACTGGCCTGCGCGCTCGCGGTCCGCGCCGCCCGGGCCGGACACCGCACGATGCTGATCGACGGTGACCCACTCGGCGGCGGACTCGACGTCCTGCTCGGCGCCGAACAGGCCGGCGGCCTGCGCTGGCCGGACCTGGCCGCCTCGCGCGGCCGGATCAGCGGTGCCGAGCTCGCCAGGGCACTGCCCGAGCCACACCGGCTCAGCGCGCTGTCCTGGGACCGCTCCGACACCCTGACCATCCCCGCCGAAGCCATGAGCAGCGTCCTGGCCGCCGCCCGCAGACGCGGCGGGCTGGTTGTCCTCGACCTGCCCAGACACCTCGACGCGGCGGCCGCCCAGGCCCTCGAACAGGCCGACACCGGGCTGCTCGTGGTCCCCGCCGAACTGCGCGCGCTGGCCGCCGCCGACCGGGTCGCCGGGGCCGTCCGGATACGGCTCGCCGACCTGCGGGCCGTCGTCCGCACCCCCGGCCCGTCCGGCCTCACGGCCGCCGATGTCGCCCGCGGCCTGCACCTGCGCCTGGCCGGGGAGCTCGCCCCCGAGCCCGGCCTCGCCCTGGACGCCGAACGGGGCGCCCCGCCCGGCCTGCGGGACGGCGGGCCGCTGGCCCGCTTCTGCGGGCAATTCCTGACCGAAGCGATGCCGCCCGTCGTGGCGGCCTGAGGAGAACCCATGGCCAACCGCCTGCACGCCGTCGACACCCACCCCGACACCACCGACGGGCACACCGACGAGCCGAGGCCCGCCCGGCAGCCGATCACCCGCACCCACCGGCGCATCCCCGTACCCCGCGCCCGGGCCCTGCGCGGCACCCCGCCGGGGCCCGCCGAGGACGTCGCACCGGCCGAAGCCGGCCCGCCGGTGCGCTACCTGGTCCGCCGACATGCGTCGGCCGCGCCCGAACGGGACGGGCCGCCCGGCGGCCTGCCCGCGGACGGGGCCGCCGAACTCGTCGATGTCGTCCGGCTTCGGCTCGCCGAGGCGGGCGCGGCACCCACCGCGGGCTCGGTCGCCGCCGCGCTGCGCGCCGCCCGGCCACCGCTCGGCGGGGCCGACGTGCTCAACACCGTCCGCAGTCTGCGCGCCGAGATCGTCGGCGCCGGGCCGCTCGACCCACTGCTGACCGAGCCCGGCGTCACCGACGTCCTGGTCAACGGACCCGACCAGATCTGGATCGACCGAGGCAAGGGCCTGGAACGCGCGTCCCAGGTGCGCTTCCCGAACACCGATGCCGTTCGCCGGCTCGCCCACCGACTGGCCACCGCCGCCGGGCGCCGCCTGGACGACGCCCGACCCTGGGTGGACGCCCGGCTGTCCGACGGCACCCGCCTGCACGCCGTCCTCCCGCCAATCGCCGCCGACTGCACCCACATCTCGCTGCGCACGTGCCGCAGCACGCCCTTCACCCTCGCCGAACTGGTGGCCGCCGGGGCCCTGCCACCGTCCGGCGCCGACCTGCTGGCCGCCGCGCTCCGGGCCCGACTGTCGCTGCTGATCTCCGGCGGTACCGGCAGCGGCAAAACCACCCTGCTCGCAGCGCTGCTCGGGCTCGTCCCGGTCAACGAACGCATCGTGCTGGCGGAGGACTCCGCCGAACTCCGGCCGGACCATCCGCACGTCGTCCGGCTCCAGTCCCGCCCGCCCAACCAGGAGTCACTGGGGGAACTGACCCTGCGCGACCTGGTGCGGCAGGCACTCCGGATGCGACCCGACAGGTTGGTGGTCGGAGAAGTCCGCGGCGCCGAGGTGGTCGACCTGCTGGCCGCCTTCAACACCGGCCACGAAGGCGGCTGCGGCACCGTCCACGCCAACACGGCGGCCGACGTGCCTGCCCGCCTGGAAGCCCTCGGCTCGCTCGCCGGACTCGACCGGCAGTCGCTGCACAGCCAGCTCCGGGCCGGACTGGACGCCGTCGTCCACCTCGGACGCGACCGCGCCGACGGCCGACGCCGGGTCACCGGCCTGCACCTGCTGATCGCCGACCCGGGCGGCCTGACGGGCACCACAGCCGCCGTCCACTTCGACCGTGACGGACGCAGCCGACCCGGCCCCGGCTGGACCAGGCTGCGGGACCTCTGCGCCGAACGCGGCGTCGAGCTGCCCCCGCACCCCGAGGCGGTCTCCGAACCCGATCCGGTCGAGCAGGACACCGGTTCGGTTGACGTTCCCTCCTGCGAACCCCAGGTGGAGGTGTCATGACGCTGCGTCAGATCGAATTGCTGTGGGTGGTCGGGCTCTGCGTGATCGGGGTGGTGGCGTGGCGACTGCTGCGCTCCGAGGTCAGGAGGTCGTGATGGCAGGGGAGTTCGGGGCCCTGGCGGCGATGGCGTCGGCCGGCGCCGCCGGCGCGGCAGCTTTGCTCGGTGCGGTCGCCGGGCTCGGCGTGGCGTTGCTCGGGGCGGTCTGGCTGGCGGCGGCCCGGCACCGGCAGCGTGGTGACGGGCGGCTGCGGCGGATGCTGAACGGGCATCGGGTGCCGGACGGTCGGCTCGCCCGGATTCGGGCGGGATGGCGGCGACGGCGACCGCGCTGGCTGGTGCCCGAACTGCTGCTGCTCCCTGCCGGGGCGGCAGCCGGGCAGAGCACCGCCTCGGTGCTGCCGTTGATCGGGGCGGCCTGTGCGGTGGTTCCGCTCCGCAGATGGCGTGCGCGGTACGCCGCGGGTCGGGCGGCGCGGCGACGGGCCGCGGCTGTGATCGACCTGTGCGCGGGCCTGGCGGCCGAACTGCGCAGCGGCGCGACACCCGAACAGGCCATGCACTCGGTGGTCTCCAGGGCCGCCCCCGACTGGGCCGGTCGCCTCGGCCCCGAGCCGACTGCCCGGCTGGCCGCCGGCCGCTACGGGGCGGACCTGCCCGCAGCCCTCGGGCAGGTGGCCGAACTGCCCGGCGGGGAGGGCGCGGCGGCCGTCGCGGCTTGCTGGCGGGTCAGCACCGAGAGCGGTACGGGGCTGGCGTTCGGCCTGGAGCAGGTCGCGGACGCGCTGCGCGCCGAGCGGGCGCTCGCGGAGGAGATCGCGGGCGAACTCGCAGGTCCACGCACCACCGTGATCGTGCTGGCCGCCCTGCCCGCCGTGGGCATGGGGCTGGGCAGCGCGCTCGGCGCCCACCCGGCGCAGGTCCTACTGCACACCCCGGCGGGCCTGCTCAGCCTGCTCGCTGGGGCTGTCCTGGAGGCCGCCGGCATCGCCTGGACCGCCCGGATCGTCCGGGCAGCCGAGGACGCCCCGGCCGGGCCCCGTCCGATCCGGCCTGAGGTTCAGCCCGAGGTTCGGTCCGAGTCGCGGTCCGACTCGGTCCGGGCGGTGGCTTCCGGGTGTGGGATCTCCCGATCCCGGCAGGACCAGTGGCTTGCCGCCGCATCGCCCCTCGCGGGGGACCAGCCGGCCGTCCGGGCGGACCGGTGGGAGTGAACGGGTCCGGTGGCCCGGTCCGGAGCCGGGGTGACCCACCGGACGGCGTGGGGAGGCGCGCCAACTGGTCGACGAATGATCCGAGTTCGAGTCGACGGAGGCGTCGATGGAGGTTCTGGTGGAGGTTTCGATGGAGGTGAGGTGGGCGCCATGGTGATCCTGGTGCCGGTGGCCGCCGTGGGCCTGGCCGGCGAGGCACTGGCGGTGGTGCGAGGGCGGGCGATCCGGCGCAGGGTCGGGCGCTGCGTCCCAGCAGTGGCGGCCGTCCCCGCGCGGGATGGGCGGGGTGGCCGGGGCGGGGATGCCGTACGACGGGCGATCCGCTGGGTGGCGGGCGACCGGCCGCTGGCCGTGCTGCTCGGGGTGTCCGCCGCCGTCCTGGTCGGCGGCTGGGCGGGCCCGGTGGTCGGTTTGGTGGCGGGCTGGGCGGGGTGGCGGTCGCTGCCCAGGATTCGGTCGCCCGGCGAGCGGCGGCGGACCGCCGAGCATGACTGGCTGGTCCGTCAACTGCCGCTGACCGCAGACCTGCTGGCGGCTTGTCTCGGTTCGAGCGGTTCCCCGGCCGGAGCGGCCTTCGCGGTCGCGGAGAGCGTCCCGTCCCCGATGCGGGAGCGCCTGTCCGGCATCGCGGCCCAGCTCTCCCTCGGTGCCTCCCCGGAGCGTTGCTGGGAGCAACTGGCCACCGACTGCCCACCGATGGCCCCGCTCGCCCGCTGCCTGGCCCGCACCACCCTCAGCGGCGCACCACCGGCCACCGCGCTCGCCGGCCTCGCACAGTCCCAGCGGGCGGCGGCCGCACGGGCGGCGCACGCGAGGGTCCGCCGGGCCGGCGTCCTGGCGACCGCACCGCTCGGGCTCTGCTTCCTGCCCGCGTTCGTGCTGATCGGCGTCGTGCCAGTGGTGATGGGCCTGACCGGCACCTTCTCCCAGCGGCTCTGATCCGTACCTGCCGAATTTCCACTCCAACGAAGGGATTTCACCGATGATGACTCTCTCCCCGCCTGTCCGGCCGGCGCTCGCAGTGCGCGCCACCCGCAGAATCGGCGGCTGGCTGCGCCACCGGTACCGAACGATGGCGGAGGGGCCGCCGGACGCCGGGATGAGTACGGCCGAATACGCGATCGGCACGGTGGCGGCGTGTGCCTTCGCGGCGGTGCTCTACAAGGTGGTGACCAGTGGCACGGTCTCCGGCGCGCTGTCGGAGATCCTCGATCGCGCCCTGCATGCGGCGTGAGCGCCGGGCCGGCCGCACGAGGGCGCCGGACTCGGGGATGGTCACCGCCGAGACAGCGGTGGCCCTGCCTGCCCTGGTGCTGCTCGCGGCGATGCTGATCTGGGGAGTGGTTGCCGCCGGTGCCCAGATCCGCTGTGTGGACGCGGCCCGGGCGGGCGCCCGGGCCGCCGCCCGCGGGGACGGCGACGCGGCAGCGATTGCCGCGGCAGCCGCCCCGGAGGGCGCGAAGGTTGCCGTCGCGCTGGACGCGACCACTGCCCGGGTCACCGTCGAGGCCCCCTGCCCGGGCCCAGGCCGCCTCGCCGCCCTCCTGTCGGTCCGCCTCACCGCCACCGCGGTGAGCGCCCGCGAGGACGTGCTGACCGACGAAAGCTGAAGTCGAGAGGAGGTAACTGCCGTGCGAGAGCGACACCGTCTGCCTGCCGAGGCCGCCGCGTCCGACCGTGGGTCGGCGACGGTGTGGCTGGTCGCGCTGGGCCTGCTGGGCGTGGTGGTTTTCTCGGCCTGCCTGATGGTGGGTCAGGTCGTGGTCGCCCGCCACCGTGCCGAGTCGGCGGCCGACCTGGCCGCGCTGGCCGCCGCCGACCGCCTACTGCTCGACCCGGACGGCGGCTGTGGCCGGGCAGTCGAACTGACCCGGGCCCAGGAGCGAGCCGATCTCGTCTCCTGCCGCGTCCTGCCGGACCGGGACGCGGTGGAGGTGGTCGTCCAGGTCCCGATCCGGGGCCTGCCCGTCCCGCTCGGGCCGGCCCGAGCCCGTTCCCGGGCCGGCCCGCTGTGGGCCTGGGGCGACAACGCCGCCGAAACGGACGGGCCGTCAGTCGAGCGGGCCGGCCGCGCCGTCGCCGGAGGCATCGGGGGCGTCGGAGGGGCCGAGAGTGTCGGTGCTGTCCGGCCGGTCGGGAGCGTGGGCGAGGAGGGTGGTGAGCAGGCGGATAGCGGCGGCCTTGTCGAGGGGATCGTTGCCGTTGCCGCACTTGGGGGACTGGACGCAGGACGGGCAACCGCGGTCGCACTCGCAGGCGGCGATGGCGTCCCGGGTGGCGGTCAGCCACTCCACCGCGCGGCGGAAGCCGCGTTCGGCGAAGCCCGCGCCGCCGGAATGACCGTCGTAGACGAAGACCGTGGGGAGGCCGGTGTCGGGGTGCAGCGGTACGGAGACGCCCCCGATGTCCCAGCGGTCGCAGGTGGCGAACAGTGGAAGGAGGCCGATCGAGGCGTGTTCGGCGGCATGGGCCGCGCCGGGGAGCTGGTCGAACGGGATGGTCGCGTCGAGGAGTTGGTCCTCGGTGACGGACCACCAGACGGCGCGGGTGCGCAGGGTGCGGGGCGGCAGGTCGAGCTTGCTCTCGCCGAGGATCTCGCCAGTGGAGATCCGCTTGCGCAGGTAGCCGACGACCTGGTTGACCACCTCGACCGAGCCGAGGCTGAGCCGGGCCTCGCCCCACTCCTCGGTGGTGTCGGTGGAGAGGATCGAGATCGAGGTGACGTCCCGAGCGGAGGTGGTGTACGGCGGATTCGCGGGGGAGACCAGTGCGACCGAGGACTCCAGGTCGAACTCCCGGACCAGATAGGTACGTCCCTGGTGCAGGTGGACGGCGCCGGTGTGCACGGTGGTGTGCGCGGCCTCCGCGTCCACGGTGCCGAGCAGCCGTCCGGTGTCCGCCTCGACGATCTGCACGGGGCTGCCGCCGCTGCCGCGCAGGTCCACGCCGTCCACGGCGCGCTCCCGGCGGGTCCAGTACCAGGAGCCGTCGCTCCGGCGGCGCAGCAGGCCGCGTCGCTCCAGTATCGGGAGCAGCGGCTTGCTGGACGGGCCGAACAGTTCCAGGTCGGCGTCGGTGAGCGGGAGTTCCGCGGCGGCGGCGCACAGGTGCGGGGCGAGCACGTGCGGGTTGTCGGGGTCGAGGACGGTCGCCTCGACGGGGGTGGCGAACAGCGCGTCGGGGTGGTGAACGAGATAGGTGTCCAGCGGGTCGTCGCGGGCGATGAGCACCGCCAGCGCGCCCTGGCCCTCGCGTCCGGCGCGTCCGGCCTGCTGCCAGAGCGAGGCCCGGGTGCCGGGGTAGCCGGCCAGCAGGACGGCGTCCAGGCCGGAGACGTCCACGCCGAGTTCCAGTGCGGAGGTGGACGCCAGACCGAGCAGGCGCCCGGTGTGCAGGTCGCGCTCCAGGGCCCGCCGCTCCTCGGCCAGGTAGCCGCCGCGGTAGGCGGCGACCCGGGCGGCGAGCGGTTGGCCGAGCTGCTCTTGGGCCTGCAGGGCGACCAGTTCGGCGGCCCGGCGGGAGCGGACGAAGACCACCGTCCGGGTGCCGCCGTGGACCAGGTCGGTGAGCAGGTAGCCGGCCTCGGCGGTGGCGGAGCGGCGGACGGGCGCGCCGTGCTCGCCGACGTTCTCGGTCAGCGGCGGCTCCCACAGCGCGAACACCATCGGGCCGCGTGGCGAGCAGTCCTCGGTGACGGCGGTCGCGGGCAGGCCGGTGAGCCGCTGCGCGGTGACGGCCGGCTCGGCGGTGGTGGCGGAGGCCAGCAGGAAGGTCGGCGACGCGCCGTAGCGGGCGCACAACCGCCGCAGCCGGCGCAGTACCTGGGCGACGTGCGAGCCGAACACCCCGCGGTAGGTGTGGCACTCGTCGATCACCACGTACTTCAGCGCCTTCAGGAAGGACGACCAGCGTGGGTGGGCGGGGAGTATGCCGCGGTGCAGCATGTCGGGGTTGGTCAGCACGTACGACGCGTACTGGCGGACCCACTCGCGCTCCTGCGGGGGCGTGTCGCCGTCGTAGAGCGCCACCCGGACCCGGTCGGGGACGAGTTCGGCGGCGCGCCGGCGCTGGTCGGCGGCCAGCGCCTTGGTGGGGGCGAGGTACAGCGCGGTGGCGCCGCGCCCGTTGCGGGCCTCGGTGCCGGTCAGCAGGTCGCTCAGCACGGGGGCCAGATAGCCCAGCGACTTGCCCGAGGCGGTACCGGTCGCGATCACGGTGGTCCGCCCGGCCGCGGCCAGGTCCATCGCCTCGGCCTGGTGCGCCCAGGGCAGCAGCACACCGAGCTGGGCGGCGGCCGCGACCACCTCCTGACGGATTCCTTCCGGCCAAGGCGCATAGCGCGCCTCGCGTGCGGGCAATTGCTCCGTATGGGTGAGGCGATCCGACCTGCCGCGCTCGGTGGAAAGCGTCGCGAGCAGGGCCTCGGGCTGGTGGTGACGGGGCGGCATGAAGACCCAGTGTGTCACCGGCGTGACGGAGAATCGCTGTTAACCATCGTGCGCCCATGGTCGCAAGTGGTTGAATGAAGCCCGTGACGGCCGCATGGCCGAGGGCCGCAGAAACCGAGGCTCCGACCTGCCGGTTTGCCGCGCCCTGGGCCTGCGACCACGTGGTCGCAGCCGTGGGGCTGAAGATCGCAATGACGTAGCAAGGCAAGGTGCTGGAGGTTCCGTGGACCTGTCCCTGTCGACCCGTACTGTCGGCGATCGCACGGTCGTCGAGGTTGGCGGCGAGATCGATGTGTACACCGCCCCCAAGCTGCGCGAGCAGCTTGTCGAGCTCGTCAACGACGGCAACTACCACTTGGTCGTGGACATGGAGGGCGTGGACTTCCTCGACTCCACCGGCCTCGGTGTGCTGGTCGGTGGCCTGAAGCGGGTGCGCGCGCACGAGGGTTCGCTGCGCCTGGTGTGCAACCAGGAGCGCATCCTGAAGATCTTCCGGATCACCGGTCTGACCAAGGTGTTCCCGATCCACAACTCGGTGGACGACGCCGTCGCGGCGACCGACTGACCTTCCGTCGGTCCGCCGTTCCAACCGAATCTTCTCGATCGACCGACGCCGGTCGGCCGGGCACTGCGCCCTGCCCGGCCGGCGCGGTCGGTGTTCCCGCCTCCGCCGTGCGGGCCGGTGTGCCCGGCGGTGGGGAGCAACCCCGGAGGGGAGACATGGCAACCGTCGAACTTCGATTCAGCGCACTGCCCGAGCACGTGCGGACCGCCCGTTTGGTGGCCGCCGCGGTGGCCAGACGTGCGGGGGTGGACGAGTCGGTGCTCGACGAGTTGCGGCTCGCGGTGGGCGAGGCCTGCTCCCGCGCGGTGGCGCTGCACCAGCGCAACGGCGTCGACGGGGCGGTCCGGGTCGCGTTGATCGAGCAGGAGAAGCGTTTTCTCATCGAGGTCGCCGACGAGGCCGGCCCGGCGCACGCCGCCGGTGCCGCGGGCGGCGGCTCCGAGGACGAGGACGCGCTCGGCCTGGCGGTCATCACCGGCCTGGTCGAGGACGTCGAGGTCGGCAACGGCGACGACGGCGGTGTGATCCGGATGAGCTGGTCGGTCGCCCCGCCCGACGCCGACGCCTGAGACCCGCCCGACGCCTGAGACCCGTCCGCGCGCTCCCGCCTGGAGCCCTGCGCCGGGCCGGGCCCGCTGAGCTGCCCGGATGTCGCTGGCCGCAGCCTTCCGCGCAGCCGGGGGCGGGTGGCCGTGTAGGTTCGCTGGTCGATGCCCGGGACCGGGTGTCAGCGACCGAAAGGGCCCCGGTGAAGAAGCGACTGGTCACCGTCTCCACGCTCGGCGCGCTGCTCGCGCTCGCCGCCGTCGGCTGTTCCGCCGACGATTCGGCGAAAAAGCTCGACGGCTGGGCGAAGAACGTCTGCGATGCCGCGCGGGACCCGATCTCGCAGTCCCGGGCGGCGCTCGCCGACACCGGGAACGTCAAGGACGGCGAGTCCCCCGTCGACCTGCAGAAGCGGCTGTCCACCGACCTGGCCGCGCTGGCCACCACCAACCAGCAGTTGGCGGACGCGGTGGACAAGGCCGGCGTGCCGAAGATCGACAACGGGGCGAAGGTCCAGCAGGACGCCGTCAACGAGCTGAAGCAGGTCGCCCAGGGCTACCTGGACGCGCAGAAGAAGCTGGACGGGCTGACCAACGCCGATCAGGCCAAGTTCGCGGACGGCCTGCGCAGCGTCGGCGACCAGGTGCAGCGCCTGTCCCAGGTCTCCACCGGCGCGCTCGCCACCCTGCAGAGCGGCGACCTCGGCGACGCGATCAAGAAGCAGCCCGGCTGCAAGGCGGCCGGCGCCGGCGCACCCGCCGCCGACCCGTCCGCCAGCGCCAACCCGTCGTCCGGCGCCAACCCGTCCGGCAGCGCCAACCCGTCCGGCAGCGCCAACCCGTCCGGGTCCGCGTCGCCCGGCGGCAACGGTGCCCCGTCATCCGGCGCGCCGTCCTCGGGGGCGCCCGACCAGGGCGCCGGATCGGCTTCGCCGAGCAAGAGCTGACGACCGGTCGGCCCGTCGCCGGGTGCGGTGGACGGGCCGCGCCGGTGGACGGGGGAGAATGGCGGGGTGACGAACAGCCCCGTTCTTGATACCGCCCGGACGGCGGAACTGCGGGAGGCGCTGCTGAAGGCCTCCTTCACCGCCGATGGATTGCTCGACCTGCTCGGCCCGGCCGCGTACGCGGCGCTGGCCCGCAGCGAGGCCGTCCCGGCGCTGCGGGCGACCCGCGGCGGCTCGCCGCTGGAGACCCTGGTGCGGCTGTTCCTGCTGCAACAGCCGGTGCCGGAGGCCGCCGCCGCGGCCGCCCTGCCCGTCGAGGGCCTGCTGACCGACGGCTGGCTGGTGCGCGACGGCGCCGAGCTGCGCGCCACCGTGGACGTGCGGCCGTACGCCGACGAGGTGGCCGGCCTGCCCAGCGCGGACGCCTGGGTGGTGTCCGACCTCGGCTGCGCCGTCGGCGGCGCGGGCGGCATCGGCTCCGGGCGGACGGACGCCGGCGTCGAGCGCCGCGACCTGGTGCTCGGGGTGGGCGGCGCGTCCACCACGCTGGCCAACCTGACGGTGCGCCGCCCGGTCCGCGAGGTGCTGGACCTGGGCTCCGGCTCCGGTGTGCAGGCGCTGCACGCGGCCCGGCACGCCCAGCGGGTCACCGCCACCGACCTCAACCCGCGCGCCCTGCACTTCACCCGGCTGACCGCCGCGCTGTCCGGCTTCGACAACGTCACCACCGCCGAGGGCAGCCTGTACGAGCCGATCGGCGAGCGGCGCTTCGACCTGATCGTCTCCAACCCGCCGTTCGTGATCTCCCCGGCCGGCCGGTTCACCTACCGGGACGGCGGGATGGCCGGCGACGAGCTGTGCCGCAGCGTGGTGCGCGGCGCCGCCGACCACCTGGAGCCCGGCGGCTACTGCCAGCTGCTGGCGAACTGGCAGCACGTCAAGGGCGAGGACTGGCGCGACCGGCTGGCCGGCTGGGTGGCCGGCACCGGCTTGGATGCCTGGGTGGTGCAGCGCGAGGTGCAGGACGTCGCCCAGTACGCCGAACTGTGGCTGCGCGACGGCGGCGACCACCGCGGCGACGAGTACCGCACCCGGTACGAGGAGTGGCTGGACAGCTTCGAGGCGGCCGGCGTGGAGGGCATCGGCTTCGGCTGGATCACCCTGCGGGCGTCCGGCGCGGCCGACCCGGTGGTGCGGATCGAGGAGTGGCCGCACCCGGTGGAGCAGCCGCTCGGCCCGCACATCGAGGAGTGGTTCGCCCGCCAGGACTTCCTGCGCGGCCACGACGACGCCGGGCTGCTGGCCGCCCGCTACCTGCTCGCCGACGAGGTGGTGCAGGAGCAGATCGGCGCACCCGGCTCCGAGGACCCCGAGCACGTGGTGCTCCGTCACAACCGGGGCATGCGGCGCGCCACCAAGGTGGACACCGTCGGCGCGGGCTTCGTCGGCGTCTGCGACGGCACGCTGGCCGCCGGGGAGATCGTCGACGCGATCGCCCAGCTGCTCGGCGAGGACGCGGCGCAGCTGCGGGCCCGGGTGCCCGAGTCGCTGCGGCTGCTCACCGAGCAGGGGTTCATCGAGCCGGTCCGCTGAACCGGCCGAGGCTGAACCGGCCCTGAGCGGAGCCGGCCGGGCCCGAACCGGTCGTTGTCCGGGCGGTGACATTGGTCACCTGAAGTATCGGCATGACGCGTCCGCGTGGTCGGTGCTTCGGGTGACCTGTGCGGTCCGGCCGCGTTGGACACCGAAGGCCCCGGCCGGCGGCCGTGTTCACCCGGGCGTTCCCCGGGTGTGGCCCCTCGGACGCCGGGAGTCCGCCGCAGGTTGTCCACCGGGTGCCAGGGTGCTGTCCACAGGCTGTGGGCAGTGCGGGGGAGGACCTGGTGGAGACGCCGACGACGCTGGTGGGCGGGGCGGTCCTGGTGGTCTTCGGGAGCGCGCTGCTGCTGTGGTGCGCCGTGGAACTGCGCCTTCGCCACCGTCTGCGCCGGTACGGCGTGCCCGCCACCGCCCAGGTGGTCGCCGACCGGGACCGGACCGACGCGATGGACAGCAGCCCGCTGCTCTCCTACTCCGTGGACACCGCCGACGGGTTCGTCGAGGCCGGGCTCGGTACCGTTCACGAACTGCACCCCGATCCGCTGGGACACCTGGTGCTGGCCCGTCCGCGCGGGCACACGCCGCTGCGCCGCCCGCCGCAGCTGGCCGCCGGTGCGGCCGTTCAGGTCGCGTACGACCCGAGGCGGCCGGAGCGGGTGGTGCTGGCCGCGCGCCAGGAACTGCCCTCGCTGCCCGCCGACCTGTTCTGGGCGCTGCTCGGCACCTCGGCGCTGGCGGGTGGCCTGTCCCTGCTCGCGCTCGCCCTGCGCTGACCCCACCCTGCTCGCGCTCGCCCTGCGCTGACTCCACCCTGCGCCGCGAGGGCCCCGCCCGATTACGGAGCGCACTGTTCCGCTCCTCTTTTCTCCCGCCGTCCGGTCCGCTTTCCGCGGTGCCCGGAGTGTGCGGAAACCCGCCCGGACCGCCCGTGGACGCGCCGGTCCGGGCCCGGTGGAAGGCCTGTTTGCCCCGGAAAGACATGCCCGAAGAGCGGCCATCGGGTTACCGTTCGAGTGGCGTCGGTCGGCCTTGCCGGTGAAAAAGCGGCATCCGTCCGTTTGACAAGGGTGGCCAGGGTACGGTCACACTCCGCTGGTGGGACCGTCGCGGTGCGACAGCCCAGGAGCTTTGGTTTACGACCGGGAGAGAAGAGCGAAGGTGTCCCCGAGCAGCGAGACCGCGCACGGCAAGCGACTCGTCATCGTCGAGTCGCCGGCCAAGGCCAAGACGATCAAGGGCTACCTCGGCCCCGGCTACATCGTCGAGGCCAGTGTCGGTCACATCCGCGACCTGCCCGGCACGGCCGCCGAGGTTCCGGACGAGTACACCGGCGAGGTGCGCCGCCTCGGGGTCGACGTGGACCACGACTTCGCGCCGATCTACGTGGTCAACCCGGACAAGAAGTCCCAGGTCACCAAGCTGAAGTCGCTGCTCAAGGAGTCCGACGAGCTCTTCCTGGCCACCGATGAGGACCGCGAGGGCGAGGCGATCGCCTGGCACCTGCAGGAGGTGCTGAAGCCGAAGGTGCCGGTGCACCGGATGGTCTTCCACGAGATCACCAAGGACGCCATCCAGGAGGCCGTGCGCAACCCGCGCCACCTGAACAAGCGCCTGGTCGACGCGCAGGAGACCCGCCGCATCCTGGACCGCCTCTACGGCTACGAGGTCTCCCCGGTGCTGTGGAAGAAGGTCATGCCGAAGCTGTCGGCGGGCCGCGTCCAGTCGGTCGCCACCCGCCTGGTGGTCGAGCGCGAGCGCGAGCGGATCGCCTTCACCTCCGCCTCCTACTGGGACCTGGTCGGCACCTTCGCCACCGGCCGCACCGCCGCCGACGCCGCCAACCCCGAGAACTTCGGCGCCCGGCTGGTCTCCGTCGACGGCAAGCGGGTCGCCACCGGCCGCGACTTCGGCACCGACGGCCGACTGAAGAACGCCGCGAACACCCTGCACCTGGACGAGCAGGCGGCCCGCACGCTGGCCGCCGCGCTGGAGCAGACCGCGTTCAGCGTCCGCAGCGTCGAGTCCAAGCCGTACCGCCGCTCCCCGTACGCGCCGTTCCGCACCACCACGCTGCAGCAAGAGGCCAGCCGCAAGCTGGGCTTCGGCGCCAAGCGGACCATGCAGGTCGCGCAGAAGCTGTACGAGAACGGCTTCATCACCTATATGCGTACCGACTCGACCACGCTGTCGGAGACCGCGATCGTCGCGGCCCGCGCGCAGGTCACCCAGCTGTACGGGGCCGACTACCTGCCGTCCGCGCCGCGCACCTACGCCTCCAAGGTGAAGAACGCGCAGGAGGCGCACGAGGCGATCCGCCCGTCCGGCGACCGGTTCCGCACGCCCGCCGAGACCGGGCTGTCCGGCGACGACTTCCGGCTGTACGAGCTGATCTGGATGCGCACCGTCGCCTCCCAGATGAAGGACGCGGTCGGCCAGTCCGTCACCGTCAAGGTCGGCGGCCGTTCCGCCGACGGCCGGGACGCCGAGTTCTCCGCCTCCGGCAAGATCATCACCTTCCACGGCTTCCTGAAGGCCTACGTCGAGGGCGCCGACGACCCGAACGCCGAGCTGGACGACCGCGAGCGCCGGCTGCCGCAGGTCGCCGAGGGCGACCCGCTGGCCGCCGAGCGGCTCACCCCCGAGGGCCACGCCACCAAGCCGCCGGCCCGCTACACCGAGGCCTCGCTGGTCAAGGAGCTGGAAGACCGCGAGATCGGCCGCCCGTCCACCTACGCGTCGATCATCGACACGATCATCAACCGGAAGTACGTCTTCAAGAAGGGCACCGCCCTGGTGCCCTCCTTCCTCTCCTTCGCCGTGGTCAACCTGCTGGAGAAGCACTTCGGCCGGCTGGTCGACTACGACTTCACCGCGAAGATGGAGGACGACCTCGACCGGATCGCGGCCGGCCAGGCCGAGTCCGTGCCGTGGCTCAAGCGCTTCTACTTCGGTGAGGGCGAGGCCAACGGATCCGCCGCAGCCGGCGCCGCCGACGCGGGCAACGGCGACGGCGACCACCTCGGCGGCCTGAAGGAACTGGTCACCGACCTCGGCGCGATCGACGCCCGGGAGATCAGCTCCTTCCCGATCGGCGACGGCATCGTGCTCCGGGTCGGCCGGTTCGGCCCGTACGTGACCCGCCCGGCCGCCGTCGAGGGCGAGCCCGAGCAGCGCGCCGACGTCCCCGACGAGCTGCCGCCGGACGAGCTGACCGTCGAGCTCGCCGAGGAGCTGTTCGCCAAGCCCAGCGGCGAGCGCGAGCTCGGCACCGACCCGATCAGCGGCAACCCGCTGGTCGCCAAGGCTGGCCGCTACGGCCCGTACGTCACCGAGGTGCTCCCCGAGGGCACCCCGAAGACCGGCAAGAACGCCGTCAAGCCGCGCACCGCGTCGCTGTTCAAGACCATGGACCTGGACACCGTCACGCTCGAGGACGCGCTGCGCCTGCTCTCGCTGCCCCGGGTGGTCGGCACCGACCCCGAGGGCAACGAGATCACCGCGCAGAACGGCCGCTACGGCCCGTATCTCAAGCGCGGCACCGACTCGCGGTCGCTGACCAGCGAGGACCAGCTGCTCAGCATCACCCTGGACGAGGCGCTGGCCATCTATGCCCAGCCCAAGCAGCGCGGCCGGGCCGCCGCGGCCGCCCCGCTGAAGGAGCTCGGCAACGACCCGGTCAGCGAGAAGCCGGTGGTGGTCAAGGACGGCCGGTTCGGCCCGTACGTCACCGACGGGGAGACCAACGCGACGCTCCGCAAGGACGACGAGGTCGAGACCATCACCCCGGAGCGGGCGTTCGAGCTGCTCGCCGAGAAGCGCGCCCGCGGACCGGTGAAGAAGGCCGCCAAGAAGGCCCCGGCGAAGAAGACCGCCACGGCCGCGAAGAAGACCACGGCGGCCAAGAAGACCGCGGCGAAGAAGACCACCGCGGTGAAGAAGACCGCGGCCGCGAAGAAGACCACCACGGCGAAGAAGACGGCGGCGAAGGAGTCCGCCACCGCGGAGAACACATCCGAGGAGAGCTGACGGACGCTGCGTAACGGGCCTGTTCGAATCCGGGCGGGCCCGTTAAGGTCGGGGCCGCGCACTCGCTACGCTGACGGTATGACGAGCGAGGAGCTGCCCCCCACCGCACGCGCCGCCCAGGTCGCCCCCGCGGGGACACCCGGTGAACGGGCCCGCGCGCTGCTCCGGCTGCGGCCCTACCGGAAGCTGTGGACCACCCAGCTGCTCGGCGGTGCCGCCGACCGGCTGTCCGTTCTGGTGCTCGTTCCGCTCACCGTGGTCGCCGCCGTGCTCGGCGGGCAGTTCGGGCACGGCTACCGCTCGCTCGCGCTGGCCGTCGCCGCCCTGTTCGCGGCCCGGCTGCTCGCCTCCGGCCTGTTCGGGGCGGCCCTGCTCGGCCCGGTGCACGCCCTGGTCGGCGGTCGGATCGACCGGCGCTGGAGCCTGCTCGGCGCGGACCTGGTCCGCGCCCTGCTGATCGGCCTCGCCCCCTGGTGGGTGGTCTGGTCGCCCAGCTCCGCCACGTGGGCGCTGCTCGGCTCGGTGTTCGTGGCCGGCGCCGCCGAACGGGTCTGGACCATCGGCAAGGAATCCGCCGTCCCCGCGCTGCTGGCCGTCCCCGAACAGGCGGGCCCGCCCGCCGCCGCCTCGCTGGACGCCGTCCGCACCCTCGACCTGCGCACCGGCTGGGCCGCCCTGCCGCTGGCCGCCACCGGCCTGATCGGCTTCACGCTGCTGAACAACGTGCTCGCCGCGGTCGGCCTGCACTGGCTGCGCGGCCACCAGCTCACCGTCGCCGCGCTCGGCGCCGCCGTGCTGTTCGCCGTCAACGCCGGGCTGCTGTACTTCCAGGAGCTGCCCGCCGGCGCCAACACCGCGCCGCGCTCCCCGTTGCAGGGCCTGCGCGCGCCCACCGATGCCACGCCCGGCCCGTCCCTGAAGAAGGGCCGTACCGGCTCCGCCCCGTACTTCACCTTCTCGATCGCCGCCGCCTACGCCTCGATGGCCGGCGTCGCCGCGCTCGGACTGCTCACCGCCACCGAGCACCTGGCCGGCCCGATCGGCTACGGCCTGGTGGTGCTCGCCGCCGCCGGCGCGCCCGCCGTCGGCATCCGGCTCAGCCGCGCCACCCTGCCGGGCCTGTCCCGCCGTCGGCTGCTCGCCCTCGGCCTGGTCACCGCCGGTGTGGCGCTGATCCTCGCCGGGCTGGTCCTCGACTTCGTCCTGGTGCTGCTGTTCACCGTGCTGGCCGGCCTCGCCGCCGGCGTGGTCATCGCCACCGGACGCGGGCTGCTCGCCCAGGAGATCGAGGAGATCCGCCTCGGCAAGGTCACCGAGCACCTGTACGCCGTGCTGCGGGTGGTCGTCGCCGTCGCCCTGATCGGCATGCCGCTGCTGGCCGCCGCCTACGGCGAGGTCTCGCTCGGCCACGTCGGCACCGGCAGCTTCACCTTCATCCACGGCGGCGCCGCGCTCGCCGTCTCCACCGCCGGACTGCTCACCCTGGTGCTCGCCGCCGTCGTCCTGCTGAAGACCGACGACCAGCGCGGCGTGGTCCCGTTCGGCCGCGAACTCGTCCAGGCCGTCCGCGGCGGCGCCGGGGCCGCACCGCACCGGGTGGCCGGCAAGGGCTACTTCATCGCCCTGGAGGGCGGCGACGGCGCCGGCAAGTCCACCCAGTCGCAGGCGCTCGCCGAATGGATCCGCGCCAAGGGCCACGAGGTCGTCGTCACCCGCGAGCCCGGCGGCTCCCCGATCGGGCAGCGGCTGCGCGCCCTCGTCCTGGACGTCGGCAACACCGGCCTGTCGCACCGCGCCGAGGCGCTGATCTACGCCGCCGACCGGGCCGAGCACGTCGAGAACGTGATCCGGCCGGCCCTGGAGCGCGGCGCCGTCGTCATCACCGACCGCTACATGGACTCCTCCATCGCCTACCAGGGCGCCGGCCGCGACCTGGCGGCCACCGAGGTCGCCCGGATCTCCCGCTGGGCCACCGGCGGGCTGGTGCCCGACCTGACCGTCGTCCTCGACGTCGACCCCACCGCCGCGCGGGATCGTTTCACCGAGGCGCTCGACCGGCTGGAGTCCGAGCCCACCGAGTTCCACCAGCGGGTCCGCTCCGGGTTCCTGGCGCTGGCCGCCGCCGACCCCGCCCGCTACCTGGTCGTCGACGGCAGCCAGACGCCCGCCACCGTCACCACCGCCATCCGGCACCGGCTCGACCGCGAGCTGCCGCTCTCCGACCAGGAGAAGGCCGCCAAGGCCGAGCAGGAGCGCAAGGCCCGCGAGGAGGCCGCCCGCAAGGCCGCCGAGGCCGAAGCAGCCCGCAAGGCCGCCGAGGAGGCCGAGCGCAAGCGCCTCGCGCTGCTCGAGGAACTGCGCGCCGAGCAGGCCGAGAAGGACCGCCTGGCCGCCGAGGAAGCCGCCCGCGCCGAGGCCGAGGCCGCGCGCAAGGCCGCCGAGGAAGCCCGGCTCGCCGCCGAGAAGGAAGCTGCCCGCAAGGCCGAGGAGGAGGCCGAACGGCAGGCCGCCGAACAGGCCCGCCTCGCCGCCGAGGCCGCCGCCGCCCGCCGGGCCGCCGCCGAGGAGGCCGCCCGCGCCGAACTCCAGCGCCAGCGCGACCTGCAGCGCGAGGAGCAGCGGCGGCGCGCCGAAGAGGCGCTGCAGCGTGCGGAGGAGGCCCGGAAGGCCGCCGAGGCCGAGGCGGACCGGACCGCGGTGCTCCCCAAGGTCGAGGAGCCGGCCGCCGAGTCCGACAGCGAGACCACCCGGGAGCTGCCGAAGCCGGTGATCGACGAGACCGCCGTGCTGCCGAAGGTCGACGAGACCGCGGTGCTGCCGAAGGTCGAGGACGCCGAGACCGCGGTGCTGCCCAAGGCCGAGCCGGCGCCCAAGCCCAAGTCGGACCCGGGGTCCAAGCCCGAGGCCAAGCAGGTGCCGCCCGGGCTGTTCCGCGACGAGGACGACTCCTCCCGCACCCGCGAGCTGCGGCCCCGGCCGGACTGGGCGGAGGAGACCCCGCTCGACGACCTGCCCAGCCTGACCGACAGCCTGCTCGGCTCCCGCGAGGAGTGGGCCCGCTGGGAGGCCGAGGCCCCCGGGACGGCGCAGGACGAGCAGCCGAAGCGGGGCTGGCGCCGCCGTAAGGACTGACCACCGGCGGCAGGATTCGGTAGGGACGCGGGGAGCCGCGCGGCGCAGGACCGGCCGCGCAGCTCCCCGCGCCGCGTCCGGGGGCGCCGTCGGGGTCTCCGCGTCGCCGTCGGTGTCTCCGCGCGGTCCGCGTCGCCGTCGGTGTCTCCGCGCGGCGTTAGGCTCGTCGGGTCGGTGTGGGCGAGGAGGAGCGCGGCGTGAGTGTGTGGGACGACCTGGTCGGACAGGACCGGGTGGTCGAACAGTTGCAGGCGGCCGCGCGGGCGGCCCGGGCCTCCGTGCTGGCGGGCCGCGGGGAGGCCCCCGAGGGCAACGCCTCGCTGATGACGCACGCCTGGCTGTTCACCGGACCGCCCGGCGCGGGGCAGGTGACGGCCGCCCGGGCCTTCGCGGCGGCCCTCCAGTGCACCAGCCCGGACCTGGACCTGGGCGGGACTCCCGGCTGCGGGTTCTGCGACGGCTGCCACACCGTGCTCTCCGGCAGCCACGCCGACGTCAAGCAGGTGCGGACCGACGGCCTGTCGATCGGCGTCGGCGACATGCGCGACCTGGTGCTGCGGGCATCGAGCTACCCGACCGGCGGCCGCTGGTCGGTGATCCTGGTGGACGCCGCGCACCGCCTCACCGAAGCGGCCGCGAACGCGCTGCTGAAGGGCGTCGAGGAGCCGTCGCCGCGGACGGTGTGGCTGCTGTGCGCGCCGTCCGTGCAGGACGTGCTGCCGACCATCCGCTCGCGCTGCCGGCTGCTGGTGCTGCGTACGCCCCCCGCGGAGGCCGTCGCCGACATGCTGGTCCAGCGAGACGGTGTCGAGCCCGAGGCGGCCCGGCTGGCCGCGCTGGCCGGGCAGGGCGACATCGACCGGTCCCGGCGGCTCGCGGTGGACGAGCAGGCCCGGGCCCGCCGCGCCGAGGTGCTGCGGATCCCGCTGGAGGTCGCGGACCTGGGCGGCTGCCTGGCCGCCGCGCAGCGGCTGGTCGACACCGCGAAGGCGGACGCCGAGGCGCTGGCCGAGACCCAGGACGCCAAGGAGACCGACGACCTGCGGGCCGCGTACGGCGCGGCCGAGGGCAGCCGGGCGCCGCGCGGCATGGCGGGCGCGGTGAAGGATCTGGAGAAGCGGCAGAAGAGCCGGGCCACCCGGACCCGCCGGGAGACGCTGGGCGTGGCGCTCGGCGACCTGCTGGGCTTCTACCGGGACGTGCTGGCGATCCAACTGGGCTCGGGCGGAGCGCTGGCCAACGAGGACCAGCGGACGGCCGTGCAGCGGGTGGCCGGCGAGGGCGCGGCGGAGAACACGCTGCGCCGGATGGAGGCGGTGCTGGCCTGCCGGCGGGCGCTGGACCGGAACGTGGACCCGCTGCTGGCGGTCGAGGCGATGACGGTGGCGCTGCGGGCCGGCTGAGCTGCTGTGGTGGCTGTGGGGCCGGTTGTCGTGACCACGGACTCGGTTGTCGTGACCACGGACTTGGTTGCCGTGGCGATGGGCTCGGTTGCCGTGGCCATGGGCTGAAGGCTTCGGGGGCCGTTGCCGTTAGCTCGTTCGAGTGAAGGTGGGGAGTCGCCCGTACCGCCCGGCGGTCCGCGGGCGCGCGGTCTTGCACCCTGTGCACTGGCCACGCGCCCGCGTCCGGCCGGTCCTTCCCCGAGGTGGTGCGTCCCCCATGCCCCGATCGCTCCTCTTCCTGTTGTTGCTGGTGGCTGCGGTGGCGGGCGGTTGGCTGGCCCGGTCGGCGATGTCGCGCTGGCGGGACCTGCGGGCCGCGCAGACGTACGAGCTGGCGGCGGAGGCGCGGCCGGTGCTGGTGCGGGCCGGGGCGGCGGTGGTGTGCCTGATGTGCGTGAGCGCGCTCGGGGTGGCGGTGCTGCCGGGGGCGGGCTTCGGCCGGGTGGCGGTACGGCAGGCGGGGGCGGTGGTCGTCGCGGAGCGGTCCGTCCCGGCGGCGCCCCCGGTGTCGGCTCCGGCGGTGCCGGCGTTGTTCAGCAACGTGAGCCGTCCGGCGGGCGGCGAGTTGCTGCAGGGCGAGGTGCCCGGCCCGGACGGGCGGCCGCGGGCGGTGCGGGTGTGGTTGCCCGCCGAGTACAAGGAGGAGCCGGCGGCCCGGTTCCCGGTGATCGTGGTGCACTCCGGGACGGCCGGGCGGACCGCCGACGAGGACGTGCCGGGCGTGTTCGACGGCGTGGCGTCGGCCGTCGAGCTGGGCAGGGCCCGCCCGTTCGTGCTGGTCGCCCCCGAGGCCCCGAGCGGCACCGGCCACCCCTGCGACCTGGTGGCCGCCGCCCCGCAGGCGGTCGCGGACGACGCGGCGCTGCGGGCGGCCGTCGGCGCGGTCTTCCGCACCCGGCCGGCCGGCCCCGACAGCTGGGCCGTGCTGGGCGTGGACGACGGCGCCCCCTGCGCGGTTGCGGCCGGACTGACCAGACCCGACCTGTACGGGGCGGCCGCGGCGGTGTCCGGCCAGTACGACGGGCGGGCGCTGGCGAGCGCCGCGGGCGAGGCGCCGGCCGGGTCGTCGGCGCGGCTGCTGCTGGCCGCGGCCAGGCGGGACTCGGGCGGGCTGGAGTCCGCCCGGGCGGTGCGGGAGGCGCTGCGGGACGCCGGGGTGCGGGCGGAGGTGCGGATCTCCGACATCGTCCAGGACTTCTCGGCGGACGGGGAACGGATGCGGTTGGTGCGGGTCGCGGTGCAGTACCTGGCGGAGCAGCTGCCGAAGCCCTGAGGGGCATTTGGTCAGTGTGGTGATCGGATTTTGGGCCCGGCGGCCGGGCGAGGTGGCGGCCGGGCGGCGTCCCGGGTGCGGTGGTTGCGGCCGCTAGGCTCGGGTGTTCCGGCGACGGCCGGGACGGTCGGCTCCCGGGTCGGCCCGCTTCCAGGGGAGAGGACCCACGTTCATGAGAGTCGCCCGGCCCCGCCGGCTCGTGCCCGCCGCCGCGCTGGCCGCCGCCGCGTCCCTGCTGCTGGCGGGCTGCACCTCGGGCCACCCGGCACCCACGGCGGGCGGCCCGCCCGGCCAGCCCGCCCCGGCTCCCGCGAACGGCGCCACCCCGCTGGAGCCGCTGCCCACCGACCTGCCGGCCGGCCTCGCGCCCTACTACGCGCAGCAGCTGAACTGGAAGCCGTGCACCACGGACTTCGAGTGCACCACCTTCAAGGTGCCGCTGGACTACGCCCACCCCGGCGACGGCCACGACGTGGAACTGTCCGCGATCCGCAAGCCCGCCACCGACAAGGCGCACCGGCTGGGCTCGCTGATGCTCAACCCCGGCGGCCCCGGCGGCTCGGCGACCGAGTACGTGCAGGCCATCGCGTCGCGCTACGACCCCGGGGTGCGGGCGAGCTACGACCTGGTCGGTTTCGACCCGCGCGGCGTCGGCAAGTCCGCGCCGGTGACCTGCCTCGCCGACGACCGGATGGACGCCTACGCGGCCGCCGACATCACCCCCGACGACCGGTCCGAGATCGACGCCCTGGTGGCCGTCGACAAGGAGTTCGCGGCGGGCTGCTCGGCCAGGGCCGGTGAACTGCTCGCCCATGTCTCCACCGTCGAGGCTGCCCGGGACATGGACATGCTGCGGGCACTGGTCGGCGACCAGAAGCTCCACTACGTCGGCAAGTCGTACGGCACCTTCCTCGGCGCCACGTACGCGGGGCTGTTCCCGAGCAAGGTCGGCAAGGTGGTGCTGGACGGCGCGATGGACCCGTCGCTGGACGCCCGCACCGGCAACCTCACCCAGGCCGGCGGCTTCGAGACCGCGTGGACGGCGTTCGCCAAGGACTGCGTCAAGCGCGACGACTGCCCCGTCGGCCACACCGAGCAGGAGGCCGGCGACCAGCTCACCGCGCTGTTCAAGAAGCTCGACGCGCAGCCGATGCCCACCGACACCAACCGCCCGCTCACCGAGGCCCAGGCGCTCACCGGCGTCGCCGAGGCGATGTACACCGAGGCCCTGTGGCCGCACCTGCGCACGGCCCTGGCCACCGCGCAGGGCGGCAACGGCAGCGGGCTGCTGCGGCTCGCCGACGAGTACTACAGCCGCTCCGAGGACGGCACGTACGAAAACCTGATGTACGCCAACATGGCCGTCAACTGCCTCGACCTGCCGGCCTCGTTCACCGACCCGGCGGCCGTCACCGCCGCACTCCCGGACTTCGAGAAGGCCGCGCCGCACTTCGGCCGCGACATGGCCTGGATGGCGCTCAGCTGCGCGTACTGGCCGGTCAAGCCCACCGGCGCCCCGCACACCGTCCGCGCGGCCGGTGCTGACCCGATCGTCGTGGTCGGCACCACCCGCGACCCCGCCACCCCCTACGCCTGGGCCAAGTCCCTGGCCGGGCAGCTGGAGTCCGGGCGGCTGCTCAGCTATGACGGCGACGGGCACACCGCGTACGGGCGGCACAACACCTGCATCGACGACGCGGTGAACCGGTACCTGCTCGGCGGGGCGGCGCCCGACAACGGGAAGGTCTGCAAGGACTGACGGTCTGTCGGGAGCCGTCGCGGGATCCGTCCTCGGATCCGTCCTCGATCCGCTGCCGGGGTCCGCTGCCGGGGTCCGTTCTGTCCGGATGACGGACGGTTCTGTCAGGGGCGTATGTGACTGAAGGGGCTGGAGCTAACATGGCGCAGCCCCTTCGGCGTTCCTGCCTCCCGGACACCTTGGAGACCGCAGTGCTCGGCGTCCACGACCTGACCACCTACGTCCTCGGCGCACTGGTCATCGTCCTGCTGCCCGGACCCAACTCCCTCTACGTGCTCTCCGTCGCCGCCCGCAAGGGTGTCCGCACCGGCTACCGCGCCGCCTGCGGCGTCTTCCTCGGCGACCTCACCCTGATAAGCCTCACCTCGCTCGGCGCGGCCTCCCTGCTGCGCGCCAACCCCGCCGTCTTCGCCGTGGTCAAGTTCGGCGGCGCGGCCTACCTGCTGTGGATCGGCCTCGGCATGCTGCGCGCCGCCCGGCAGATGTGGCGCGAGCGGTCGGCCGTCTCCACCGCCTCCGCCGCCGACCCCACCGACGAGGACACCGAGCGGCCGTTCCGCCGCGCGCTGGTCATAAGCCTGCTCAACCCCAAGGCGATCCTCTTCCTGCTCTCCTTTGTTATCCCGAGTAAGACAGGATTGTATGCCCAACTGTCTATCGGCCCATCAACTGCATTGACCCATGGTCAAGTTGTGGACCATACGCGACAGCTCAAAGCCCCGGCCTGTGAGGGCCGGGGCTTTGCTGCTCTCGGTGGCTAGCTGGCGAGCGCGTGAGCGCCCGGGTAGGTGTAGCCCGTGTCCGGGAGTCCCGCAGCAGCCGCTTCGAGCGCTGCTCGCCGTGCGGCCTGCTGCTGTTGTTCGAAGCGGCGCACCCAGCGGGGAACGACCTCAATCGTCGCGTTTGGCAGCAACCGAAGTTCGATGGTTGCGTCCCGGTCTGCCGCGCGTGCCTCAAGGGCCCTGACTCGCTCCGTCACCTGCTGCCGGGGGTGGCTGGCAGTGACCCGTCGGGGGTTGGTCTGCGTAGAACTGGGTGTTCCCGTCTGCTCAATTTGAGCCCAGCTGTCGAGGCGCTGGCCGCGCAGCTCAATCAGGAAGGGCTTCAACGGTCGGTCTCCGGCGCGGTGGCGACCCTTCGGCCTGTCGTGGTCAGCGGACAGCGCCCAGGCCGCCCAGCCGGCCAGCAGCAGGGGCAGGAACGCAATCAGCGCCCGCACGGTAGTGTCGGTCATGTCGAGTCTCCCTGGACTTCGGCCATGGCCCCGGAGCGATGCCAGTCGCTCGCGGGGCTTGTTTTCTGTTGTGAGGCTCGACCGTATTACCACTCGTACAAGTTGTCCACCTGTCTACACGTCTACATGTGCAAGTGGAGGTGAGAGGCTGTCCTCCGTACGCTGCTCCCATGCCCGAGACCCCTTCTGCCCGTCGTACTCCGCCGTACATGGAGGCTGCGTACGAGCTGGCCAATGAGATCCGGAACGGTGACTACGACGGCGATGGTGTGGTGTTTCCCAGCGAGACCATGCTGGCTGCCCGCTTCGGCATGGCGCGGGGTACTGTCAGAAGGGCCCTGAAGGCCCTTCAGGACGCCGGATTGATTACGACCCGGTGGGGCAAGGGATCGACAGTCGTGCCGCCAGAGCAGCGACCCGGGCCGGAGAACGGCTGAGTCTCGGCCGGCTGACTGGCCAGCGGAACGGGGCTCGCCTGGCCCGGTGACTCGGCGCTAAGGAGCCTCCCGGGCGGCAGGGTGGAGGCGGGATCGCTCGTGGGCGCCGCGGGGTTCAGAGGCCGGTTCGGGTCGCTGCACAAAATGCGCCCCCCGATCAGCTCATCCAGCTTGCCGGACTTGATGGCGTCACAGAGGTCCGCCCATGCGTCCGGGTCAAGGACGACCACGCGACGGCGGGAGTCGACGGCCACGGTGAGGCTCACTCCGTTGCTCGACTCGGCGACCAGCACGCCGGTTTTATCTGCGCTGACCGCCTGCCACTTCAGGCTGGGTTCGTCACGGACGAAGCGCGGGACGGGGGTGAGAGTAGGTGTCACTGCTGTTGCACCTCATCAATCTCCTTCGATCGGGTAGACCTTGGCCCACACGCGCTCCCAGCGTGCAGTCTTCGAGTGTCCGTAGTCGTCGCCGCATCCGAGGATGCGAATTACTGCCAGCGTCATTGCGTTCGTTGGTACGGAGTCCTGGTCGATGCGGATCGTGACCTCACGGCCGCCGCCCTCGATCTCCTTGATGAGCGCAGGACGCTTGAGTAGTCGTTGCAGGGCGTCAGCGATCCATTCGGCGCGGTCTTCGACACTCTTCGGTTCATGGGCCATCGGGTGAGTAGCTTCCGTTCGTTGACATCGCACGGGTGCACGGCTGGCGCCGCAGGGGCGCGGGGCCCGCGCTCGGCGGGCCTACCGTTGTGCGGATGTTGCGGACCGGTCCGGCCGACTAGCGCAGGTCGGGGGGCCTGTACTGGTAGGCCCCTCGCCGTGTACGGGGAGATGGGCTGCAGGCACACCCGAGGGAGCCGTGCCGGGTGGGGACTGGTCGCCCGCCTCACCTACGTTGTCGACCGTGGCGAGGCGGGCAGTACAGGAGGGTTGTGGTTCGACAGGGGTGCCGGCTCCGACTTCGCGGACCGGCGACGACGGACCACTCTGTGCGGGGCGAATCCGAGATCCGCCAACGACTTCTCCGGCCACATGTGCTTGAAGACCCGCCGGTAGGCGTAGTTCGGGCAGCGGATCTCGCCGGCCTCCACTCGCCCGATGTAGCGCGCGTCGCAGGACACGTGCTCGCCGATCTCTCGGGCGGCCCGGCGGACCAGCGCGGCGAACTCCCTCGGTGAGAGGTTCCCGCGCAGTTGCCGCATCGCTCGGTTAGGGTCAGCCGCCGACCGGGGCGTGTGTTTGGTGGTCACCGCCTGCTCCGTTCCGTCGTCGGTGTGTAACCAGGATGGCGTGCGGGCAACTACGATCGGTAGCGTTTCAAATCTCTAGTTGCTCACGCTTTAAAGAGGTAACGGCATTGGCGCGCCGCATAGTTGATCCAACGTCATCTCCGTTGCATGCCTTTGCCGTGCAACTTGCCAGGTCGCGGGTGGCGATGGGGCTGACCCAGGTGGGTTTAGGTGGCAAGGTCCAGTACTCCAACGTGTACATCTCAAACGTGGAAGGGGCGAAACAGGCTCCAAGTTTGAAATTTGTAGAGCGCGTGGACGACGCGCTGCAGACCAACGGCACTCTCCTGCTGCTCTACTGGAGTTGGAAGAGCGGTTCACTGCTTCCGGGCTTCTCTGAGTACCTGCGCCGGGAGCGCGAAGCGATCGGATCGCGGATCTTCGACATCGATATGGTGTCGGGCATTCTGCAGGAACCGGAATACAGCGCCGCTTACGAAGGCGCGATCGTCCGCCGGGGTGAGGCCACGCGCGAACAGGCGGATGAACGACTTGCCCTACTGGCTCAGCGTCAACTTAAGCTGAGCACCGGAGCACCCATACATGTGGTGCTTGATGAGGCAGCGCTTCGCCGGCCGATCGGTGGGCCCGCGGTCATGGCTCGGCAGTTGTACCACCTTGAGATGCTGAGTGCGCGCCCCAACGTGGTGCTTCAAATCGCGCCACACAGGCTCGCTGAAGACCGAGCGCTGTCCCACCCAGTTACGATCCTGACGCTGCCGAACCGGTCCCTTGTTGGCTACACAGAGACCCTGCAGCGGGGCTACTTAGAGCAGGATGCCGACACCGTGGCTCGGTGGGTCAGTAGATACGATCGACTACAGGTCAACGCGCTAAGCCAACTGGACAGTTTGGCCTTGATCCGGGAGGCAAGGAAGGAACTCGAACGCCATGCAAAACGACCTTGACCCGCCGGGCGCCACCTGGCGCAAGTCCTCTTACTCGAACGGCGGTGGCGGCTGCGTCGAGTTCGACACGAGCCACTACGGGGCAGTGCGCGACTCGAAGGACCCTGACGGCCCGCGCTTGCGCTTCTCTGTCGAAACGCTTGAGAGGTTCGTTCAGGCCGTCGTAGACGGCGAGTTCGGTGACGTCTGACACCAGCTTGCGATCCTTGCTCGACAGTTGAGCCCCTGGCAGCGCGTTGCCGGGGGCTTCTCTGTGCCTGCGTGGCAAGCCGGTCGTACTCACCCGCGCCACTTGCGGGGCATCGCACGGGGCCCAGCGTCCGAGCCCACGGACACCTTTACTCGAACCGGGCAGTGTTCTCGGCTGTCGCCGTCACGCGGCCGACGACACTGCGAGCTTGGCGGCGAATCCCGCGAAGAGGATAGCGACGCTGCTTGTCAGGCCGGCTGACAGTCGACGCCGGCGGCGGAAGGCCGTTGCCAGAGCGGTTCCTGCGAGGATCAAGGTCGTCAGGTAGAGCACGCTGAACGTCTGAAGTATGCCGCCGAGCAGGGCGAAGGAGAGCGCGGGCAACTCGTACGACGGGTCAACAAACTGTGTGAAAAATGAGAGAAGGAACAAGATCGCCTTGGGGTTGAGCAGGCTGATGATCAGGGCTCGTCGGAACGGCCGTTCCGACGCTGACTCGACGTTCGGCATGTCCTCGGCAGTGGAGCTGCTGTTGTTCCGCTCGCGCCAGAGCTGGATTGCTGATCGGAACATTCCGATCCCGAGCCACAGCAAGTAGGCAGCGCCGCCGAACTTCACCACGGCGAACACGGCAGGGTTCGCGCGCAGCAGGGAGGCGGCGCCGAGTGATGTCAGGGAGATCAGTGTCAGGTCGCCGACGAATACGCCAGCAGCGGCGCTGTACCCCGTTCGGATGCCCTTCCGAGCTGCGACTGACAACACGTAGAGGGAGTTCGGGCCCGGCAGCAGGACGATGACTAGCGCCCCGAGTATGTAAGTTCCGAGGTCTGTGACGCCGAACACGGCGGTTCCTTCCGGCGCGGAGGTGGGGAGACGAGTCATCGTAAGCGCCGGGGAAAGTCGTCCAACGAAGAAGGCGCCCCCTGTTCCGGCCACGGCCGGAACAGGGGGCGCAGTGCTGCCTACGGGGGGTCGAGGTGGCGGGCGGTACGCTGGTCGACTCGGTCGACGGCGTCGCGCAGCGAGCTGCCGCTGTTGGGGTGCAGCTCGTGCTCGACGGTGGCGAGCTTGTCCTCGATTCGGTCGAGTCGGGTCATGACGCCGGGCTGTTCGTCGGTGCCGGCCCAGTCGTCGACGACTTCCTCGACGCGGCGGGCGAGCCGGTGCGCGCCGCGGGCGGAGCGCCAGAGCAGGCCGGCGGCGCCGGCGATGGCGACGACCGCGCCGCACCACAGCACGAGGGCGTCGAGGCGGGCGACGCCGGTCGTCGGGTCGGTCACTGGTCGGTGTCCTCCTTGGGCGGGGTGCGCAGCCAACGGGGCAGCAGCTGCTCGACGACGTCGAGCGCCATGACGCGGGTGGCGGCGGTGGCGACGGTGAGCGCCAGGGCAACACCGGGCACGGTCTGCGGGATGCCGGCAGTGGAGACGAGCAGGGGGAGCGAGGCGAGCAGGCCGAGTAGGGTCTGCAGGCCGGTGCGGATGGTGCGGCGGGTGCTGTCGGTCAAAGCGGGTCGCTTCCTCTCAGGGCGGGTGATCAGGTGATGGGGGCGGTCCAGGCGGCGGCCCAGGTGGCGGGGCCGATGATCGAGTCGGGGTCGAGGTGCTTCTCGATCTGGAAGGCGCGGGCGGCGGCGGCGGACTTCGGGCCGTATACGCCGTCGACGTCGAGCTGCCACCCGCGGGCACGCATCCGTTCCTGCCAGCGGCGGACGTCGTCGCCGCGCATGTACGGGGAGCGCAGGGAGATGTACCGGCCGGGCCACGTCGGGGCGGTCGGCGCCGGGGCTGGCGGGGCGGGCGCGGGCGGGGCACCGAGCAGCTCGGCGGCGCGGGCGATGATCGCGCCGCGCTGCGCCTTACGGATCTCGCCCGGGCAGTCGGGGTGTCCGCCCCACGCGGAGCCGCCGGCGCCGTGCCAGGTGAGGCCGCGGTCGGTGGTGGTGTCGACGACTCGCAGGGGCCAGCCCCAGAGGTGGGCGCCCCAGGCGTAGATCTGGGCGACGCCCTCGATCTGTGCGACGGTGAGTGGTTCGGAGGGGTATCCCTCGGTCTCGACCGATGCGTACACGTTGTTGCCGGCGGCCTGCGCCCACGCGCGATCGTTGCCGGTGTCGACGTACTGCTCGATGGTGCCCGACTTCGACACCCAGAAGTCAGAACTTGCCTTGCTGGAAGCTGTGTTGAACCAGCCGAACAGGCTGCCGTTGCCGTCCTGGACGTGCAGGACGAGGCCGCGCTGCTCACTTCGGCCGGCCGCAGTGCGGTTGATGACGGGGCGCCAGGTGGCGCCGGGGAAGCGTGCCAAGGTGTCTCCAGACATGCGAAAGCCCCCGGGCCGGGTGGCCGCGGGGGCGGGGTAAGGGAAGCGGGAGGGGGTTAGGACTGACGGCCGGTGCAGGAGTCCGCGCAGACGCGGACGCGGCCGTTGCCGGACACCCGCCATGCCCGGATCTCGATGTCGAGGCTCTGATTGACGGTGCCGGCGACCGGCTTGGAGCCGTCCACCCAGAACGTCCAGTCGCTGTTGACTTCGTGGACATCGCCCCAGGGCTGGCCGCTGACGTACACCTGGCAGCGGCCGACGGTGCCGTTGTCGGCCTGCAGGTAGCCGCGCACGGAGAGGTTCGGGTGCTGGCGCCAGTGGGTCCCGGAGATGATCGGGTCCGGAGTGCTTTCGGTGGTCCAGGCGTACTTTTCGAGGTCTCCCGAGGGGTACAGCGGCGTCTCCAGGTACGGGCGGGCGAGTCCGCCGGCGACGCGGTCCTCGGAGAAGATGGTGTTCCCGCGGGAGTCCCAGATGTCGAGGCCCTGCGGCACGGTGCCGTCGGTCCACAGCGACAGGGCGAGCGAGTTGTCTTCGCGGCGCATCAGGACGCCGTACTGCTTGGTGCCGTCCGGGTGGGCCGGCAGAATGTCGCCGATGTGAAGGACGGCCGTGCCGTCGGCGTCCTTCACCGTGAGCGTGCCGCCTTCGCCGATGATGACCTGTCCGTGCTGGATCTGGTCGAGGGCCGGGCGGATCTGGGAGCGCCCGGCGAGCTCGCGCACCTGGCGCTCGACGGCGCGCAGCCGGTCGAGAAGATCCTGCGGGATGGCTGCCAACTAGCTTGCCTCCAATAGGAGTTTGGCCGACTCGGGTCGGCCGCGTTGGGGTGGGGTGACGGACCATCCGACGATGCGGAACCGGTCTTCCATGCCCTCCGGCCACCACAGGTCGGTGATCCGGACGCGGGCGGTCGCGCCGAGAAGCGCGGGGGTGATCTGGCCGTCCAGGCGCACTGTCAGCTCGGGGACGGTGAGGGGGTGCAGTCGCGCGACGGCGTCGGCCCGGGCGTGCTCGTCGAGGGTGTCCTGCTGTTCGACGGTGGAGTAGTCGGAGCTGCCGTCGAGGCGCGGCCACCCGGCCTCGACGTCGCTCTCGTCGACAACCAGCTCGGACATGAGGGGAGTTGACTCCGTGGTCTGGTTCCGGTTGGTGCTGCTGCCGCGGCTCTGCCAGGCGTTGGCCTGGCGCGTGGCGTCGGTGGGCCAGGCGTAGGTCAGGATCGGCCCGGGGTGGGTGAGCACCACGTCGTGGACGCCGGATCGGATCACCGGGCTGCCCATCTGCAGCAGCTTGACCCGCCGGCCGGTGTCGGGGTCGCGCACGGATGCGATGCGCCACTCGAACCCCCGTTCCACGTGGGCGAGTTGCTCGATCAGGTCGCGGATGATCGGCAGGTCGAACCGGGAGTAGGCCCGATCGCGGAGCACGCCGGACAGTGCGGTGTCGAACTCGATGCCGATGTCGCCGCCCGGCTTCGCCGCGGCGTAGTCGATCAGGTCGCGGACGATGTCGAACTGGTCGATCTGTTCGGCGAGTTGGGAGTCGTACAGCACCCGCCGGGCAAGGTAGCTGTCCCAGGTCGCGGCCTGCAGTTGCAGCGCCAGGTATCCGCGGGTGTCGGTGCCCAGGTTGGTGGTCCACAGGATTCCGCCCCACCACAGGTCGGCGCCGCGCTCCACCCACAGGGCGGTGCGCCCGGGTACGAGGGCGTCGCGGACGCGGGCGGCGATGTGGCGGTCGGTGATCCGGACGGCGGCCGACAGGGTGCCGGTCCGTCCGAGGTACTCGTCGAACGCGACGTCCCACAGCGGCAGGACGTCGAGCAGCTGATCGGAGCGCAGATCGCAGATCAACACGCGGTAGGGGGTGCGCAACTGACCACCCCCACGCGCGAGTTACCTCATGCGGCTTCGTAGGTCACCTGCATGCGCATGGAAGCGCCGTTCTGTGTCCACGCGTAGTGGCTGCCGCCGGCGCTGATGTCCACCCACGCGTTGTTGCTGTCGGCGATGCCGAACAGGAGGGCCTTGCTCTGCCCGGGATCGACGACGGCAATCAGGCTGTGCCAGTAGTCCGCGGGCTGGGCGAACTTGCCGACGCCCTGCCAGCCGATGACGCCGCCCGGGGACGCGGCGGCGGGGAACGGCAGGCTGACGAATACCTGGCTGCTGGCCGGGATCGCGGAGCCGGTTCCCCACACCAGGTCGGCGACGACGTCCACGCGCTTGCCGATCCGGCAGTACCGCCCGTGGGCGGTGGCGGCCCCCATGGTGACGCCGGTCCAGGTGGGTGTGTAGACGGTCCAGGGGGCGAACGGCATCCAGCCTGAGCCGTTCCAGCGCTCCGGCCCATAGGAGGAGTCGCGCAGCTGACCGACGTACGAGCCGGCGGCGAGGCTGCTCGGCGCGATCCCGCCGAGCGCGGCCGGGTAGGCCACCCACGCCGTCCCCGACCAGCGTTCGATCCGGGCGCCGGTGTCCCGCAGCTGCCCGACGTAGGCACCGGGAACGGTGGAGGCGTCGGGGCGGACTCCACCGGCCGCCACGGTGAACACCCGCAGGTCGGTGATCGCGGATGCCCAGGTGATCCCGCCGGTGCCGGCGGAGATGCCGGCGGGCACCTTCACCTGCCACAGCGGCAGCGAGCACGCCGGAGCGGCGGGCGGCTGCGGCGCGGCGATCGGCTGACCGGGCACGATCTCGACCACGGCCAGGCTCTTGCCGGTCGAGTCGTAGAGGGTGTCGTACACGCGCAGCACGACCAGGTCGAACCGGTCGTACTGCGCGTGGCCGGGGCCGAAGGTGAGGACTTCCGGGGCGGTGACCACCACGGCGTACGCCCCTTGCGCGGTGGTGCCTTGGATGACGGCGCGGCCGACGTCGAGCTGCGCCTGCATGGCGGCGGTGCCGGTGAGGTTCAGGGGGTTGCCGCCCGGGACGATGCCGGGGGCGGTGGTGAGCGGGCCGGCCGGCGTCATGGTGCCGGTGGGGGCGGCGCGGGTGTCGGCCCGGGTCTGTCCGGCCGGGGGAAGCCAGACGGCGCGCACGGTCACGGCGACACCACCTCCTTACCAGTAGGCGTGTCGCCAGCGCAGGACGGCGCGGGCGGCGGGGTGGATGGGGGTGTCGGGCGCAGCCCGGAACGCGAACTCGCGCGGTCCGGGCGGGACGACGAGCAGTTGCTCGGGGGCGCCCGTGGTGGTGTAGAGCCGGGAGGCGCCGGCGAGGGTCACCTCGCCGGTGGCGCCGTCGACGAGCAGCTCGTCGCCCGCGGCGAGCTCGATGTCGTACGACCACGTGCGGCCGGTGGCGGTGTCGGTGAGGGACGGCCCAGTTACGGGCCCGCGGAAGGCGAGCACCGCAGGGGCGGGCGCGTCGCCCGCGTTGGTGACGGCGAGGGTGCCGGCCGACCCGGCAGAGCCGAGATCGAGCGAGAGCAGGCTCTCGTCGTGCGGGCTGGGCATGGTGAGCGTCGACGCCCCGATCGGCACGGTTGCCGGGGTGGGGACGGCCGACCACTCCATGACCGGGCGGACGTAGGCGGCGCCGGCCGGGGCGGTACCGGTCACTTGATCCGCGGTGGCGCCGTAGCTGCTGGACAGGTAGTCGCCCGCCGCGTTCGCCCACTCCATGTTGACCTCCGCGCCCGCAGGTAGTTGCAGCGCGCGGAAGGTCACCGTGTCGCCCGGGCGGACGGGAAACGCGGCGGTTCCGCCGGCCGGGCCGACCCACGCGAGCTGAGCGGGGTTGTTCGACGTGGCGGCGGTGACGGTGACCGTCGCCGCGTCGGCGGCGCTGCCCAGCGCCAGGCCCTGCAGCGCCCACCACGCGGTGAGCGGGACCTGACCGGCGGCCTGCAGCGCGGGCAGCACCTGCACCGGGGCGGACGGGGACACGTGCCAGTCGAGGCCGGCCTCGTCCCGGGGCAGGCCGGTCTCCGCGGACTGCTCGGCCAGGGAGTACCGACGGGGGTCGCTCGCCTCGAACTGCAGCGCGCACCCCGCCACGGTGCCGGTGCGGTAGCCCTTCCCGATCGGGATCGCCTGGCGCAGGCAGCGCGCCCACACCAGCAGCGGCCCGCGCTCGTCGAGCATCACGACGAGCGGCTGCTCGTCCTCGCTCAGCGCTGTGCCCGCCTTCAACTCCCACACTGCGGCGCCGATCCGGGACGCGGTCGCCCGGATGGTGAGCTTGTCGACGGTGATCGTCCGCGGCTGCGCCCACAGGTCGCCCGGGTAGGCGCCGTGGGCGGACGGCCGCGGGGTGGTGCCGGAGTCGACGGCCGGCGAGTCCTCCCACCCGGGCAACTCCCGCCACCGGTACGGGGTGCCGGGGCCGAGCAGCAGGTCGCCGAACTGAATGTGACCGGGGGCGGTGACGCGGTCGCCGGCAGGCATGGCTCACCACCCCCGGCCCTTCATCTGCCACGCGAGCGCGGCGGCGGTCTGGTCGGGCGACTGGTCGGGCGCCGCGTGCCAGTTGTCGATCTGCACCAGCGGCCCCCCGCCCATCCCGAACGCGCTGCCCCCAACCGGGGCCGCAGCCACAGGAGTTGGGGCGATGCCGAGCGAGGCAGTGATGTCCGGCGGGGTGGGGACGTCCACCAGGTTGCGCATGGTGCGGGTGAGTGCGCCCCGTCCGCTCTCGATCCCCCGAATGATGCCCGCAGGAATCCAGCGGCCAACTGCCTTGGCCATGACGCGACTTGGCGATCGGATGCCCAGCGCCTTGGCGATCGGGCCGGGGATCAGGTTCTTCGCCCAGCTCATCAGGGTGTCGCGCAGCCACGACCCCATGGACTGGATACCCGACCACAAGCCGCGGACGACGTCGCGGCCCTTGTCGACCAGCAGCGAGCCCAGGTTGCCGACGCCGTCCGCGATCCGGTCCGGCAGTGAGCGCACGAAGTCGAGCAGGGCGCCCGCTTTTTCTGCCACGCCGGAACGGATCGAATCCCAGTGCCTTATAATCAATCCGACAAGGGTCCAGTTAAGGAAAAATTGGACGATGCGACCGGGAATGGCGGAGAAAAAATCCACCACCGCATTCCAGGCGGTCGACGCGCCGGACTTGATCGAATCCCAGTGCTTGATCAGCAATCCGGGAAGGGTGAAATTCATAAAGAGGTCGACGAGAAATCCGGCGACTTCCTTGATCTTGGTCCAGATCCAATCCCAGGCTGCGACCGTCGCATTCTTGACGGTGTCCCAGTTGGCGACGACCAGCGCGACCAGGGCGACGACAGCCGCGATGATCCAGCCGACCGGCCCCATGGCCATCACCCACGCCGCAGCCATCCGGGCTGCCTGCAGCAGGCTCTGAGTGCCCATCAGCACCCACGCGCCGACGACGCTCGCCCCCGCGGCGACCGCGCCGACGCCCTGCGCGAGCCACCCCGCCAGGATCACCGCGTTGGTGGCCAGAAAGCGGGCGCCACCGGCGACGGCTGCGACGCCCTGCGCCACCCACGAGGCAACGACGCTGACGCCGGTTGCGGTGGCCTGCACCGCCAGCACGATCAGCGTCGGCAGCATCACCGCAGTGATCACGCCGGCCGCGATCGAGAACGCCGTGCCGTGCTCGCGGACGAACCCGGCACCGCTCTTGAGCGTGCCGCCGACCCGGCCGACCCACTCGGCGCCCGTCATCAGGGCGGGCACCACCTCGGAGCCGAGCACCTCGACGAGGCCCTGCTGCAGCCCCCGCGTGAACACGGCGAGCTTCGTCGATGCGTTGTCCCGCATCGTGTCGCCGGCCCGCTGCGCCGCCCCGTCGACGGCGCCCAGGGAGGCGACCGCGGCCGACGGGTCGAGGGAGAAAAGCGCCTGCGAGAGATCTTCGGCCTGCGTGCCCAGAAGTTGGACAGCGAGCCGTGAACGCTCCGTCGGGTCCTTGACCTGGCGAAGCCGGTCCATCAACTGATCAAGCGCCGCGTTTGCGGCCGGCCCGCCCTTGGCGAACGCTGACGCCATCTTGTCAGCGTTCAAGCCAAGGGACTTGAGCCCGTCGGCCGCGCTCCCGTCCTTGACGCGGATATTAAGTTCTTTGAAAGCGTCCGCGACGATATCCGCATCGCGGGCACCCGCCTGCAGGCCCTGATGGATAAGGCCCATCGCCTGCGCCCCGCCAATTCCGAGATCCCGGAACTGCGTGGGGTATTCGTTGAACGTGTCGAGCAAGTCCTCGGCTTTGTTGGCGCCGAGCTGCTCGCCGCGTACGAGAATGTCGAACGCCTCGTCGGCGCTCTTGGCCATTCCCGTTTTGAGCATCTGCCCGACCGCGGTCGCGGTCGGGCCGACGTCCTCGCCGAGAATGTCGGCGACTTGCTGCAGCCGCCCGCCGACCTTGGTCAGCTCGGCGGAGGTGGCGTTCGCCGGTACGAGGCCCTGCTGCCACAGGGCTTGAAGGCCCTCGTTCGCGGCCTCGACGCTGTCGGTGTAGGCGCCGGCGAACAACGCGCCTGCGGCCTTGCCGAGTTCGGCGGACTGCGCCGAACTCGCGCCCAGCTTCGCCGCGAGTAGATCGGTGGCCTTGTCCTGCGCGACGGCCTCGGTCAGGCCGGCCATCACCGCGGCGCCGATCGCGCCGCCGATGATCAGGCCCTTGACCTTGCCGAGCGCATCCGCGACGCCGGCGCCCGCCCTGCTGCCGCCCTTCTCGGCCTCGTCGGCGAGTCCGTCGCCGAGCTCCTGCCCGGCCGCCCGGCCGCCGCGGCGGGCCTCGTCCTCGACGACCTGCGCCGTTCGGCGCATGCCCTGCTCGGTACGGCGCAGGCCCTGCTCGGCGCCGGAGTCGTCGACGTCGATGACGGCGAGCAGCTCGCCGACGGTGAGCGCCAAGGCTGCTCACCCCCTCGCCGAGCGCAACCTGCGCCGGATGACTCGAAGGAGGGAAGCCGTGGTGTTCGACTTGTTGCAGCTCGCTACCCGCCGGCGGGTAGACCGGTGATCGCTGCGATGTCCGCGGGGTCGTCAACCACGCGGGGGGTGCGGCTCCACAGGGCGCGGAACCGGGAGTGTTCGTCGAGCCCGCCGAGCAGCACCACGAACCGGCGCTCCGTCAGCTGCCCGATCTGCTCGGCGCTCAGGTGGTAGGTGCGGGCGAGATCCGCCTCGACCGCCGACCAGTGCGTCAGGACGGCCGACCAGAAGCCGCCGCCCGACCCTTCTTCTTCGGCTTCGCCCGGCGCGCCGCCCGGTTCTGCGCCGGCGCCGGCGCGGCTTTTCCCCGGGCCTTCGCCGCGGACTGCTCGTCGTACAGGATGGCGGCCCGCTCCATGCTCACGGAACCGGGGGAGCGGACGTTCGCCGCCGACCAGATCAGCACGATGCCGAATTGCCGGTCGGTCATGCCCTTGCCGGCCCAGTGGTCGAGGGCATCCTCGCCGACCAGGGTCCGCAGGATCGCCCGGACGTCGGCAGGGTTCTCGGAGTGCTGCAGCCGCTCCATCTGCAGGGAGAACATCAACGGCATGGAGTCGGGCAGCCGGTACTCGCGCCCGTACAGGCGCAGCGGCACGCCGCCGCTCCCGCGCTGGCGCTGCTCGGCGAAGAACGCGTCGAAGTCCGCGACGTCGACGGAGACGCCGGCGAAGTGGTCGACCTGGTCGAGGTCGAGCTCGTCGTCGAGGCTCACGCGCCACCCCCGCCCGCCGCGACCGGCGCCGTACCGGGCTTGCCGCACCGGGTGATGGTGGCGCTCCACGAGGTCTTCTCGTTGGTCCCGCCGCCCTGCTCGCCCGGGGTCACGGTGGCATCCCACAACACCCACGACGTCTGGGAGCGGTGGCGCCAACGCACCGGGTTGTGGGAGTCGGCGCCCAGCCGGTTCGCCCACTCGCCGTCGATGTACGCCTGCCCGGCGTCCTGCTGGCCGGTCTTGTCGGCCGCGTACTTGGACTCAAGGGCGATGGTCGCGCCGCGCTGCATGACGTCCTGCGAGTAGTAACCGTCGTCGTCGAACGCGGTGATGTCCTCGGTTTCCTCGTTCTCACCAGGGTTATGGGTGAACGAGTTCAGCAGCCGGATCGGCAGCCACGTCTCGGTTTCGGCCGTGATGTCCTGCACCTCGAAAATCCACCCGCGGGCGTCGATCGGCCGGGGTGCGGTGGAGGTGGGCATAGGTCACCTCCTAGAAAGGTCGGGGGTTGGTGGCCTCGATGTCGAGGCGGAAGTTCACGACGTGCTCGTGCCGACCGGCGGAGTCGACGCCGAGCGGGTACGGGGTCTGCTGTGCGATGCACAGCACCAGCCAGAGCCCACCGGGGAGTTCGACGCCGGCGAGCCCGTGAAGGGCGGAGAAGATCGCTTCCGCGCGGGAGCGGGAGATGCGGGGGTCGGCGGTGCCGCGCACCCGCACCTGCAGCGACCGCTCGTCCCACCCGTTCAACGGGTCCGGCTCGCCAGCACCGTAGAGGGTGAGCTGCACCGCGCGGTCGGGCGCGGCCGGCATTGTCTCGGCGAAGGTGTCGCCAGCCGCGCCGGTCGGGTCGTAGACGAGCAGACCAGCGACAGCAAGGTGCCGGGCGAGGGAGTCGAGCGGGTCCACTGCCCTCCTTGTTCGCTACGGGGCGGACGCTTTCGGGCGGCCCGCCTGCTGGCACTTACACTCACTCCGTGGATGCAACCAACGGGAAGGAACTCCACTGGTGAGTAAGGAAGTTGACCCGCAGGCCCGGTACGACGCTGCGCTTGCGCGGGTGAACGCGGCGCGGGACGCGGCAGCGAAGTTCGCCACCACGGGTGCGCTGCCTGAGTGGCAGGACGTGCCCGGGACGAACGCCCGGGATCTGCAGGCGGCGTACGACGAGGTCGACGCCGCGGAGAAGGAGTTCGAGGCGGCGCGGGCCGCGCTCGACGCGGTGCGGTAGCAGCCCGCCGGGGCGGTCAGCGCAGCTCGCGCCGCACTGCGGCGGCGATGATCTGTTCGACCGTCCCGGCCTCCTCGCTGAGGGGGCGTTCGAGGTACTTCGCGCTGCGGCCGGGGTCGTGCCGGGCGGTCATGTCCTCGTGGACGCGCACGGCGTAGGGGGTGTCGTAGGAGACGGCGGCGGTCAGCTGCTGCTCGTCGATGCTGGCGGTGCCGGAGCGTTCGAGGGTGCCCTCTTCGATCGGCACCAGCTGCCGGGAGCGCTGCAGGACGTGCTCGGCCGCGGCGAGCAACCCCCGGGCCGCGCCTGTGCGTTCGGCGCGCAGGACGGCGTCGCCGGTCCAGGTGACGCGGGATCGCTGCGGACTCACTCGGCGCTTACCTCCCGGTGTGCGGGCACGGGAAGGCCCGGGGCGTCGACGGTGGCGATGCTGATCGGGACCGTGGTCCGGCCCGACGGCAGGGTGATGCGGGAGCCGGCGGGCACGTCGGTGTCGAGGTCGAGCAGCAGCTGCGCCGAGCTGACGACCTGCTGCCCGTCCGGCGCCCGCACGAGGCGGATCGTTTCTGCAACCAGCGCGGGCACGTCCTCGTCGGGCGGGTCGTAAAGCGGCCCGTACGCCGAGTCACCCCGGTACCGCTCGATGGTGACCCGGTGGCGCAGCAGCCACGCCGGTATGCGGGTCACCACTCGTTCACCCCGTGCCCGGTCAGGCCGGCCCGCTGCAGCTCGCGCAGCGCGCGGGGCGCCAGGTCGAGCGCGGCCGGCGACGAGCTGCTCGCCGACAGGCTGACCGATCCGGCGGAGACGGACGACCAGCGGGCCGACGCGCCGGTGCCGTCCTCGCCCGCGGCGAGCAAGTACTCGACCTGCGCGCACACGGCGTCGGCGAGGGCCTGCGCGTGCGTGGGGTCGGTGGGGGCGCCGGTGGAGTCGACGGGGTAGCAGGCGGTCAGCAGCGCGTCGTCGATGTCGGCACACGCGCGGGCGAGCAGCCGCTCGGCTTCGGCCGGGGCGGACTTGCCGGTGTAGGTGGCGAGCTGCTCGGGGGTGGCGTAGGTGCCCACGGCCACCCCCTTCTACTTCGTTCCGGCGCCGCGCCCCTTGGCCGGGGCGGGCGGGGCGGTGGTGGCCGGGTCGTCGAGCTGCTCGACGGTGTAGCCGTGCCGCTGGAAGTACAGCCGGGCGCCGGCGGACAGCTCGTCGACGGTGGCGCGCCCGTCGGCGAAGTGGACGCCGGCGACGGAGCGGTGTTCCCCGCTGGTCGGGGACGTGATCGCGTAGGCCATCAGCGCACCTTGACGTTGCGCAGGACGGCCGCGGCCCGGGTCGCCTTGAGCACGACCGCGACCGGGCCGAGCTCGACCTCGCCGACCTTGACGGCGCCCGCGGAGTCGAAGTTGGGCAGCCACTGTCGCACGAGGGCGTTGCCGGTGGTCGACACCCCGTGGAAGCCGTCGACGTCCAGGCGCACCGCGTACAGGTCCGACAGGCCGGTGATCTGCCCGCCGGCGCCGGCGACGTCACGGGACTCGATCGGGATCACGGGGTCGGCGCTGCCCGACTTCGCGCCCAGGTCGACCAGGGCAATGCCGTTGTACGACTCGATCGTCTGGCCGAACGAGTTCTCGGCGCGGGTGTAGTAGCCGGCACGGCGCGCCAGACTGCGAATCCGCGCGATCAGCTGGGCGTTTCCGAGCAGCGCGCTCGGGGTGCCGTCGAGCAGCGACAGGAACTCGTCGAGCAGGTCGAGAGCGTCGTTCGCCTTGCCGCTGTCGGAGCCGAGCGCGGCGCCGGTCCAGTTGACGGAGGTTCCGGCACCCATCTCGGTGGAGGAACCGGCGAGCGCGATGTCGAGCCCGTCGAACCCTTCCTCGTTGCCGGGGGTGGTGACGCGCTGGCCGTTGATGACCTGGTCGGAGAAGAACGCCGAAGCGCTCTTGACCTTCTGCGTCATCTGGAACGCGACTTCGTTGGAGGCGGCCGGGCCCAGGTTGGCAAGCGTGCGGTCGATCTCGAACGCACCGCCCAGCGGGGCCAGGTCGACGGAGTACCGCTGACGCTTGGCGGCGGTCTTCGGGTACTCGTAGTTGATCTTGCGGAAGCTCGCCGGCTGCTCGGTGATGACGCGGGTGTAGTTGTAGGTCAGCGTCGCGCCGCCGCCGGCCGGGTTCACGGCGGTGTCGAACTTGAGATTGTCCAGCAGCCACGAGGATTTCCGGAACTCGTCGATCACCTTCAAGTCGACGGCGTCCGTGGTGTTCAGCTGCGCGTCAGCCAGGGTGATTGCCATGGGGGTACCTCCTTCGTGGTCAGCCGCTGAACTGGGCGGCGATGGCGTCCGCGAGCGTGGCGGGCTGGGGGGTGGTCTGGGGGGAGCCGCGGAACTCGCCACCGGAGCGGGCCGGGCGAACGAGGGTGGCGCGGTACAGGTCGGGGTCGGCGTCGACCGCGGCGGTGATCGCGGCGCGCAACTGGTCGGCGAACTGGTCGCCGTCCGGGTCGAGCTTGGCGAGCGCGGCGGCGAACGCTCGGGAGTTCAGCAGCCGGTCGGGGCGGGCGCCGGCGTCGGCGGCGCCCTGGTGGGCGGCGAGCTCGACGCGCGCGGCGCGCAACTGCTCGCCCTGCTCGGCGAGCTGCCGGTCGCGGTCGGCAACCGCGGCGGCGAGCTGCACCGGGTCGGTGGCGGCGGGGCCGGCGTCCGGGTTGATCGCCCGCTGGATGGCGTCGAGGGCGCTCTGCAGCTGGTCGCGCTGCTCGGTCGCCTCCGTGGCCTGACGCTGCGCGTCGGCGAGTTGCTCGGCGGTGGGGCCGACCGGGGCGAGTGTCGGCGGGGCGGTGGGCGGGGCCGGGGGAGCGGTGGGTGCCGGGGCGCCGGGGTCGGTGGCGGCCGGGGCGGGCGGCCCGCCGTCGTCGCTGCCGCCCAGGACGGGCCAGATCGGGCGTCCGTCGCGGCGCAGGCCGACGGCGCGCAGGCCGGTGCGGGCGTGAACGGGCAGTGCGGGCATGGGTGTTGAACCCTCCGTGCTCGGGGATGCGGGCATACGAAAGGGCCCGCCCCGGAATCCGGTGCGGGCCCTTCAAGTGGCCTACCTGGTAGGCGAGTTGGTCAGCTCTCGTCGCTGATCAGTGCGGGGTCGCTGCCCTGCCGGTAGCCGCGCAGCCACGCGGTACGCAGCAGGTCGTCGCGGCCGTACGGGCAGGCGGTGACGCTCTGGCCACCGCGGGCGGCCTGCTGGCCTGCTTGCGCCGCCCTTACCGAACTTGCCCGGAAATCCACTTATCCGCCTTCTGGGTTGACCTCATTTATGGGTCGCCATAATTTCCGGCGAGAGGAAATGTCCTGCTATTTCTTACTTGCGCATGTTTCTGGCAACTGAAATGACGATGCTGATTAGGGCGGTCGCTGCGGCAAGGACGGAGGCGACTGTGTCACCAATTCCTCGGCCAGAGCTGATTAGGATAGAGGCGAGGGCTATCAGTACGCCGATAGATGTCGCCAGTACTGCGAGTATGGAGGCTACTCGCGTAGGGCTGCTTCGCCGGTCGTTCTCATCCCGGTTTCGATTATCCATAAGTCTTCACCCCGGCAGCAACAGAGGACATTAGAATGACAATCCCCACTGCATCTGCAGCGACAACATACACCCACCCCTTGATGGCGCCGGAGCCGTCATAGCAGACGCTGCGAACAACTACAGGAAAGACTGCTATTCCGAAAAAAAGGACAGCGATCCCAAGGGTGACTGTGACTATATCCATCGGCTTATGCTGAATGCTCGCGCCGATCATTGCTGCGCAGAAAGCCACTGCGGCGGTTACGGTCCAGTCGATCCAGAAAACGGCATCTTCGATGGTGAGTCCGTGCTTTTTCCCGGGCGGAGGCTCTCGTGATACGAGCTTCATGAATGTCTGAACGCCAGACACGAAAGCGGCCAGTCCGAGTGTCAGGATCCAGGGCTGCAAAATTCCCCCCAACTGCTATTTGCTTGCCCGGCATCGAAGTCGACTGGCAGTTTCCTGCTTGCCTTTTGATCGTTAGTGGACTTTTCGCGTCAGCGGAAGCCAAGTTGATTAAAACCGATTGTGCTGGTCACTCTTGGCCTTGCGTGCGGTGTCCGCCACGGTGCTTCGGATGCCGGTCAGTTGCTCACTGTACTCGGCGAGCGTCAAGCGTGGGGAGGCTTCCGACCAGTAGCGTTTGAGCTCCTCGGATGCCCGGGCGTAGGCGATGTGGGCAGGTCCGGAGAACAGTGATCGGGCGTCGACGCCGTCGTGCTCGGCTTTGCGGGTGAGCAGGACACCGCGGCACCACTCCTCGGCGTCGAGCCACTGCCGATAGACGTGGTCGGCGTACTGTTCCCGGATCTGCTCGCGGGTGTACGCGGACCGGTTGACCTGCTCGAACGCCTCGCGTTCGGCGAGCCATCGCTCGGCGGCGCTCAGCCCGGCGTGCGGGTCTTCCGGAGTGTCCGCGTACAGGTGCGACCAGTCGTCCGGGTTCGGCACCGGGCGCAGCGCCTCGTCGAGGGCGGCCTCGTCGGCGAGCTGCGCCTCGATGCCGCGGCCGGCGTGCGCGGCCGGTGCCTCGACGGGGTAGCGGCGGTCGAGCTCGGCGGCGAGCCGCACGGCCTCGTCGGGCCGGGCGTAGCGCACGGCCCAGCCGAGCACTTCGTCGCCGACCGCCGACAGGTCCGCCAGCAGCCGGCCGCCGGGGAACGTGGCGGCGAGCAGCTGCCGGCGGTCCGCTTCGGCGGCGAGCTGGGCGAGCTCGTCGCCGGCGGCGTGCCGGGCCCGCTCGGCGAGCTGCTGCTCGGACATGCCGATCAGGTCGCGGCGGGCGCCGGGCAGCGTGGCGTCGACGTCGCGGCGGTCCATCTCGGCCGCCACGCGTAGAACCCCCTCGTCGTCGAGCAGCGGGAGGGCGCGGGCGAGCTCGTCATCGCCGAACCCGGTCAGGTCCGCAACGACCCGACCGCCGCCGGGGCGGACGCGGTCGAGCAGCTGCTGCTCGTCGCGCCGGTTCGCCTCTGCCTCGATCCGGGCGCGGTCGCGCGCGTCGAGGCTGCCGTGTCGGATCGCGGCGCCGAGCTCCTCGTCGCTCATCTCGCGCGGGGCGAGGTGGTCGCCGGCCCGCACCTTCGCGGCCTCGACCGCATCCGGCGCGATCGGCCCGCGCCGCTCCAGCAGGTTGCCGGCCCCGGGCTGCTCCCGGTAGCGCAGACGCTTCAAGTTCGGGTGCTGGGCGAGGTGTTCGCGCATCCGGCCCTGCCACTCCCGCACCCGCTGCTCGGCTACCTTCTTGCCCTCGGGAGTGGGGGAGGCAGCGGCCCGGGCCTTGTACTTCCGGATCTGCCGCTCGATCGCGCGCTGCCGCTGGCCGGCTTCGTACTCCGTGCCGTCCGAGCGCATCGGCGGGACGATGGACGTCACGCCCGGGGTGTAAGCGCTCAGCGAGTGACGGCAGTTGGGGTGTTGCAGGCCGGCGCGGCGGGCCTCGTCGACGCTGCCCGCGACCCACACGCGCAGCACGCGGCCGTCGACGGTGGCGTGTTCGACCTCGACCTCGCGGCGCCCGTCCGGCCCGTCGAGGGAGAGGAGTTTGCCCTCCCAGGGCTTGCAGAGCGGGCACTCGCGGGGCGCGTTGGACACGATGACCAGGTCGACGCCGGCCGCGCGCAGCCGATCGCCTTGCGCTTCAACTGCCGCTCGCCCGACGGAAGTTCGTACCGCCATCTCGACGTACGACGTCATGCGCCAGGGGCGGCCGGAGCGGTCGACGAACGAGCGCACGCCGCGGTCGGCGAACCGCTCCATGGCCCGTTGCGACGCCTGGCGGCGGGTGTCGATGCCGAGTAGCGGGGTGGCGCTGATCTCGGAGATGACCTGTCGGTATCCGTCCTCGACGCCGCGCAGGATGCCGCGGTGGGTGGCGGTCACCAACTCGACAGTCTCGGCGGCGAGTCGGTCGACGGCGCGGCCGGCCGGGGTCGACTCCGCGATGCGAGCGGCGTCGACGTCCGTCAGGGCGCCGAGCTCGGCGAGCCCGGCGCGGGCGCCGCGGTTGTACGCCTCTGCGACCACGTCGTGCACTTCGGTGGTCATGGCGGTTCCGAGCGCGTCGATGACCGCCTGCGCCGCACGGCGCAGCGGCTGCACGTCCTGCAGCTTGGCGACGGCCCACCCCGGGGCTTCATAGCCGGCGGTGAGCTGTTGGGCGACGATGCCGAGCAGCCTCTGCTCGGCATCGTCGTACAGCGACCGCACTCGGTCGGCCAAGTCCTCAGTCATCCACGCCGACACCCCCACTGACAGCACCTCCGGAAAAACCGAGCGCGGACAGCAGCGAACCAGGACAATCAGGCTGAAGCAGTCCAAGTGGACAGAGGGGGTCCCGTGGGGGAGCTAGGTACAGAATGGCGCTTGCTCAGCCAGGAGGCTGGCTTGTCGGCTCAGTCGATCGGCATCGGTTTGACGTACTTGCGAAAGTCGAACAGTCACTACCCGGGCCTCTATTATGGAGCGTTCTTTAATTACACGATCGGCTTGGAAAGGCTGATTAAGCTAACGCTTCTTGTGAATCACCGGGTTCATCTTGGAGCCTTCCCGGATTCTGCTAGTTTTGGAAAGGCTTACGGCCACGACCTGCGGAAGTTGCTGGAGGCGGTGGGAGATGTTCGATCGTCGATGGGTTCGGATCGATTCAAGTGGGAATTGCCGGACTCTCCACTAATTGGCGTCATTGTAGGAATACTTGCCGATTTCGCGCGATTTGACCGATATCACGGCCTCGATGTTCTCACTGGGTCTACCAAGGCCAAGCCCATGGACCCGATTGGTCGTTGGTATTCAGAAGTGGGAAAGCCTCTCTTGGCCGGGCGGTCGGCGAGGCAGGTTGCGCGGCGTGAGCGAGATTCTGCCCTCTCTGACTTCATGCTTCGAGATCAGGTGGTGGTGATGGGGGGCATGTTCACGGAGACGGGCGACGCGCTATCAACCCCGGGGGAGATTTTCGGCGCCAAAATGGACTCTGAATACGTCGCACAGCAAACCACCTTCTTGTGTGCAGCCATAGCGCGCTATGTAGCGGATGTGCTCTGTGTTCTGAATGATGATGTCAGGGGTGGCGAGGTGTTGATTCCTGAATTCAGTGAGTTCTTTTACGCGTTCTGTGGCAATGATGCTCGCCTAAAATCCAGAAAGACGTTCAATCCGTAGTCAAGGTTGGCGATGCAATGGCTCCCATTCGCTCACAGTGGCACTGGGCCAGGGCCTTGTCACTACAGGCCGCTACCTTGGGGCCATGACGAATGCGCCCGCTGAGTTCAAGCTCGGACAGATCGGCACCCGCCCGGACATCTGTGCTGTCTACGGAGGCAGCCGGAACAGCGGCGGGATCGTGCCCTCACTCGATCCGAAGAACATCACTCTGTTCTCAGACCACGAGGTCGGGATCACCTTCGGGTACCACGACGGTTGGCTCGCCGAAGAAGACGAGTTCGGCCCGATCTTCGAGTACACGGGCGCCGGCAAGAAGGGACACCAGACCTTCACCGGCAGGTACGGCGGCAACAACGCGTCCGTCCGGGACCACGCGAAGGCCGGCCGGCGCCTGCACCTGTTCGTCGCGGTCGACACGGTGCCGGGTACCGGTACCAAGCGGCACCGGTACGTCGGAGAGTTCACCCTCGACACCGTCACGCCCTACGTCGTCCGCGAGTCCCTCGACGAGGACAAGCAGCCGCGCCGCGCGATCGTCTTCCGGCTGCGCCCGGTCGGCACCGTGCAGCGAGTCGCCGAAGACGAGATCCCGCCGGCCGAAACCACCGGTGGCAAGCTCGTAGCTGCGGCGATCACGGCGTGCAAGCTCGTCGAGTCGGAGAAGAACACGAAGAAGAAGGGCAAGCGGGCTGCGGTCCCGGAGGTGGAAGCTGAGCGCCGGGAAGCGGGTCTCAGCGAGTTGTTCGAGGCGTATCTGACGGCGAAGCAGCACACCGTCGGTCGGTTCCAGATCAAGATCAAGGGCCGCACGTCGACCCTGCTGACGGACTTGTACGACGCGACCGACCACGTGCTGTACGAGCTCAAGGGCACGTCGACTCGTGAGGCGGTCCGGATGGCCTTGGGTCAGCTCCTCGACTACAGCCGTTACGTGAAGACTGACGAGCACCCCGAGCCGCCCCGGCGCGTCGTGCTGCTCCCCTCCTTGCCCGACGAGGATCTGCGCGAACTGCTCGACGACCACGGGATCGGCATCGCCTACCCCGACGGCGACGCCTTTATCGGCGTGCCGCCTTCCCTCAGCTGACGAACGCCGGGACCGGGTCGGGCGCGCCCTGCCCGGTCTCGGTGTGGATGCGTTGGACCTCGGCCGCGACGGCTTCGGCGTCCCAGTCCGGATGAATGCGGCGCACCTTGGTCTCGGTCGAGACGGCCTGTGCCTGCGCCAGAAGCGACAGGGTCTGTGCGGTCGACGCGGGGTCTTCCGCGACGGCCGGCCCGAAGGTGATCGCCGGCCGCTCCGGGGTGAGGGTGGAGAATCCGAGCGAGCGGTCGAGCTGCAGCATGGCCTCGGTGATGTCCGCCAACGCCGGTGCGGCGTAGCGGGTTTTGGTCTTCCGGGTCACCATCGAGTCGTGGCCGCGGGCCTCGACTTCGGTCGCGGTCGCGGCTGGCCCGCCGTCGAGGCCGAACGTGCTCGCGCTGTACCCGCCGGCCTCGACGATCTGCCGTACGAGCGCGTCGGCGGTGTTCTTGTGTTCCTCGACGCGGATGGCGAACTGCGCCATGGTGATGCCCGCGCCGGCCTCGGTCGGCGGAATGTCGAGGGACGACCAGATCTCCTGGTCCTCGTCGAATCCGGCGCCCATCCCTGGACCGCGGTCGCGCAGGTAGCCCTTGGGGACGATCAGGCGTGCGCGGGCGAGCCTGATGTCGCGCAGCCAGCTCGACCACGTCTCGTCGAGGGCGTCGCAAAGGTCCCGAGCGGGGCCCTGCAGGTCCGAGCGGCCCAGCGGTGAACCGCGGAAGGTGCGGTTCGGCCCGATGTTCGGCATGTAGGCGGCGGTGAGCTGCTGAATGCCGGTCTCGATCGCGCCGGACGGCCCGAGGGAGTCGACCACGGCGGCCGTGCTCGGGTGCTCGGTGAGCGGCACCGCCCGGCCCAAGTTGTCAGGGGTGCCCAGGTATAGGCCGTGCTCGATCCGGCCGCGCTCGTGCCGCTCCAGACGACGAAGGACAGTCGCACCGGAGCGGTCGAGTTCCTGCCAGAACGTCACGGCGACCATGTGGCCGTACCGGAACTCAGGCAGCGCACAGTCGGCGTGCACGTGGGTGAGCAGCGGGCGGGGGCCGATTTCGGCATCCCACGCGGTCAGCAGGTACACCCCGCCGAGCGCGGCGGACACCTCGGCGGCCTCCAGCAGCAGGCGCGCGGCCCGGTCGCCGGTGAGCTCGTCGAGGCGGTCCTGCAGCGCGGTGTCGGACACCGTCAGCCGCGGCGGTTCGGAGAACAGCAGCGCGGCGGACTTCCGGGCGACGTCGGCGGGCATCGGAATGTGCAGCCGCTGCTCGCGGCGGCCGGGGGCAGGTGTGCGGCTGCGCCCCCACAGGCGGCGCCGGCCGTCGGCGCGGTGCTCGGCCCCGTGGTGGACGGCGGCGAGCTTGCGCCGGTCGCCGGAGTACCACGCGGCGTCGATGGCCATGTCGGCGAGCTCGGGCGCCCACTGTCGGGGCGGCCACGGTGCGCCGTTCTCAGGCAGGGGCACGGCTCACCTCCTGCAGCAGATCGGGCACCAGGTGCCGCCACTCGGCGGTGGTGGAGTGGACGACGTACCGCAGCGCGTCGACCGAGTGGTCGTCGCGCTTGATCGGCTTGTCCTCGCCGGCCGCGGCGGCGGTCGCATCCCAGGAGTAGCCGGGGAGTTCGCCGAGCAGCCCCTCGCACGAGCGGTGCACGAGCAGCAGGCCGCAGTCGAGGGCGGTCGACGTCGAGCGGATGCCGTCCAACACGTCGTTGCGGGCCCGTGCCGTGCCGGGGTGCCCGTCCTCCCAGAGCTGGGCGAGGAACGAGGCGGCGCTCGGGTCGACGAACGTCCACTCGGGTTCGACGCCGAGCGCGTCCAACCAGCCACGCAGGGCGGCGCTGTACTGCGCATCGGTCATCTGCCGGCGCCGGGCGCGGGAGTCGTAGCGCCACTCCGCGCACGCGTAGAGCCGGTTGTCGTCGCCGAGCCCCAACAGGACAGCGGCGAACGGGTTCGTGGTGCCGTAGTCCACGGCGAGCCAGTGCCGGACCATGGACGGCAGGTCGTCGACGACGTGCTGCTGCTCGTCCCACATGTCGTAGATCGTGCCCTCAGCTACGACCCACGCGCCGTCGACCATCCGGCGCCGCCACAGGCCGACGTACTCGGCGCGCAGCGAAGCGACGTACGACGGCGACAACGAGGGGTTGTCGGCGAGCGCGAAGTGCCAAGAGTTCAGGTCGAGTTGGCTCTCGCGGTCGAGGTAGCCGACCTTGAGCCAGTGGCGCGGGCTGTCGGGGTTTGTCGTCCCCAGCAGCTTCGCCCCGGGGACGGACAGGCGGGCGAGCAGCTGCACCCAGAACGCTTCGGGCAGGAGGGTGGCCTCGTCGACGTAGGCCAGGCACGCGGTCAGGCCGCGCAGCCGGCCCTCGGCCCGGGCGTCGGCCGCGCCGATCAGGTGCACGGTGCGGCCCAGCACCACCGCGGTGGTGGCGCCGCGGGTGTGCCGGATCTGCGCCGCGACCGGCCCGAACAGAGCCGGGTCGGTGAGGGGTTCGAGCACGTTGCGCTCGATCGTCTGCAGGCTGCGCCCGACAACGACGATCAACCCGGACGGCGGCGCCTCCGCCACGGCCAAGAGGAAGGCCAGCAACGAGGCCACGGTCTTGCCGCTGCGCACGGCGCCGTGCCAGATGTTGATCCGGGCCTGCGCCTGCGCCACCGACCGGAGCTGCTTGTGCGACAGCGGAAGGGAGTTGAGCAAGGCTCACCCCCCGTCGACCGCCCCTTCGGGCTCGTCGGCGAGCGCCGCGCGAAGGCCCTTCGCCAGGTCGGTCAGCATGCTGCGCACCTCGTGCCCGGACGTGCCGGCGTCGACCTCGGCGAGCCGGGCCGCGCTGGTCAGGTAGCCGCCGATCGCCTGCGAGTGGTGGCGTTCATCCTGTGCTGGCGGGTGCTCCGAGATCACCTCGACCGTGTCGCCGGTCGGCAGCAGTTCCACCCGCACGTACTCGTCGGCCTCGACCCGGTCGAGGTTCGCGGCGGCCCGCCTGTACAGACGGGCCGTCAGGTCGCGGCGTAGCTCGGCGAGATCCTCCTGTCGTGCGGCAGTCGCCGGTGCGACCCGGGCGCCGCCACTGAACGCGAGGCCGTGCTCGAAAGCGATCTTCGACACCGTTGATTTGCTGCGGTGCATCGCGGCGGCGATGGCGTTGCGGCTCTTCCCCAACGCGTGCAGGCGACGGACCTCGTCGCGGTCGTGATCGGTGATGGGCTCGCGCACGGAACACCACCTCCCGTAACGCCGTAGTGCCGCTGTTCTGCATTTATGTAGTAGTGGCCTTAGCTTCTAAGGTTGGAGGCCGCGAAAACTGTAGGGGGTGCGACTATTGCGTCTAATCAACGTTTAGATCAAGGGTTTTTTTGGTGAATTACCCTTTGATTCGACGGTTGCTACCCGGTAGCGCGCTTGGTAACGCAGGAGGGGCGCCGGGTGCTGTCTTCGAAACTGGGATGCGTGCAAGATTGCACGTCAGGGCAGCTCTGACGTGGTGTCAGACTGGATGCGGAGCGGCGCCGCCCCACTGATCGGCCGGGAGACCGGCCCCGAGTCGGGGAGCTCTTGTTGAACGAGGTGGAACAGTCCGAACCGGCCCCGCCGGCACGGGCGACGGGTGTGGCGGTGGAGATCACGCGCGTTGTCGCCGTGGCGGCCGTGTTGGTGGCTGTGCTGGTGGTGCACCGCGAACTCGATGCGACCACGGGTGCGCTGCTGGGGGCGGGGTTCGGGTTCCTGGGGCCGCAGTGGCGGCCCGGGGTGGGGTGACGAGTCGGGCCCGTCGTCGCGGTGGCGACGGCAGGCCCGGTGGTTCGCGTTCCGGGCACGCCGGAAGCGCCTCCAACTCTAGGTCACGGACCGATAACGGCGCAAGCCTGTTCGAGAATCAGTTCCGGGTGTGCTCCGCGGCAACGACGGTGTCCACGTCGCCTCCGGGGTGGCTGGTCCGCGGCAGCGCGCACATGGCGGTGGTGGCGTCGCGCTTGTCGGCGGGCATCTCCTCGTTGAGGACCTCCTGCGCGAGCTCGTCGAGGGTGGCCTGCATGTCGTCGCCGCGTTCGACGGTGTCGGCGTCGAGGTGATCGTCATGCCCTGGGGTCCACTGCCCGTTGGCCGTCTGCGGGTCGACGCGGCGGAAAACCTGGACGACCTTGCCGACCTCGACCTGCTCGCGTTCTTCGGTCAGGTTCGGGGCGCCGCCGATGGAACCGACTGACAGTCAGGCCGGCCGTGATCTTTGACGCGGTCGAGCTGCCTCGGCCGATCGCGGCGCGATGATGTCGTGCCTCTTGCTCGCCGCGTGCGGGCGGCGGTCCTCGTTGCGGTCGGTGTCGGCGGCGGGTTCACCCACGTCATCGCCCCTGTTAACGCCGGTTAGCCTCGGATAAAGAAAATTATACGAGGCAATCGAAGGCGAAGACCTTCACCCTTCTTGTGGGGGCCACCTTGGCGGGGGCGTGAACCTAAGATTTGGGTGAGTTTTCCCGCCGGGGCAATGGAATCAAAGGTTGGGGAAAGGTACGCCAAAAGTGCTCAAAGGGTGCCGTTCGTGCCGCGCCTTCAAAGTATGAAGTGTGGTTCAAATCACGACCTCATCCGACCTGGCGTGCCTGTCAGACTGGTTGCGGAGCGGCGCCGCCCACGGATCAGCCGGAACACCGGCTTTGAAAGGGGAGCTCTGGAGTGGGCAGTAGTGACAGGCCGTCGGGCGGATCGACGGGTGAGAAGTGGGCGCCGGCTGACGTGATCGAGCTCGCCCGATCGGGGCTGGCGGCAGGCGTGATGGTCGTCATTCTGGTCCGACACCCGCAGCTCGATGCGGCGGCCATGACTTTGCTCGGCACCGGGTTTGCCGCCATCGCGGTGCCAGTGCGGCGGGCGGGCAGCCGCCGGTAGAGCAACGGCCCGTCACCGGGGAAGAGTGACGGGCCGTAAGTCTGTGGAGTTCTTTCGGGCGCGCCCGGCGACAGCGATGGCGCCCTCGTCGCGTCGAGAGCGGCCGGTCCACAGCAGCACGCGCCATGCCGGCGCAGTGTCGGGCACGGTGCCCGCACCTGTCGGCAGGCGGCTCCTTACGCCGCGCGGCCGGCGGCGGGCGGGTTGTCGAGGGCGGCGAGCAGCTCGACGAGCTCGGCGCCCCGCCACGTGCGCCGCTCGTCCTCGTCGGTGTCGGTGGGGGCGGGGCAGGTCGGCCCGGTGGAGCAGGTGACCTGCGGAGTGCGGTCGGGGTCGGTGTGCAGGGTGAGCTCGCCCGAGCACCACGGGCACGGCCGGCCGATGGCGGTGGAGCGGGCGTCGAGCTGCAGGGCGGCGAGCAGGATGCGCTCGCACTGCCCGGCCACCCGCGCGGCCTCGTGTCGCAGGTACTCGGGCAGCACGTCAAACAGAGCGAGCCCGCGGCTGTAGGCGCCGGCGTGCTGCTCCGGGGCGGTGTCCTCGTCGAGCAGCCGACCCTCGACCCACACCGCGGCCCAGTGCAGGCCGTGCCGGCGGCTGCCCGGATCGGTGAGGCTGCGGAAGGTCCAGCGGCGCGGGTCGTCGGTGTCGACCTCGTCGAGGGCGCGGCCGGCGGGCCGCCCCGGGGCGGCGGTGCGGCGGGCCCCGATGGGGCGCTGCACGGCGGCGGCGAGCGTGTCCGCCAGGTCGAACAGCAGCGTCTCGACGCGCACGGCGGCGTCGAGCGCGTCGAGGTTCGCCGGCGCGGGGTGCTGGCGCAGGGTGAGCGGCGCCCGGTCGGCGACGAGCAGCTCGACCTCGTCGGCGGCCTGCCGGGCGAGGTGGGTGGACAGCTGGGCGGGCGGCCACTCCGGGGCGGGCGGGGTCTCGATGGCGACGAGCAGCGCGCCCCAGGAATTGCGCACGGTACGCAGCTGCTCGACCGCTCGGCGGACGCGGGCGGAAGGGTGCACGGATGCTCTCCAAAGTCCTTGTGCGGGTGGTGAGTTGGTGGCCCGGGCGCCCCGCTGTCGCGGTACGGGGGCGCCCGGGCCGGTCTCAGGGGGCCGGAACCTGTGTGGTGTTGGCGGTGTTCGCCGCGACGTCCACCAGGTGTCGGCGGGTGACGGGGTCGAGGCGGGCGGCGGCGCGGGCGATGGTCCAGCCGTCGAGCAGTTGCGCGGCGAGCAGTTGCTCGTACTGCTGAGGGTCGGCCGGGGCCTGCTCGGCGCGCACGCGGGCGAGCTCGGCCTCGACGGCGCGCCCGTGCTGCGCCCGCACCAGTGCCCGCCGCAGTGCCCGAAGTCGCTGGGCGGCGGTGCGCCTGAGCCGCATGTGTAGGGCGCTCCACTGCTCGCACCACCGGCGGTAGCGGTCCATGTCGCGGACGGCGGCGCGCAGCAGGTCGGCCTCGATGGGCAGCAGCGGGCCGCGCTCGGCCTGCGCGACCAGGAACAGCAGGGACTCGACGTCCGACCGGGTGCCGGCGGTGGGGGCGCTCACCGGGCGTCCCGCGGGTCGAGGACGTGCTCGACGACGAGCGCGCCCGCGGCGTCGACCGTCACGGCGGCGTCGGCGGCCGGGCGGCCCGCGGCGCGCAGCTCGGCGCGCACGGTGTCGAGCGTCTCGGCCACGACGTGAAGGGGGGACGGCGCGGGCAGGACCCGCGCGGCGCGGGTCTCATGCACGAGCACACGAGGGGGGAGGGACACGGGCTGTGACCTTTCGGAAGGGTGGGCGCGGACACCCGCGCGCATGGGGGGCGCATCGACCGGTCGCGGCGTGGAAATCAACGAATTCCCTTACCGCGAGCGACAGTTCGGGCACGCGGGTTGCCTCCGTCGCGGGGCACGGGAGGCTGCACCATGACGGCCGCGACGGCATCGAGTTGCCGTTCTCGCTCGGCGGTCTGCCGGTGGTCGGCCTGCGCGGCGAGCAGGTCGGCCTCGACCTGGCGGGCGGTCTCGGCGAGGGCCTGCTCGGTGGCGCGGCGCTGGCGCAGGATCGCGGGCCCGTCGAGGCGCTGCAGCAGGCGCCATGCGCCCCCGCCGAGGTGTTCCTCGATCAGGACGACCGCGCCGGCGTCGGCGAGCTTGCGGGCGACGCGCAGGACGCGGCGCCGGTCGGGCGAGCTGAACAGCACCGGCCGGGGGCCGGTCGGCCACGTGGCGGTGATCCGGTGGTCGCGCTGGTTGCCGGTGTCGCGGGGGCGGTTGCTGCGGCGGTAGGCGCTCACGCGGCACGCTCCGCACCCGCGGCGCGCTCGGCCGCCTCGATCCGGCACGGGTGGGCGGTGGTGCGCCGGTGCCAGGTGCCGGCGCGGTTGGTGCGCGAGTAGGTGCGCCGCCGGCACGGTTCGCCCGCCCGGGCCCGGCACCACTCGCACGCCACGGCGAGCGCGTCCGGCTGGCCCGCCGCGGCGGCAGCCTCCCGGGCGGCTCGCACCGGCCGGTACGGGGCGAGCGCGTCCGCCGCGGCCGGCGGCAGCATCCGGCCGGCGAGCACGTCGGCGACGCTCGGGTGCGGCCCGCCGGTCAGCTGCCGCGACGTCGACGGCGCGGCCTGCCCGGTGGCAACCGCGGTGCGCTGCGCCAGGATCGCGGCCCGGTAGCCGTCGACGTCGTCCGGGTCGACGGCTGGCGCCGGGTCGGTGTGCCGCTCCAGCAGGGCGCGGCGGTGCGCGGCCCAGGGGCGGGCGACGTCGACGGGCAGGATCGGGAACGGCGAGGTGGTGATGTGGGTTCGGGCGGTCGCCGCGGCGTCCCACCCGCCCGGGGCGGTCGCGGGGACGTCCCGCAACAGCTCACACCAGGTGGCCAGTTGGCCGGCCGCTTCCGCGGGGTCGAGCTGGGCGGCGCGCGGGTCGAGGCGGCCCACGTAGGCGAGCAGCGCGGCGCACTCGTCGGGGGTCATGCGGTGCCCTCCTGGTTGCTGGTGGTGTTCATCTGGTCGAGGGCGGCCTGCAGCGCGGCGGCGTGCTGCTCGGCGCGGGTGGGGCCGCCGGTGGGCACGGCTTGCAGGCGGCGGCCGGCGGGAGGCTGCTCGGGCCTCTCCCTGGTGATCCACTGCTGCCAGTCGAGCCGCCACTGCTGCACGGTCCGCGCAGGTCCCGCGCCCCGGTAGGTGCGCCACTTCGCGGTGGCGGCGTCGATGCCGTCGAGGCCGAGCCGCTGCAGGTTCCCGGACGCCGCGGCCCAGGCGAGCAGCGCGTCGTCGGGCTCCCAGTCGGCGGGCAGAGCGCAGAGAGAGTTCGTCGAGCGCAGCCCCCTACGGTCTGCACTCTCACTACTGCCCCCGCCACCCTCACCGGGTCGGGTCGGGTCGGGCCGGGACCACCCGGACACCCCCGACCCGTCCGGGCCGGACACGGGCCCGTGGCCTGCACTTTCGCCAGAATCCGGGGAGGAATCCGGACCGGAATCGCCTCCGCCCGCGGCTGGATCGGCGCCGAACGGCGGAGGATCGGCCGGCTGTTCGCGGCGCGCCCGCTGCGTCTTGCGGCCCGTCCGCTTGCGGTCGGCCTCCCGCTGCCGGGTGCCCTCGACGCTTGCCCGCGACGGGTTGTAGTGCAGGAAGTCGTGCATCAGGAAGTCGCCCGCGGGCACGACCGGGCAGCGCGGGCAGGTGTGCCCGGTCGCGTGCCACAGGCCGGCCCGCACGAGCCGCGCCGCCTGCGGTGCCGTGCCGAACATGCCAGCGACCACGCCCGGGATACGGCCCTCGGTCAGGTGCTGGGCGGCGTAGGCGCCGCAGCGCAGCCACAAGCCCAACGCGGCGTTGCCCGCGGTGAGCACCTTCGGGTGCGAGTAGGCGGTGTCGTCGATCTTGAACCACGTCACGGCTCGTCAGGTCCTCAGTAGTGGGGGCGGATAGGTTCGGCCGGCGTGCGGGATGCCCCAGGTGTTGGCGTGGAACATCGGGACGTTGGGGGCGCACGGTGGGTTCACGAGTCGGCGCCGAGCCCGTCGAGCTGACCGGGCCCGGGCGCGGGCCGGTTCTCGACCGCTGGCCGCGGCCGGCGCCGCCGCCGGCGAATTGGCGCGGTGCGGGTCGGGTACGGGTGCGCGCTCCCGTCGATGGCGAGCTGCAGAGGCACCTCGACGACGTCCTCGACGACGGTCGGCCCGTTCACGCGACCGCCCTCGACAACTCGCCGGCCCGGCGCCGCCCGACACGAGCGATCAGGTCGAGGTACCACCGCGGTTCGCCGGCAGCCTGCGCCGCCCGCCACGCCTGCCGGACGTCCTCGACGTCGACGGCCGCGACCGCGGTGGCCAGGTGCAGCCCGTGCCCGGGCGCCTGCTGACGGCCATTCACGACCGCACCTCCCGCTCGACAGCCCGGCGCCCGGCCACGGTTTCGAGGGCCAGCTCGCCGAGCCGCTCCCCGAGATCCAGCGCGCGGCGGTAGGTCAGGTCAACGGCAAGCAGCCCGTCAAGGGCCGGCAGCAGGTCGGCCACCCCGGACCGGGCCCGGTGCAGCGCGGCCCGCAGCGAGCGGCGGGTGCGGTCTCGGGCCGCATCCCGGGCGCCCCGGGCATGGTCGACGACGTGATCGGGGGCGCCCGGGTCGGCTGCCCGCGACCGGGCGTGGCCGGCCGCTGCTGCAAGCTCCCGAAGCAGAGCCGCGACGTGCTGCTCGTCCTCGACGAACGCGACCGCGACCTCGTCGAGCAGCCGCTCGGCAGCGTCGGTGACGTCGAGCCGCACCGTATGCCGGTCCGGGTGGAGATGGGCGCGGATCACGAGGTCGCACCGCCCACCACCGGCGGGCGGCGGCCGACGAACCGTGCGTAGACCCGGTGCTCGGTGGCCCGGCCGGCCTGAACGGTCCGAGCGACGGCTTGGTAGGTGCCGGGCGGGCCGTAGGCGAGCAGCTTTGCCGAGCGGATTGCTTGTGCGGCGGAGGACGCTCGTCCGATGCTGGCCGTGCGCTGAACGACGGCCCACTCGCCCGGACGGGTTTGCAGCTCGCGGGCGATCCGACTGTGCTTGGTCTCCGCCGGCGGAGGGGGGCCGAGAAACTCGACCGTCGCGGCGCTCATGCTGCGATCCGCTCAGCGTGGGCTCGGTGAACGGGAACAGCGGCGGTGGCCTGTCCGGCGGTGTGGCGCTCTGCGCGCGCCCGGTGAATGTGGGGCGCAAGGATGCGGGCGATCAGTGACACCTGATCGTCAGTGGGGTTGGGCCACGCCTGCGGTGGTGCAGCCTGGCCAGCCGTTGCTGTGTTGGACATCGTTCCCCCTGCCGGTTCTGTTCCAGAACAGAGACAAGCGGGGCGAAGGAACCTGCAGTTCAGCGCATCGAGCTTGTCTCTGTTTCGAGACAAGAGCAAAGCTAGGGCGGCCATGGGTGGCCGTCAACGCATATCTCGGCTGGTGAAGCCGGGTGTGTGTGCGCTTCAATGAGCATGTTCGCGTAACGAGACATGAACGGGGATGAGAAACGATGTGGGAATCAACGCCGTTCACCGACATGGTGCGCGACGCCGTCGCAGGCGAGGGTGTGACCTATCGGTCGCTCGCCGAGAAGGCCATCGACCCGCAGACCAAGCAGGCGCTGACTCATAACGTCTTGTGGAAGATCGCCCACGGCGAGTCGGTCAAGATCTCGCCCTGGATCGTCAGAGCGGTGGCCGCAGCCGTCGGGCGAACCGAGCGTGAGGTGCAGATCGCGGCGGCCGAGCAGTATGTCGGCCTCGTGGCCGGCGACCCGTTCGGGGTCAGCGACGAGCGGGTTGGTGTCGTGGTCGCGCACGTGCCCGGGCTGCGTCGATCGGACATGCCCAAGGTTGAGGAGATGCTGCGCGGCTGGGCATCCGGATCTGTATCCGGACAGTAGCGAATTGGTAAAGGAACGTAGATGACCCGCCCTGTTTCCCGGGGGTAGCCTGTGGCCCTCGATTCGTACACAGTTGCGAATCGAGGGCTGTGACCTGCCCGCAAGGAGGGGAACCTGCATGATCACCGTCACTCGCGTCCGACTCGACACCGGTGCGCCGGCCGTCGTCCGCGCCACCGCCGAGCACCTCGTGCTCGCGGTTGACGACCGCCACATCACGCCGACCGGCGCCGCCGCCATTGAGACGGCGCTGAACGGGCTCGCTGGCCGGGGCCCGGAGAGTGCATCGGACGGAGACAGCCGGTGAGACGTTCCGGAATAGGCAACGGGCCGCACAGCAAACGCTGTGCGGCCCGACCTTTTCCCTACGCTGCTGCGGCCAGCTTCCGAGGGCGAACCAACACGTAGGGAGCCGCAGACTCCGGTTTGATCCCCCGGCCGACCGGCTTTATCCGAACTTCGAGCAGCGTCTCGACGATGAGCCGCTGCTGCGGAAGGTCGATCTGCTCCCAGGCTGTTGCGATCTCCTCTCGCGTCGCACCGGCGATCCCGCGAACCACCGACGGGACGCGCAGACTCATGACGGTCTTCTCGGCCTCCGCGATCTTGGGCAGGATGCCGGCCTCGATCACCGCGAACGACTCGGCGCTCATCGTGCCGTTGATCGCACTCTGCCTGAACGACTCCAGCCGCGCAGTCAGAACCTTGATCTCGCCCTCAGCGTCGGAGACCTTGCCGGCCCGCTCCTCGTCGCTCTTGACGTACGCCTCGATGAATCCCGGCGACGCGAGCCAATCGAACAGCTCGTTCTTGACGTGGTCGTCGGCGAGCTCCATGTCGAAGCTGACGTGATACCCCTTCTTGCCGTCAACGCCAGGAGCCATGCAGTTCAGGCGCCGCTTTCTCGTGCCCTGGCGGGTGGCGGTCTTCTTCGCTCCGTTCACTCCAGAGAACAGGGGTGCGCTGCAGTCATCGCACACCGCGTTGCCGGGCAGGAGGTACTTCGCGCGCCCGGGGCGGGTGTTGTAGGTCTTCACCTTGCGGCGCTTGTCGATCACGGCGAGGCACTGGGCATGAGTTGACGGGTCGGTGATCCGCGGCCAAGCCTCAGTGTTCGTGGCTATGCCGTGGTGGGTGCGAACGCCCAAGTAGCGTGGGTCGCTGGCGAATTGGGTGATCGTCGCGGGATACCAACGTGCCATGATCAGAGGCACCTCGCGCTCGTTGAAGTCCTTGGCGATCTCCTTGGCGATCTCCGTAACCGGCAGCTCCGACTTGGCGAACCGGCGGATCACCTCGGCCCTGATTTCCGCATGCGCGGGGTGCTCGCCAACCGGCATCCATGAGGCTCGCTCAACCTGCTTCGAAGACCAGAACTCGGTGGGCGGAGTCACTCCCCGGGCGTTCAGGTCCCGAGCGATCGTGACGTAAGCCTGACCCGCCGCGACCCTCTCGCAAATCTCCTCGACGATCTTCGCCTCGTCAGGCTCAGGCTCCGTCTGGAGGTATGCGCCCGTCTTCGCGTCGTACACCCGCCGGTACCCGTACGGCGCACGCCCCTGCGGACGGCCGGCCACCGCGTTCGATCGCAGCGCGCGCATCACGTTGTCGCGCAGCTCATCGACCTCGCGCTCGCCGACCAGCGCATCGAGGCCGGTCCGGAACCGGTCGTCCTTGTTCGACAGGTCGTAGACCTTGCCGCCGTAGCACCACAGCACCCCAGCGGCGGCGCACGCATCACGGAGTCGGACATAGACCGCGAGGTCGCGCTGCAGCCGCGTCGACGCCCACGCGAACACGATGCCGAGCCGCTTGTGCTCGATGTCGTCAAGCAATCGCTCGAAGTCGCCCCGCTCCCGGTTCGCCGCGTGGCGCGAAGCCGAGACGCCGTCGTCGACATACTCTCCCTGCTCCCCGACCTGAACGCCCAGCCGTTCAGCGTCAGCCCGCCCGGCGGTGAGCTGTTCCGCGACCGACCGCTTGCGGCTGTTCTTCTTGCCGCGGTACTCGCTCTTGCGGGCGTACAGTCCGCCTCGCATCCCTGCGTACGGACGGTGCGGGTCGCGCGCGCCCGCGAACGTCTCCGGACTCATGCCGGCCCCCTTCGTGTCAGACGATTATGTCTAGCTCGGGGATACCTTCTTCACCCAGTTCGTGGACGCCGGCTACGGCGCGCCCGCCCTCTCCTTCGCCCTGCTCGGCAGCGTCCTGCAGACCTTCTCCTTCCTCTACCTCTCCCTCCTGATCTTCGCCGGTACCTCCCTCGCCAACGCCTTCCGCCGCCGCAAGCGCCTCTCCGCCGGCCTCACCTCCTCCGTCGCCGTCCTCTTCGCCGGCTTCGCCGCGAAGCTCGCCGTCTCCTCCGCCTGACCCGCCCACCCAGCACCGCGTACGGACCACCCCCGGAAACTGTGTAGACTGACCCGCGTTGCCAATGCGACCCTGGGCCCACCAGCCCGGTCTCTCCCGGCAGCGGTGCCGCCTTAGCTCAGTTGGCCAGAGCAACGCACTCGTAATGCGTAGGTCATGGGTTCGAATCCCATAGGCGGCTCAGAGAGAGGCCCAGGTCAGATAGCCGCTGACCTGGGCCTTTGTCGTTTCTCGGGCGCTGGGGCTGGTTGCCGTCCGCGTCGATTTGCTCCGCCGGAGGCCAGGTGCGGCCGAAGTGTGGCCACCAGCGCAATTGCACTGCAAGGTGTGGCCGGAGAGGCGCCGGGCCCGTTTGCGTGCATGGACACGGGCCTGTCGGACCTCTACAACGACAGCTTGGTGGGGCTGGGGTTCGCGCGGGGCTGGCCTGTGAATCGCTCTCCTCGGAAGACGGCAGAAGATCATGGTTGCGCGAGTTCACGAAGCCGGATCCAAAGGCCCCTTAACTTCTGGCGGGCCGCGGTTGTGGTTCGCCGGCCGAGGAGGGGAGCGTCGTGGACGGGATGACAGCGGTGGCGATCGTGGCCACCGCGATGATCGGCAAGGGCGCCGTCGTGATGGCACTGTGGTTGCGGCTCAGGGAGAGGGAACGCCGGGAGACCACGTACCGCCGGTCGCTCGACAGGCTCGCCGTCACCTTGGTTGCTACCAGGCAAGCGGTTCTGGAAGACGTGAGCCCTGCCGGGCACCGGATCACGTTGATGATCCGGTCGGATGGTCCGGTGGCGGAGGGCGGGCAGGCGTGAGTGATCACGGCCAAGCCGAAAGCAGTGAGCAGCCCGCAGGAGTTGTTCCGGCCGCGCGTCCCTTGAGCGGCACGATCAACGACCAGATGGAAGTCGACATCGCGTTCGCCGACTTCTACCGGTCGACGACTCCGCAACTGGTCGGCTTCCTGCTGAACCAGGGCGCGGACCGCACGGGTGCTGAGGACATCGTGCAGGACGTGATGGGAGACATCCACCGGCACTGGCGAGGAGTGACACACCGGAGAGCCTGGGTCTTCCGGGCCGCCTCCAACAGCCTCCTGCGTCGGTCGAAGAAAGCCAGCCGGGAAGAGTCCCACGATGAGCTTTCTGAGCCCTCGGCCCTGTTTCCGCAGCCTGACGCGATCCGGGAGCTGGAGACCCGACACATCATGCTGCAGATCGTCCGGGCCTTACCGGTTCGACAGCGGCAGGTACTGAGCTGGGCCATCGCCGAGTTCACTCCTGCGGAGATCGCCGAGGTCATCGGCGGAGGAATGAGCTCGTCAGCGGTGCGCTCCAGCCTCAAGAAAGCGCGCGCCACCGTCAGGCAGAGGATGGTCGAACAGGGGGAGGGACAGTGACCAAGTGGGACGACATCATGCGGAAGGCCCAGCTCAAGCGGCAGCGCAAGGGGAGGAAGCGCCTCAAGGCGCTCGAAGCCGACATCATGCAGAAGGCCCAGCTTAAGCGGAAGCAGGACCTCAAGGCGCTCGAAGCGGACATGGTGGAGGCCGCGCGCGACGAGCTTCTCATCGAGCGGTACGCCCGTTCCTTCAGCGACCGGCTCGGCAAAGTGATGGACGTGGAAGCGGGCCTGGCACAGATCCTGCTGACCCCGCTGACCCCCGCAGCCCTCGAACCAAGCATGGAGCCGCTGGAACAGGGCGCGTTGAACATCATCGGTCTGACCGATCCCCGTGAGCGCCTGCTCGTGCGGAACCTCCCGACGGTGATCCACGCCGACGGGGTCCTCCAGCGAGTCCTCCGCCTCGTCGGTACGGTGGACCAGTCCCAGGCGACCAGGCTCGACGAGGATCTGGGCACCGACTTCCGGTCGCCGCAGGCGCGCCGGCGCGCCGAGATCATCGAACGGCATCTGGAGTACGTACTCGCCCGGATCCGGGAGTTTTGCTCGGAGACTGCCTCAGTCGTCGAGAAGGTCGGTCGACAGTACGGGGACGGTCTCGTCCTCTCGTCCTCTGTCCGCGACCGGCTCCGTGAATTCGACTACGCCGTGGTTTGTGCCCGATCCGCAGTGCTGCGCTGGCTGGCGGATCCCGAAGCGGTACATCGCCCGAAAACGGACAGGTCCCCCGTCGCCGCGATCGACCATGCCTACCTGCGGGCCGAGGACCTCGTCGCGACCTGTGTCATGGAGGCCCGCAAGACCATGGCCCGGCACTTGGATCGGGACATCCCTCTGGCGACGGCCGAAGCCGTCACCGCTTTTCTCCACGACTTCACCAGTACCGACCTGAGCGGTACCGACCTGCGTGGGATCGACCTCGCCGGTGTCCGGTGGTCCGAGTTCGGTACGTCCTGGCCGGAGAACGTCGACGTGGACGGCATCCGCAGCCAGTCCGAGGAGACCCCTCCGGGGAGCTGGACCTATGTCATCCGCTCCGGGTCGGCGACGGTCCGGGACTTCGCCACGATCTGACCAGGGAACGATGAAGGCCACGCCAGAACGGCTCCGGGACAGCGTTCGTGCTGTCGCGGAGCCGTTCGCCGACCTTGAGGGTTAGGCCGTCTTCGCCTCGTCGGTGGTGGTCTCGGCCGGGCGGGTCGGTGGGCGCATCTGCGGGATCGCCCGCGCGGTGCTGTCGTCGGGGACGGCGGCGAGCGGTCGGCGGGTGTGCGGGACCAGTTCGGCGACCTTCTCGGCGGCTTCGCGGTTGAGGTCGTCGAGGACGGATTGGCAGACCTCCCGGGTGATCCGGGTGTCGGAGTGCCCGAGGGTCTCGGCCACGATCTTGGGGTCGATCTTGCCGAACAGCATGATCGTCGCGGCGCCGTGCCGGAGGTCGTGGAGGCGGGTCGGGGGCAGCCCGGCTGCTTCGACGAGGCGGTCGAACAGGTCGCTGACCTTGCCCGGGTGGAGGATGGAGCCGTCTTCATTGGTGAAGATCCGGCCGGTGTTCTGCCAGGCGTCGCCCCAGGCCGCGCGCTCGTTCTCCTGGCGGACCTTGTGCTCTTCGAGGCCGTCGAAGGTCCCCTTGTCGAGGGACAGCACCCGGACGCCCGAGTTGGTCTTCGGTGCGCCTTCCAGGACCTCCCAGCCGTCCTGGACGAGCTGGGTGGCGATGGCCAGAGAGCGCTGTGCGGCGGAGTAGTCCTCCCAGCGGACGCCGCACGCCTCGCCACGGCGGGTGCCACGGAAGGCGATGATCCGCCAGAGCATGTACAGCCGGTCGTGCGCGACGAAGTCGAGGAAGGTGGCGGTCTGCTCGGGGGTCCAGACCATGACGGGGCTCGGCTTGACGCCAGTCTCCCGCCAGCGAGCGATCCGTTCCTCGGTCCAGATGAGCGCCTTCGGCTTGGTGCCGGGCAGCAGCTCGACGTGCTCGAACGGGTTGAACGGCGACATCACTTGCTGCGCGATGGCGACGTTAAGGGCCGCGCGGCCGGTGGCCTTGATGTGGGGCTGGGTGTTGAGCCCGGTGATGCGGCGGAAGGGCGGCATCTGGTCGAGCTGGGCCCGCAGCCACTTGCGGCGGGCGCGGTTCTCCGCGCCGCGGTGCGGGATGGACCTCAACTCGGTCTGGACGGACCGCCGTTGGCTATTCTTCTCCTGGATCAGGATGTTGGTCTCGTTGATCGAGTCGAACATCGCGTCCAGGTGGTGGACCCGGAGCTTGTCGAGCCGGAGGTGGCCGATGTGGGGCTTGAGGTGGACGCGGACGTCGCACTCGTACCGCTTGAGACCGGTGACCCGGAGGCGCTTACGCCCGGCGAGCCAGCGGTCAAGCCATTCAGCAACGGTGATCTTCGAGTTGAGCGTCTGCCCGGTCTTGAACCGGCGGAGGGTCTCGTCGTAGTCCGGCAACGGTTCCTTGGCCGCCGCGCAGGCTTCGAGCAAGTCGCTGATTGCCAGTTGGCCGGTTGGGTCGCCCTTCTCCGGTATCGCCAAAACACCAGCAGGCCGCAGCCCTCCGCTCGGCCGCCAAGGAACTCCTGTATGCCGGAGGCGGAAAGGACGGCTCGGCAGCCGCCGCCCTGCTGTCCACCGCCCTGTTCGTCCTCACCCACCTGCGGACCGCCTACCGGCAGGCCGTCGAACCCGTCGTCGTCGAACCAGGCTCCGGCTCACCCAGCAGCAACTCGCGGATGACGTGGGGGTCTCGGCGGGACACATCTCGCAGATCGAGAACGACCTGGCGCATCCGAATTTGCAGACGGCCGTCCTGCTTGGAGTCGCCTTGACCGAGTATGAGCGCAGAGTTCCCGTGCGTGAGCGAACGATCCTCGGGATCGGTGTCAAGTTGCACGAGCTCAGCGACTCGCACATCTACCAGCTCCAGGTCTACCTGGATCACATCCTGCGCGATCACTACTGACACTGCTCCAGCCCACCATAAGCAGAAGCAGTGCAACGATCTGCAGGCCGTAAAGAAGGCGACGTGCCACTACGCCATAATGAGGATCGCTGCACCGGATGCAACGGGCGGAACCGCACATGGACGGCTACGCCCCCGTGTTCTTCAAGGGGCCTACGGTACGCGCTGGGACGGGTAGGTCCACGGCGTAGTAGCAGAGGCTCGCGTCGTCGTCCAGCATTGTCGACGCCGCGTCGTTGAACGCGGACGAGCGTTTGGTCGAACGGACAGGCGGCGGCGTGGCCTTGACCTTGCGGCGGCCGTGTGTGGATTGGTCCAGGTGCCGCGCCCGCAGCACAACGTCACCTCTCTTATGGCGCGTTGTCGTCGGACGAGCTGCTGGGAACCCGCGGCATCTCCGCAGTATCGGACGCGACTACCCTGTCGGCCCCCAGGCCGTCGACCGGTGTCCACTCGTGCTCCAGGATCGAGTGGGTTATCGAGTCGCGCCAGGCCCCGTGGACAAAGACGTGGTCGCGGATGCGCCCGTCCTCGGTCATGCCGGCACGGAGGAGCGTTCGCGCGGACGCTTCGTTGAGCGGTGAGCGTGCGGCCCAAATGCGGTGCAGGCCGAGGACGTTGAAGCCGAGTTCGCACAGGAGGCGGACGGTCTCGGTGCCGAGTCCCTTGCCCCACTCCGCCTGGTGGAGGGCGAAGCCGATGGTGGCGGCCTGCTGGGGTTCGGTTGCCAGACGCGCGTACCCGATCAGTCGGTGCTCACCAAGGTGGGCGACGGCGAGGCCGTACTCGGTCCTCGGGCTGTCCTTCGCTGAGTTCATCGAGCGGTCGACGATCGCCTGGACCTGGTCTCGGGTGCGGGGTTCGAAGCTGAGGTGCCGGGTGGCCTCGGGGTCGCCGTAGATGGCCAGGAGGGCGTCGGCGTCCGCGTGTTCGATCTCGCGCAGTGTCAGGCGGGAGCCGGCGAGGTGGACTGGGGTCATGGTCGCGGAGCCTATCTGCGCGGTCACCGAACGAGGACCGGCGTCGGAGCGGTGGTGAACGCCAGTATCGCGAGTAGCCGGAAGCCACCCGAATCCAGGCCAACGGCCCTGCGGGCGACACGCCAACCGGCGGGTCGCCCGCAGGGCCGTTCCGTCGAGGTCTGATCAGCGATCAAGGGTGGCGTACAGGTACTCCTGAACCGGCTCGAACAACCCATACGGAACGTACTCGGGGATCTCGGCGAGAGCTACCCATGCGAGCTGGTCCAGTTCCTCGGTGTCGACCACCTCGGCAGTGCCGCTGACGACATCACAGGCTGTGTATGACATCAGTCGGCCGGTCTTCGGGTGTACTCGCTCACCCAGCAACTTGATTGCGGACACACCGAGCCCGGTCTCTTCCGCTGTCTCGCGGACGGCCGCCTGCTCGGGCGACTCGCCGGGCTCGATCTCACCGGCCGGGAACTGCCAAGAGAGCTGGCCTTCGCTGACTCGCCGCCGGACCATCAGTACGCGGCCCTCGTGGACCACGATCGCGGCGGCGATTCCCCGGCGTTCCTCGGCAGTCTGCTGTGTCACGTCTGCTCCTCCAGGGCGGCCAGGATGGGTGGGAAGATCGTATCGGCGTCGATGAAACGGGTCACCGAGTTTCGAGGAACCCACATCACGTCGACGTTCTCGACGGCGTCGCTGTTGGTCGCCTCACCGGCCAGGTACTCGCACAGGAAGTACTCGCACAGCACTCCCGTCACCGGATGGAGGCGGCTGCCGAGGCTCTGGCGGACCGCGCAGTGGACTCCCGTTTCGTCCAGCGTCTCCCAGACGGTCGCGGTCTCCGGCTTCATACCGGGCTTGATCACCCCGGCCGGGAACTGCCAGGTGATTCCGGATGTGTCGTCGTCGCGTCGGCAGACCAGTAGGACATCGCTCTGCCGGACGACGACCGAGATGGCTACCCGTAACGCTTGGGCAGCCGGCGTGCCGGATTCACGGGTTCCTCCGGTGTCCTCCCTCGCCGCCAAGAGCGCGAAGCGCTGGCGGGCCGCGTTCGGGGCCTTCTCGTATGCAGCGTCGAGGAGTTGCTGCATCTCCGTTCTCGGGACCACGGAGGGATCGGCGTGCCATGTGGCCACCGTCCTTACAGCGATCCCGAGTTGGCCGGCAAACACCTCGTTGGTGAGGCGAAGAGCGGACTGAAGCAGGCAGGCGTAACGACCGCTCCAGACCTCGATGACGTCCAACGCCGTTCCCTCTCCGTCGTGGCCGCTCTGATGCGCGGGGTATGCGTCGAAGATGCACATCGACTGCATCGGTGCTTCATCGTCGCGCGGCGTGGAAGCCGGAAGACTTGCAGTCGTATCCCAAGGCCGTTGCGATCCAGTCCACTTGAGCCTTGGGGGCGGTTCCGGGAGAGCCAGAGCAGTCGTACCAAACCCCTCGGAGATTCTAGGTGAGCACCCGAAGCAGGACAGCGAGTTGGGCGATTCGGCCCGCGAGACCGCCGTGCGGGCGGTGCAGTGGCGCGAGCGCCCGCTGAACCGCACCAGGTTCACTCATTCGAAGGGCGCGCTGGAGCGCCAAAAGTGGCTCGCCGCCGCCGGTAACCTCAGTTCATCGCGAACTGATTGAGCGTCATGTTCGTATGCCGGTAAGCCGAAAGGGAACTGATGGCCGAGGACCAGGTCCACACGGTCGAGCGCACGCTCGTCCTGCTCAAGCCCGACGCGCTGGTGCGCGGCCTCGGGGGAAGGATCATCTCGCGGTTCGAGGACGCCGCGTTGAAGATCGTCGGCGTCAAGATGAAGTGGATGGACGAGGAGTTCACCCGCAAGCACTACTTCGACCTCGAAGAGCGGCTCGGGGCCGAGGTCTACAACCTCACGGCCACGTTCATGCAGCAGGGGCCGGTCATCGCCCTGGTGCTGGAGGGCTACGACGCCATCGCCACCGTCCGGAAGATCGTGGGCAGCACCTATCCGAACCAGGCTCCGGCCGGCACCATCCGCGGCGACCTCTCGCACATGAGCTCTGCGGGCAGCGTGGCAGTCGGTAAGGCCGTGGCCAACCTGGTTCACGCCTCCGGCAACAAGGAGGAGGCCGCGCAGGAGGTCGAGCTGTGGTTCGACAAGGACGAGCTGCACGAGTACCGAACGCTGGCTGAGATCTTCACCAACTGATGGCGGACGGCGGCGTCACTGCTGGGACGCCGCTGCGTTGATCACCACCGGGGCACCACCGTTTGATCTGAGAGGGCACCATGACCAACCAGACCCGCCTGGCCTCCGCCGAAGAACTGGAGTCGATCTTCCAGCGTGAGCTGGCAACCGACCGGTGGGCGGCAACCGAGACCGCCTACGCGCTGGCGGTCCGGCTGCGGGACGCCGGCGACTGGCCCAAGTCCCGCGAGTGGGTGCAGCAGTGCCTCCAGCTGTTGGAGGGCTTCCAGAGCGAGACCGAGGACCAGGTGGCGACCACCCGCGTGGCGGTCGGCGGCGTCCCGCTGCCGAACTACCTGCACGCCGGTGTGATCCGGGAGCGCTTCGGCGACCTGGGCTGACCATCTCGGGTGGTGCGGCCGACGAAGTAGCAGCTGGCCGCACCACCCGCTACCAACCACCAACTCCATACCGCCCCATCCGGACCAGCCAGGGGCCCACCCGTCCTGGTTCGGCTGGATTCGCCATGCCTGAATCGAGGAGACACGACCGTGGCTGTCGAGATCGAGATGCGTGCCCGCTTCGACAAGGAGACCCACGACCGGCTCATGGACCGTCTGAGCCGAGACGGCGAGGACCTGGGCGACGACGCCAAGCACATCTACTTCTACGTGCTGCCCGAGCAGCTGCTCAAGGTCACGGACAACATCGCCGCTGGCACCGCCAAGATCACCCTCAAGGGCAGCAGAATCGGGCAGGGCGCCGCCTTTCCCGAGACCGAGTTCGCCATCGCCCGCGAGGATGTCCCGGTGGCCGTGAAGGTGTTCAACGCCCTCGGCTTCGAGGACGCGATGCACGAGGCGTTCAACTTTCGCCACAACTTCCGCTACCAGGGCGTGGAGATCGCGCTCAAGTGGAGCGAGGCATGGGGCTACCACACCGAGTTCGAGGTGCTGCTCGACGACGGTGCCTCGGACGCTGCCCGCGACGAGGCGAGCGCCCAGATCATCGATGTCGCCGCCGAACTCGGCGTGCCGCTGATGAGCGAGCAGGAACTGGCCGATTTCGCCGCTGCGTTCGAGACCGCCGAGCAGGAGCGCAAGGCCCGCGAGGCACAGGCCGCGCCGATCCGGTAGGAGCCTGTCACCGCGGTAGACCACCAGAAGGGGGTGGGCACAGATGAGCACGACCCCGAGGGCCACGAATCTGGTCGACCTGGCTGCCCGACGGCAGCTGCCGCACCACCAGTACATGGACCCGGCCACGGTCGAATGGATCAGGGCCAATCGGCCCGACCTCGGCGTGGCTTGGCCGCCACCCCTGCGGCCGGCCACGAAGCACCTCCTGAGCCGGTCCGCACTTCCGGCGTCGTGGATGGCGGAGCCCCGCCTCCACGACTCGCTTCACGGCGTCCGGCACAGCATGCGAACCGCTGGGCTGGCCGCCCTGCTCGCCGAGATCCACGAGCTGGACGAGACCGACACTGCCACGGTCGTCATGGCCGCTGCCGTCCACGACTGCCAGCGCCTGCACGACAAGGACGACCGTGGCCACGGCGCTCGCGCCGCCATCTGGCTGGCAGCCAACGCCGACACCGTCTGGAGCCACTTCGGTCTGGTAGCGACGCCCCGGAGGATCATCCAGGCCGCTACCGCCATCCGCCTGCACGACGTGCCGTATTGGGCCTTCGACTTGGACGACCAGGTCGACTACTACCGAGCCGAACTCATCTGCGACCTGGTCAAGGCCGCCGACGCACTCGACCGTTACCGCCTACCGAAGCTCAGCTGGTGGCCCGAGGCGCGTCACGTTCGGGAGCCGGCCTTCGACCAGCTCCGCGCCGTGGCCTTCGACCTCGTCACCGTCTCCGAGACCGCGCACCTCGCAGGAGCCAGCAGCGCCGAAGCCGTCCTGTTCGCGCTCGCCGAGAAGGGGCTGGTGTAGCCGTGAGCCTCCGCAACGCCTACGACCTGTGGGCCGACGCGCACGCCTTCTTCGACTCCGCGCTGCTGCCCGACGCCGGGCAGGACGACCCACTGGCAGCCCAGACGGCCGCCTGGCACAAGCGCCTGACCGATGAGACGCCGAACGGCAGCTTGCTCCGCAAGAATGCGCTCTTCGACAGCCTGAGTAGCGACGGCGAGCTGCACCTGCTCCACGTCACCCACGCCCTGGAAGAGATCAGCGAGGAGGGGGTGCTCTACCCCTCCGGTGGATGCCTCGTCGGCAGCATCTACTGCGCGCCGCTCACACCGACCGAGCACGGCTTCCGCATGCACAACCTGGCCGCCTATGTCCTCACCAAGGAGGCCCCGGCCTCCCTCGCCAAGGTCGGCCTGAGCGGACGTGCGCCCACACCGTTGATCTTCGAGATCATCGCGCCGCCCCAGGCGTACCGCGGATTGGCGGGCGTGGACTACTTGCGGCTGGGCTCGATCCACCTGCAGATCTACACCGACCTGGAGTACCTGCTCAGCAAGACCGAGCGGCACCACCTGCGCGAGACCGTCGTCGGCCGGATCAAGAACTCGGCCGCGTTCCTGGCCCTGGCCGCTGGCATCGTCTACCAGGGCTCGACCGTGGCCACGGAGGGCTTCTTCCAGCTGCTGGATGCGGCCATCCCGCGGCTGCCCATCCTCGGCTACCTCTACTTCGAGGCCCTCGCCGAGTACCTGATGCTCCACTCCACCTCCGAACGGACCCGACAGCTGTCCGACCTCGGGGAGTTCAACAACTGGCTCTACAAGGAGATGCTGTTCGCCTCCTTCCCGGACATGGCCGGCAAGTTCAACCTCGCCAGGTTCCGCCCCCGCCCGCAGCAGCTGGCGACGCTTCTGCAGCGGGTGGACCCGACCATCGACGCTGACCACGCTCGCACCTACTTGGTCGAGCGGATCAGCTACCTCGTCGCCGCCCGGCTCTTCACCAGCGGCCAGGTACCGGAAGCCTGGCACCGCACGCGCTGGGAGTTCGACAGCCTCGCTACCCAGCTCGGCCCGCTGCTCGGCCACCTCATCCACCGCGAACTCCGCAGCTTCGGCCGCTACCCCGACTTCTACTTCTACTTCGATCAGCACAAGGCCCTGCAAGCCTGGAACTACTGGAACCACATGGACATCGTCGTGCCGTTCAACGGCACGATGCCCAAGGGCGAGATCGGCATCAACCCGGCCTACCCGAACCTGGACTACCGCGTCTGGCGTGCCGAGCCGGACGACGCCGGGCACCTCCACCCGACCGAGCAGCTGGCGCTCAGCATCGCGCCGCGCCTGGTCGACATCAAGTACACGCTCATGCGCAACAGCAGCCGCTGACCGCTGCCCCACGCCCCTCGATGACCGATCGCAGAGGAGACGCATGCCCACCCACGGCCCCGCCACCCAGTCCACCGCTGACTGGCCGGCACCCACGCAACCCGCCGAGACGCTCTTCACCGAGATCTACCGCACCAACCACTGGGGATCTCCCGAGTCGGTCTCCGGTCCCGGCTCCGAGATCCGTCAGACCGAGGCCGTCCGGGCCGCCCTCTCCTCGGTTCTCGCGCGCTATCCGATCCGCACCGTCACGGACGCCGGATGCGGTGACGTCAACTGGATCCGCCAGGTCGACGGGTTCGATCAGTTGGACGGCTATGTCGGCCTCGACGTCGTCCCCGACCTCGTCCAGCTCAACCAGGAACGGCACGGCAGCGAGCGCATCTCCTTCCGGCAGGCCGACCTGAGCAGGGACGGCATCCCGACTGCGGACCTCGTCATCGCACGGGACTGCCTCGTCCACCTCACTCACCACGAGGTGCTCGCGTTCCTCGACGGCGTCACCGCCAGCCGCTCGACCTACCTGCTCGCCACCACCTACGTCGGTGTGGCCGAGAACCGCGACACCGCAGACACCCACTGGCGCCCGCTCAACCTTCAGGCGGCCCCGTTCCACCTGCCCGAGCCCGTCGAGCACTTCGACACCGACTTCACGGACGGCGGCCAGCACCACCCCGGCAACGGGCTGGGCCTGTGGAAGATCGACCAGCTCAGCTCGCGAACCACCTGACCACCACCCAGGCGCCCCAGGAAGGGAGACCCTCGATGAGCCCGCACGACCAGCAGATAACAGCCCTCCTCGCCCAACTCGAACAGGCCCTCGACTCGCCCGCGACCACGCACGGTCTCGCCCGGACCCTCCGGGCGGCCGTCAAGGAAGTCGAACTGCACCGCCACCACCGGGCCAGCGTCGCCGCCCTGCCCGACTGTGTCCTCATGCCCGGCCCCGCCAAGGTCCAGATCGGCGGTGGCGGACACCGCATCGACGGCTTCTTCAACATCGACATCGTCCCGCCGGCCGACCTCCTGTGGGACGTACGCGAGGGCATCCCGCTCGCCGATGCCAGCGCCGAGACGATCTTCTCCGAGCACTTCCTGGAGCACATCGACTACCCGCGCTCCGCCAAGTCCTACGCCCGCGAGGCCCACCGCGTCCTCACGCCCGGCGGCCAGCTCATCACCGGCGTCCCCGACGCCTCCTTCGTTCTGAACCAGTACCCGGCACCGCCGGACCGGGCCGCCGAGATGATCGACCGGTGGTACGCCAAGCGGCAGTGCCGAGACGACATCAACACCTACCTCGACCTCATCAACTACGTCTTCCGCGACCAGGACGACGACCCGACCTACAACCCCCACTACTGGGCGTACGACCACGAGAAGCTCGCCCAGCTCTTCACCGAGGCGGGCTTCCGCACCGTCGAGCCGTGGACCTTCGACCCCACGATGGCCAACCCGAAGCGCCAGTGGGCCAGCGTCTACGTGGTCGCCACGAAGTAGCCGCGTAGCCCGCGAGCGATCCGCACGGGAGCGCACAGGACCTCTGACCGTGGTGGCCGGCAATCCGGCCACCACGGGACGGCGGGACCACTGATCAACGCCAACAGCTGGCACCTGCACGCCTACGCAGCCCGAGCGGGAGGCACCTCATGTCTCAAGGCCATCCGTACATCAGCCACCTGACCTTGGCCGATACCCCGAACGCCGTGCCCTGGGCCCGCCGGCACTCCGCCGACATCCTGCGCCGGTGGCAGATCCCGGGCGCTGTCATCGAGACGGCCAACCTCATCGTCTCCGAGCTCACCACCAACGCGGTCCGGCATCCGGCCGACAACGAGCCGCAGAGCACCGGATACCCGAGCCTGGCCAACGTCGGCACTTTCACCCTCGGACTCCAGCTGACAGGAACGGGCCTGCTCGTCCAAGTCGCAGACCACGATCCCCGGCCGCCAGTACGGCGAGAGGTGGGCGTGGAGGCCACTGGCGGACGCGGGCTGTTCCTGGTGAGCGAGATGGCCAACCGCTGGGGCTACTACCACCCCGCCACGGCGGTCGGGAAGGTCGTCTGGGCGGAACTTCTCCTTCACGCTTCCGGGCAGTCCGGTCCGGGCCGCACAGGGCAGGCCAAGGAACGTGGGCAACCCACCGACGCTACCGGCCCGATCTCCGACCCACTGCTGATCGGCAGGGTGCTGGTTGGTCTGCGAGAGCTGTAGCCGAGGACGAGATCCAAGGCGGCAGGATCGACAGGTCGGACCACCGGCCGATGCGGCGCGAACTACGCTCAGAACGCTTGAGTCGAAGAGCGACGCTGGACGCCGGCCAGGAGGAGACCGCCGATGGGGAGGACTGAGTACTACAACGACCCGAATGCCCCCAAGGCCAACACTCTCATCCCCGCCAGCAACGTGCTTGTCGTCGACGACCAAGGGGCCGTGCGCGAGTGCCTCGAGGAGACGGGCATCGTCGCTGAGATCACCGGCTTCCTGAGCGTTTACACCAACCCGAACCACATCGTCGCCTGCACCGACGGCGAGATCCGCCAGCAGTATGAGAACACCTACACCGGCCGCCCTGTCGGTGGTGAGCCCACGATCAACGACGAGGCCGACGGCGTCCGCTTCGTTCGGCCCGATGACCTCGACCAGTACGACATCGACGCCAGCATGCGCCAGCAGATCGGCGACTACCTCGTCGGCGCCTACCCCTACCTGGGGTGACCCGCCAGCGACGGATACCCCACCATGGTTCGCTGCCAGCTGGGTCTTGATCGCTCTTGGACACGACTGTCGGCGGACTCCGCTAACCTGCTTCAGGTGATTACGGGTGAGCTGAAGAGCAAGATCGACCGACTGTGGGACGCCTTCTGGTCCGGCGGCATCTCCAACCCACTGGAGGTGATCGAGCAGATCACCTACCTGATGTTCATCCGGCGTCTCGACCTGCTGGAACAGGCCAAAAGGAACAAGGCCAGCCGTACCAGGCAGCCGGTGGAGAACCCGATCTACACCGACGAGACGCAGGTCCTGCGCTGGTCGGTGTTCGTCAACGAGTCTCCCGAGAACATGCTCACCCGGGTGCGTGACGGTGTCTTCCCCTGGCTGCGCACGCTGGGCGGTGATGACTCCACCTACGCGCACCACATGAAGGACGCTCGTTTCACCGTCACCACTTCGAACCTGCTCGCCAAGGCCGTCGACATTCTGAACGACATTGACATGGGCGACAAGGACACCAAGGGCGACCTGTACGAGTACATGCTGGGCAAGATCGCCACGGCTGGCCAGAACGGCCAGTTCCGTACGCCCCGGCACATCATCCAGTTGATTGTCGAGATGATGGCCCCGGCGCCGGGCGACGAGATCTGCGACCCGGCGTGCGGCACCGCAGGCTTCCTAGTTGCCTCCGCCGAGTACGTTGAGCGCACACACCGAGAGGCGTTGTTCGAGCCGGCTCAGCGGCAGCACTTCAACGAGAGCATGTTCCACGGCTTCGACTTCGACAGCACCATGCTCCGCATTGGCAGCATGAACATGCTGCTGCACTCGGTGGAGAACCCCGACATCCGCTACCGCGACTCGCTCGCCCAGAGCGCGGCTGGTGAGGCCGACCGTTACTCGCTCATCCTTGCCAACCCGCCCTTCGCCGGCAGCCTCGACTACGATGCGACGGCGACCGACCTGCAGAAGGTGGTCAAGACCAAGAAGACCGAGCTACTGTTCCTCGCTCTGTTCCTACGGCTGCTTAGGCCCGGAGGTCGGGCGGCGGTCATCGTGCCGGATGGCGTTCTGACCGGCGCCAGCAAGGCTCATAAAGAGCTCCGGAAGCTCTTGGTCGAGGGCCACAAGCTCGACGCGGTGGTGAAGCTGCCAAGCGGCGTGTTCAGGCCGTACTCCGGGGTGTCGACAGCGATCCTGTTCTTCACCAAGACGAACAGCGGTGGCACGGACAATGTCTGGTTCTACGAGGTCACGGCAGACGGCTGGAGCCTTGACGACAAGCGCACCCCGCTGCTCCCGGAGGACAAGTTCGGGCCGCTAGTCGGCGACGGCGTGCTGAGCGAGGACGAGCACGCGAAGAATAACCTTCCTGACGTGCTGGTGCGTTGGCGCCGGCGAAACGGCAGCGAACTGGAACGGGCGCGAACCGAGCAGAGCTTCTGTGTGCCGCGGGCTGACATTGCCGCCCAAGGCTACGACCTGAGCCTCAACCGGTACAAGGAGATCGTCCATGAGGAGATCGACCATCGGGCGCCCCGTGAGCTCATCGACGAGCTGGCGGGTATTGAGGTGGAGATCCAGCAGGGTATGAGCGAACTGAAGGAGATGCTGGGATGAGCATTTCCACTGTCAAACTCGCAGACGCAGCGGAAATCAATCCCCGCCTTACAGATCGTCCTCACGAGCACACCATTGTTTCGTTCCTCGGCATGGCCGATGTATCAGAGCGCGGCACGACAGGCAAGGGTGCGGACCGGGAGTTCGGGGAAGTATCGAAGGGTTACACCCAGTTCGCCAATGGCGACTTGCTGGTGGCCAAAATTACTCCGTGCTTCGAGAATGGAAAGATTGCGCAGGCCAATCTTGCGCATGCTCGCGGGGCTGGTTCCACGGAGTTCCATGTCGTGCGGCCGGACGAGTCACGTTTCGACTCGCGCTTTCTGCTTCACTTCTTGCGGCAGCCGATTATTCGCTTGCAGGGCGAGGCCCGCATGACGGGCAGCGCTGGACAGCGCCGCGTCCCTGAAGCTTTCCTTGCCGATCTGGCTATCCCTGACATGCCGCTGCCCATGCAGAATCGCATTGCGGCACTGCTGGACCATGTGGATGCGCTGCGCATCAAGCGCCGCAGAGCCCTCGGTCTCCTTGACGATATTGCCCAGTCCATCTTCATCGACATGTTCGGCGATCCGGCCACCAACCCGAAGAGCTGGCCGATCCGGAAGGTCGCCGATCTCGTAGACTCGACGACATACGGCACGAGCGCTAAGGCTGACCTATCAGGAACGATTCCTGTCTTGCGTATGAATAACTTGACGCGAGCGGGGGAGATCGATCTGAGTGATCTTAAATACATGGATCACCTAGCGGTGGGCGATCGGCATATCGTGCGACAGGGTGACGTGCTCTTCAATCGCACCAACAGTGCCGATCTTGTCGGAAAGACTGCTATCTATCGGAGAGAAGAACCTGTCGCCTATGCCGGGTATCTCGTCCGGGTGCGCATGAATTCTCGAAATCACCCCGAATATTTGGCCGCCTTCATGAACACTCCCTATGCAAAGCGGGTCTTGCGCAATATGTGCAAGAGTATTATCGGGATGGCCAATATTAATGCGAATGAGCTTAAGTCGATTGACATTGCGGAACCGCCGCTGCGGCTGCAGCAAGAATTTGCCGACCGGATGCTCGCTGTTGAAAAACTGAAACTGACCCACCGCGCGCACCTTGCCGAGCTCGACAGGCTGTTTGCATCGATCCGGCATCGCGCGTTCCGCAGCGAGCTGTGGTCTGACGAGGGTGCGTCTGCTCTGACCTCGGCCACGTAGCGGCGTCACCGCAGGGTCCGCACCGTCCTCCTCTCACCACAACGCGTTAGGAAAGGGCATCACCGTGAGTAATGGCAGCACGCCTGCGCCGCAAAGTAACTTCTCGTTCTTAGCAGCTGAGTGGCCGGAGCTGCACAGCGAGGCCGTGCGCGCTGAGCGGTTGGCGCACGCGGACCCGCGGGCGTCCGTGTTCTATGCACGGCGGGTACTGGAGCTTGCGCTCACGTGGCTGTTCGAGGCGGACGATGCGCTCAAGCCGCCTTATCACACCGATCTGGCTGCCCTGATCGCCGAACCAACGCTGGTCAAGGCTGCCGGCCCGGCGATCAGGGCGAAGATGGATGTGATCCGCCGCCAGGGCAATATCGCCGTGCACCGCAAGACAGCTATCGCGTCGAAGGATGCGGTGCGGACGGTAGCGGAGCTATTCCACGTCATGTACTGGATGGCCCATACCTACACCCTCGACCCGGCCAATCTCCCGGCGTCTGTCCTCGCGTTCAACACGGCGCTGATCCCGCGCCCGGTGCTGGCCGAGGTGCGGATCGCCAAGCAGGCCGAGCTGAAAGCGCTGGCCGAGAAGTACGCCGCGCAGGACGCTGCCCTGGCCGCCGAGCGTAAGAAGAACCAGGACCTCGATGCCGAGATCGCCGAACTGCGTGCGCAGATCAAGGCGGCTAAGGCAGCGAATGAGGCCCAGCCCGACACCCACGACTACAACGAGGCCGAGACCCGCGCTCTGATCATCGACCTCCTGCTCAAGGAGGCCGGCTGGGCGCTGGAGCAGTCCCAGGACCGCGAGTACCCGGTCGATGGGCTGCCTGACTCGGCCGCGCCTTCCGGGAAGGGCAAGGTCGACTATGTGCTGTGGGACGACGACGGAAAGCCGTTGGCCGTTGTCGAGGCCAAGCGCACCACCCGTGACCCGAAGCAGGGCCAGCACCAGGCCAAGCTCTACGCCGATGCTCTTGAGTCCCAGTTCAAGCAGCGCCCAGTGATCTTCTACACCAACGGCTACCGCACGTACCTCTGGGACGACCTGCAATACCCGCCCCGCGAGGTCCAGGGCTTCTACACCAAGGACGAGCTGCGCCTGCTAATCCAGCGCCGCGCTAGCCGCCGGACGCTCGCCACCTTGCCCATCAACGAGCAGATCGCTGGCCGCCACTACCAGTCCCGCGCGATCAGGCGGATCGCAGACTCCTTCGAGAAGGACTCGCTCCGGCACGCCTTGCTCGTGATGGCCACGGGCTCTGGCAAGACCCGCACCGTGATCGCCCTGAGTGACCTGATGATGCGCGCCAACTGGGCCAAGCGCATCCTCTTCCTCGCCGACCGCAAGGTGCTGGTCAAGCAGGCCACCAACGAGTTCAAGAAGCACCTCCCCGGTGCGCCCGTCGTTAACCTGTTGGAGGAGAAGGACCCCAACGCGCGGGTGTTCGTGTCCACCTACCCGACGATGATGAACCTGATCAACCAGACCGATGACGTGGGGCGGAGGCTCTTCGGCCCGGGCTTCTTCGACCTGATCGTCATCGACGAAGCGCACCGCTCGATCTATCAGAAGTACGGCGCGATCTTCGACTACTTTGACGCGCTGCTGGTCGGCCTGACCGCGACACCCAAGGACGAAGTCGACCGCAACACCTACCGCCGCTTCGAGCTGGAGGACGGCGTACCCACCGACGTCTACAGCCTGGACGAGGCCGTGGCCGAGGGGTATCTGGTTGCCCCGCGCACGGTCGAGGTCCCGCTGAAGTTCCAGCGTGGCGGCATAAAGTACGACGACCTGTCCGACGAAGACAAGGAGAAGTGGGACGAGACCGAGTGGGGCGAGGATGGTGACGTCCCTGACGAGATCACCGCAGAGGAGCTCAACAAGTACCTCTTCAACGCCGACACGGTCGACAAGGCCCTGCAGACCCTGATGACCCACGGCCTGAAGATCGAAGGCGAGGACAAGCTTGGCAAGACGATCATCTTCGCCGCCAACAGTCTCCACGCGGAGTTCATCGCCGAGCGCTTCGATAAGAACTACCCCCACCTCAAGGGCTCCTTCGCGCAGGTGATCACCTACCGCAAGGAGTACGCGCAGAGCCTGATCGACGACTTCTCCGACAAGACGAAGTCATCCCCGCAGATCGCGATCTCCGTGGACATGCTCGACACCGGTGTCGACGTCCCCGAAGTAGTCAACTTGGTCTTCTTCAAGCTGGTGCGCTCTAAGACCAAGTTCTGGCAGATGATCGGCCGTGGTACGCGCCTGGCACCCGACCTGTTCGGCCCCAACCGGAGCAAGGACGGCTTCCTCGTTTTCGATCTGTGCCAGAACCTCGAGTTCTTCAACCAGAACCTGATGCGCGCCGAGGGCAAGCTCTCCCCTTCACTCAGTCAGCGGATCTTCGAGCGCCGTGCCGACCTGCTCCTCGCTCTCGATGGGGCGTCGGATCCCGAGGAGGGATCGAGGTCGGAGCCGGCAGTACGCACGGAGCCGGACGGCATGGTCAGCGAGATTGGCCTGCGTTGGGACCTTGCTACGCGGCTGCATGACGAGGTCACAGCCATGAACCCGGACAACTTCCTGGTCCGGCCGCACCGCGAGTACCTTGACACGTTCACCGAATTCGACGCGTGGCTCGACTTCACGCCGGACGCGCACGCCGCAGTGGTCGATCACCTGGCCGGTCTGCCAACTGCTTTCCGGGACAAGGACGACGCTGGCGAGGAGGCCAAGCGTTTCGACCTGCTTGCACTCCGGCTTCAGCTCGCCGTTGTGAACGGCGACCCGGGCTTTAACCGTCTTCGGGACCAAGTTCAGGAGATCGCCTCTGCTCTGCTCAACCAGCTGACCATCCCTGCCATCAAGGCCCAGCAGCTCCTCCTGGACGAGGTCGCCAGCGACGAGTGGTGGCAGGATGTCACGCTGCCCATGCTGGAAACCATGCGGCGCCGCCTGCGTAGCCTCGTCCGGCTGATCGAGCGGACCAAGCGCACCGTCGTCTACACCGACTTCGAGGACGAACTCGGCGAACTGACCGCCGCTTCCTTGAAGGGCATGTCGGTCGGTACCGACCTCACTCGCTTCGAGCAAAAGGTCCGGATCTACCTCAACACCCACCGGGACCAGCTCGCGGTTCAGAAGATCCGCCGCAACAAGCAGATCACCGCACTGGACTTGACCGAGCTGGAGAAGATCTTCGTCGAGGCAGGTCTAGCCACTGCCGCCGACATCGACCATGTCAAAGAGGCCAACGGCGGCCTTGGCCTCTTCCTGCGCTCCCTCACTGGCCTGGAGCGAGACGCGGCGGCCCTGGCATTGGACAAGTTTCAGCAGGGCAAGACCTTCACCGCCAACCAGCTCCGCTTCGTCAATGAGCTGATCGACTACCTGGCGCGCAACGGTGCGATAGATGTGGCCGCGCTCTATGAGTCCCCGTTCACGGCAATCGCCCCGGCCGGCCCCGAGGCGATCTTCCACGAGGCGGAGGTGGACGCCATGGTGTCCGTCATCCACGCGATCCGCGCCACAGCCCTAGCTGCTGAGCACGCGGCATAGCAGACCTTGTTAGGAGAGACGATGGCACAACAGCAAGACGATCAGCAGGATCTCTGCCCAGGTAGCGGACAAACTGGCCGCATGGACGAAAGTGCTGCGGGTGACGAGTGGTACGTCATCTGCCCGGTATGCGGGACGCGCTGGATGGGCGGCAGCGTCATCATCGAGCCGCACAAGGAGTGGCGCACGCGCTGAACCAGAACGAGCCGGGGTGCCGACTTGCGTGAGCGATGCGTGAGCGGACGGGGCAGCACGTGCCGGTTCGGGCGGGATCTCGGATCACGGCGCAACGTTCTGACCTGTGGGTTCATCACCAGGTGATCGATGACGGCAGCAGTCAGCATGATCACTCCCGGGCTCGTAATGCGTAGGTCATGGGTTCGAATCCCATAGGCGGCTCAGAGAAGGCCCAGGTCATTCAGTGATGACCTGGGCCTTTTGGCGTTCCCCGGCCTGTGGGAAGGCGGCGGTGGTGTGTCGCAGGGGGCGCTGTGAGGTGCGGCTGAGGTGGGGAGGCGCGGCGTGGAGCCGAGGGTGCGGGTGGTCGGGCTGGTGCAGGGGTACCGGGGGCGGCGGGTGATCGAGGGGCTGGATCTGGCGGTCGGGGAGGGCGTGTTGGGGCTGCTCGGGCCGAACGGGGCGGGGAAGAGCACCCTGTTACGGACGCTTGCCACGGTGGCGCCGCCGCTCGGCGGGACGCTGGAGGTGTGCGGGGGACCGGTCGATTCGGAGCGGGCGGCGCGGGTGGCCCGGCGGCGGATCGGCTTTCTGCCGCAGGACTTCGGGTACTTCCCGGGGTACACGGTGGAGGAGTTCGTCCGCTACTGCGCCTGGTTGCGCGAGGTGCCCGACGCGCGGGCCACGGAGGCTGCCCGGAAGGCGGTCGAGGCGGTCGGGCTCGGTGACCGGGCGCGGGCCCGGATGAAGTCGCTGTCCGGCGGGATGCTCCGCCGGGCCGGGATCGCTGCCGCGCTGGTGGGTGAGCCCGAGGTGGTGCTGCTGGACGAGCCCACGGTCGGTCTGGATCCGGCGCAGCGGCTGGAGTTCCGCGCCCTGATCCGTTCGTTGGCCGGGGCGGGCGTGGTGCTCAGCACCCACCTGGTGGAGGACGTCGCGGCGGTGTGCGACCAGGTCGCGGTGATGGACGGTGGACGTCTCGTCTTCCGGGGCACGCCGGGGGAGTTGGCGGCGTTGGCGCGTCCGGGCGATCCGGGTGACAGCCCGCTGGAGCGCGGCTACATGCGCGCCCTCGACGGGCGGCAGGCGGTGGGCCGATGAGCCGGGCGTACCGGACGGAGCTGCGCCGCTCGCCATTGCGGTGGGTGTTTCCTGCGCTGGTGGCGGTGGTGCTGCTGGTGCTGTTCGGGCGGGACAGGTCGTGGATCGGGGTGTGGTCGCAGGCCAGTGCGGCCGCGCAGATCCCGGCGTTCTACCTCGGGCCGGCGATGGCAGGTGCGGCGGCCTGGGCGGCGGCCGCCCGGCGCCGTGCCGGTGTGGTGGTCGGGTTCGCCGCGGCCCGGCCGTCGTGGCGGATCGAGGCCGTGCAGGTGGCGGCAGGCCTGACGTACGGCCTGGCGGCGTACGCGGTCGGCGTGTTGACCGCGGTCGCGGTGACGGTGCGCGACGGCGGGCCGAGTTTCTGGTGGCCCGGCTACGTGCTGCTGGGGGCGGTGCTGATCACCGGGTGCACGGCGTTGGGGCACCTGGCGGGGCGCGGGGGCCGGTCGCGTTTCGCCGTTCCGGTGGTGTGCACGCTGGGGTGCCTGGTGTTTCTCGGGCTGGTCGGGTTCGTGCCGCAGGGCATGTCACCGGGTGTCGGTCTCGCCGTGCTGTCCGGGTATCCGGCCCGGACGGTCGCGGCCTGGCCGCTGCTCGCCCGGGCTGCCGCCGCGCTGGCGCTGGTCGGGCTCACCGTGGGTGCCGGACGGCAGGTGCGCACCGAGGGGCACGGGCCGAAGTGGCGCGCCAGGTCGTTCGGCACGGCGGGAGGGGTGCTGGCCCTGGCCGGTTCGCTGGTGCTGTGGGCGCTTGCCGGACCGCTGGTGGTGCAGCGGTCTGCGCCCTCCCGTCCGCTGTGCACCGACGGGGTGCCGAAGATCTGCGTGTGGCCGGAGAGCCGGCGTTACCTGCCCGAGCTGCGGGAGCTGGCCCAGCGGGCGGCGGCGCTTCCTGACGGGCGGTTCCGGGTGCCGGCGCAGTTCGCGGAGGAGGGGCTGGACGGGCGGGAGCTCGATCGTGGGAACGGGTTCGTCCTGCGGGAGGGCGAGGTCTGGGAGGTGGCGACGGCGATGGCGATCGGGACTGCCGCGGAGACGGTCCCGCTGTCGTGCGGGCGGGAGGGGGCCGGCCAGTGGGAGCTGATCGCCTGGCTGACCGCCCGGTTCGCGGGTCACGGCGTTCCGGCGAGTGTCCACGGCGGGCCGCCCGGCGTCGACCAGGAGGCGGTCGGGCGGCTGGTCGCCCAGCCCGAGGAGGTGCAGCTCGCCTGGGTGGACCAGCGGCTGCCGCGCGGCGGCGACTGTGGCTGAGAACGGGTTGATGCTGTTCGCGCGCCCGCGTCGGGCCGGCTGGGCGGCGCTCGCCGCCGCGGGGTTGACGGGGGCCCAGCTGTGGTTCGGCTCGGTCGCGATGGCGCTTCCCGGGGCGTACGGCGACAGCACCATGCAGCTGCGGATGGTGCTGGCCGCCGTCTGGGCGGCACTGGTGGCGGGATCACTGCACAGCGGGATGGACAGCTGGGAAGCGGTGGGCGGGCTCCGGATGCGGCGGGCCGAACGGGTCCAGCTGCTGGCCGCCGGGGCGGTGGCGCTGGGCCTGGCGGGCGGCGTGGAGGCGATCGTCTCCGGTCCGGCGAGCGCGGTCATGGTGGGGCGGGCCGTGCTGATCTGGTGCGGGCTCGCGGTGCTCTCGGGGCGACTGCTCGGGCGTCGGCAGGTCTGGGTCCTGCCGATTGCCACCTTCTTCCCACTGACGTACCTGGGCTGGGACGCGTCCGGAGCGGTGCGCTGGTGGAACTGGCCGTGGGCGGACCCGCGGAGTGCGGCCTGCTGGGTACTGGCGGCGGGTTCGCTCGCGGTGGGCGCGGCGGCCTGGTGGCTGACGCCGTGGCGGTGGCGGGCGCTGGCGCGCCGTCGGTGAGCGGCGGCGGAACCCTGCTGAAGGCGCTGCGCGGTCGGCCGCATCAGGAGTGTTCCTGGACCGCTGATCGGGGGCCGCACGGGAGGGTAGGTGCGGCCCCGGGGAGGTCAGGCGCGGCGGGTGGCGAGGTAGTCGGACCAGGTGGTGGTGCCGTCGGGGTGGGCGGGGGTGGTGAGGTGGCCCTGGCGGAGGGCGGTGCCGAGGCGGCCGGGGAGGTGGACGGGGAGGACGCGGCGGCGTCGAGGGTGGGTGGCGCGGAGCCAACTGGCGGCGAGCTCGGTGGAGGGGTGGATCTCGGGGCCGCCGAAGTCCGGTGCGTGGCCAACGGGTTGGCCGAGGGCGAGGGTGATCAGGCGGTCGGCGACCTCGGCGGGGTGGACGGGCTGGCAGGGGGTGCCGGCGAGCATCGGGAGGACGGGCAGCCGGGCGAGGGTGGTGAGCATGCCGTCGAGGAGCTGGGGGAACTGGGTGGCGCGCAGATTGGTCCAGCCGAGGCCGGACTCGGCGAGCAGGCGCTCGACCTCCAGTTTGACGCGGTAGTACTTCAGCGGGACCTGGTCGATTCCGACGATCGAGATGTTGACGATGTGCCGGACGCCGGCCCGGCGGGCCGCGTCGAGCAGGTGGCGGAAGGCCGGCAGGTCGTCCTTGGGGCGGCGCGGGTCGCTGGCGCAGTGGATCACCGTGTCGACGCCGATCAGGGCGGTGTCCAGGCCGACGTTGGTGACGAGGTCGCCGGTGCGCCAGTCGGTGCCGGTCGCGCCCGGGAGGTCCGGCGGGGTGGTGCGGCGGGTCAGGGCGCGGACCGGGCAGCCGGTTTCGTGCGCCCGGCGCAGGATTTCGCGGCCGAGTACGCCGGTCGCGCCGGTCACCAGCATGGTGCGGTCGTTCATGGTGGTGGTTCCTTCCAGGAGGGTCGGTACAGGAAGGAACCGGGCGGTCAGGCGTTCTGTGACAGCGGGCGGTGGTGGGCCGCGAAGTGGGCGAGTTTGTCGGGGTTGCGCAGGATCCGGACGGTGGTGACGCCGTCCGGGCCGACGTCGATGGAGCCCAGCGAGGTGAGCCGGTCGCCCTCCCAGCCGAGTATCGCCGGAAGCCCGTTGGCCTCGGCGGCCTCGAACCGGACACCGGTGGTGAAGCGGGCGAACAGCCCGGCGAGGAAGCGGGTGACCTTGTCGCGGCCGGTCACCGGGCGCAGCGCGGCCCGGACCTTGCCGCCGCCGTCCGCCCACACCACGACCTGTTCGGCGAGGAGTTGTTCGAGCCGGTCGAGTGCGCCGTCGGCCGCGGCGGAGAGGAAGCGTTGCAGCAGGGCGGCGTTCTGGGCCGGGTCGGGTGCGGGCTGCGGGGCGTCGTCGGTCAGGTGCCGGTGGCCGCGGTGGTAGAGCTGGCGGGCGGCGGGCTCGGAGCAGTCCAGGACGCCGGCGATCTCGCGGTGGCTGTAGCCGAACGCGTCGCGCAGCACCACCGAGGCCCGCTCGGGCGGGGTGAGCCGCTCCATCAGGGTGAGGACCGCGAAGGACACCGCCTCGCGCTGCTCGGCGTGCTCCATCGGCCCGAGGGCGCCGGCGCCGGTGGCGACCGGTTCGGGCAGCCAGGTGCCCGGGTACTCCTCGCGCCGGGCCCGGGCGGAGGTGAGGCGGTTCAGGCACAGGTTGGTGAGCACCTTGTTCAGCCACGGCCCGGGCGCGGCGATCTGCTCCCGCAGCGCCCCGTGCCAGCGCAGGTAGGCGTCCTGCACGGCGTCCTCGGCCTCCGCGGCGGATCCGAGCATCCGGTACGCGAGCGAGAACAGCCGCGGCCGGTGGGTCTCGAACTCCTGTACCGCGTTCATGCCGCCCACGGTAGCGGGGCCGCGCGCACGGCCGAGCCGGGGCCTGCCGCGGTGGCGGGCCCCGGCGGAGGTGCGGCCGTCAGGCGGAAGTGGCGGCGGTGAAACGGGTGGTGACGTCCTGCCAGTTGACGACGTCCCAGAGGCGGGTGACGTAGTCGGGGCGGACGTTCTTGTACTGCAGGTAGTAGGCGTGCTCCCAGGCGTCGAAGGCGAGCAGCGGGACGGTGCCCTGGCCGACGTTGCCGTGGTGGTCGTAGACCTGCTCGACGATCAGGCGCTTGCCGAGCGGCTCCCAGGAGAGGATGCCCCAGCCGGAGCCCTGGACGCCGACGGTGGCGGTGGTCAGCTGCTGCTTGAACGCCTCGAAGCTGCCGAAGTGCTCGGCGATGGCGTCGGCGAGCGCGCCGTCCGGGCGGTCGCCGCCCTCGGGGGAGAGGTTCTGCCAGAACAGCGAGTGCAGGACGTGGCCGGACAGGTTGAAGGCGAGGGTCTTCTGCAGGCCGACCAGCGAGCCGAACTGCTCCTTGTCGCGGGCCTCGGCGAGCTGTTCCAGCGTCAGGTTGGCGCCGTTGACGTACGCCTGGTGGTGCTTGGAGTGGTGGAGCTCCAGGATTTCGGCGGACATCGCCCGCTCCAGGGCGGAGTAGTCGTAGGGCAGGTCAGGCAGCGTGTAGGCACCCATGGGTGAGCAGCCCCTCTCGGTCGACGGATGATCCGTTGCGAGGGCCACCCTATTGCAACTTGTTTGCAGGAGCGATGATGGGGCATTAAGGGCGGGTTTCGCTGGGGGTCCTCCGATGTCATGGGCCGTCAAGGAAGCAGCGCCGCCACCGACTCCACCGTGTCCGCCTCGGCCGCGCGCTTGTCCTCCCGGTAGCGCAGCACCCGGGCGAAGCGCAGCGTCACCCCCTCCGGGTAGCGGCTGGAACGCTGGACGCCGTCGAAGGCGATCTCCACCACCAGCTCGGGCCGCACCACCACACCCCAGCGTTCCTCGCGGACCGCCAACTCCCGCAGCCGCGCCGTCTGCCACTCCAGCAGACTGTCGGTGAGGCCCTTGAACGTCTTGCCGAGCATCGCGAACGTGCCGTCCGGCCGCCGCGCCCCGAGGTGCAGGTTGGACAGCCGGCCGGTGCGCCGTCCGTGCCCCCACTCGGCGGCCAGCACCACCAGGTCGAGGGTGTGGACGGGCTTCACCTTCAGCCAGGACGAACCGCGCCGCCCCGCGCTGTACGGCGCGTCCAGCGACTTCACCACCACCCCCTCGTGCCGGTGCTCGGCGGTCGCGGCGCGGCTGAACTCGCGGGCCAGCTGCCGCTGTTCGGGATCGGACGGGTCGTCCACCCGGAGGTGCCGGACCCGGGCGGATTCCGGGACCAGGGCGGCGAGTTTGGCGCGGCGTTCGGCGGCGGGGGCGCCCAGCAGGTCCCGGTCGCCGGTCAGCAGCAGGTCGAAGAAGACGGCGGACAGCGGGAGTTCGGTGTGCTCGCCGTGCGAGCCGACCCGGCCGGACGTCTGCTGGAACGGCCGCGGCAGCCCCTCCTCGTCCAGCGCCAGCACCTCGCCGTCGAGGATGAGCCGCTCCTGCGGCAACTCCCTTACCAGCGCAGCCACTTCGGGCAGCCGGGCGGTGATCTCGGCGAGCGTCCGGGTGTAGAGGCGCACCGTGTCGCCGTGCCGGTGCGCCTGGATCCGGATGCCGTCCAGTTTCTCCTCCACCGCGCACGGGCCGAGCCGGTCCAGGGCCTCGTCGACGTCCTTCGCGCTCTGCGCCAGCATCGGCTGCACCGGGCGGCCGACGGTCAGCCGGAAGGCGTCCAGCGCGGCCGGGCCCTGCTCGACCAACCGGCCCGCCAGCGGCCCGAGTTCGCCCGACAGCATGAGCGCCCGCCGAACCGCCTCCGCCGGTGCGCCGACGGCTGCTGCCAGGCCCTCCACCGCCACCGCGTCCAGCGCGCCCTGGCGCAGCTCGCCGGAGAGCAGCCCGAGCAGGAAGTGCTGCTCCTGCCCGGTGGCCAGCGCCATCAACTCGCCCACCTGGCGTCGGCGTTCGCGCTGCGAGCCGGGACCGGCGAGGGCCGCGAGGGCGGACAGCCGGCGGTCCAGCTCCAGCACCCCGAGAGTCGCCCCGGCGGCGGGCTCCGGCCGCTCCCGCAACGTCTGCCACCCCACCTTGACCTTCCGCTGCGGCAACCGCCCCGCCAGGTACGCCACCACCAGCGGCGCCTCCTCGGCCGACACCCGCCCGAACAGCTCCGCCAGCACCCGTACCTTCTCCGACCGCGCCGCCGTCCCCGCCAACCGCGCCGACGCCCCGGCCACCTCCGCCACCAGCATCCCGACCACCCTCCACCACACGGGCCCCACCGAACCACCGTACGAGCGCACCCGGGGCGCACGCGCTCCGCGCGGGTGCGGGACCCGCCGTTCCAAAGGTGACCGTTATGCGGGGTTGCGCCGGATACTGGTGGTATGCGCCTGAATGCGGAGAACCCCGAATACCCCGAGGACGTCGACGAGCCGACCCCGACCGTGCTGGATGCGGGGGACGCGGAGCGGGAGGCGGTGGAGCCGGAGGTGGATGACCTGGAGGTGTTGCGGCGGCAGCGTGAGCTGGGGGCGGCACCGGCGGCCGAGGGGGACGCGGTGGAGCAGGTCCGGGAGGTCGCGGTGGGGGACGAGGACCACCGGGGCGAGTGACCGGAGCGGGTCAGATCGCCCGGCGGCGCTTCAGCCAGGTGAACGCCGCCCAGCCCGGCAGCACCGGCAGGATGAAAGTGAGCAGCCGGTACAGCATCACCGCGGCGAGCGCGGTGCCGTAATCGATGCCCGCGGTCGCCTTGAGCATTCCTGCGGTCAGACCCTCCACGCCGCCCACGCCGCCCGGCGTCGGCACCACGTTGCCGGCCGCGTTGCCGGCCAGGAAGCTCACCGCGACGGCGTTGAACCCGGGGTGCTGGCCGACCGCGCGGGTGCAGCAGTACAGGCAGGCCACGAAGCACATCGACACCAGCAGCTGTCCGGCCACGCCGGTGGCGAGCCTGCCGGGCCGCTGGGCCAGGTCGAGCAGGCGCGGCAGTACCTCGGCGCGCAGCGGCCGCAGCAGGGTCTGGGCGCGCCGCCGCAGCGACGGCACTGCGGCGATCGACACCGCGACGACCGCGGCGGCCAACCCGGCCAGCCACACCACCCAGCCGCCGGCCAGGGCAGAGGAGTCGTCGCCGGACGTGGTGTCCACGCCGACCAGGGCACTGAACACGGCGAGCTGCATCATGTGCAGCACCAGGCCGAACAGCTGGCTGACGCCGATGCTGGACATCGCCTGCGCGGTGGGGATGTTCGCGCACTGCAGGTAGCGGGTGTTCAGGGCGAGGCCGCCTACACCGCCCGGGGCGGCCACCTTGACGAAGGCGCCGGCGACCTGGGCGGCCAGCGTGGAGCGGAACGACAGTTTCTCGGGGACGAAGCCGCTGAACGCGAAGGTCGCGACGGGGTAGCTGGCCGCGGCCCAGAGCACCGCGCCGGCCAGCCACAGCGGGTCGGAGTCGGCGACCAGCGTGACCGGGTTGACGTCGGTGTTGAACAGGAAGTTCAGCAGCGCGTACCCGACCGCGATCCCGGCGACGATGCTGAGCAGCGTGCGCGGGCGCAGCCGCTCCAGGCGGACGGGTTCGGTGGCGGCCTGCGGCATCTGCCGCTGCACCTCGGCGCGCAGTTCGCCGGCCAGCTGCTTGTGCCGGGCGAGCGCGGCGCGGGTGTCGCGGGCCAGGGCGATCGGCTGCAGCAGCGGCAGCGCGGCGCCGACCGGGCCTCGGCCGAGGACGTCGATCGCGGCCCGCACGGCCCGTTCCGGCCCCGAGTGCACGGCGAGGACGGCGAGCATGCCGGCCACGTCCAGGCGCAGCAGCAGGTCACTGGCCGCGATCTCGCCGCGGGCCAGGCCGACCAGGTGGACCCGGCCCTCGGCGTCCAGCAGGACGGTCTGCGGGGAGATCGAACGGTGCGCGATCCGGCGGCGTTGCAGCAGCGCCAACTGCTGCCAGGCGTCGCGCAGTTCCGCGTCGGTGGGGGAGATCTCGGGCTCGGCGGCCGGTTCTGCACCGGCAGCGGCCGGGGTGCACTCGGTGAACAGTTCGGCGAACGGGCTGGCGTCGATCCGCCGGTAGGCAACCAGCGCGGCGTCCGGGCTCAGTTCGACGGCGGCGACGGGTGTACGGGTGCGGGCACCGGCGGCGGTCGCGGCGTGGCCGAGCAGGGTCTGGTGTTCGAGCCCGGCGCGCAGCGGGCGCAGGCCGAGCGGGCGGGGCGCGGTGCGCAGGCGCAGCGCCAGCCACAGGTGGCCGAGCAGTCCGCTGGCCTGGACGTGCCGGTCGAGCAGGTGGACGTCCAGGTCGGGGCGGCCGTCGTGCTGGGTGACCAGGTAGCGGCTCGGGCCGAGCGCGAGCACCGCGTCGGGGCGAACGCCGCAGGCGGTCAGCGCGGCGGCGATCTGGTCCTCGGTGGGCGTGCCGACCGGCTCGCCGACGGCGTACCGGGTGGCGTGCGCGATGGTCCAGCCGAGCAGCAGCGACAGCACCAGCGACAGCGGGGTGGCGTACCCGGTGATCAGCCCGGACAGGCCGGACAGCGTCAGGGTGACGGCCAGCGCGCTGCGCCAGCGGCGCATGCCGGTGGTGCCGATCGCGGTCATGAACGCCAGCACCGGCGCGAGGTGCCCGTACACCGGGTCGGTGCGGCCGTCGCCGCCGGACAGCGGGTGGGTGAGCGTGGTGAGGTCGCCGGCCAGCAGGTCCAGGAGAAGCGAGAGGCCGTACGCGCCGACGGCGGCGAGGACACCGTCGGCGACCCGGCGGCCGTCGGCGTGCAGCAGCCGGTCGACGGCGTAGCCCAGCGGCACCAGCAGCAGGGCGCCGCCGCAAAGGGCGGCCGCGAGCTTGACCGGCGGCCAGGGCATCTGGTCGGTGACGCGCGAGACGTCGGTGTCCAGACCGAGCGCGGAGGAGCGGGCGTAGCCCGCCAGCAGCAACACCAGGGCGATCCAGCACAACCCGGAGACCAGGCGGATCAGGGCGGCCGGGTGCCGGACCCGGTCCGTCTGGGCGCCGCGCGGGGCGGATTGTGCGGTGCGCTGTTCCTGGGATTCGTCGGCTTGTATCACCGTGGCCACGGGGCATGGTCCCATATCGCGGGGGGCCTGAGCTGGCCTTTCGGTAAAGGGAGTTCAAGGCGTCGCGAGGGATACGGGCCGATAATGGGCATATCGGGCTGACGAAGCCGATGAAGGGAGGCCGGCGATGACCAAGCAACCGACCGACGGGATGATCAGGCTCCGCGAGGGCAGCCATCAGGTGCTGCAGGACCGCACCATGGAGGCCGACCCGGCACCTCTCGCGCCGCAACTGCACACCGACACCACGCGCGCCGCCGAGACGGCTGGTTACCCGGGCGACGCCGTGTTCAGCCACGGCGGACGCCGGACACCCGCCACGGCGGGCCCGGCCGACGGGCCCGCCGCACACACCGAACTGCCCGGACACCGGCACCGCGGCGCGGAACGGCACTCCGAACACTGAGCCGTCCGGCACGGAAACCCTCGGTGCACGCGCTTCGGAGGGGGTGGGAGAGTGGGGCCGCACGCCCCCACCCCCGCCGAAGGAGTGACATGGCCGACGCCCCCGAGTTCGCCTCCCGTGAGGACTGGCTCGCCTCCCTGCCCCGCGTGTACGCCGCCGCGGGCTGCCTGATCACCGACCCCGACGGACGGGTCCTGATCGTCAAGGCCGGCTACCGGGACGCCTGGCAGTTCGTCGGTGGCACCGTCGACCTCGGCGAGAACGCGCAGCAGTGCGCCACCCGCGAACTCCACGAGGAGACCGGGCTGCACCGCGAGGCGGGCGACCTGCTGGCCGTCGCCTGGACCCACCCCAGCGGCGAACTCGGCCACCCCGCCTGCCACTTCCTCTTCGACCTGGGCGTCTTCCCGGCGGACACCCCCATCGCGCTGCCGGCGGGGGAGCTCGACGCGTACCGGTGGGCGACCGTCCCCGAGGCGATGGCCCTGCTCGGGCCGGCGCGAGCGCTCCGCTTGGAGGCGGGGCTGGCTGCGAGGGCGGATGGGCGGACGCGGGTGGTGACGGCGCCGAACTCGGGGTTCTGAGCGGGTCTGGACGGTCGCGAGCGCGTGCAAGTCATTGTTCGGCGTCGCGATCTTGCGGTTGGGTCCTTCCGCTTCGCGCAGTTCTCCCCCAGCCCTAGGGGGCTGGGAGGTGCCCCCACGCGCCCCTGGGTTCACGCTTGCCAGACGTAGGCCGCCGAGACCGGCTGGCCGCGGTGGCGGGACCACTTGGGCTTGAGGGCGATCCAGTCGTCGCCGACGGTCTGTTCGCGCATTTCGGCGAGGTGCCAGCCGGCGGCGAGGCCGGCGGTGAGGTGGTCGCTGACCAGGTGGACGTGGGTGGTGATGGCGACGGGGCCGTCGGGGCCGTCGTAGTGGGTGGGCATGCCGGCGGACATGATGAAAGCGGGGTGGAGGCCGACCAGGACGAACAGGCCGCCGGGCCGGACCAGGCGGTGGGCCTCGCGGTAGAGGGGGGTGAGGTCGGCGAGGTGTTCGTCGACCAGGGAGCAGGCCGCCAGGTCGTACGCGGCGGTGGGCAGTCCGGTGGCGGCGAGGTCGGCCTCGGTGAGGGTGCGGTGGGCGCCGCGTTCGCGGGCGCGGGCGAGCATCTCGGGGGTGAGGTCGACGCCGTCGATCGCGCCGACGCCGCGGTCGCGCAGCCAGGCGCCGGTGCGGCCGGTGCCGCAGCCGAGGTCGACGGCGGTGCGGGCGTCGGACCAGGCGGGGACGGCGAGTCGGGCCAGGACGTCGAGGTCCATCGCGTCCTGCACGGTCTGTTCGTAGCTGTCGACCCAGCCGGCGTAGCCGGTGCGGACGTCGACGGTCGGGTAGCCGCGGGTGTCGAAAACGGAGAAGTCCACCATGCGGCGCAGTATGGTTCGCGCCCGCCGTGGGGCGCGAACCATTTGATGGGGCGTCAGTTGGCGGAGAGCAGGCGGGTTCGGAGCGCGGCGACGTCGGCGGCGGGCAGCCACTGCGCGGCGTCGAATTCGGTGAGCACCGCGTGCAGGGCGCCTTCGGCGGTGGTGCCGGCGTCGGCGAGGACGCGGGCGATGTCGGCCTCTTCGCCGGGGCGGTCGAGGAGGGTCCACAGCGGCCGCAGGTTCGCGGCGGACAGCAGGTAGTCCTCGGCGATCGCGGCGGGTTCGACGCCGGCGAGGGCGAGCAGGACGAGCGCGGCCAGACCGGTGCGGTCGCGGCCGGCGCCGCAGTGCACGACGATGCCGCCGTCCCGGGCGTGGGCGACGGCGGTGACGAGTTGGGCGACGGCGTCCCGGCAGTGGTCGAGGTAGGGGCGGAAGGACAGCGGGGTGCCGTCGAGGGCGCCGAAGCGGGCCCACCAGTCGGGGCCGGCCAGTGCGTCGAGCGGGACGCGGACCAGGTCGACGGTGTCGGGGGTGGGCAGCAGTGGCCGGTACTCGACGGGGTTGCGCAGGTCGATGACGGTGCGCACGCCGTAACCGAGCAGGGCGTTCTGGCCCTCGGCGGTGAGCCGGTCGAGGTTGTCCGCGCGGACGATCGCGCCGGTGCGGGTGAGCCGGCCGTCGCGGGTGGGCAGGCCGCCCAGGTCGCGGACGTTCAGGCAGCCGTCCCAGTCGAGCTGGCGCTGCTCGTGCGACAGTGTCGGCGCGGACGTCGTGGCGGTCCCCGTCATGTGCTTCCCCCCGGAGGTGTTTCTGTGCCGGCGCGTGCCGGTACTGGGAAAGACTCAGTCCGCTTCGCCGTGGTTCCCGGCCGGGAACTCCCACAGCGGGCGGCCGAGGGTGTCGAGCGCCCGGACCAGCCGGAACCGCCGGTCGCGGGCGGACAGGAAGCCGCGGGCGGCGCCGGCCAGGACCTGCCGGGCGGCCGGGTCGTGGCGGCTCCACGCGCCGTGCAACTCGAGGATGTGGTCGGTGAGTTCGGCGCGCTGGATGCGGGCGACGCCGGCGATCGCGAGGGCGTTGTTGACGCCGTCGAGGGCGGCCGGCAGCAGGTAGGGCCCGCGGTCGTCGGGGCGCAGCCGGCGGCGCAGTTCGGGCAGCGCGTAGCCGCGGACGGCGGCCACCGAGTCCTCGACGGCGACCAGCCAGCGCGGGCCGGGCGCGACCTCCCACCAGACCTCGCCGCCGACCGGCATCACCTCGCCGATCGGGGCGCGCCAACGCTCAAGCCCCGTAGGGGTGTTGGCGCAGGGGCGGATGCTCCGCCGGTCCCAGGCGGCCTTGTCGGTGACGGAGAGGTTGACGGTGTAGCGCACCCGTCCGTCCGCGTGTACCGCCTGCACGCCGAGCACCGCCCACCGGTCGCGGTCCGGCAGCGAGAACGAGTGGCGCCAGCCCTGGAGGCCCAGGGCGCGCAGGGCGGGCGCGAAGTGCTCGCGGATTCCCGTCGTGTACAGCTCCTGGGCGGTGCTCATGGCGTCTCCCGGTTCGATGGCTCGTGCAGCGGAGCGGGCGGGCGGCCGCCGGGCTCCGGGTCGGGACGGAATGTCCCTGTTTGCACCGTATGGCGGGGGAGTGGGGCGAATCCGCGGGCGAACGACAGCAGCCGGCGGGACGAAGGTCAGCCCGGGCCGGGTCCTTGGTCCCGAAGCTGACGTGCCGCCGGCCTGCGCCGCGCGCACACCCGGCGGCACCCGGCCCCACACCGGGCAGCCACCGCTCCGTCACCGCCCGTGCCACGCCCCGCGGCTGGGCCGGGCACCCGGATGGCGCATCATGTGGCGGGTGCACAGTGCTGAACACCACGGGGCGGGCGACGGCGACCGGCGCGGCCGTCCGGACGCGCCGGACCGCCCGGCCAGCCGGCGGGCGGATCTCGCCGCCGCCGTCCTGGCCGCCCAGCACGGCGACGAGGAGGCGTTCCGGGTCCTGTTCCGGGCCGTCCAGCCCGGGCTGCTGCGCTACCTGCGGGTCCTGGTCGGCGGCAAGGCCGAGGACGCCGAGGACATCGCCTCCGAGGCGTGGCTGCAGATCGCCCGTGACCTGCCGGGTTTCCGGGGCGACGCGGACGGCTTCCGCGGCTGGGCCGCGACCATCGCCCGCAACCGCGCCATGGACCACCTGCGCCGGGTGCGCCGCCGGCCGGTCGCCGACCTGCCGGTGGAGTACCTGGCCGAACTGGCCGCCGTCGAGGACACCGCGGGCCAGGCGATGACCACCGTCGCCACCTCCGACGCGCTCGCGCTGATCGCCTCGCTGCCGCCCGACCAGGCCGAGGCGGTGCTGCTGCGGGTGGTGCTCGGGCTGGACGCGGAGAGCGCCGCGAAGGTGCTGGGCAAACGGGCCGGCAGCGTCCGGATGGCCGCGCACCGGGGGCTGCGGCGGCTCGCCAAGACGCTTGACCAGACCGGGGGAGCGGTCGCCGGGCTGCCCCGTCGGGGGGCCGGGAAAAAAATCTCCGCGCAGGGTGTGACACCGGCGCAGGTGCCGACGCTGAGGGATATGAGATGAGCACCAACCGATCCCGCCGGATCGATCGCGCCGCCGCGGAGCAGCTGCTCCGCGGCGCGACGGTCGACCCGGAGGCCGGTCAGGACCCCTCCGCCGGGCAGCAGCCCGCGCCAGGACGGCCCGAGCTCGCCGCACTGCTCGCCGCCGCCGCGGCGACCGGGACGGCGGACGACGGTCCGCTGCCCGGCGAAGAGGGGGCCATGGCCGCGTTCCGGCAGGCTCGTCGCCAGCCGGCCCCCAGTCAGCACCGGAGACGAAAGATGGCGGACACCGCGCTCGCGCGGGCCCTCAGCGCGAAGGCCATGGCCGTCGCGCTGGGCGTGACCGCCGTCGGCGGAGTCGCCGTCGCCGCCGGGACGGGCCGGCTGCCCGAGGTCCTGGGCGGTCCCGCCCCGGCCCCGCCGGCCGCCGCCGCGCCCGCGTCGTCCCCGAACGCGCCGGACGGATCGCCGACCGGCACCCCGAGCCGCACCGCCAAGCCGTCCAACGCCGCCACCCGCTCGGGCGGCGCGTCCGACCGGCCGTCCGGCCCGGCGTCCGCCGACCCCGGGCAGGCGCCCGACCTGGCCACCCTGTGCCGGGGCTTCACGACGCGGGTCTCGTCCGGCGCCAAGCCGAAGGAGGCCGCCGCCGACCCGGCGCTGGCCGAGCTGCTGCGCGCGGCCGGCGCCGCGGAGAAGGTGACCGGGTACTGCGCGCAGCTCGCCGCCCACGGCGGCGACCGGAACGACAGCGACCAGACCGGCCAGACCGGCAACGGGCAGAACGGGCAGAACGGCAACGGGCAGAACGGCCGCGGCCGTCCGTCGGCCGGCCCGTCCGCGTCCGCGTCGGCCGCCGTGTCGGGGCGGCCCGGTCACGGCGGCAACCAGCAGTCCAGGGGCGGGGGCGACGACCAGGACTGACACCGACTCCGGACGGCCGGCGGATTCCCCTGTGTCCGCCGGCCGCCCGGACCGAACTCCGGACGGGCGAGATGGCTCCCCCGGGCCCCGCCCGTCCGGAAACCCCTCCGGTCGGCCCATGGACTCCCCCGGGTCCGCGGCCGTCCGGAACCGCTCCGGACGGACGGCTGAACTCCCCCGGGTCCACCGTCCGTCCGGGGCTCACCCCGGCGTCCCGCCCGAAACCTCTGGAGTCCCCGGTGACCGACCTGACGCATCGCCAGGCGAGCTGGCGATGAGCTTCCCGCGTACCTCGCCCCGCGCCGAGCGCGCGGCCCGGCTGGCCGTGCACGGCTCGCCGCGGACCGCCCGCGCCCTGCTCACCGCCGCGCTGGCCGCCCTGATCGCCGCCCTGCTGGTCCAGCGCCCGTAGCCGGACCGGTACAGCGCCCGCGGCACGACGCGGGCGGGTGCCCGCTATGGTTCACGGGAGCCCGACCGAGGTGAGGGGAGTATCCGATGATCGGACGCGCGCTGAACGGGCGCTACGAGCTCGGCGAGATACTCGGCGTCGGCGGGATGGCCACCGTCTACCGGGCCCTGGACCACCAGTTGGGCCGCCCGGTCGCGGTGAAGGTGCTCAACGGCGGGCTCGCCGACGACCCCCGGTTCGCCGAGCGGTTCGCCCGCGAGGCCCGGCTGGCCGCGCTGCTGTCGCACCCGCGGATCGTCACGGTCTTCGACTCCGGCCTCGACCAGGGCTCCCCGTACCTGGTGATGGAGCTGGTGCACGGCGACACCCTGGGCAAGCTGATCGCCGACCTGGGCACCCTGCCGGTGGAGCGCGCCGTCGGCATCGCCGCCGCCGTGCTGGACGGGCTGGCCGCCGCGCACGCCCAGGGCCTGGTGCACCGCGACATCAAGCCCGGCAACATCATGATCACCCACGACGGCGGGGTGAAGGTGGTGGACTTCGGCATCGCCCGGGCCGGCTCCTCCTCCGGCCAGCAGCTCACCCAGGCCGCCTCGGTGGTGGGCACCGCCGCCTACCTCTCCCCGGAGCAGGCCACCGCCGGTGAGGTCGACGCCCGTGCCGACCTGTACGCCGTCGGCTGCGTGCTGTTCGAAATGCTCACCGGCGCACCGCCGTTCACCGCCGACACCCCCGTCGCGATCGCCTTCAAGCACGTCACCGAGTACCCGGTGCCGGTCACCGCCGTCCGCCCCGACGTGTCGCCCGCGCTGGACGCCGCGATCCTGCGGCTGCTCGCCAAGCACGCCGCCGAACGCCCCGCCGACGCGAACGCGGCCGCCGCCGAGCTGCTCGCCGCCGTCCCGGCCGCCCCCACCGACCGCACCGCCGAACTGCTCGGCGCCGCCACCCAGGTGCTGCCGCCCGTCCCCGCGACCGTGCCGCCGCCCCCGCAGCACCGGCCGTGGACCGAGCAGCACCGCACCTCGGTGCTCCCGCCGATGCCGATGCCGATGCCGATATCCGCCCGCCGGGAGGAGGAGCCGCCGCCGCCCCGGCGCGGCCGCAACCCGCTGGTGTACGCGGGCGTCGGCGCCGCCGTGTTCGCCTGCGTGGCCGGCATCGCCGCGTTCTCGCTCAGCGGCGGCGACTCCACCCCGGCGGCCCAGCCCGCCACTTCCGCTTCGCCGCCCGCCGCGAACAGCAGCGCCCCCGTGGCCTCCCCGTCCACGAGCGCCTCGGCCAAGCCGTCCGCGAGCGCCAAGCCGTCCACCAGTGCCAAGCCCACCGTGGCCGCCCAGATCGCCCAGCTGCGCGCCGACATCGCCCAGGCCGCCTTCGCCCACGAACGCGACCGCCAGGACACCCTGACGAACCTCCTCGACCAGGCCGCCCAGGCCGTGGGCGACCACCGCGCCGACGACGCCGAGAGCACCCTCAAGGACGCCCAGCGGGTGCTGCGCGACCTCGCGAAGCGCAAGGCCGTCGACAACGCCACGCTGAACGGCTGGAACAACCGCCTGAACGCGCTGATCTCCGCCGTGCACACCCAGGCGAAGGCGGACGAGCAGTAGTCCTACTGGCCGCCGCGGGCCCGGCTGATGGCCCGGGTCCGCACCTGGCGGGACAGCGCCGCCACACCCGTCGTCAGGAACACCACGGTGTACAGCACTTGGATCATCACCACGACCCGGGCCACCTGTCCGGACGGGTGGATGTCGCCGTAGCCGACGGTCGCCATGGTGATCACCGTGAAGTACAGCGCGTCGACCTTGGTGGTCAGGCCCACCAGCTCACCCGGCTGCTTGGACATCCCCAGGTACGCCGCGGAGAACACCACCAGCGCCCCGGACAGCAGCGTCAGGATCACCGGGACGTGCCGCCCCGACAGGCCCAGGAACTGCCGCCGGGCCTCGCGCAGCAGGCCCACCCCGACCAGTGCGAGCAGGACGATGAAGGTCACCCAGCTGAGCAGTGGGTGGTGCGGCCCGAACCAGTCCAGCGGGATCGTGAAGAAGGCCGTCAGCAGCAGTACCGGCCCGCCCAGCAGGGCGAGGTACGTCCGGGCCAGCTCTTTCATGCCGGCCCGGCCTTCCCGTCGCCGCCACCGGTTCCGTCCGACGGCGCCACAGGCTCTTCGGGGGGCGTGTCGAGGAACTCCAGCACCGCCAGCACGGCCAGCAGCACCACCGCGATCCAGAGCACCACCACCGCCGTCGGATAGCCCCAGGTGAGCAGCACGATCGCGGCCACCAGGACGGCGCCCCAGCCCAGCCAGGCCTTCCGCCGGTGCACGAACCGGCCGACCGGGCCGAGCCGCATCCCGATGCCCTCGGCGGCCCGCCGGACGGCGCCCAGGCCGGCCTGCCACAGCTGCCGCACCCAGCCGGCCCGTCGGCCGGAGCCGGTCAGCCAGGCCGCGAGCGCGATCACGATGCCCAGCGCCAGCAGCATCCGGACGGCGGCCCGCAGGTAGCGGACCATGGTGTCGTAGACCGCCATCGCGGCGGCCTGGTCGACGTCGGCGGGCAGCTTGTCGAGGTACAGCGCCCGGAACACGGTCAGTCCGATGCCGAGCAGCACCGCCGCGAAGGCCATGCCGAGCGCCGCCCCGACGGTGGCCCGGCGGTGGTGCACCGCCAGCAGGATGCCGCCGACGGCGCACAGCACCGCCAGCACCGGCACCCAGAGCCCGGCCACGTCGAGCAGCCGCAGCCCGGTCTGGGCCTTCTTCACGGCGTCCGACTGCACCAGGACGAAGTCGGTGTGCACCTCGGGGATCTTCGCCGCCAGCCCCACCCCGTTCGCCACCAGCCGGTCCTTGACCTGGGTGATCACCGGCGCCAGGTCGAGGGTGACGGTGTCGCCCTTGACCTGTACGGCGCCGCCACCCTGCCCGGTCAGCACCTTGGTGAACGTGGCGTGCGCGTTGCGCAGGATGTTCTCCCAGATGCCGGCGAACGCGTCCGACTGGACGACGTTCAGCACCTGGTCGTGGACGAACCCGGTCAGCCCGTCGGTCAGTGCCGGCCCGATCCTGCCGAGTGCGGCGTTCAGGGCCGGCCGGTCGGGGGGCGCCACCTCGTTCAGCAGGTCGGAGATCGGCAGCTGCTCCATGATCGCGTTCGTCGCCCGGTTGGCGACCGCGCCCTGTACGGCCGGGTCGGACGACAGCGGGGCCAGCGTGGACACGAAGCGGTTGGTGTCGGTGACCTGCGCCCGGCTCCAGGAGGCGACCACCGCCAATGGGGTGAGCAGCGCGGCCAGCACGATCAGTACGACGGCGAAGAACGACCGGACCCGGTGCCGGCGGGGCTTCTCCTGCGACTCCAGGGAGGCGACCCTGGCGCGCAGGGCGGCGACTTCGCTCTCGTCCGGGGACTCGGCCGTCATCAGTGCTCCCAGGTGATCCGCCGTCAGGTGAATACCAGGAGATACCGGAACAATTCAGCCAGCCACTCGGAGTGCGCCGACATGCCGGAACCCCCGGACCGCCGAGGGGCGGTGCGGGGGTTCCGGAAGACCTTGCGACGTCGGCCCGGGGGGCCGGCGGGTGTCAGGCCGTGGTCGACTTGGGCGTCTCGGTGGCCTTGGTGACGACGGTCGGCTCGACGGCCTGGCGGGGCGCTTCGGCCTGCGAGGCGGCGGTGCCGTTCTGCGCCTCGGCGGCGGGGGCGTCGTCCTCGCGCAGGGCCTTGGTCTCGGCCTTCAGGATGCGCATCGACTTGCCGAGGCCGCGGGCCATCTCGGGCAGCTTCTTCGAGCCGAACAGCAGGACCAGCACCACCACCATGATGGCGATGTGCCAGGGCTCAAGACCGTTACGGAACATCCCTGACCACCGGTCCTTTCGTGGAAGTTCTCGCTGTGACGTCTGGGCCGGACGGAACGCCCGACTCGGCCAGTATGCCTGGCGTTATCGGCGAACGTATACACCCGCTGGCAAACAGCGGCCGAAATGCAGGTGATACGGGTCATGTGGTCTGTACCACCTGGGAGTTCTTCGCGGCGGGCTGCCCGACGGGGCGCAGGTGGCGCATCAGCAGGTGGGCGGCGAGGGCGGCGCCGAGCATCACCAGGACTCCGACCACCGCGGCGACGTGCATTCCGGCGGTGAAGGCGTCGCGGGCGGTGGCGAGAAGTCGGTCGGCGGCGTCGGCGGGCAGCCGGGCGGCGGTGGTGACGGCCCCGCCGAGGGTGTCGCGGGCGGCGTCGGGGGCGGAGCCGTCCATCCGGGCCCGGTAGATCGCGGCGCCGGCTGCGCCGAGCACCGCGATGCCGAGCGAGCTGCCGAGTTCCTGGGCGGTCTCGGAGGTGGCCCCGGCGGCGCCGGCCCGTTCGGCGGGGGCGGCGGAGAGCACCATTTCCCCGGTGATGCTGACGGTGCCGACCGCGCCGGCGGCGATGATCCCGGCGGCGACCAGCGGCAGGGCCAGCGAGGAGCCGGGGACGACGAAGGCCATCGCGGCGAAGCCGGCGGCGCTGGCCAGGAAGCCGCTGGTGAGCAGGATCGCGGGCCGCACCTTGCCGGCCAGGGCGCCGAAGCCGCCGACCGCCGCGCCGACCCCGACGCTGGGCAGCAGCGCCCACAGCGAGGCGGCGAGCGGGCCGTAGCCCTTGACCAGCTGCAGGTACTGGGAGGTGAAGAGGCAGAAGCCCATCATGGCGAACATCGCGATGGTGTTGACGGTGATCGCCCCGCTGTAGGTGCGGATCCGGAACAGCGAGACGTCGAGCAGCGGGTTCGCGGCGGTGCGCAGCCGCACGGCGAGGCCGGCGCCGATCAGCAGGCCGGCGACGAGGGCGAGCACCGGGAGCGGGCTCCAGCCGTCCACCGCGAGGGTCTTGATGCCGTAGACGACCGGCAGCACCGTGCCGATGGACAGGGCGGCGCCGAGCAGGTCGAAGCGGCCCTCCTGCGGGGCGCGGTACTCGGGGAGCAGGAACGGCGCGGCGGCCATCACCAGCAGCATCACGGGGACGGCGATCAGGAAGGCCGAGCCCCACCAGTAGTGCTCCAGCAGCAGCCCGCCGACCACCGGCCCGAGGGTGGCGCCGGCCATCATCACGCCGCTCCAGGCGCCGATCGCGGCCTGCCGCTGCTTGGCGTCCGGGAACATGTTGCGCACCAGGGCCAGGGTGGAGGGCCCGAAGACCGCTCCGGCGATGCCCAGCAGGGCCCGGGCGGCGATCAGCTGGTTCGCCCCGTCCGCCCAGGCGGCCACCAGTGAGGCGGCGGCGAAGGCGGCGGTGCCGCCGATCAGCAGTTTGCGCCGGCCGATCCGGTCGCCGAGGGCGCCCATCGGGATCAGCAGCCCGGCCAGCAGGAACGAGTACATGTCCATGATCCACAGCTGCTGGGTGCCGCTGGGCCGCAGGTCGGTGGCGATGAACGGGGCGGCGAAGAACAGCACGCCCATGTCCATGGCGAGGACGAGGGTCGGCAGCAGGAGGAGGGCGAGGCCCAGCCATTCGCGTCGGCCGGCGCGGCCGTGGTCGGAGGTCATGCCGAGGACTGTACGGACGTCTTGCACGGCTGTCTAGTACAAGCGTCTAAATCGAATGTGCCAGACGTTCGAGCAAGACAACCGTCTTGGACTGCCGTAGCATCGGCGCATGGGAAATCGCGAGGACCTGCTGGCCAGCGCCAAGTACTGCCTGTACGAGAAGGGCTACGGGCGCACCACCGCCCGGGACATCGCCACCGGGGCGGGCGTCAGCCTCGCCGCGATCGGCTACCACTACGGCTCCAAGGACGCGCTGCTGATCCAGGCGCTGGTGGAGGCGATGGGGGAGTGGGGCAGCGCCATCGGCTCCGCACTGGCCTCCTCGGCGGACATCGCCGACCCGAAAGAGCGGTTCGTCCGCTCCTGGGACGCGATGCGGGACAGCTTCGCCACCCACCGGGGCCTGTGGACGGTGCAGTTCGAGATCCTCGGACAGCTGGAGAACCTGCCGAAGCTGCGCGAGCAGCTGGCCGAGGCGCAGAAGCTGGGCCGGCTCGGCCTGGCCGCGCTGTTCCAGGGGAAGGCCGAGCACGAGGACACCCCGGACGAACTCGCCAAGGGCGTCTTCTACCAGTCGCTGCTGCTCGGCCAGGCCGCGCACTGGCTGATCGACCCGGACGGGGTGCCCGGCGGCGAGGACTACCTGCGGGCGATGGCGCTGGTGTCCGGCGAGGTGCTCGGCCGGTCCTGAGGTGGCGTCAGGCGGTGACGGCGGTGAGCAGCACCACCGCGTCGGTGTGGGCGAGCAGGCCGTGCCGCTCCTGCGGGACGGAGTGCAGCTCGCCCGCCGACGCGTCCTGCTGCCGGCCGGCCACGGTCAGCGCGACCCGGCCGCGCAGCACCTGGAGGCTGGCGGCGACCGGGGCGTTGTGCTCGTCCAGCGAGGCCCCGGCGCGCAGCGCGATCACCGTCTGCCGCAGGACGCCGTCGTGCAGCAGCAGGTGGGCGCTGCGGCCGTGCGGGCTGGTGGCGGCCTTGGCGGCGTGCTCCTCGGCCAGCGCGTTCAGGTCGATCCGGGCCGGCTGCTCGGTCATCGCGTTCTCCTCCTTCGGCCCCCGGGGCCGACCCTAGGCAGGGTTGGCGGGCGGCGCGCGCTGAGCCACGCGCAGGGGGCAACGCGGGGCCCGTTCGGCGTGCGGGGCCCGGGAGGCGGCCCGATGGTGGTGCTATGGCGACCAATCAGAAATTCATCGACGGTTTTCAGGTGAACCGCGGCATGCTCACTGTCGGCGTGGCCCTCACGGGAATCGGCGCCCTCGTAGGACTGACCGGTACGGTCCTGGTCTGCGTGACCCTGGCGAACGCGGGCCGGGGCTGGATCCAGCAGCTGGAGACCCATCCGGCCGCGCTCGCGCAGCGCACCCTGCACCAGGCGAAGGCCGCGTCGGCGGCCGGACTGGAGGCCTGGCGCGCCGGTGCGAACTGACCGAGGACGTGACGGAGGCGGGCACCCGGCCGGGTGCCCGCCTCCGTCACGTCCTGACTACAGGCCGAGCGACTTCGCGATGATGGTGCGCATGACCTCGCTGGTGCCGCCGTAGATCCGGAACACCCGGTTGTCGGTGTAGAGGCGGGCGATCGGGTACTCCAGGATGTAGCCGTAACCGCCGTGCAGCTGGAGGCACTTGTCGATCACCTCGGAGGCCGACTCGGTGCAGAACAGCTTGGCCGCGGCGGCGTCCGCGACCGTCAGCTCGCCGTTCTGGTACAGCTCCAGCGCCTGGTCGACCATGGCCTGCTGGGCGAGCACCTGGGCCTGGCAGTCGGCCAGCGAGAACTTGGTGTTCTGGAACTCGGCGACGGCCTTGCCGAACACCTTGCGCTCCTTGACGTACTTCACCGCGAACTGCACCGCGGCGGCGGCCGAGGCGTACGCGCCGACCGCGATCGCCAGGCGCTCCTGCACCAGGTTGTGGGTCAGGTAGGAGAACGCCTTGCCCTCCTCGCCGAGCAGGTTCTCCACCGGGACCTTGACGTCGGTGAAGGCCAGTTCGGCGGTGTCCGAGGTGCGCAGGCCGATCTTCTGCAGCTTGCGGCCGACCGAGTAACCCTCGGAGGTGGTGTCCACGCACAGGATGGACAGGCCCGCGCGGCGGTCCGCCGGGTCGTACGGCGCGGTGCGGCAGACCACCAGGACCAGGTCGGCCAGCACGCCGCCGGTGATGAAGGTCTTGGCGCCGTTGAGCACATAGTGGGTGCCGTCGGCGGACAGCTTCGCGGTGGTGGCGATGCCCGCCAGGTCGGAGCCCGCGCCCGGCTCGGTCATCGCGATCGCGGTCATGATGTCGCCCGAGACGAAGCCCGGCAGCCAGCGCTGCTTCTGCTCCTCGGACGCGTACTCCATCAGGTACGGCAGCACCAGGCCGGTGTGCACGCCGGAGGAGCCGAAGGTGACGCCCGCGCGGGCGGTCTCCTCGTAGATCACCGCCTGGTACTTGAAGCCGGTCTCGCCGGCGCCGCCGTACTCCTCCGGGACCTCGATGCCGTAGACGCCGAGCTCGCCCAGCTTGCGGTAGAAGTCGCGCGGCGGGTGGCCGGCCTCCTCCCAGCTCTCGTAGACCGGGACGACCTCGTTCGCGATGAAGTCCCGGATGGTCTCCCGGAACGCCTCGTGGTCCTCGTTGTACACGGTGCGGCGCACGGTGCGCTCCCTTCGGCGGCCGGCCGGCTGGTGCCCGGCTGGTTGGTCGGCGCAGCCAAGTTAATCGCCGGTAGCTTGCGGTGTCCAGGGTCGGCGGACGCCCGTTGGACGGCGCATCGGCCGAGGTCAGCCGAACCGTCGACGGACCTCCGGGCGCAGGCGTCGGAAGGGTCTGCTGGGATGGGCTCCGGGGCACGCGTGCCTCGGCCGATCGCGACGGGAGCCGCATGAACAACGAGAACACCGCGAAGCTGGCGGTGCTGATCGACGCCGACAACGCCCAGGCGTCGATCGTCGAGCACCTGCTGGCGGAGGTCGCCAAGTACGGGACGGCGCACGTCAAGCGGGCCTACGGGGACTGGACCGGCACCGCGCTGAAGGGCTGGAAGGCGCAGCTGCTGGAGCACTCGATCCAGCCGATGCAGCAGTTCGCGTACACCACCGGCAAGAACGCGACCGACGCCGCGATGGTGATCGACGCGATGGACCTGCTGTACACCGGCCGGTTCGACGGCTTCTGCCTGGTCTCCAGCGACAGCGACTTCACCAGGCTGGCCTCCCGGATCCGCGAGTCCGGGCTGACGGTGTACGGGTTCGGGGAGCGCAAGACGCCCCGGGCCTTCGTCGCCGCCTGCGACAAGTTCATCTACGCCGAGAACCTGACCCCGATCGCGCATGCCGTCGCGCTGGCCGAGCCGATCGAGCCCGGGCAGTTGGACGGGGCGATGGCCGCCCTGCTGCACAGCGTGCTGGAGTCGGCGTCCGGGGACGACGGCTGGGCGCACCTCGGTGAGGTCGGCAACCAGATCCGCAAGCGCAAGCCGGACTTCGACCCGCGCACCTACGGGTTCCCCAAGCTGATGCCGCTGCTGGAGGCGAACGGCCAGTTCGAGGTGGTCAAGCGCGACCACGGCGAAGGCAACCCGCCGGTGGCCTATGCGCGGACCCGCCGCCAGAGCTGAAATTCGGGGCCGTGGTGGTCTCTCTGCAAACTGGTGCGAAAGTCGTACCGGGGGCGGCCGCACGTTTCCCCGGCGCCCGTAAATGGCTTGTGATTTCGGCCGGTTGGCGGGATCCGGGGTGATCACCCGTGTGGTGGCCGGGAGTTGACCGAGTATCGACAGAAATCGAGGAAATCCGAAAACAGTGGTCGCCTGATTGTCGTACTGGCACACTGGGGCCTCATGTCTGATGGCCTTCCCCCCGTTTCCGGCGCCGACGGAAGTGGCGTCGAATTCCCCGCGTCCGAGAACTCCGAGAATCTCCGCACCACGGAGGTCGACCTCGGTGGCCTGGTCGGCGTGCTCGCCACGCACCTCTACTCGACACCACTGGTGGCGCTGCGCGAACTGGTGCAGAACGCCCACGACTCGCACACCCGGCGCAGGCTGGAGGACCCGGAGAGCACCTACCGGCCACTGATCCGGGTCACCGGCGACCCGGCGGCCCGGACGGTGGCGATCGAGGACAACGGGGCCGGGCTCACCGAACCGGAGATCCACGCCTACCTGGCCACCGTCGGCACCGGCTACACCCGGATGCTGCGCGACCTGACGGGCAACCAGGAACTCATCGGCGCTTTCGGACTGGGCTTCCTGTCGGCGTTCTCGGTCGCCGAGGAAGTGACCGTCACCACCGCCTCGCACCGCGAACCGCACGCCGCGCACACCTACCGCAGCCGCGGCGGCGAGCAGTACAGCGTCGAGCCCGCCGCACCCCGCCCCGCGGCCGGCACCGTGGTGACCCTGCGGCTCAAGCCCGAGCACGCCCACCTCGCCGACCAGGAGGCGCTGCGCGAAGTCCTCGCCCGGTACTGCGTGCTGCTGCCCATCGACGTGTTCGTCGGCGACGACGACGAGGCCGTCAACAACGTCGCGGTGCCGTGGCGGCAGGACCTGCCAGGCTCGCCCTACCTGCACCGGATGCGCTTCGCCACCGCCTTCGCCCGCAGCTTCGAACCGCTGACCGCGTTCCCCGTCCAGCCCGCCGACGACCGCACCGACGCCGTCGGCCTGCTCTGGGTCCAGGACGGCGGCACCTACGGCTCCAGCGACAACCGCGACCTCGCGGTCTACCTGCGCGGCATGCTGCTCGCCGACGACGCCCGCGACCTGCTGCCCAGCTGGGCCGGCTTCATCGGCGGCGTGGTCGAGTCCAGCCGGCTCACCCCCACCGCCAGCCGCGAGGACCTCCAGCGCGACGAGCACTACCGGGCCCTCCAGCAGGCCCTCACCGACGCCATCGTCGACGGCCTGTACGAGACCGCCCGGCTGCACCCCGCCGCCTGGCGGCGGATCCTCGCCCGGCACGGCCAGGAACTGCTCGGCGCCGCCCTCTGCGACGACCGGCTGTTCACCCTGCTCGCCGACGACGTCCCCGTCCCCACCTCGCAGGGCGAACTCACCGCCGGCGCCCTGCGCGCCGCCGGCTCCGGCGCCGTGCACGTAGCCCTCGGCAGCGGCGGCGGCTTCGAGGAGATGCTGTACCGCGCGATGCAGGTACCGATCGCCCGCGGCGACCGGTACGCCGTCCTGCCGTTCCTGCGCCGCTACGCGCAGCTGCGGGACTGCCGGATCGTCGAACTCGGCAGCGAGAGCGGCAACCGCGAACTGTTCCGCGCCCCCGACCTGCCGCTGCCCGCCGAACAGCACGCCTGGCTGAGCGCCGCACTCACCGACGACGGCGAACAGCTCGTCCCGGCCCGCTTCGACCCGCCCGGGCTGCCACTGGTGCTGGTGCCCGACCGCGAGGCCGAACTCAAGGCCCGGATCGAGGACGACCAGGCGGACGCCCGCATCCCGTCCGCCGCGCTGCGCCTCGCCCGGGCGTTCACCGCGCGCACCGACGGCACCGTCAAGGCCCGGCTCTACCTCAACCTGGCCTCGCCCGCCGTGCACGACCTGCTGGCCGCCTACCGCGCCGGACACACCGGGGCGGCCACCGCCGCCGCGCTGCTGCGCTCGCTGAAGGTGATCATGGCGGCGGCCTCCGGCTCGACGGGCGGCTCGGGCGGCTCGGGCGGCGACCTGACCGCCGCCCTCGGCGGCATCTCCACGGCGGTCGCCGCGCTCACCGCCGACGTCCCCGCCGACGGCCTGTCGGCGGTGCCCGACACCATCTCCGCAGACACTCCGCAGGGGGACGAGGAACGATGACCACCGACATCTGGTCCTGGGTGCACGACACCCACCGCCAGCTCGCCGAATCCGGCCAGCACCGGCTCGCCGACGCGCTCGCCGAGATCGCCGGCCACGCCGTCGAGGGCCGCAACGAGCAGCTCGACGCGATGTACCCCGAGGCGCTCGCCTCGGCCCGGGCCCTCGGCCTGCCCTGGGTGGAGGTCTTCCTGCGGCACTGGCGGCTGCAGAACCTGCTCAACAAGCGCTACCAGGGCGAGGCCGCGATGTCCGAGGCGGTGTCGCTGCTGGAGTTCGCGCACCGCGAGGAGACCGCCTCCTGCCCGCAATCGGTGTGCGCCGTCCAGGACTTCACCATCTGCCACGCCAACATCGACGGCCCCGGCTACGTGCCCGAGCGGCTCGCGGTGCTCGAGGAGACCCTGGAACGGGTCGAACCCGCCCGGGCCTGCTTCGACTGCCTCTCCCGCGAATACGCCGACACCCTGGAGGACGACGGCCGCCCCGCCGACGCCCTCGGCTACCTCGACCGCGCGCAGACCCGGATCCAGGCCGCCGGCGAGAACGTCTCGCTGTCCTTCGCGCACAGCCGGGTATCCGCCCTGCACCGCCTCGGCCGGCACCAGGACGCCCTGGACGCCTACGACACCGCCGAACACGCCTACGTCGCCGCCGGGAACCGCCTCGACGACGACGACCGCCGCAAGCTCGCCGTCGGCCGCGCCCTCCAGCACGCCGCCCTCGGCCGCACCGCGACCGCCCTCGAACTGCTGCCCGACGCCGAAGAGGCCGACCGCTACCCCGACATCCGGCACCGCTGGACCGCCGCCGTCGAACTGCTCACCGCCGCGGGCGAGTTCCCCAACGACGCCGCCCTCGGCGCCCGGCTGGCCGGCTGGGCCGGCGAACTCGACGCCGCCGGCTCCCACCGCCCCTGCCTCGACCTGGTGCTGACGGCCGGCCGGCTCGCCCTCGCCCGCGGCGCCCGCGAGGTCGCCCTCACGCTGGCCCGCACCGGCACCCGCAAGCTCGGCCGGTTGCGCCGCACCGACGGCGTCGCCGAGCAGGTGGCCGCTCTGCGGGCCGCCGCCGAAGCCCTGCCCCACCCCGAACTGCCCGTTCCTGCCGACGAGTTGCCGCAGTGGCTGGCCGAGCACCGCCCCGAGCCGGAGACCGGCGCCGACCTGCTGGCCGCCGCCCTCGCCGGCGACGACGCACCCGACACCGTCCTGGTGCTCAACCTGGCCGGCGCGCTCGGGGCCCTCGGCCACGCCCGCGCCGTCACCGAACTGCTCTGGGCCCAGCTCGAACTCGACCCCGACAGCGACTACCTCACCGGCATGCTCGGCCAGCTGCTGATCGACGCCGAGGACGGCGACGGCATCGACCGGCTCGCCGACCGGCTGTCCGCCGACCCCGCCGACGCGCACTGGCTGCGCGCCCGCTGGGCCGCCGCCCAGGGCCGCTGGGCGGAGGTCGGCGAGCAGTGCGCCGCCGTCCTCGTGCACGAACCGGACGCCCTCAACACCCGCCGGCTGGCCGCCTCCGCCGCCACCCGCCGCGGCGACCACGCCGAGGCCCAGCGGCTCTACGAGGAGCTGCTGGAGCACGCCCTCGACCCCGCCGAGGCCGGCGAGGACGAGGAACACCGCACCGTTCAGCCCCCCGACCTCTGGCACCTCGCCACCGCCGCCACCGCCAACCGCGACTGGCCGGCCGTCCGCGCCGCCGGCGCCCGCCTCGGCATCGAGTTCGACACCGACAGCGGCCCGATCGACGAGGAGTGGCAGCTGATCGAACTCCGCGCCCCCCGCCTGGGCGGCACCACCGTCGACCTGCCCGCCCTGCGCACCGGCCCCGCCACCGCCCGGGTGCTGCCGGTCCTCGGCGACGACCACGACCTCAACCACGGCGACGTCGTGGTGTTCTCCCCCGCCGTTCTCAACGACCGCCCCGAACCCGGCGAGGAGGACGACTGGCACCCGGTCTTCGAATACCTCACCCTGCTCGACCCGGCCGGCTACACCACCTACTGGATCGACGGCGCCCGCCCCGACGACGACACCTGGTACGCCCTGCGCGGCGCCCTCCAGGAAGCCGGCTACGCGGTCTGGGCCTACAGCGGCGACCAGTACCGCATCACCGACCCGCACCACGACGGCGAAACCCTCCCCGGCATCTACGCCGCCCTCGGCGTCCCGCCCACCGCCTCCGCCAAGGAAGCCGACATCCTCCTCACCGACCTCACCGCCTCCTGGCCCCACCCCCTCGCCTGGCCCGCCCTAGCCGAAGCCGCCGGCGCCGACCTCGAACGCCACCGCACGATCGTCGACGACTACGACCTGTAGGCCCTCCCGCCGACGGCCCGCGGTCCGGTCATCTCCGGGCCGCGGGCCGTCGGAGCCGGGTACCGTGAGACGTGCAGGCATCGGGGCGGACACCGCGCGTGGATCGAGAGGGAGCCGGGCATGAGCGCACAGCCGATCGCGTACGGCGACGTGGACCACGAGGCGGCACTGAAGTACGCGGTGCAGCTCATCGACCACCGGTGGGCCGAGGTCATCGAGGGGCGGATCGTTCTGGTGTCACCGATGTGGGATCACGAACGCCTCGTCGCCCGGATCCGCCGGCAGCTCGACGCCCGGATCGACGAACTCGGCTGCGTCAGCGGCTCCGGCAACCTCGACCTGCCCGGTTCCCCGAACTGGTACCTGGCCGACATCGCCGTCGTCCCGGACGACCTCGCCGTCGGGGCCGGCGCGCTCACTCCCGATCAGACCCTGCTGGTCGTCGAGGTCACCTCCGAGTCCAACGGCGACACCGACCGCGTCACCAAGCGCAAGCGCTACGCCCAGTACGGGGCGCCGCTCTACCTGCTCGCCGACCGGCAGAGTCGCGAGTGCACCCTGTTCTCCGAGCCGCATGACCTGGGCTACGCGGTGGTGGACGGCCCGCATCCGTTCGGCACGCCGATCCGCCTGCCGAAGCCGTTCGACCTGGTCCTGGACACCACGCGTTTCTGAGTGCGCTGTCGTGAGTCCGACGGCAGTGGCCACCCCTTGTTCGCACCGGCGAGGGGGATCGGGCAAGGTGGGAGCCAGTAGGCAGCCCGACCGGGCGGCTGCCGGGGTGGCGGAGGAAGTGTCGTGTCCGAACGCAAGCCGGAGGGCGCACCGGCGCAGGAGGCGCCGCCCACCGAAGGGCTGCTCGGGCCGGATGTGCCGCCCATCGAACGGACCGTCAGCGTTCCGCACGCGCCGGAGCCCGCGCAGACCGAGGGGTTGCTCGGGCACACCGAGACGGCGGAGGCCGCCGTCCGGGCGCGGAACCCGCTCGCGCAGGACACCCTCACGCCCGAGGAGTGGAACGCGGCCGGGTACACCCCGGCGTACGGGCTGGACCTGACCGAGCTGCACAAGGGCGCGCCCGGTGACGCCCCCTGGCCGGACCGGATGCGTACCCTGCTGCGCACCCCCATGGCCGAGCGGCCCGCGTTCGAGCGGACCCCGCGCGAGCTGCACCCGGCCGCCGGGGCGCAGGCCCAGCGCAACGTGCCCCGGGTACTGGACCTGTCGCTGCGGATCGGCGAGCTGCTGCTGGCCAGCGGCGAGGCCGCCGAGGACGTGGAGGCCGCGATGCTCGGCATCGCGCACGCCTACCGGCTCGACCACTGCGAACCGCAGGTCACCTTCACGCTGATCTCGATCTCCCACCAGCCTTCGCTGATCGACCCGCCGGTCACCGCGGACCGGGTGGTGCGCCGCCGCACCTCGGACTACACCCGGCTGGCCGCCGTGTACGAGCTGGTCGCGGACATCACGGCGGAGAAGGTCACCGTCAACGACGCCTACCGGCGCCTCGCCGGGATCCGCCGCAACCGGCACCCGTACCCGGCGTGGCTGCTGTCGCTGGCCACCGGGCTGCTGGCCGGCGCGGCGTCCTTCCTGGTCGGCGGGAAGCTCGACGGCAAGGCCTGGCTGGTGTTCGCGGCGGCCTTCGTCGCCGCCGTGGTCGGCGACCGGCTGGCCTCGTTCATCGCCCGCCGCGGGCTGCCGGAGTTCTACCAGTTCGTGATCGCCGCGATGCCCGCCGCGCTCTGCGGCATCCTGCTGTCCTTCAACGAGCTGCACCTGCGCGGCTCGGTGGTGATCACCGGTGGACTGTTCGCGCTGCTGCCCGGACGGGCCATGGTCGCCGCCGTGCAGGACGGCCTGACCGGTTTCTACATCACCGCCGCCGCCCGGCTGCTGGAAGTCGTGTACCTGGTCGCGGGCATCGTCATCGGCGTGATGCTGGTGCTGTACGTCGGCGTCAACTACAACGCCAAACTGCGGCCCGACGAGTCGATCGGCGGCACCAGCGCCTCCCCGCCGGTCCAGCTGATCGCCGCGATGGTGCTGGCGCTGGCCTTCGCGATGCTGCTGCAGACCGACCGGCGCTCGCTGCCGATGGTGGTGCTGAACGCCGGCATCGGCTGGTCCACGTACGGCGTGCTGGTCTACAACGCCGGGATCTCGGCGATCGTCGCGACCGGCCTGGCCGCCGGCCTGGTCGGCCTGTTCGGCCAGCTGCTGGCCCGCTTCGAGGCGTCCTCCGCGCTGCCGTACGTGACGGCCGCGATGGGCCCGCTGATGCCCGGTTCGGCGCTGTACCTGGGCATGCTGGCGTTCGCCCAGGGCCACCCGTCGAACGGGCTGGTGTCGGCGAGCCGGGCCGTGGCGCTCGCGATGGCGCTGGCCATCGGCGTCAACCTCGGTGGCGAGGTGGCCCGGCTGTTCCTGAAGAACCCGGGCGCCAGCGACCGCGAAGCCCCGCACCTGCTGATCCCGCGCCGGGCCGCGAAGCGCACCCGCGGCTTCTGACCCGGCCCGGCCGACCGTACCGAACCGAAGGCACCACCCGATGCTCAGTGCACTGCTCGACGGCTACCACCAGCACATCGTGGAGGCCCACAAGCAGCCGCTGTTCCTGCTGCTGGTCGGGTTCATCACCTCTTTCGTGTGCATCCGCTTCAGCACCCGGATGATCCGCGCCCAGGTCCGCTGGTGGCCCGGCAACATCACCCCCGGCGGGCTGCACATCCACCACATGGTGTTCGGCCTGGGCTTCCTGCTGCTCGGCGGCATCGGCGTGTTCGCCACCGGCGGCGGCCACCCGTGGATCGACTGGTTCGGCCTGTCCTTCGGCATCGGCTGCGGCCTGGTGCTGGACGAGTTCGCGCTGATCCTGCACCTGGACGACGTGTACTGGAGCGAACAGGGCCGCAAGTCCGTGGACGCGGTGATCCTCGGCATCCTGCTCACCGCGCTGCTGCTCACCGGGTACGTGCCGCTCGGCCTGGTGCCCGGGCAGAGCACCCGGTGGGGGGTGGTCGCGGTGATCGCGGGCAACGCGCTGATGAGCGTGGTCGCGCTGCTCAAGGGCAAGGTGTGGACGGGGCTGCTGGGCATCATGGTGCCCGGCCTGTCCTGGATCGGCGCGGTCCGGCTGGCCCGCCCGTCCAGCCCGTGGGCGCGCTGGCGGTACGTCGGCCGCCCCCGGCGGATGGCCCGGGCGAACCGGCGCGAGCGGCGGCTGCACGCCCGTACGGACCGGGCGCGCACCTGGCTGTTCGACCTGATCGCCGGGGCGCCCGACAAGGTGCCGGCCGGGCACCCCAAGGCGCACGCGGTGGCCGAGCGGATGGCCGCCAAGGCGCTGGCCCACCGCGACCAGCCGCGGCCGACGGGCGGGCGGCGGGCCGTTGCCGCGGCCACCGACCCGGCCCGCCGGGCCCGCGCCCAGCGCCGCCGCCGCACCGTCCGGGCCGGGCGGCCGCGCACCACCGCGACCGGCAAGCCGCCGCAGCGGGCACGCTGACGGACCACCGGATACCGGGCCCCGGGGACGCCGGCCGGTAGGGTTCGTGGGCGACCCACCCCCTTCGCGCAGGCGCCGGTTCCGACAATCGGACATCTCACCCGGGTGGCCGCATTGCGGTGGCGTCGACGCTCCGTCAGGTCTGAGAATCTGGCGGTGCGTGACCGAATTGTCACGTGATGGGACAGTCGGTCGATTCCTTTGGCCGATCACCAGAACGCGCCGAGGAAGGACCCTCATGCCCCGCAGGCTCCTCCCCGCCCTCCTCCTCGCCACCGCCACACTGCTCACCCTGCTGCCCGCCGCGAGCGCCCCCGCCGCCCCCGTCCCCGCCGTCCGGCCCGCCGACGACCCCGACGACGAGGCGTACCCGTCCGCCGAGGACGTCGCCCGGGCCAAGGCCGAGGCCGACGGCAAGGCCGCCGACGCCACCGACCTCGAAGCCCGGCTCGCCGCCGCCCGCACCGAACTCGACCGGATCGGGCAGGCCGCCGAACAGGCCGTCGAGGCGTACAACGGCGCCCTCGTCCGGCTCGCCAAGGCCCAGCAGGCGGCAACGGCCGCCGCCGCCCGCGCCGCCATCGCGGAGGCCGCCCGGGCCCGGGCCGCCGACCGGGCCGCCGGGCTCGCCGCCGAGATGTACCGGCAGGGCGCCTCCCCCCAACTTGCCGCGCTGGACGCCTTGCTGGGCTCCCGCGGCCCGAGCGAACTGTCCGTCCAGGCCGCCGCGGTCGGCGTCGCCGGCGCCCAGACCCGGCAGATCCTCGACGACGCCACCAGCACCGCGAAGGCCGCCGCCCGCGCCGCCGCCGACACCCGCCGCGCCGAGACCGCCGCCCGCACCGCCGCCGACACCGTCCGCACCGCCAAGGACGCCGCCCAGCAGCGGCTCGCCGACCAGCAGCGCCAGGTCACCGAGATCGGCCAACGCCAGAACACCCTGCTCGCCGAACTCGCCGCCGCCCGCGACACCAGCGTCGACCTCGAACGCCAACGCCAGGACGCGCTCGACGAGATCGCCCAGCGCGAGGCCGAGGAGGCCGCCCGCCAGGCCGAGACCGACCACGCCGGCGCCGGCCGGCTCCACCCCGCCCCCGAACGCGAACAGCCCTGGTCCGCCGAGGGCGCCGCGTCCGCCCTCGCCTTCGCCCGCTCCGTCATCGGCCTGCCCTACATCTGGGGCGGCGAAGGCCCCCAGGGCTACGACTGCTCCGGCCTGACCATGATGGCCTGGCGCCAGGGCGGCAAGAACCTCACCCACTTCGCCGCCGACCAGTACGCCGAATCCACCCCCGTCACCTACGACCGGCTCCGCCCCGGCGACCTGATCTTCTGGACCAAGACCGGCCGCGCCGCCGACATCTACCACGTCGCCATCTACCTCGGCGACGACCAGATGATCGAAGCCCCTCGCCCCGGCACCGCCATCAAGCAGGCCAGCCTCTGGATCATGGGACGCCCCGACTTCTACGCCCGTCCCTGACGGCCCGTCGGCATGCTGGCAGGGCGGGGCGGATGAATCCGAACACCCCCCGTCCCCGGTGGGAACGGCGCACACTGAAGCCCTTCCACAGCCGACACGGAGATCCGGTGACTCTCGACATACAGGCGCTCGATCCGAACCACGCCACTGAGCAGCAGCTGGCCGACTACCACGCGATGCGGGCCGCAGCCGTGGCAGTGGACTTCCCCGAGGATCCGCCGCTGACGTACGCGGCCGCGATCGGCCGCCTGCGCACACCGCCGGTCGAGGACGGACCGTGCCGCTTCTGGGCCGGCGACCTGGACGGGCGCCTGGCCGGTTCGGTCCGGGTCTCGCTGCCCGAGTCCTCGAACACCGGGATCGCCCAGGTCGAGGTCCACGTGCACCCCGCACTGCGGCGCCGCGGCGTCGGCACCGCACTGCTCCGGGCCGCGATGCCCGCGGTGCTGGAATCCCGGCGGGCCACCGTCCTCGGACAGCCCATGAAGCCCGACTCCGCCGGGGCCCCGTGGGCGGCCGGCCTCGGGTTCGAGGTGACACACAGCATGGTGATGCAGGTCCTGCGCCTCGCCACGACCCCCGCGCAGCTGTGGGAGGTGCCCGTCCCGACCGGCTACCGCCTGGCCCAATGGACGGGAACGACCCCCGAGCCGCTCATCGACTCCTACGCCGTGGCGCGGCAGGCCATCGAGGACGCCCCGACCGGCGAATCGAGCTACCGGGCGACCCGCTGGACCCCGGCCCGGATCCGCGAGACCGACCGCGAACTGGCGGACGCCGGTGCGGAGCAGCGGGTCGTCATCGCCATCGACGACACCACGGACCAGGTCGCCGGAGTCCACGTCGTCCACAACTACCCGCACCGCCGCGAGATCGGCTACATCCACGACACTTCCGTGCTGGCCGCGCACCGCGGCCACCGGCTCGGCGCGGCGATGAAGGCCGCCATGGCGCGTCGACTCGCCGACGAGCGACCGGACCTGGACATCGTCTGCACCACCACCGCGACCACCAACACCCACATGATCGGCATCAATCACGCACTCGGCTACCACACCGCCAGGACGATGAACTGGGTCGAGACCACCACGGCGAACCTCGCCGAGCGACTCGCCGCCATCGACTGAAGCCGCCGCGCTCAGAGGTGATGCACGGGGGCCGCCTCGTCCGCCCAGAGCCAATTGACCGGCGCGTACTGCCTCTTGAGCGCGTTGCTGGCGCGGGTGAGGCCGGCCTCCAGTTCCCAGTTCCGGCTGTCACGGACAGGTTCTGACGCGCCGTCGGCGACCGGTCGGAAAACCGGATGACGCGGTTCGGGGCCCGTCATACCGTGGCCGGATGGGCAACGACACGCAGCAGCACCGCGCCGACCAGGGCGTCGAGATCCGGCCGATCACCCGTGACGAACTCGCCGTGTGGGACCGGGCGATCGCCCGCGGCTTCCTGCGGCCGCACGTCGCCCCGGCGAAGGAGTGGCGGGAGGTGCTGTTCGAGCCGGGGCGGATGCAGGGCGCGTTCGACCACACCGACCCGACGCCGGACGGGCCGCGCTGCGTGGCCACCTTCCGCAGCTTCGACACCGAACTGACCGTCCCCGGCGGGGCCCGGCTGACGGTGGACGCGATCACCGCCGTCACCGTCAACTCCACCCACCGCCGGCGCGGGCTGCTCAGCGGCATGATGCGCTACGACCTGGCCGCCGCCCGCGAGCGCGGCCTGTCCGCGGCGATCCTGATCGCCGCCGAGTACAACATCTACGGCCGCTTCGGCTTCGGCCCGGCCACCTACGCCACCGGCTGGCGGGTGGACGTGCTGCGGGCCGGAGGCCTGCGGGCCGGGCTGCCCGTGCATGAGGGGCACCGGATCGACTTCGTCACGCTGGAGGAGGTCCGCAAGCTCGGCCCCGAGTTCTACGAGCGCTGGCGGCTCACCCAGCCCGGTGCGATCGGCCGCCCGGAGCACTGGTGGCGGCTGCGCACCGGTGACATCGAGCTGCCCGGTTTCGACTGGAAGGAGGGCTTCACCGCCCTCCACCGCACGGCCGACGGCACCGTTACCGGCCTGATCAATTACACCGTGGACGAGAAGTTCGACGGCGCCTACCCCAACTGCCCGCTGAACGTCCGGGACTTCCTGGCGCTCGACCAGCAGACCGCCAACGCGCTCTGGGAGTTCGCGTTCTCGGTCGACTGGGTGCGCCACGTGATCGTTGACGGCCTGCGGCCCGACGACCCGCTGCCGCTGCTGCTGAACGACCCGCGCGCCGCCGTCCCGCACGAGGAGGACTCCGACTTCACCTGGCTGCGCCTGCTCGACCTGCCCGCCGCGTTCGCCGCCCGCCAGTACACCGCCCCCGGCCGCCTGGTGCTGGACGTCACCGACCCCGAGGGCTGGACGGCCGGCCGCTGGGCGCTGGAGACGGCCGCCGACGGCACCGGCCGGATCGTCCCCACCGAGGACGCGGCGGACCTCGTTCTCGGCGTCGGCGCGCTCGGCACCCTCTACCTGGGCGCCGACACCGCCACCCGCCTGGCCGCGGCCGCCGTGGTCTCCGAACTCACCCCCGGGGCCGCCACGTTGGCCGACACCCTGCTCCGCCCCGCCCGCACCCCCTGGAACCCCGACAGCTTCTGACGGAGCCTCAGGCGGTGGGTGGCTTGACGGCGGTCTTTCCTATGGTGGGCAGGATGAAGTCCTGAATGAGCCCCTTGGCGTCCCGGACAATCGGTCGGAATATCCGATAGCGCGACAGGTTGATCAACCGGGCCGCCATGGGGGTGGACCGCCGGACGAACTCGCGGGTGCGCTCGGTGTCCTCGGTGCGGTCGAAGACCCAGTAGAGGACGACGACCATCAGGTGCAACCACAGGACGTCGGGCAGGAGTTCGACCAGCTCGGCGTCCAGCTTGGGGGCCAGCTCGGAGCCCTGCAGGACGTCGCGGAACAGCTCCACCGCGGTGGCCCGGGCCGGGTGCGACTCGTTCGAGAACGGGCTGAGCGAGCTGGTCGGGTCGGCGGCCGTGCGGAAGAACTGCGCGGAGAACTCGTGGTACGGGGCGGCCGTGTCCAGCCAGGAGTTCAAGGCGATCTCCAGGCGCTCGGAGAAGTCCTTGGTGCCGGCCATCCGCCGACGGGCATCGGCGGCGTGGTCGTACGTCATCCGGTCGTAGAACCCCTGGATCAGGAATTCCTTCGCGGAGAAGTAGTAGTAGGCGTTGCCGACCGAGACACCCGCCTCGGCGGCGATCGCCCGCATCGTGGTCTTCTCGTAGCCGCGCTCCTGGAAGAGCCGCATCGCGGTCTCCAGGATCAGGGCTCGGGTGGCCTCGCTCTTGTCCGTCTTCGGCTGGGCCCGGCCGCCCGGAAGTTCACCGCCGGACACAGTGGTGCCCGGCTCGTTCCGGTCGCTCGCGTTTCCCGGTTCCACAGGGCCCCGCTGGGGCCGTTCCCGGTCGTTCTCTGGCACCTTCGCCCCGCCTGCCGTTCGCTTCGCCCCAGTCGCCTGCGGACCAGTCACCTGTGGAACCGAGCCTAGCCCGGACCCGGACAACTCCGGACCGGGAGGGCGAAACGCCGCCCGGCGGGCAGCCCCGGTGCCCCCCGGCACCGGGCGCGTCATCTCGCCGCTCCGGCCATCCCCTCCTCGGCCGGGGCGAGCAGTTTCGAACGCGTTCAAAACTGTTCGGGACGACTCTAGGGCACCGGCTGAACGCGTTCAACCCTCGGCGTGTGGAAGGCTGGTGACATGCCCGCCACCCTGCGCGAAGGCGGCGCACCCGACGCCGCCGCCGTCGCCGCCCTGCTCACCGCCAGCCGCCGCAGCGCCTACGCCGGACTCGTCCCGGACGCGGCGCTCGCCGCCGACAGCTTGCAGCAAGTCCTGTGGGAACTGCGGCTGAGCGCGGACTACGGCCCGCCCGCCGACACCCCCACCCTGCTGCTCGCCGAAGACCCCGACGGCACCCTGGCCGGCTTCGCCTACCTGGTGCCCGACGGCGCCGTCGTCCGCCTGGAACAACTGCACGTCCGCCCCGACCGCACCGGCACCGGCCTCGGCACCCGCCTGCTGCACGCGGCACTCGCCCGCCACCCGGACCGGCCCGTCCGCCTCGAGGTGCTGGCCGCGAACCGCCGCGCGATCCGCTTCTACGAGCGCCACGGCGCGAGCCGCGTCGGGCGCGGTGTCGCGCATTTCCCGGACGGGACGGTGCTGCCGGAGTACGAATACGGCTGGCGGTAGCCGGGGCCTGCGGTCGCGCCCCCGTCAGGACTTTCGGATCGCGGCGGGCAGGGCTGCCAGCAGGGCAAGTGTCGCCGCGGCGAGTGGCAGGAGGTACCCGGTGCCGGGGGAGGTGTGCTGGGCGACGGCGCCGCCGAGTGTCGCGCCGGTGGAGATGCCGATCAGGATCGCGGAGACGGCCAGGGCCATGGCCTCGTTCAGGCGGTGTGCGGGGAGAAGTTCCTGAACCATCGTCATGCCGGTGATCATGGTCGGTGCGGTGCCCGAACCGGCGGCCAGTAGCGCCGCGCCCAGGAGTGTCACGCCCGCCCCGGCCCGGCCGGCCGTGAGCGGGAGCAGCATCAGGGCGGCCATCGCGCCCGCGCCGAAGGCGAGTCGCACTGCGGCCGGGCGTCGCGGGCGGATCGCGCCGAACGCCAGCCCGGAGGCGCAGGATCCGGCCGCGACCAGCGCCAGCAGCACGCCGCCGGCCGACTGCCGGCCGAGCGCGTCGGTGTAGGCGAGGGTGGTGACCTCCAGTGAGCCGAACAGCACGCCGGCCGCCAGGAAGCCGGCCAGTAGCGGGAGGAAGCCCCGGGTGCGGAGCAACCCCCCTGGGGCGGTGGCGTGTTGGGCGACTTCGGGCAGCGGCGGTTCGGTGCCGCGCTGGGCGGCGAACAGCAGGGTGCCGACAGTGCCCAGGGCCCAGGCGGCGAGCAGTCCGGCTTCGGGGGCGAGTGTCGTGCACAGGGCCATGCCGAGGACCGGTCCGGCCATGAAGCACAGTTCGTCCAGCGACTGTTCGAGCGCGTTGGCCCGGTGCAGCACGGCGGCGTCGGCGCGGTGCAGGTGCGCCCAGCGGGCCCGGGCCATGCCGCCCAGGTTGGGGCTGGTGCCGGACAGCGCCCAGCACAGGAAGAGCGTCCAGTCGGGTGCGCCGGAGCGGACGCAGAGCAGCAGCGCGCCCGTCGGCAGTGCGGTGGCGAGGACGGCGGGGACGGCGACCCGGGCCTGTCCGAGCCGGTCGACCAGCCGCCCGAGCGGCGGCAGCAGTGCTGCCCCGGCCAGCACCCCGACCGCCGAGACCGCGCCGGCCAGCGCGTACGAGCCGCGACGGTCGGCGATCAGCACCACGACGGAGACGCCGTACATCGCCAGGGCGAGCCGGCCAAGCAGACCGGCCAGGGTGAACGTGAGACTGCCCGGCACGGCGAACACCGGGCGGTAGCGGGCGAGTGGCAGGGACAACGCACAACTCCGGGGAAGAAGAGGGGGATTGCTCCACCCTCGGGCCGGGCCCGGAGCGCCGTCCAACACTTAATTCGCCCAATTCACCGGATCCTGTTGTTAATCTCCCGCCGTGCCCCGTGACGTCCACCCCCGCCTGCTGCGCAGCTTCGCCGCCGTCGCCGAGACCCTCCACTTCGGCCGCGCCGCCGAACGCCTGCACCTGGCCCAGCAGGCCGTCAGCCGGGACGTGCAGGCGCTGGAGCGGGAGCTCGGCTGTGCGCTGTTCCAACGCTCAACCCGCAGCGTCGAGTTGACCGAAACGGGGGCCGCGCTGCTGCCGAAGGCCCGCCAACTGCTGGAACTCCAGGGCGAGATCACCGCGCTCGGCGACACCCGGACGCTGCTGGTGGACGTCAACAGCCCCGGCGGCAACCGCGAACTCACCGCCGAGCGGGTTCTCGCCGCCGCCCGCCGGCGCCGTCCGGAGGCCGAGCTGCTGGCCCGCTACTGCGGTGGACTCACCGCTGCCGCACGGGAGTTGGCGGCGCACCGGCTGGACGCCTCGTTCGGGCGGTACGCCGGACTGCCGGCCGCCGTGCGGTCCCGGCTGGCGCACCTGCCGGTGCGGCTGGAGCCGATGGCGGTGTTCCTGCCGCTCGGCCATCCGCTGGCCGCGCTGCCCGCCGTGCCGCTGGCCGCGCTGGCCGGGCATCCGGTGGACGTGTTCGCGGGGCAGCCGGACACCGCCGAGTGGACCGACCTGGGCCTGCGGCTGCTCGCCGAGCACGGCCTGGCCGCCGCACCCGGCCGTACTCCGCCGGTCGGCGCCGCCGAGTTCGCCCGCTACCTGACCCGGCACGGCAGCCCGATCCTCACCACCACGGACGGGCCGGACATCCCTGGCGGGGTGGCGCGGCCGCTGGTCGATCCGGTGCCGCTCAGCCTGGTCGGCCTGGTGCACCGGCCCGAACCGCGCCACCCCGGGCTGGCCGCACTGCGCGAATCGGCGGCCGAACTCGCCGCCGCGGAAGGCTGGTTGGCGAGGCCGCCGGGGAGCTGGCTGCCGGCCGAGGACGCCGCGCTGCTGCGGTAGCGCAGGCCGCGGAAACGGCTGCGGAAAGCGCCGCAGAAACGGCGGCGCCCCCGCCGTGGGGGACGGCAGGGGCGGTACCGGGGGCCGCGGGGCGGCCGGGACAGACGGTCTCAGGAGGCTCGCACGGCGGAGATGTCCAGCGTCAGCTTGACCTTCTCGCCGATCAGCACGCCGCCGGTCTCCAGCGCGGCGTTGTAGGTCAGGCCCCAGTCGGTGCGGTCCACGGAGGTGCCGCCCTCGAAGCCGACCCGGTTGGCGCCGTAGATGTCGGTGGCCGCGCCGGTGAACTCCAGGTCGAGGATGACCGGGCGGCTGGTGCCCTTGATGGTCAGGTTGCCGTGCATCCGGTAGGTGTCGCCGTGGATGCGCTCGGCGGAGGTCGACTTGAAGGTGATCTCCGGGAAGGTGGCGGCGTCGAAGAAGTCGCCGGTGCGCAGGTGCTCGTCGCGCTGGGCCTGGTTGGTGTGGATCGAGGCGACCTTGATCACCAGGTCGGCGCGGGAGTTGGCCGGGTGGGCGCCGTCCAGGTGCAGCTTGCCCTCGTACTCGGTGAACTCGCCGCGGACGTTGGTGACCATCGCGTGGCGGACCGCGAAGCCGATCTTCGAGTGGGTGGAGTCGATCGTGTAGTCGCCGGTGAGGTGCGCCAGGTCCGGGCCCTGGACGGCGGCCGGGGCGATGGTGGCGGTGTTCTTGCTGCGGTTGAAGATGCCCATGGCTTCTCTCCTTCGGGAGGGTCGAAGCCGTTTGTTGAGGCTTCAACTTGTTGATGGCTCCACCATAGCCCGATCTGGTTCAACGTTCAACCATGAAGTCCAAATTTGAACCATCCGAGGGGAACCCTTGGTTTTCCCCAGCCTGTGGAGGGCGGTGGAAAACCGGATGCGCCGGGCGGATCCGGCGGTTCACACTGGCCGCCGACCCCCCGTTACTCCCCGAGGAGACTCGTGCAGTCAGCCGTTACCGTGTCGCCGTCCCAGGTCCCCGAGCTGCTGCTCGGACTCGCCACCGTGCGGCCGGTGTTCCTGTGGGGAGCACCCGGTATCGGCAAGTCCTCGCTGGTCAACCAGTTCGCCGAGTCGCTCGGCCTGGAGTGCGTCTCGCTGCTCGGCACCCAGCTCGCCCCCGAGGACCTGATCGGCGTCCCGCAGATCACCCCCGAGGGCCGCTCCCGGTTCTGCCCGCCCGAGATCATCGCCCGCGACCAGCCCTACTGCCTGTTCCTGGACGAGCTCAACGCCGCCACACCGGACGTGCAGAAAGCCTTCTACTCGCTGATCCTGGACCGCCGGATCGGGAACTACGAGCTCCCGGCCGGCTCCATCGTGATCGGCGCCGGCAACCGCGCCACCGACGGCGCCCTCGCCCGCCCGATGCCGTCCGCGCTGCTCAACCGCCTGGTCCACGTCCACCTGCGGGCCAGCTCCGACGACTGGCTCGGCTGGGCCGGCGCCCACGGCATCCACCCGTGGATCACCGACCACCTCACCGACCGGCCCGACCACCTGTGGTCCAACCCGCCCAAGACCGAGGAACCGTTCTCCACCCCGCGCGCCTGGCACATGCTCTCCGACGCGCTGCACTCCTTCGGCGCCGGCCTGGACGAGGGCACCCTCAAGGTCCTCGCACACGGACTGCTCACCCCCGCGCACGCCGTCGCGTTCTGCGGCTACGTGAAGATCGTCCGCAACGCGTACGGGCTGGAGGCCATCCTCAAGGGCGACGCCTCCTGGCCGAAGCGGGTCGAGGACCGCGACCTGCTCTACTACCTCGCCGACAGCTTCCGTGGCCGACTGGTCAAGGAACTGCCCGCCCGCAAGGAACACGCCTCGCCGACCGTCCGCCAGCACGCCTACCGCTCCAAGTCACTGCTGGTGCAACTCGCCGAGATCTCCGTCGAAGTCGCCCAGACCGTCATCGCCGACGGCCCCGACGGCAACCCCGTGCTGCCGTCCTGGTTCCTCATCGAAGCCGCCCGCGACCTGCCCCGCCTGGTCGAGGCCCGCCGGTGAGCACCCGCCGCCCCGCCGACAAACCCGAACAGGACCCGGCCAAGGCCGCGTTCGCCGCCGGACTCGCCACGGTCAAGGCCAACCCGGCACTCCGCGCTGTCCCCGCCACCCTCTGCACTCTCGAGCCGGAACACTGCGACCTGCACCCCACCACCGGCTGGGCCGTCGTCACTTCCAACGGCACCGTGCACGCCCACCGCACCCGCCGCGCCGAACCCGAGGAATGGGCCTGGGCCCTCGCCCACGCCCTGCTCCACCTCGGCTTCGGCCACCTCCCCGCCGCCCGCGGCCCCCGCACCCAGCCCGACGCGCCCGAACTCGCCGCCCGCTGCACCGTCGTCAACCGCTACCTCGCCAACTTCCACATCGGCCGCGCCCCCGACGACCTGCCCGCCGCCTGGCCCGGCGGCGACGAAGAGACACTCGCCGCCCGCTGGCGCCGCGACGGCATCCCCGCCGAATACCGGGCCTGCGGCACCGGCGGCGACCGGCCCGACCAACTCCTGCGCGCCTGGTACTCGACCGACGACCCCGAGGACTGGACGCTCGCCTTCGCCCACGCCCTCACCCGCACCGTCTCCGCCGCGATGGACCTCGCCGCCGGCCGCCGCGAACACCTCGGCGGGCCCCGCCTCCCGCAGGGACCGTGGGAACGGGCGCTCAGCTGGTTCGTGGCCAACTACCCGCTGCTCGGCGGCCTCGCCGCCGGTCTCACCCTGGTCGCCGACGCCGAACTCGCCCGCGCGCACGGCATCTCGATCGCCGCCGTCAACGCCGACGCCGGCGAGATCTACCTCAACCCGCTGCGCCGCCAGACCGACGAGGAATGGCGCTTCATCCTCGCCCACGAAATGCTGCACGCCGCCCTCCGCCACGGCGACCGGGCCGGCGGCCGCGACCCCTACCTCTTCAACGTCGCCGCCGACTACGTCATCAACGGCTGGCTGCTCGAAATGGGCGTCGGCGACATGCCCGAAGGACTGCTCCACGACCCCGAGTTGAAGGGCCTCTCGGCAGAAGAGGTCTACGACCGGATCGTCCGCGACCAGCGCCGCATGCGCCGCCTCGCCACCCTGCGCGGCAAGGGCCTCGGCGACATCCTCGGCGAACCCCTGCCCCGGCCTGGCCACGGCGGCTACGTCGACCTGGACGAGTTCTACCGGCGCGGCCTGCTCCAGGGCTTCGACCTGCACACCCGCGAACGCGGCCTGCTCCCCGCCGGACTGGTCGAGGAAATCCGCGCCCTCGCCCACCCGCCACTGCCCTGGGACGCACAACTCGCCCGCTGGTTCGACGAGTTCGTCCCCCGACCGGAACCCCTCCGCTCCTGCGCGAGGCCGTCCCGACGGCAGTCCGCCAGCCCCGACATCCCCCGGGCCGGCCGCTACCACCCGCCCGAGGAGACCCCGCGCTGCACCTTCGGCGTCGTCCTCGACACCTCCGGCTCCATGAGCCGCACCCTCCTCGGCAAGGCCCTCGGCGCGATCGCCTCCTACGCCGCCGCCCGCGACGTCCCCGCCGCCCGCCTCATCTGCTGCGACGCCGCCCCGCACGACTCCGGCTACCTCCCCGTCGCCGAACTCGCCTCACGCGTACGGCTCCACGGCCGCGGCGGGACGGTACTCCAGCCCGGCATCGACCTGCTCACCCGAGCCCAGGACTTCCCGCCGACGGCGCCGGTACTGATCATCACGGACGCGGAGTGCGACGTGGTACGCGTGCCCCGACGGGAGCACGCGTACCTGATCCCGCGCGGTGCGACGTTGCCGTTCACGCCACGGGGGCCGGTGTTCCACATGAGCTGAGCAACCAGGGAGAGCACAACCAGGGGCGCGGGGAGACTTGCGCGAGCTGGTGGGCGCGAAGTCAGGGGCGCGGGGAGACTCGCGCGAGCTGGTGGGCGACCAACCAGGGGCGCGGGGAACTGCGCGAAGGGGAACGCACCCGCCGGCAAGATCGCGACGCAGGACAGTGACCTGCACTTGATCGCGACCTTGCGGACGGGCGTGCGCTTGTCGCGCAGTTCCCCGCGCCCCCCCTGGTTGGTCACTCACCAGCTCTATGGTGGAAGCCCCAGCCACTCACGTTCTCGGAGGCCCCGACCCATGTACGTCCTGCACGCGCTCTGGCGGGCCGACGGCCGCCTCGCGGTGTGGGCGGAGGATGCGGCGGCGTTCACGGGGCGGGCCGTACAAGGGTCGCGGCACCCGTACGCGTGCTCGGCAGGTGAGGTCGCGGGGCTGCTCGCGGCTACTGGCGCGGGGCCCGCGTGGCTCGCGGAGCGGGGGGCCGAGCGGTGGGTGAGTCTGCGGTTGCCGACGGGCTCGCGGCCGACGCCGTCGCCGGATCTGCCGGTGGGGTCGACCGCGAAGGGGCTGGTGCTGCAGGCGTGGCGGGTGCCGGCGTTGGTGTTCGAACGGGCCGAGGCGGCGCAGCTGCTGGGTGAACTGTTCGATCCGTACTGGCCGGGGACGACCGTCGAGCTGCCCGGTGGGCGGGCGGCGGAGCTTGCGTACGGGGCGTCGTTGCGGTGGTTGACGGCGGTGCACGACCTGGCGTGGCGGCTGGTCGGGCGGGGGCGGGTGCTGCCCGCGCTGGTGGAGGAGGCGGACGGGTGGGCGGCGCGCTGGCGTCCCGCGCTCGATGGTCCGGCCCGCCGCGAGAGCAGCGGCCTGGCGGCGGGTTGCCCGCCGATCGCCCGCGCGGAGGACGGCGCCGAGCGCACCGGTGCGGCCCTGTTCACCGCCGTCCTGGACGCCCTCACCGACCACGAGACCCGCACCGCGCTCGAGGCACCGCCGGCAGCCGCGGCGCCGCAGGACTGGCTGGAAGCCCTCCGCAGCGCCGACCCCCGCCTCCCTGCCGCGCCCGACTCCGACATCGCGGAGCGCCTCGCGGCGTGGAGCGTGGGGACGGAGCCCGCCGGTGAAGTCCGGCTCGCGTTCCGGCTGGCGGAGCCGCTGGGCAGCGCGCCGGACAACCCGGATGCGGAAGTCCCGGACGAGAACTGGCGGCTGGACGTGCTGGCCGGCCCGGCGGACCGGCCTTCGCTGCTGCTGCCCGCGGCCGAACTCTGGTCGGACGGGCCGGGGTTGGCGGCGTTGGGCCGCACTCTCGGCGACCCGGTGGAGGCGTACCTCGCCGAACTGGACCGCGCCGCCCGACTCTGCCCGGACCTGCGTGCGGCCCTGCACCGCACCCGGCCCACCGGCGTCGATCTGGACCGGGCCGGCGCGCTCGCGTTCCTGCGCGACACCGCTCCGTTGCTGACCGCCGCCGGGTACGGCGTGCTGCTGCCCGCGTGGTGGCGCCGGCGGCCGCGTCTCGGCCTGGCGGCAAGCGCGCACAGCGGTCCGGCGTCCGGTGCGGTGAAGCGTGCGGCGCAGGCCGACCGGGACGCCGTGGTGGACTTCCGCTGGCAGCTCGCGGTGGGCGAACAGCCGCTCACCCAGGAGGAGTTGGACGAGCTGGCCGGCGCCCAGCAGGGCCTGGTCCGGCTGCGCGGCCAGTGGGTGGAGGTGGACGCGGCCCAACTCGCCGCCGCCCTGCGGTTCCTGGCCGCCCGCCGGGACGATCCGCAACTGGACGCCGCGACGCTGCTGCGGCTCGCCCTGGACGACGGCGCGGTGGTCGACGGCCTGCCGGTCACCGTGGTGCACGCCGACGGCCCGCTCGGCGACCTGCTCGCGGGCCGCCTCGGCCGGCTCCCCGGCGCTCACCGCACCCCGCCCCCGCCCGGCTTCGCCGGTGCTCTGCGCCCGTACCAGGAACGGGGGTTGGCCTGGCTGGACGCCCTCGGCCGGCTCGGGCTGGGCGCGGTGCTGGCCGACGACATGGGCCTCGGCAAGACCGTCCAGACGCTCGCCCTGCTGGCCCTGGAGCACGCCCGCGGCGCCCGCGGCCCCGTCCTGCTGGTCTGCCCGACCTCGCTGGTCGGCAACTGGCAGCGCGAGGCGGCCCGGTTCGCTCCCGCCCTGCGCGTCCAGCTGCACCACGGCCCCGACCGCACCGCCCCGGATCCGGCCGCCGACCTGGTGATCACCACCTACGGGGTGCTCCAGCGCGACGCCGCGGCACTGCGCGCGATCCGCTGGCGGCGGGTGGTCGCGGACGAGGCCCAGCACATCAAGAACCGCTCCGCCCGGCAGTCCCGGGCGATCCGCTCGCTGCGCTCCGGCCCGCGGATCGCGCTCACCGGCACACCGGTGGAGAACCGCCTCGCCGAACTGCACACTGTCCTGGACTTCGCCAACCCCGGCCTGTTCGGCACGGCCGAGTCGTTCAAGGAGCGCTACGCCGTCCCGGTCGAGCAGTCCGGCAACCGGGAGGTTGCCGCCCAGCTCCAGCGGCTCACCGGCCCGTTCCTGCTGCGCCGCCTGAAGAGCGACCCCGAGATCGGCGAACAGCTGCCCGCCAAGCAGGAGTTCACCGTCCGCTGCAACCTGACGCCGGAGCAGGCCGGGCTCTACCAGGCGGTGGTCGCCGAACTGCTGCGCCGCCTGAGCGGGGTGCGCGGGGTGGAGCGCAAGGGCGCGGTGCTGGCGGCCCTCGGCCGGCTCAAGCAGGTCTGCAACCATCCGGCCCAACTCCTGCACGACAACTCGCCGTTGGGCGGACGCTCGGGCAAGGTCGAGCGGCTGGTCGCGCTGCTCCGGGAGGCCCTGGCGGAGGGCGACCGGACGCTGGTGTTCACCCAGTACGCCGAGTTCGGCGCGCTGCTCCAGCCGCACCTGCGCCACCGGCTCGGCACCCAGGTGCTCCATCTGCACGGCGGGCTGTCCGCGCCGCGCCGCCAGGAACTCGTCGACCGTTTTCAATCCCCGGACGGGCCAGGGGTGTTCGTGCTGTCGCTGAAGGCGGGCGGGACGGGGCTCAACCTGACCTCCGCCAACCAGGTGATCCACCTCGACCGCTGGTGGAACCCCGCCGTCGAGGACCAGGCCACCGACCGCGCCCACCGGATCGGCCAGCACCGCGAGGTCCAGGTCCGCCGTCTGGTCTGCGTCGGCACCGTGGAGGAACGGATCGCCGAACTCCTCCAGGCCAAGCGCGAGTTGGCGGACGCCGTGGTCGGCGCTGGCGAACAGTGGCTGACCGAACTGCCCACCGAGCAGCTGCGCGAACTGCTCACCCTGTCCGCAGACGCCGTGGGGGAGTGACCGCCATGACCAAACGCCCCGATTCCGATCGCCCCCTCGACCAGTGCCTGGACGCCTTCTGGCAGGGCGAGTTCACCCTCCGCCCGCCCGACGCGCCGCCCGAACGCCCCGACCCGGCCCTCGACCACCTCGGCCCGAGCGGCCTGACCGTCCGCGGCCGCGACCTCGCCGAACTGCTGGCCCCCGACTACCGCCGCCTGGTGGACGGCAGTTGAGGTGCTATCCCAGGAGGAACTCGCCCACCAGTCGGGCGAATTCGGCCGGCTTCTCGACCCAGGGCCGGTGCCCCACGCCCTCCAGCACCTCCAGCCGGGCCCCCGGATGGAGCGCGGCCGCCAGCCGGGCCGGAGCGGTGCCGATCATCCCGTCCAACTGCCCCGCCACCACCAGCACCGGCACGGCGACGGGTGCGGCCTCGCCCGCGCCCGCGTAGAACGCCGCCCGCATCCACAGCGCGATCGGCACCAGCTCCGGATCGAAGGACGCGGCGCGCGCCCGGTCGTCCCAACTGCCCCAGAAGAACGGGGTGATGCGCTCGGTCAGCTCCGCCGGATCGCCCTGCCCGGCGGCCAGCAGCGCCGCCGCCCGCGCCGCGTCCGGGTACCAGGGCTGGTCGGCGCGGGTGGCCCGGAGCGCCGCCAGCTCCGCCTCGTCCGGCTCGCGCGAGCCCCGCCCGACCGGCGTCACCAGCACCAACGACCGCACCCGGTGCGGGAATTCGGCGGCGTAGCGCTGGGCGGTGAGGGCGCCCGCGGAGTGGCCGAGCAGGTCGAAGGAGTCGAGCCCGAGGTGCTCGCGCAGCGCCTCCAGGTCCTTCACCTGCTCGGTGAACGAGCAACTCGCCCGGTCGGCGGGCTCGGTGGAGCGGCCACTGCCGCGCGGGTCGAGCCGGATCAGCCGCTGGTGCGCGTCCAGGCCGCCGAGGTCGCCCAGGTAGCGGGCGTCCGCGCCCGGGCCGCCCGGGATCGCCAACAGTGGGGCGCCGTCGCCGAGTTGCTCGTAGTGCAGGGCCGTTCCGTCGTGGGCCTGAAAGGTCGTCATGCGGCGGATCGTGCCACGCGTCGGACCGGGCCCGCCCGGAATTCCGCGCCTCGGTCAGATCAGCCCGTGACCGCGTAGCGCCGCCCGCAGCCCTGCCGCACCCAGATAGTGGTGGCCGTGCATCCCGAGCGCCTCGGCGGCGGCCACATTCCCGGCGCTGTCGTCCACGAACAAGCAGGCTGTGACCGGCATTTGGGCCCACTCGGCCGCTGCCAGGTAGACCCGCTCGTCAGGCTTGGCGACCCCCAGGCGCGCGGTATTGACCACCGCGTCGAAGACGGCGTCCAACCCGAGCGCAGCCAGGTCGGCTTCCAGCCGGGTGGTCCCGTTGGAGACCAGCACCACCGGCACGCTCCGGCGCACCTCGCCGAGCAACCCCAGCACCTCCGCATCCACCCAGGACGCCTGCCGCCCCCAGCCCGCAACCACCTCGCGCGCCCGCGCCGCCGACCCGCACACCACACCCAGATCCTCCGCGACGGCGCCCCGCCACTGCTCATCGGTGACCAGCCCGGTGACAGCAGGCACCAGCCGCTCCGCCCGGAACGCCGCCCCCGCGACGGTGCCCGGCGGCAGGCCGTGCGCCGCGTCCACCTCGGCCAGGTCGGCCCAGATCCGCAGCACCCCGTCCAGATCGCACAGCACGGCGCCGATCTGCCGCTCCGCCATCACGCCACCCCTCAACCCTCGCTCCGCGCACGGACGTTACCCGACCGGCCGGACCACCATGGCGCGTGCGCCCGCTAGCAATGTGCTTGCAATAGCAAGCAGGCGGGTGCAGACTGCCGGTATGGCATCACTGAACGTGGGCTCGCTCGGCGAGTACATCCGGGAGCAGCGGCGGAACGCGCAGTACTCACTGCGGCAGTTGGCCGAGGTCGCCGGGGTGTCCAACCCGTACCTGAGCCAGATCGAGCGCGGGCTGCGCAAGCCAAGCGCGGAGATCCTTCAGCAGATCGCCAAGGCATTGCGGATCTCGGCGGAGACGCTGTACGTACAGGCCGGGATTCTGGAGGAGCGGGACGAGCAGGGGCCGGGGCTGCGGGCCGCGATCCTCGCCGACCCGCAGATCAACGAGCGGCAGAAGCAGGCCCTGCTGGCGGTGTACGAGGCCTTCCTCAAGGAGAACCAGGCCGCCCGCCCGGCCGCCGCCCACCCGACCGACCCCGCGTGACCCGACCGCACGGGCGCACCCGACCTGAAGGACTCGACATGCCGATCAGCGACGAACTCAAGAAGACCCTCACCGACCCCACCCCGCTGTACGCCCTGGCCGGCGCCGGCGACCTGGCCTACGAGAAGCTGCGCGAGGTCCCCGGCCAGCTGGAGGCGCTCGCCGCCGACCGCAAGGGCACCCAGGACAAGGCCACCGCCGCCCTGCAGGACGCCGGCACCAAGCTGGTCGAGGCGCAGGCGAAGGTCACCGAGGCGGTCAATGCGCTGCCCACCGACGTGAAGGAACTCCAGGCCAAGGCGCAGGAGTTCGCGATGCAGCAGGTCGGCCGGGCGCTGGAGTTCGCGGTCAAGGCCAAGGAGGTCTACGACGAGCTCGCGGTCCGCGGCCGCACCGTGGTGGACGCCGCCAACACCCGCGGGCAGGACGACGCCCCGGTCGTCGAGGCCGACGTCGAGGAGGTCGTGCTGGCCGAGGTCGTGGTGGACGAGCCCGCCGTCGAGTCGAAGCCCGAGGCGAAGAAGCCCGCCCGCGCCCGGAAGACCACCGCCGCCAACGGCTCCGAGTGACCGGCGCCGCGTGACAGGTGCGGGGAACGGCACACCGCCGAGGGCCGTTGATCCGGGCAGTGTCCGTGCCAGGATGGAATTGAGAGAGTGAGGAGCACCAGGTGCAGATCCTGCATTACAACCTCCTGAACCCGTTCTGGTGGCTGGCCACGGCGATCATCGGCTACAAGATCTTCGCGTTCGTGGACGCGGCGATCCGCCGCGACGACGCGTACCGCGCCGCCGACAAGAAGACCAAGGGGTTCTGGCTGGTCGTGCTCGGCCTGGCCCTGGGTGCGGACCTGCTGTTCGGCGCCAACCCGGTGTCCGGCCTGCTGACGCTGGCCGGCCTGGTCGCGGCGATCGTCTACGTGGTGGATGTCCGCCCCGCGATCAAGCTGCTCACCGACGGCCGCGGCCGGGGCCGCAACGCCGGGCCCTACGGCCCCTGGTGAGACACCCGCACGAACGGAAGGGGCGGCCCCGCACGGGGCCGCCCCTTCTGCGTGTTCGGCGGGCCGTCAGCCCATGATCACCGGGACGGGGTTGCGCTCCAGCAGCAGCACCGCGACATCGTCGGTCAGCGCCCCGCCGTTCAGCTCCTCGACCTCGGCGATCGCCGAGTCCACCAGCCGGCCCCGGGTCAGCCCGGCGGCCTGGTGGTCGGCGATCAGCTCGATCAGGCCCTCCTGGCCCAGCCGCGGCGAACCCGCCCCGACCTTCCCCTCGACCAGCCCGTCGGTGTACAGCAGCAGCCGCCAGCCCGGGCCCAGCTCCAGCCGCAGGGCCGGCCAGCTGGACAGGGTGGCGTCGCACGGCAGCAGGCCCAGCGCCGGGCCGGCCTGCTCGGACGGCAGCAGCACGGGGACGGCGTCCGGCCCGAGCAGCAGCGGCGCGGGGTGCCCGGCCAGGAACAGCTCGGCGGACTCCGGCGCGCCGTCCGCGCGGGGCGCGTCCAGCACCACCATGCAGAGCGTCGCGAAGATCTCGTCGCTGCGCCGCTCGTGCTCCAGCACGTGCTGCAGCGTGGTCAGCAGGTGCTGGCCGCTGAGCCCGGCGAACACCAGGGTCCGCCACGCTATCCGCAGCGCCACGCCGAGGGCGGCCTCGTCGGGACCGTGGCCGCAGACGTCGCCGATGACCACGTGCACCCGGCCGTCCTTGGTGCGGACGGCGTCGTAGAAGTCGCCGCCGAGCAGGGCGCGGCGGCGGCCCGGCCGGTAGCGGCGGGTGAAGGCCAGTCCGGCGCCGTCGAGCAGCGGGGTGGGCAGCAGGTGGCGCTGCAGGCGGGCGTTCTCCTGGCCGCGGATCTCGGCCTCCACCAGGCGGCGCTGCGACTCGTCGGCGCGCTTGCGTTCCACCGCGTAGCGCAGCGCGCGGGCCAGCAGCGGTCCGGCGGTGTCCTGCCGGAGCAGGAAGTCCTGGGCGCCGGCGGCCACCGCGGCCGCGCCGAGTTCGGCGCCGGCGGTGTCGGTGAGCACCACCACGGCGGTGTGCGGGGCGCGCTGCAGCAGTTCGCGCAGTGCGTCCAGGCCGTCGCCGTCGGACGGCCGTTCGGTGGGCGCGCCGAGGTCGAGCAGCACGCACTGGAAGTCGGGGTACCGGGCGCCGCGCCGGCCGTTGCCGGGCAGTGGCGGCAGCAGGGCCAGTGCCTCGTGGATGCCGTCCACCCGGTGCAGTTCGGCGTGCGCGCCGAGCTCCTCGGCCAGCGACTCGAACAGCCGGTGCTCCGGCCCGTCGCCCTCGATCACCAGCACCCGGAAGTCCGCGGCCGCGGCCCGGGCCGGCTCGCCGCCGCCCTGCACGGTGCCACGCGGATGCGGTATCGGCGCGGACCCGGTGGCCCGGGTGCGGCGCTGCTGCGTGCCGCGCCGGCTCTGACTGCGCTCGGCGGCCCCCGCGTCGTTGGTCGCGTCGGGTGCCCGCCCGTCTCCCGTAGCGGGCATCGGTCGGTCCTTCCTTTCCCCGACAGGCCAACGGCCGGTGTCCGTCCACGGTGCCCGTGTGGCACCGGGCATCGGGGAGCTTCCCGCGACCATAACGTGATCTCCGAGGATTTCTTCGCCTGAGCGGCGCCGATGTGGTTATTGCCACGCTTCCGGTGGCCTTGTTTCCGTAGGGTTTCCGCCACCACAGAACCGGAGTTGACGGGAGTTGAGCAGCGGTGACGCGGATCACGCTGGTGCAGGGTGACATCACGGATCAGCGGGTGGACGCGGTGGTGAACGCCGCCAACAGTTCACTGCTGGGCGGCGGCGGGGTGGACGGGGCGATCCACCGCAGGGGCGGGCCGGAGATCCTCGCCGAGTGCCGGAAGCTGCGCGCCTCGCACTACGGAAAGGGCCTGGCGACCGGACGGGCGGTGGCGACCACGGCGGGCCGGCTCCCGGCGCGCTGGGTGGTGCACACGGTGGGGCCGGTGTTCCGGGCGGAGGACCGCGAGCAGCGCACCGAGCTGCTGGCCTCGTGCTATCGGGAATCCCTTCGGGTGGCGACGGAACTGGGGGCGCGGACGGTGGCCTTCCCGGCGATCTCCGCCGGGATCTTCGGCTGGCCGCTCGACGATGCCGCTCGGATCGCCCTGACGACCGTGGCCGAGCAGGAGCCCGACCTGGACGAGGTGCGTTTCGTGCTGTTCGGGGCCGAGACGTACGAGGTGTTCGCGCGAGTGCGGGACGAGCTGGTGGGGTAGTTCAGAGCAAGGGGCGCTGATGGGCGCTCAGGGGGGCGCGCGACGGCGCATTCGGGCGCTCCCATGGTGACCCGCCCGGCCGTCAACACGCCAGGGGTAATCGATAACTCGTTCGAGTGAACTGCTGAACTGATGATCGGGCCGGGCCGGTAGAGCGGGTGGAGCCGGGCTCAGCGCGGCGCCAGCGCCGCCCAGTCCACCGTCAGCTCGCCCTGCCGCCGTCGGGCCGGCGCGTCCCGCAGCGGCCAGTCCGCCGCCAGCGCCGCGCAGGTCGCCACCCAGCGCTGCCGCGCCCCGAACGCCCCCAGCGGCGCGGCCGCCGCCCACGCCCGGTCGAAGTCCCGCAGGAAGGCGTGCACCGGCCGCCCCGGCACGTTGTGGTGGATCAGCGCCTTCGGCAGCCGCTCCGCCAGGTCCGACGGCCGCTCCAGGCTCCCCAGCCGGGCCGCGAAGGTCACCGTCCGCGGCCCCTCCGGGCCCAGCGCCACCCACACGTGCCGCCGCCCGATCTCGTCGCAGGTGCCCTCCACCAGCAGCCCGTCCGGCGCCAGCCGCCCGCACAGCCGCGACCACACCTCGGCGACCTGGTCCTCGTCGTACTGCCGCAGCACGTTCGCCGCCCGGATCAGCTGGGCCCGCGCCCCGCCGGGCAGCGGCACCTCGAAGCCGCCGCGCCGGAACTCCAGCAGCGGCGGGTCGGCCATCGGCAGCGCCGCCGCCACCCGCGCCGGGTCGATCTCGATGCCCACCACCCGGACGTCCGCCCGCACCGCCCGCAGCCGGGCCGCCAGCTCCACCGCCGTCCACGGCGCCGCCCCGTACCCGAGGTCCACGGCGACCGGCGGGTGCACGGCCGCGCGCAGCGCCCGGCCCATCGAGTACGCGATCCAGCGGTCCATCCGCCGCAGCCGGTTGGTGTTCGTCGTCCCCCGAGTGATCGTCCCCACCGGCCGGCTCGACCGGCCCCGGGACAACGGCATGTCGCTTGCGGCCATGGTCACCAAGCGTACGCAGCGCCCGCGCGCGCCGGGAAAGCACGTCCGAAGGGATCGTCCGCCACCGGGAATACGGGGGCACGACGACGCGGTTGGCACCCTTGACGTCCTACCGCCCGCAGCTTCCGGCCGCGGGCGGCGGCGCGTGAACAGACCGAAAAGCGGTACAGACGCAGCGACGGGCAGTGCCCCAGGGAGGCTTCCGCAGGTGACCCACCACCTCGTCCGCATGCCCCGCGGGGAGTCGCGGTCGGCCGCAGTCCCTCCGCGCCAGCGCCGTCCCCGCCGGATCGCGATGCTGAGCGTCCACACCTCGCCGCTGCACCAGCCGGGCACCGGCGACGCCGGCGGGATGAACGTGTACATCGTCGAGCTGGCCAAGCGCCTCGCCGACCTCGACATCGAGGTCGAGGTGTTCACCCGGGCGATCAGCTCGGACGACGCGCCGACCGTGCAGCTCGCCCCCGGCGTGCTGGTGCGGCACGTCACGGCCGGCCCGTTCGAGGGCCTGCTCAAGGAAGACCTGCCGGCCCAGCTGTGCGCGTTCACCCACGGCGTGCTGCGCACCGAGGCCGGCCACCGCCCCGGCTACTACGACCTGGTGCACTCGCACTACTGGCTGTCCGGCCAGGTCGGCTGGCTGGCCGCCGAGCGCTGGGGCGTGCCGCTGGTGCACACCATGCACACCATGGCGAAGGTGAAGAACGCGGCGCTCGCCCAGGGCGACACCCCGGAGCCGGCCGCGCGGGTGATCGGCGAGACCCAGGTGGTCGGCGCGGCCGACCGGCTGATCGCCAACACCGCGGAGGAGGCCGCCGAGCTCGCCCATCACTACGCGGCGCGCCCCGAGCAGCTGGCGGTGGTGCACCCGGGCGTGAACCTGGAGGTGTTCCGGCCCGGCGACCGCGAGGCGGCCCGCCACCGGCTCGGCCTGCCGCAGGACGCCGCGGTACTGCTGTTCGCCGGCCGGATACAGCCGCTGAAGGCGCCGGACGTGCTGCTCAAGGCGGTCGCGCGGCTGCTGGAGCGCCGCCCGGACCTGCGCGAGCGGCTGGTGGTGCCGGTGGTCGGCGGCCCGTCCGGCACCGGCCTGGCCCGCCCCGAGAGCCTGCACAAGCTGGCCGCCCAGCTCGGCATCAACGACGTGGTGCGGTTCTGCCCGCCGGTCGGCCAGCGGCAGCTCGCCGACTGGTACCGCGCGGCGACCGCCCTGGTGATGCCCTCGTACAGCGAGTCGTTCGGCCTGGTCGCGCTGGAGGCGCAGGCCTGCGGCACCCCCGTGGTGGCGGCCGCGGTCGGCGGCCTGCCGGTCGCCGTCCGCGACGGCCTGACGGGCACCCTGGTGCCCGGCCACGACCCGGACGCCTGGGCGCAGGCCCTGCTGCCCTACGTCACCGACCCGGTACTCGCCCGCATCCGCGGCGCGGAGGCCGCCCGGCACGCGGCGGCGTTCGGCTGGCTGACGGCGGCCGGCTCCACCGCCGAGGTGTACGCGGGCGCGATGGCCGCAGCCCGCCAGGTGCACCGCCCCTGACGGAAGCTCACCCCGGAGCGCACCGTGACCGGCGCGACACCCCACGGCGGCCGACGGCCGGTTAGCGTGGGGGCATGGCCGCCAAGGACGACGCACTCCCCCTCCTCCGTGCCGCGCTCGACGAGGCCGGTGTGGCCTGGGAGCCGGCCGCCACCGACCCGTACACGCTGGTCGCCTCGCTGCCCGGCACCCGCAAGCTGTCCACCGCCTGCGCGCTGCGGATCGGCGACCACACGCTGTCGGTGAACGCCTTCGTGATCCGCCGCCCGGACGAGAACCACGAGGGCGTGTACCGCTGGCTGCTGGAGCGCAACACCCGGCTGTACGGGGTGGCGTACGCGATCGACCGGCTCGGCGACGTCTACCTGGTGGGCCGGCTGCCGCTGGAGGCGCTGACCGCCGATTCCGTGGACCGGCTGCTGGGCACCGTGCTGGAGAACGCCGACGAGCCGTTCAACACCCTGCTGGAGCTCGGCTTCGCCACCGCGATCCGCCGCGAGTGGGAGTGGCGCACCAAGCGCGGCGAGTCCACCCGCAACCTCACCGCCTTCGCGCACCTGGCGAGCGAGAACCCGCCCGCCGACAGCTGAGCCCGGTATCCTCCCGCCCGGGGAGGAAACGATGGATGCTGAACATGCCGCCGCACAACGGAAGTTGGAGTGGCTGGGGGCCGAACTCGACAACGAACTGGTGGAGCGCCGACGCCGCCGGGACTGGGACCGACGGCGGGCGCTGACCCTTCAACTGGCCACCGTCAGCCTGTCCACGCTGGTCACGGTGCTGCTCGGCCTCAAGGTCGGCGAACCGCTGGCCAGCGAACTGGCCGACGTGGCACTGGCGTGCGGCGCAGTGGTGACGGTGCTGGCCGCCTGGGCGGCCTTCTTCGGCTACCGGACGCTGTGGATCCAGCGCTCCGACACCGTCCACCGGCTGACCTCGCTGCGCCGCCGCCTCGCCCTGATGAAGGCCGAGTACGGCGACGCCGTCCCCGTGCCGGAGCAGGTGGCGCTGCTGGTGGACGAGTACCAGCGGATCCTCGAGGACGACCACGACTCCTGGGTGCGGCTGCGGCGGAACAGCGGCGGCGACCTGGCGAACTGACCGGCCGCCGAGCCGGTCAGGCCTCCGCGCCGACCGGCTCGACGGCGGGCGCCGCCGCCGGTTCGGCGGCGGGCTGCGGCCGTTGCCGGCCGATCGGCACGAACGCCACGGCCGCCAGCGTCCCCGCCGCCGCACACGCGCCCCACAGCGCCGCGCTGCCCGCGTACTGCAGCAGCAGCCCGCCCGCCATCGGGCCGACGAAGGACGCCAGCGACCAGGACAGCGAGTACACGCCCTGGTAGCGGCCGCGGGCCCGGGCCGGCGAGTGCTCGGCGACCAGCGCCATCATGGTCGGCGCGTTCACGATCTCGCCGATCGTCCAGATCGCCACCGTCAGCGCGTACAGCCCGGCGGACGAGCCGGCCACCGCCGTCAGGCCGAAGCCCCAGCCGATCAGCAGCGTGCTCACCATCAGCAGCGCGGTGCGGTTGCGGCCCTCCATCAGCCTGGTCAGCGGCAGTTGGAGCACCACGATCAGCACCCCGTTGAGGCTGGCCACCAGGCCGTACTGGGCGGTCGTGATGCCGTGCTCGCCCATGTCCATCGCCAGCGTGGTGGAGCCCTGCTGGAAGACCATCGCCAGCAGCAGGTTCACCCCGACCACCGCCATGAACGGCCCGTCCCGGAACACCGCGCCCAGTCCGATCGCCGGGCCCGACGGCTCGTCGGCCGCCTCCGCCATCGCCTGCGACAGCGTCTCGGGGACCTTCACGAACACCACCACCGCGCACAGCAGGGTGGTCAGCGCGTCCAGCAGGAACAGCGGCAGATAGCCGTACACCGCGATCAGACCGGCCACCGCGGCGGAGGCGCCGAAACCGATGTTGATCGCCCAGTAGTTCAGCGCGTACGCCCGCACCCGGTCGGCGGGCGGCACCAGGTCGGCGATCATCGCGGACACCGCCGGGCGGGAGGCGTTGTTCGCCAGACCCACCAGGAACGCCACCGCGGCGATCGCCACCGGCCCGTCCATGAAGCCCAGCACCGCCGTGAACACCGCCGTCGACACCTGCGCCACCAGCAGCGTGGGCCGCCGCCCGAGCCGGTCGGTCAGCACCCCCGCACCGATCGCCGCGACCGCCGAACCCAGCCCGAACAGGCCCGCCACCAGGCCCGCGTAGGCCTCCGAATACCCCCGGTCGACCGTCAGATAGAGCGCCAGGAACGTGACGACGAAGCCGCCGAGCCGGTTCACCAGCGTGGACGTCCACAACCACCAGAACTGCCGCGGCAGCCCGCCCGCCGCCCTGCGCGCTTCGGAGACCAGACGGGCTGAGAGGGGCATGGGGGCTCCCGGAGCGGCGAAAACGGTAAGCGGCAAAACTGCTGATGGCACATTACGTCCGACGTGGACAGCCCGGCCACCGAATTTCCCCCTCTATTAAGCTGGCCCCATGGCTGACACGACCTACCGCTTGATCCTGCTCCGCCACGGCGAGAGCCAGTGGAACCAGAAGAACCTGTTCACGGGATGGGTCGACGTCGACCTCAACGAGAAGGGCGAGAAGGAAGCCGCCCGTGGCGGCGAACTGATGCTCGCCGAGGACCTGCTGCCGGACGTGCTGCACACCTCGCTGCTGCGCCGCGCCATCCGCACCTCGCAGATCGCCCTCGACAAGGCCGACCGCCACTGGATCCCGGTCCGCCGCAGCTGGCGTCTGAACGAGCGCCACTACGGCGCCCTGCAGGGCAAGGACAAGGCCCAGACCCTCGCCGAGTTCGGCGAGGAGCAGTTCCAGCTCTGGCGCCGCTCCTACGACACCCCGCCGCCGGCCCTGCCCGACGACTCCGAGTACTCCCAGGCCGGCGACGCGCGCTACGCGGAGATCCCGTCCGAGCTGCGCCCGCGTACCGAGTGCCTGCAGGACGTCGTCCGCCGCATGCTCCCCTACTGGTACGACGCCATCGTGCCGGACCTCGCCGCCGGCAACACCGTCCTGGTCACCGCCCACGGCAACAGCCTGCGCGCCCTGGTCAAGCACCTCGACGGCATCTCCGACGAGGCCATCGCCGGCCTCAACATCCCCACCGGCATCCCGCTCGTCTACGAGCTCGACGCCGACTTCAAGCCGGTCACCCCCGGTGGCCGCTACCTCGACCCCGAGGCCGCCGCCGCCGCGATCGAGGCCGTCAAGAACCAGGGCAAGAAGTAAGACCTCCTTTCCCGCTCAGCCCCCTGCCCGGTGCGACGAAGCTCCGGCCCAGGGGGCTGTTCCGTGTCCGGGTGCCGGGGCGTCAACCGATGGGTGGCGGCGGGTGGTTCAGACCACTCGGGGTGGTTCAGACCATTGACGGCGGTCGGTCGGGCTTCTAGCGTGGGGGCCAATGTCGGCGCGGGCATGCCAATGCTGGCCGCACCCCCACGCGGCCCCGCGCGTGCCCGCGTTCATGTACTCCATCCACCCCCACGGAGGAGCACCATGCGCAAGCGCAACATCCTGGCGGTCGGCTTCGCGGCCGCCGCGGCAGTCCTGGCGACGGCGATCCCCGCCAGCTCGCACGGATACATCACCACCCCGCCGAGCCGGGCCGGCCTGTGCGGGGCGGGCGTGGTGAAGAAGTGCGGCCAGATCCAGTGGGAGCCGCAGAGCGTCGAGGGCCCGAAGGGCTTCCCGGCGGCCGGGCCGGCCGCCGGCACGCTGTGCGCGGGCGCGGACCCGCGCTGGGCGCCGCTCGACGACCCGCGGGCCGGCGCCTGGCCGACCACCAAGGTCACGGCCGGCCAGCAGCTGACGCTGACCTGGAGCATCGAGGCGCGGCACGCCACCACGTCGTTCCGGTACTTCATCACCAAGCCGGGCTACGACGCCACCACGAAGATCACCCGGGCGAACCTCAACCCGACCCCGTTCCTGACCGTGCCGATGGGTGGCAAGCAGCCCCCGGCCACGCTCAGCCACACCGCGACGCTGCCCTCCGGTCTGACCGGCCACCAGGTGATCCTGGCGGTCTGGGACATCGCGGACACCGGCAACGCGTTCTACCAGTGCATGGACGTCACCTTCTGAACCATCTGAGGCGCCGTACGACGAGGGCCGGGCACCATCGGTGCCCGGCCCTCGCTCATGCCGTCAGTGGCCGCCCCCGCAGCAGCCGCCGGTCGCGCCGCCGCACTGGCACGGCGCGCCGGACTGGCAGCCGCAGCCGCAGCCCGGGCCGCAGCCGCAGCCCGCGGCGAGGACCGGCAGCAGCTTCGCCGCGGCCGGGGCGAGTGGGCTCGGCGGGGGAGTGGTCGGGTTGCCGGTCGTCTTCATCGCGCTGAAGCCTCCTCGTCCGGGCGGAGCCGGGCAGCCCGGTGGACGCCCGTCCCTTCGAGTGAAACGCCGTCCTGACGCGCCGTCAACGGGCGTGCGGAGGTGGGAGGTTCACGCGGCGTGCGCCCCCGGAGGGGCGCACCGCGAAAACGTTTACTCGGCCGAGTCCGCGGTGGCCATGAACTCGTCCACGTGCTCGCCGGTGACCAGGAACACCACGCGCTTGGCGACCGAGACCGCGTGGTCGGCGAAGCGCTCGTAGTAGCGGCCGACCAGGGTGACGTCCACTGCGGTCTCGATGCCGTGGTGCCAGCGGTCGTCCAGCAGGTGCGAGAACAGTTCGCGGTGCAGCGCGTCGATCGCGTCGTCGTCCGCCTCCAGCTCCAGCGCCTTGTCCACGTCCTTGGTGGCGATCACCAGGCCGGCCTTGGCCACCAGGCGCTGCGCGAGCTGCCCCATCTCCAGCACGATCGGGTGCAGGTCGTTCGGGACGGCGGTCTCCGGGTAGCGCAGCCGGGCCACCTTGGCGACGTGCCGGGCCAGGTCGCCGCAGCGCTCCAGGTCGGAGCTCATCCGCAGCGAGGTGACCACGATCCGCAGGTCGGTGGCGACCGGCTGCTGGCGGGCCAGCAGGTCGATGGCCCGGTTCTCCAGGTCGTGGTGCAGGTTGTTGACCTTCTCGTCGGCGGCGATCACGCTCTCCGCCAGCTCCAGATCCGCGTCCAGCAGTGCGGTGGTGGCCCGTCCCATCGCCGAGCCGACCAGGCGGGCCATCTCGACCAGACCGTCGCTGATCGAGTCGAGTTCCTCGTGGTACGCGTCGCGCATTGCTGTTCTCCTCCAGTACCGGTGTCGGTGGCGGTGCCGACCGGACGCCCCGTACCGGGCGGCCCGGTGCGGGGCCGACCGAACGGACGGCCGCTGCTGGTGGCGCGAATGGTAGCCGCGTCACCGCCCACACGGGCTTGCACGGCCCACACTGATCCGTTCGGGCGACCCCCCGCGGCATCAGCGGTGAATCGGCAGCATCGTGAAGGTGAATTCTCGGCAACGCCCGGCCGATGCCTTGATCGCACCCTTACGGAGCGCGCCCGGCCACCATTTACGCTGGCAAGCATGGACGTGAACGTGGCCGCCGCCGCTGCCAGCGCCATAGCCGGGCTCGGCGTCGGTCTCACCGCATCCATCGCCTTCCGCTGGAGCGAGCGCGAGCAGGGCCGGAGCAAGGGCAGCAGCAGTAGCGGCGGCAAGAAGCCGGGGCCGGAACCCCTCCAGGAACCGGCCCTGCCGCCCGGCGTGGACACCGTGCTCTCGGTGCTGCGCTCCTGCGCGATCGTGCTCGGCGACGGCGACGAGGTGGTCAAGGCCTCCTCCGCCGCCTACTCGATGGGCCTGGTCCGCGGCGGCCGGGTGGCGGTGGACCCGATGCTGGCGCTGGCCCGCTCCACCCGCCGGGACGGCGAGATCCGGCAGATCGAACTGGAACTCACCCGCCCCGGGGCCGTCGCCCGGGCCGCCGAACCGCTGGCGGTCTCGGTCCGGGTCGCCCCGCTGGGCTCCCGGCTGGTGCTGGTGCTGGTCGAGGACCGCACCGAGCGCCGCCGGATCGAGGCGATCCGCCGCGACTTCGTGGCCAACGTCTCGCACGAGCTGAAGACCCCGGTCGGCGCGCTCTCGCTGCTCTCCGAGGCGGTCGCGGACGCCTCCGACGACCCGGAGGCGGTGCAGCGCTTCGCCGGCCGGATGCAGGTCGAGGCCACCCGGCTGGCCAGCCTGGTCCAGGAGATCATCGACCTCTCCCGGGTCCAGGACGACCAGCTGAAGGTCGACCCGGAGCCGGTCGCGGTGGACGAACTGATCGCCGAGGCGATCGACCGCTGCCGGCAGACCGCCGCCGCCAAGCAGATCGTCATCGCCGCGGGCGGCACCACCGGCCTGTACCTGGTCGGCAACCGCGGCCAACTGGCCGCCGCACTCGGCAACCTGGTGGAGAACGCGGTGAACTACAGCCCGCCGCGCACCAGGGTGGCGATCGCCACCCGCCGGATCTCCAGCGCCGCGGCGCTGGGCGAGGCGGACGGCGAACTGATCGAGATCTCGGTGACCGACCAGGGCATCGGCATCTCGGAGAAGGACCGCGAGCGGATCTTCGAACGCTTCTACCGGGTGGACCCCGCCCGCTCCCGCCTCACCGGTGGCACCGGCCTCGGCCTGTCCATCGTCAAGCACGTCGCCGCCTCGCACCGCGGAACCGTGTCGGTGTGGAGCGTCGAGGGCCAGGGTTCCACCTTCACACTGCGACTCCCCGCCGGGCAGGCCCCGGTCGAGGACCGCGCATCCTCAGCAGCACCCACACTTCCTGCCCCGGAGGCCCGATCGTGACCCGTGTACTGGTGGTCGAGGACGAGGAGTCGTTCAGCGACGCCCTGTCGTACATGCTCCGCAAGGAAGGCTTCGAGGTGGCGGTCGCTGCCACCGGGCCCGACGCGCTGGAGCAGTTCGAGCGCAACGGAGCCGACCTCGTCCTGCTCGACCTGATGCTGCCCGGCCTGCCCGGAACCGAGGTCTGCCGCCAGCTGCGCGTCCGCTCCAACGTTCCGGTGATCATGGTCACCGCCAAGGACAGCGAGATCGACAAGGTCGTCGGGCTGGAGATAGGAGCCGATGACTACGTCACCAAGCCCTACTCCACCCGCGAGCTGGTCGCCCGGATCCGTGCGGTGCTCCGCCGCCGCGGCGAGGACGCGAACGGCGACGGCGCCGCCGCCCCCGGCGCGCTGGAGGCCGGCCCGGTCCGGATGGACGTCGACCGGCACGTGGTGACGGTGGACGGCGCCAAGGTCGACCTGCCGCTCAAGGAGTTCGACCTGCTGGAGATGCTGCTGCGCAACGCCGGCCGGGTGCTCACCCGGATGCAGCTGATCGACCGGGTGTGGGGCGCGGACTACGTCGGCGACACCAAGACCCTGGACGTCCACGTCAAGCGCCTGCGGGCGAAGATCGAGCCCGACCCGGGCGCGCCGCGTTACCTGGTCACCGTGCGTGGCCTGGGCTACAAGTTCGAGCCGTAAACCGCAGGTACGACAGACCGACGAAGGGGCCCCGCCGCGGCGGGGCCCCTTCGTGTGTGCCTGGTGTCAGTGCGTGGCGGGAGCCGACGGGCTGCCGGCCGGGGCGCTCGGCGAACCGCTCGCGCCGGCGCCGGCGGCCGGCGAGGAGGCCGCACCCGGGGAGGCGGTGACGCCCGCCGACGGCGTGGCCTTGGCCGCCGGGCCGAAGCCCTGGTAGTAGCCGACGGCCGGCTGCACGTTGGCGTTGGCGGAGACGTCGCCGGCGCTCTTGAACGTGAAGGTGGTGTCGTTGTAGCCGCCGACCGTGACCTTGGCGTTCGGCACCTGGGCCAGCGCGGCGCCGCCCTTGCCGCCGATCAGCACCGACTCACCGGCGTGGATGACGATCTGCGAGACCTGCGCGCCGTTCTCGTCGGTCAGCGTCGCGGCGGAGCCACCGACCTTGACCCCGGTCAGCACCAGGTCGTCCTTCGGCGCGGTGTTGGCGATGTTCGCGGTGACGGCGACCGGGCCCGTGTACTCGCCGGCCGAACCCGCGGGGGCGACCACGACGATGTTGTTGAGCTTGACCGAGTTGTCGATCGAGGTCGCCGCGTTGTCCGGCTTGATCTGCAGCGTGTCGGCGTCGTTGCCCGCCGCGCAGGCGGACAGCGGGACGATCGCGGCGAGGACGAGGGCGGCGGCAGCGCCGCGTCGAAGGCTCCGGCTCACGGCGGCGACTTCTCCTTGGTGGGGACGATCCCACGGAAAAGGGATCACGGTCGGTGGTCGAGGGCCACACTACCGACCACACATATCCGGGAATCACGGGGTGGCCCCGTGTCGCAGTCCGATCACGATCCCGGCCGCTCGGCGAGTCGGAGGCAAAAACTCAAGATCCAATCATGGTTTCGGGAGCGTGACCAGAGGTTTCGCCGCCCAGGTCAGACCGCCTCCGACCTGCGAGAAGCCCCCGTCGAACACCGGTCGCAGCATGCGACGGGGGTGGTTGTCAAGCCCTGGAACCCGCCCTGACCTGCGAAAACGCCCTTCGGGTCAGCCGAAAAGCGTGTTATTCTGGAAAGCCACGGAAGGGGTCCTGTCACATGACGTTCAAGGTTGGCGACACGGTGGTCTACCCCCATCACGGGGCTGCGCTGATCGAGGCCATCGAAACTCGCCAGATCAAGGGTGTGGACAAGACCTACCTGGTGCTGAAGGTGCAGCAGGGAGATCTGACCCTCCGCGTTCCGGCGGAGAACGCCGAGTTCGTCGGTGTCCGCGATGTGGTGGGCCAGGAAGGCCTGGACCGCGTCTTCGAGGTGCTTCGCGCGCCCTACACCGAAGAACCCACCAACTGGTCGCGCCGTTACAAGGCAAACCTGGAGAAGCTCGCCTCCGGCGACGTGATCAAGGTCGCCGAGGTGGTCCGCGACCTGTGGCGCCGCGAGCGTGAGCGCGGCCTGTCGGCCGGCGAGAAGCGCATGCTCGCCAAGGCCCGCCAGATCCTGGTGAGCGAGCTCGCGCTCGCCGAGAACACCAACGAGGACAAGGCCGAGACGCTGCTCGACGAGGTCCTCGCCTCCTGAGGCAGGACAGCGCCTGGCTTGGCTTGACGTAGCGCCCGATGGTGCCCGAAAGGGCGCCTCGGGCGCTTCGCCATGCTCGGACGCAGGGCGGTACAGTGCGCCGTGAACGTGCCTGGAAGGGGGAGGCACGGCGGAACGATGGCGGAAGGGGCGGCGCGGTTCCACTAACGTGCAGTCAGGAAGGGGGCCTGCCCGCTCGCGAATCCGCGTTCGGCACGGCCATACCCATCGCGACCAAGGAGCCAAACCTGAACGCCTCAGCACAGCTCGCGGCAGCGGTCGTCCCGGCTGCCGGCCGCGGCGAGCGACTCGGCCCCGGCGCCCCCAAGGCGCTGCGCGAACTCGGCGGCGTCCCGCTGCTGGTGCACGCGGTCCGGGCGCTGGCCCGCAGCCGGGCGGTCGGCCTGGTGGTGGTGTGCGCGCCGCCGGACGGCGTGGCGGAGGTCGTCGCGCTGCTGGACAGCCACGGCCTGGACGGCAAGGACGTCCGGGTGGTGCCCGGCGGCGCCAGCCGGCAGGAGTCGGTGCGGCTCGGCCTGGCCGCGATCCCGGCCGGCACCCCGGTGGTGCTGGTGCACGACGCGGCCCGCCCGCTGGTGCCCGTCGAGGTGGTGGACGCGGTGGCCGCCGCCGTCCGGGCCGGCGCCGAGGCGGTGGTGCCGGCGGTGCCGCTGGCCGACACCGTCAAGCGGGTCGAACCGCAGCCGTCCGGCCCCGAGCCGGTGCTGGACACCCCCGACCGCTCCACGCTGCGCGCCGTGCAGACCCCGCAGGGCTTCGACCTGGCGGGCCTGGCCGCGGCGCACGAGAAGGCCGTCGCCGAGGGCATCGAGGTGACCGACGACGCCGGGCTGATCGAGCGCTTCGGCGGCCGGGTCGTCGTGGTGCCCGGCCACGAGGAGGCGTTCAAGGTCACCCGCCCGCTGGACCTCGTACTCGCCGAGGCCGTACTCGCCCGCCGGAGGGCCACCGATGCCTACTGAGACCACCAACAGCCCGGTCCTGCCGCGGATCGGCATCGGCACCGACGTGCACGCCTTCGAGGACGGCCGGCCGCTGCGGGTGGCCGGGCTGGACTGGCCTGGCGAGACCGGCCTGGCCGGGCACTCGGACGCCGACGTGGCCGCGCACGCCGCCTGCGACGCGCTGTTCTCCGCCGCCGGGATCGGCGACCTGGGCGCGCACTTCGGCACCGACCGCCCCGAGTGGGCGGGCGCGGCCGGCGTGGCACTGCTCGGCGAGGCCGCCCGGCTGGTACGGGAGGCCGGGTTCGAGATCGGCAACGTGGCGATCCAGGTGATCGGCGTCCGCCCGAAGATCGGCAAGCGCCGCGCCGAGGCGCAGGCCGCGCTGTCCGCGGCGGTCGGCGCGCCGGTGTCGGTCTCCGGCACCACCACCGACGGCCTGGGCCTGACCGGCCGGGCCGAGGGACTCGCCGCGATCGCCACGGCGCTGGTCTGGGAACGGCCCGCCCCCTAGCCTGACATGACAGGCAGTCAATTCTCTGGTGCGGGAGGAAACATGGGCGTCGAACTCGACGACAACGTGCGGAAGCTGCTGGACGAGAAGAGCTTCGCGGTGGTGTCCACCGTGCAGCCCGACGGCAGCCCGCAGGCCTCGGTGGTGTGGATCAAGCGGGACGGCGACGACATCCTGTTCTCCACCGTGCAGGGGCGGCGCAAGCACCTGAACCTGGTGCGGGATCCGCGGATCAGCGTGCTGATCAACCCGGCGGAGAGCCCGTACCAGTACTTCGAGGCGCGCGGCGAGGTCACCATGACCACCGAGGGCGGCCGGGAGCTGATCGACGAGCTGTCCCGCAAGTACCGCGGCCAGGACTACGCGTGGGACGGTCCGGACGCGGTGCGGGTGGTGGTGCGGCTCAGCCCGCGCAAGGTGGTCGCCAACTTCTGAGTGGGGCGCGCCAAGTAGCCAGAAGGTGGCGGGGCACCCCCCGCCGCCCACTACTCTGGACGCTGTGAGCCTTCGCCTGTACGACACCATGACCCGCCAGGTACGCGACTTCGTCCCGCTGGTGCCGGGCTGTGTCTCGATCTACCTGTGCGGTGCCACCGTTCAGGCGCCCCCGCACATCGGGCACATCCGGTCGGGACTCAACTTCGACGTGATGCAGCGGTGGTTCCGCTACCGCGGCTACGAGGTCACCTTCGTCCGCAATGTCACCGACATCGACGACAAGGTGATCGCCAAGGGGCGCGAGCAGTCCATCGAGTGGTGGAAGATCGCGCACGCCAACGAGCGTGCGTTCAACGAGGGTTACGACGCCCTCGGCTGCCTCCCGCCGAGCGCGGAGCCGCGGGCCACCGGCCACGTGCCGGAGATGATCGAGATGATGCAGGGGCTGATCGAGCGCGGCCACGCGTACGAGGCCGACGGCAACGTCTACTTCGCGGTCACCACCTACTCCGACTACCTGGCGCTCTCCAACCAGGAGTTGGAGAACCTGCGGCAGCCCTCCGGCGACAACGAGACCGGCAAGCGCGACCCGCGCGACTTCGCGATGTGGAAGGCCGCCAAGCCCGGCGAGCCGAGCTGGGACACCCCGTGGGGCCGCGGCCGCCCGGGCTGGCACCTGGAGTGCTCGGCGATGGTGCACAAGTACCTGGGCAGCTCGTTCGACATCCACGGCGGCGGGCTGGACCTGATCTTCCCGCACCACGAGAACGAGATCGCCCAGTCCAAGGCGTACGGCGACGACTTCGCCAACTTCTGGGTGCACAACGCCTGGGTCACCATGAGCGGCGAGAAGATGTCCAAGTCGCTGGGCAACTCGGTGCTGGTCTCCGAGATGGTGCAGCGCTGGCGGCCGATCGTGCTGCGCTACTACCTGGCCGGCCCGCACTACCGCTCGATGATCGAGTACAGCGAGGAGTCGCTGCGCGACGCCGAGACGGCGTTCGCCCGGATCGAGGGCTTCATCGAGCGCGCCGTCGAGCGCTGCGGCATGGTCGACGCGGCGCCCGAGGTGCCGCTGGCGTTCGCCGAGGCGATGGACGACGACCTGGGCGTGCCGCAGGCGCTGGCCGTGGTGCACACCGCCGTCCGGCAGGGCAACAGCGCGCTCGGCGCGGACGACAAGGAGTCCACCGCGGCCCGCCTCGCCGAGGTCCGGGCGATGCTCGGCGTGCTCGGCCTGGACCCGCTGGACGACTTCTGGGCCGGCGGCCGCAGCCAGGGCGAGGAGCTCACCGGCGTCGTCGACTCGCTGGTCAAGCTGGTGCTGGAGCAGCGCCAGGCGGCCCGCACCCGCAAGGACTTCGCCACCGCGGACGCCATCCGCGACCAGCTCGGCCAGGCCGGGCTGGCGATCGAGGACACCCCGTCCGGCCCGCGCTGGACGATCAACCAGTAGCCCTTCGGGGCGCATGGGGGCCGTACCTTTGTATGGGTGCGGCCCCCACGCACGAAGCAGACGCAGAGACAGGAAGTACAGCCATGGCCGGCAACAGCCAGCGCAGGAACCGCCGCAACCCCGGGTCGAAGAAGGGCGCGAGTGTCGGTACCGGCGGCCACAGCCGGAAGGCGCTCCAGGGCAAGGGCCCGACGCCGCGCGGCGAGGAGCGCAAGGGGCACCCCAAGCAGCGCGCCGCCAACGCGGCACTGAAGCGTGAGCGCGACGCCAAGTCCCGGGCCGGCATGCGCCGGTCCGGCGGCCCGCGCAGCGGCCGCGGTGGCGCGGGCGCGGCCGAGCTGGTGGTGGGCCGCAACTCGGTGGTCGAGGCGCTGCAGGGCGGCGTGCCGGCGAACACGCTGTACGTTCAGCAGTTCATCGACACCGACGACCGCGTCCGCGAGGCCTTCCAGGCCGCCAACGAGCGCGGCGTCCCGCTGATGGAGGCCCCGCGCGCCCAGCTGGACCAGATGACCGGCGGCCTGAACCACCAGGGCCTGGTGCTCCAGGTCCCGCCGTACGAGTACGCGCACCCCGACGACCTGCTGGAGGAGGCCGCCAACACCGGCCAGGACGCGCTGATCATGGCGCTGGACGGCGTCACCGACTCCCGCAACCTGGGTGCCGTGGTTCGTTCCGCCGCCGCGTTCGGCGCGCACGGCGTGGTGATCCCCGAGCGCCGTGCGGCCGGCATGACCGCCGGTGCCTGGAAGACCTCCTCCGGTGCGGCCGCCCGGCTGCCCGTGGCCCGCGCCACCAACCTGACCCGCGCGCTGGAGGCCTACCAGAAGGCCGGCCTGATGGTGGTCGGCCTGGCCGCCGACGGCGAGGCCGAGATCGGCGACCTCGACGCGCTGAACGGCCCCGTGGTGATCGTGGCCGGCTCCGAGGGCAAGGGCCTGTCCCGCCTGGTGTCGGAGACCTGCGACCTGCGGGTGCGGATCCCGATGCCCGGCCACACCGAGTCGCTGAACGCCGGTGTCGCCGCCGGCATCGTGCTGTACGAAGCGGCCCGCATGCGCGCCAAGCGCTGACCGCCTGGGCGTAAGTCGCCCACTGCGGCACTGACGCACCGTCACGACACGTGACGGTGCGTCGTTTTTGTGCGTCAACCGGTCGGGTCCGGTCGGGCCCGATCGGATTTCCCATGATCACTTCAAAGCCCCGCCCGGAATCCACCCGGGAGAGTGTCCTCCGGGCCCGTCACCCGGTTAGAGGGGTGTGGACACCAGAACACCTCGGCGTTTCGGGCAGCGCTCCGCGGGGATAGACGACGGCCCGGGCCTCAACACGGTCCGGGTTCCGTCCGACCCGGCGAAGCTCAGCAGCACCCAGGCCAGTTTCCGGGTCAGGCTCTCCGGCCCGGTGACCGCATTGATCGACCGCCCCACCGGTGCCGCCTTCGGCGACCCCTACAACCTGCAGCACGGCACCCGTCCGCTGGTCACCCCGCAGGTCGTGGTGCCCGCAGCGACGGTGCCCACGCTCGCCGGGATCACCGCCGCCTCCGTCACCGGCACCACGCCCCGCCGCAAGCCCCGGGTGGTCACCTGGAGCGGCCAGGCCGCGCCCGGCGACACCGCCGCCACCCAACTGCTCGAAGCCGTCCGGCTGAACACCGTGCCCGCCCCGGCGAAGGCCTTCTCCGAGCAGGACACCCAGCAACTGCAGGCCGTTCCCCGGCAGTACGGGACGGGCTCCGGCGCGGGCACGGGCCCGGGCTCGGGTTCGGCTTCGGGTTCGGCTTCGGGTTCGGACGAATCGTCGCGGGTCGGCGTCGCCGAACTGCTGGACGAGTCGATGCGGGTCGGCGGGCACAGCTGGCACCCCGAGGGCGAGCTGCCCGAGACGCCGTCGCTCGGCGAGGGCTCCAGGCACGCCTGGTACCCCGGCCGCCGGGTCGACCTCGGCCTGGTCCTGCTGCCGCTGCGGGTGCTGCTCGGCTCGCTGTCCGTCTACGCCGGGTTCAGCAAACTCTGCGACCCGGTGTACTTCGACGGTGGCGAGCGCGGCTCGATGATGCGCTGGCTGTCCTCGCTGCACCCCTGGAAGGTCGCCCAGCCGCTGCTGGACTTCGCGATGGCCCACCCGGTCGGCGCGGGCCTCGCGGTCTCCTTCGCGGAGATCGTGATCGGCGTGCTGTCCATCCTGGGCCTGTGGCAGCGGCTCGCCGCCGGCGGCGCGATGGCGCTGTCCGCCGCGCTGCTGTTCACCGTCAGCTGGAAGGCGGTGCCGGCCTACGACACCCCCGACCTGATCTTCCTCGCGGCCTGGAGCCCGCTGCTGATGGCCGGCGCCCCGTTCGCCTCGCTGGACGGCCGGATCGCCCTCGAGGCGTTCCGCCGCCACGGGCCCGCCGAACCCGGCGCGGTCCGGCGACGGATGCTGCGCCGCCGTTCGGTCGTCACCGCCGTGGTCGTCGGTCTGACCCTGCTCACCGGCTCGCTGCTCGGCGCCGCCGTCCGCACCGGCCGCACGCAGACACCGGTGCACCCGCCGACGGAGTACGGCACCCCGGTCTGGCCGAGCAGCGGCCCGTCGCCCTCCCCGTCCGCACCGACCACCCCGCCGTCCCAGGGACCCACCAAGGTCGCGCCCTCCCCCTCGCCCAGCCGCAGTGGCAGCGGAAAGCCCAAGCCCAGCACCGGCCCGTCCGGCGGCACCAGCCCCGCGCCGCACGCCGGGGGTGGCAGCAGCGCCGGTACGGGCGGCTCCGCAGGCGGCACGGGCACCGGCGGTGCCGGGACGGGCGGCGCACCCAGCAGCCCGCGCTCCCAGCCTTCGCACGGGGTGATCGGCGGGCTGCTGGGCAGCGGGCCGCCGCTGCTGGAGCTCGGCATGCGGCCGGCGGCCGTGAGCGAGACGGCCTGACGGCCGGTCGACGTACGGCAGGGCCCCTTCCGGGAGATCTCCTCCTGGAAGGGGCCCTTCGGTTCGGTCGGGCAGGTGGGCGAGAAACCGGGGGCGTGGGGAGCTGCGCGAAACGGAAGGCACCCGTCAGCAAGATCGCGAGCACGTGCAGGTCATTGCCCTGCGTCGCGATCTTGCTGACGGGTGCCTGGTTTCTCGCGCGGTTCCCGGTGGCGGCTGCTGTCTAGCCGACCACTCCGGCGGCGAAGGAGCCGTCGCAGACCGGGCGGGCGAAGGAGCGGGCGCGCTGGACGTCGCCCTGGTACTTCTTCACCGCGGCGCGGCCGAGGTCGCCGGCCAGGGCGCTGCAGTAGGGGGTGAGGGAGGGCTTCTCGCGCATGGTGCGCTCCAGCAGGTCGAGCGCGGTGCCCGGGTTGTGGTTCTTCAGCTCCTCCATCAGGTCGACCCGGAGCGCGTCCTGCGCGGCCAGGCCCTGGGTGTTGGGAGAGGTGGAGGTCCGGCCGATGGTGCCGTCCCCGCTGGAGGCCGCGACCACCTGCTGGTCCAGGGCCGTTGGCGGGGCCCATGGGACGCGGGTGACGGCGAGGGTGCCGGTGGTCACCAGGATCACCGGCAGGGTGAGGGCAACGGTCTGGCCGATTCGGCGAACGAGCTGTTTCACGCACAGGAGAGTAGCGGTGCGTGGCGGAATGGGCGCGCCGCGTTACCCCAACGAGTGATCGCTGTCCTGTTTTGTTCCGCCATCAGGTTGACGCGAGGGGCTGAAACGGCGGAACCCCCTGCCGGCGGCCGTCGGCAGGGGGTTCCGGTGCGTTGGTCAGCGCGCCGCGTCAGCGGCCGGCGGTCAGCGGCTGAGGCGCTCGCCGGTGGTGGCGAAGACGTGGGTCTCGTTGCCGACCGGGACGACGTGGATGGTCTCGCCGCGCTGCGGGATCTCCCGGCTGTGCACGCGGACCACGATGTCCTTGTCCTGGCCCGACACCTGGGTGGTGCCGTACACGAAGCCGTCCGCGCCCAGCTCCTCGACCACGTTGACGGTGACCGCGACGCCCTCGACACCGCCGGCCGGGACGATCTGGAAGTGCTCGGGGCGGATGCCCACCACGACGTTCTTCGCGGAGCCGGCCTTCGAGAGGTCCTCACGGTCGATGTTGATCACCGAGCCGCCGAACTTCACGCCGCCGTCCACCAGCGGAACCTCGACCAGGTTCATCGCCGGGGAGCCGATGAAGCCGGCCACGAACAGGTTGGCGGGCTTGTCGTACATGGCGCGCGGGGCGTCGACCTGCTGGAGCACGCCCTTGTCGAGCACCGCGACGCGGTCACCCATGGTCATGGCCTCGGTCTGGTCGTGGGTGACGTAGACCGTGGTGATGCCCAGGCGGCGCTGCAGGCCGGCGATCTGGGTACGGGTGGAGACGCGGAGCTTGGCGTCCAGGTTCGACAGCGGCTCGTCCATCAGGAAGACCTGCGGCTGGCGGACGATCGCGCGGCCCATCGCGACACGCTGACGCTGACCACCGGAGAGCGCCTTCGGCTTGCGGTCCAGGTACTCGGTCAGGTCGAGGATCTTGGCGGCCTCTTCGACCTTGGTGCGGATGTCCGCCTTGTTGACGCCGGCGATCTTCAGGGCGAAGCCCATGTTCTCGGCGACGGTCATGTGCGGGTACAGCGCGTAGTTCTGGAACACCATCGCGATGTCCCGGTCCTTCGGCGGCAGGTGGGTCACGTCGCGGTCGCCGATGCGGATGGCGCCGCCGTTCACGTCCTCCAGGCCGGCCAGCATGCGCAGGGAGGTGGACTTGCCACAGCCGGAGGGGCCGACCAGGACGAGGAACTCGCCGTCGCCGATCTCCAGGTCGAGCGCGTCGACCGACGGCTTGTCGGCACCCGGGTAGACGCGGGTGGCCTTGTCGTACGTCACAGAAGCCATGCTGCTTCGCTCCTTCACCGGCAGGAACGTGCCGGACGATCCGAGTAAAGGTTGGGTGGTCTCCACCGCCCCGAATGGTCTGGACCACCGACCCCGGCGCGGCTCCTCGTGACGGTACCCGCCGACCCGTTCTTTTGTCAGCCCTCGCCCGCCCCCGACTTCCGCATCGATCCGATCACGGCCCACCCCCCGCCCGTCCCCTCAACCGCCCGCATCGCCCCGCCCCCGCCCGGTACACTGCCCACTGGTGCCGACGCGGATCCCGCGGACGGCTACTGCGCCTCCTTAGCTCAGCTGGCCAGAGCACCGCTCTTGTAAAGCGGGGGTCGTCGGTTCGAACCCGACAGGGGGCTCCGGATGCAGAGGTTGACGGAGGGCCGGTCGCCGGGAGGGATCCCGGGGCCGGTCCTTCGGCGTTGGTGGGGTCAGGCGCTTTCGGTGGCGGCGATGAGGGCGTGGATTTCGGCGATCTGTTGGACGTCGGCGTTGGCGAGGCTGGCCAGGGCGGTGTGCCAGGCGGCGACGGCCTCGCGGGGGCGGTCGAGGTCGCGCAGGACGAGGCCGTGGATGTGCTCGGTGAGGCCGGTGCCGTAGCCCTCGGCGACGGAGGTGGTCCAGGCGAGGAGTTCGTGGCAGGCCGTCAGGGCTTCGGCGAGGCGGCCTTGTCGGCGGAGGGCTTCGATCCGGCCCTTGTGGGCTTCGAGTCGGAAGTCCCAGGGGGCGGTGCCGGGCGGGAAGGCGAGGGCGGCGTCGAAGTGGTGGATGGCGTCGTCGGGGGCGTCGAGTCGGAGGTAGGCGTAGCCGATGTTGCAGAGGCCGGAGACTTCGGCCGCGGTCATGCCGGCGCTGCGGCCGGCCTCGATGCTGCGGCGGTGGTGGGCGATGGCGAGGTGCGGGTCGGTGGCTTCGATCAGGTTGCCGAGGTTGCAGTGGACGGTGGCCGCGCTGAAGGCGTCGCCGTACTCCTCGGCGAGTTCGGCGGCTCGTTCCAGGACGGCCCGGGCCTCCTCGGTGCGGCCCAGGGAGGACAGCAGCATGCCGCGGTTGCCGGCGGCGTAGCGTTCCCGCTGCTGGTCGCCGAGCTGTCGCCACAGTGCCTCGCTCTGCTCGATCAGGTCGAGCGCGGGAAGGTAGCGGCCGACATCGAAGTGCGCGGCGGCCAGGTCGCCGAGTGCGTACGCCTCGGCGGTGGAGTCGGCCGCCTGCCGGGCCACTCGCAGGGCGGTCTGGTTGAGCTGGGTGAGTTCGGGGTGGCGGCCGCGGGCGCGGAGGTAGGGGAAGAGCCCCCGCACCACCGGGAGCAGGTACTCGGCAGCCCACGGTTCGGCGGCTAGCCGGTCCACCAGGACCAGCAGGTTGCCGTACTCGGCGTCTCCGAAGGCCAGCGCGGCGTCCCGGTCGAATTCGCGGCCGGGGGCGACAGCGGGCAAGTGCCGGTCCGGGTGCTTGGCCGCGTCCAGGGCCAGTGCCACGGCGGACGCGGCGCCCAGGTACCACTCGAGCGCCGCGCGGGTGAGCCGGACGCGCTGCTTCGCGTCGGCGGTGAGTTCGCGGGCGTAGTCGCGGACCAGGTCGTGCGGGACGTAGCGGTCGAGTCGCGGTTCGTCGAGGAGGGCGACCTCGGTGAGGCGGTCGAGGGCGGCGGCGGCCTGGGTGGGGGTGAGGTCGAGGACGCCGGCCAGCAGGGGGGCGGTGTATTCGGGGAGGTCGAGGGCGCCGACGGCGAGGAGGGCGTCGGCGGCGCGTTGGTCGGGGCGGCGGGTGGAGTCGCGGAGTGAGTCGTAGGTGAGGGCGAGCGACTGGCGGATGCTCAGGTCGTCGAGTTCGAGTTCGTCGAGGCGGTCGGTGCCTTCTTCCAGCCGGCCGACCAGGCCGCGGACCGGCAGGGTGTGGCGGGCGGCCAGGCGGGCGCCGACGATGCGCAGGGCGAGCGGGAGTCGGCCGCAGAGGTGGACGAGCCGGGCGAGGTCGGCCTGTTCGATGGCGACGACGGTGCGGTCGGCGGTGGCGCGGCCCGCGGTGCGTTCGACCAGGGCGATGCTTTCGCGTTCGGAGAGGGTGCCGAGGCGCAGGTGGAGTGCGCCGTCGAGGGCGAGCATCGGGGTGCGGCCGGTGATCAGTACGGCGCAGCCCGGTCCGGCGGGCAGCAGGGGGCGGACCTGGGCGAGGTCGGCGGCGTCGTCGAGGAGCAGCAGGGTGCGGGTGCCGGAGAGGGTGGTGCGCAGCAGGGCGGCGGCGGTGTCGGGGTCGTCGGGCAGTGCGGACGATTCGATGCCGAGGCCGCGGAGCAGGGCGGTGAGTGCGGGCAGGGCGCCGAGTGGGGTGAGGCCGGGGGTGGCGCCGCGCAGGTTCAGGAACAGTTGTCCGTCGGGGAATTCTTCGCGCAGCGCGTTGGCGCAGGTCAGGGCGAGGGCGGATTTGCCTACGCCGGCCATGCCGCTCAGTACGGCCGTGGCGGGCCGGTCGGTGCGGGTCAGCAGGGCGGTGCGCAGGGTGTCGAGCTGGTCCTCGCGGCCGAGGAAGTGGGCGGGCGGGGAGGGGAGTTGGGCCGGTCTGGGGCGGGTGTTGGAGGTTTCGGCGGCGGGGGTCTGCGGGTCGGCGAGGATGCGCCGGTGCACTTCCTGGACGGCGGGGCCGGGTTCGATGCCGAGTTCGTCGACCAGGGTGCGGCGCAGTCGCTGGTACACGGCGAGGGCCTGGGCGCGGCGCCCGGTCAGGTCGAGGGCCTGCATGAGCTGGCCGTGGAAGGCCTCGCGCAGGGGGAGTTCGCCGACCAGGCCGGTGAGTTCGGCGATCAGGCCGTGCGGGCGGCCCTGGCGCAGTTCGGCGTCGAAGCGCCATTCCAGGGCCTGCAGCCGCTTCTCGCGCCACTGTTCGAGTTGGGCGGCGTGGTCGGCGGCCGGTTCGGGGACGTCGGCGAGCGGTTCGCCGCGCCAGAGTTCGAGAGCGGCGGCGGTTTCGGCCAGCACCTGCGGGAGGTCCCCGGCCTGGTGGGCGGCGTGGGCCCGGTGCACGGCCTGTTCGAAGCGGAGGGTGTCCAGCTCGTCGTCGGCGACGTCCAGCCGGTAGCCGCCGGGGACGGCCCGCAGGCGCTGGCCGGGTTCGTCGCGGAGTGCGCGGCGCAGCCGGGCGACCAGGTTGCGCAGTGAGGCTTCGGCGGTGGCGGGGGCGTGGGCGCCCCACAGGGTGTCGATCAGGCGGTCGAGCGAGACCGGCCGGTTGGCGTGCAGCAGCAGGACGGCGAGCAGGGCGCGGGCCTTCGGACCGCGGACCGGGCAGTCCTGCCCGCCGTCCTGCCCGCCGTCCTGCGCCAGCAGACTGCCGAGCAATCCGAACCGCACCCGTGTGCTCCCCGTGCCGCGTGCAGGTCTCCGCCGGCTCCCACCGGTGCACGTGAGGGAGATGTTAGCTGCCGGTTATCGGCCCACCGCAGGCTGTGCTCATCGGAACGCGACCGGGTCGAGGTACTCGGACCGACGACCGAGTCGTGGACCGTCCACCCGCCGGCGGCCGGCCCACGGGCCCGCCGTTTCCCCGGCTGTACCGAGCTGCTCCGGTACCGCAGGGGGTCGACGGAGGGGGGTAGCGCACGGCGGCGACGGGGGGATCGCCGTGCTGGGGGGCGCTGGAGTGGTACCCGCGGGGGGCGGGTACCACTCCGAAGCGCGTTGCCGGTGCTCAGCTTTGCCGGCGTTCAGCGTTGGTCGGCGCTCAGCTTTGCCGGCGTTCAGCGTTGGCCGGCGCTCAGCCTTGTCGGCGTTCAGGAGAGCAGCAGCGGCATGTCCCAGTCGTGCGGGGTGCCGCCGGACGCGTAGGAGTCCAGGGCGAGCGCGACGCCGGCGGCGCCGTCCAGGTAGCCGGAGACGTCGGACGCGAACGGCTTGGCGGTCATGCTGAAGCGCAGGCCGAACGGGGCGTCCGGGTCGAACGAGTCGATCAGCCGGGCGGCGATCAGGTCGCGCCGCTGCTCGATCCGCGGATCGGCGAAGTGTTCGTTCAGGCGGCCCAGTTGGTGCAGGGCGCCGGCCCAGCCGTGGCAGAGCGCGTGGTCGGTCATGCCCCAGTCGTCGAGCGGCCGGGTGAGCAGCCGCTCGACCGAGTCGCGGGCCGTCGCGGTCCAGTCGGGGCGGTCGAGGACCGCGCCGGCGACCTGCAGGGCGCGGGAGACGCCGGGCGCCCCGTAGCACCAGGACGGCCAGCTGGGGGGCTTCCGGTAGGCGTCGGGGCCGGCCAGGTACTCGGTGAGGTCCAGGAAGCCCGGCCAGTACGGGCCGTGTTCGTCGCGCACCGCCCAGCGGACCATCAGCTCGGCGGCGCTCTCCAGCGCCTCCTGGTGGCCGGGCAGCCGGATGCCGTCCCGCCAGGCCAGCGCGAGCAGCATCAGCGGGCCCGGGACGCCGTGCGACAGGCCGAGGTTGAGGTGGCCGTCGGGCAGTAGGTGTTCGGAGCCGATCCGCGGCGCGTCCAGTGCCCACCAGCGCGGGACGCGTACGCCGCGGTGCTCGGTCTCGCCGCGGGCCAGTTCGATCAGGTAGCCGAGGACGGTCTCCAGTTCCTTGCCGCAGGTCTCGGCGCGGGCCAGCAGGTACCGGCCGACGCCGGTCATGCCGCGCACCACCTCGTAGTGGCCGATGGTGGCGAGCGGCCCGTCCGGTACGGCGGGCATCGCGGTGTGCACCAACTGCCGCTGGTAGGCGTCGAGTCGGTGCAGGGCGGTGGTGTAGCCGCCGGTGGCCCGGTTGGCGATCAGTACGGCGAACGCCAGCGCCCCGGGGCCCTTGAAGATCCCGCTGGGGGTGGTCTTCCCGTCGGCGGCGGCCCGGGTGGCGACGGCGAGCCAGCCGTGCGCCCGCGCCGTCCGGTCGGTGCCGGGCCGAGCGCCGCCGCTGAACGCCAGCGACAGGCCCGGGCTGCCGCTGCCGAGCGTCAGTTCCGCCCACACGCCCTCCGCGACCCCGTCGTCGGCGGCCTCGGCGGGGATCCGGGTGGCGGCCATGGTGGCGGCGGGGTCGGCGAGCCTGTCGAGGATCCGGTCGGACATCACCCCGGCCGCTTCGCGCAGTTCGGCCCGGTGTGAGGGCGCGGCGGTGGGTTCGGTGACGGTCATGAGGAGCTCCGGGTGGGGAAGAGAACGGTGGCAGAGCAGAGGCGGCGTGCCGTCATGAGCGGCTCCGGGGGCGTCCGGGCGAGGCAGGCCGAAGGCGCGTCGCCGGGCGGCGCAACGGGCCGGCGCCGCTTCTGGCCCCGCGCAACTCCGCCGGCTCCGTGTACAACGCCGCCGAATCCCGGTGGCTGACGCCATGTCACTGCGCGCCGCCCGCGTGGGCCCGGCGGCCGAGCAGGGAGCGCGCCGCGCCGCGCAGGACGGCGTAGCCGCGGGCCTCGGCGGCCGGGTCGCTGCCGAACAGCCGGTTGTGACGCATGTGCAGCAGCGACATCAGCGCCTCGTCGCGGTCGGCCTCGGGCGCGGCCAGCAGCAGCCGGCCGAAGGCGCGCGGCGCGGGGGAGTCCGTCCAGAGGGTGGCCAGGGCGGGGACGCCGAGAAGTTCGGCGGCGTGCCGGGCGGCGTCGCCGGGGCGGATCAGCCGGTCGGTGAGGGCGCGGTGGCGCTGGTAGACCTGGTGGTCGGGGCCCTTGCTGAACAGGTGGTCGGCCCAGCCGCACCAGTCCCAGTCGCCGAGCGAGTCCAGCAGCACGGCGTGGCCGACGGCGGCCAGCACCTCGTCCGGCACGGCGGCCGCCCCGGCGCGGCGGGCCTGCAACTGGAGGACCGCGGACTGGCTGTCCGTCAGGAACAGTTCCTCGGCGGCCTGCTGGGCGTCCGGACCGAGGTAGCGGTCGGTCTCCGGCCGGTACACGTCGAGCGCCATGGTGCGCAGCGCGCCGGTGCCGATCAGCTGCCGGACGCGCGCGCCGAGCGCGGGCAGCACCCGGGCGTTCAGGACGGCGGGGTCGCCGTGCAGACGCAGCCGCAGGTGCGGTTCGGGGTCGCGGTAGCGGAGGAAGAACCAGCGGTCGATGTCGTCGCCGAGGTCGGTGAGCAGCGCGGGCAGGTGGTCGGCGAGCAGCGTCTCGTGCGCGGACGGGTCGGCGTACAGCTTGACGAACAGCCAGTTCTCGCCGGGCAGATGGACGGCGGTCGGGGCGATGCGCAGCGCCGACCTGGCGAGCGGTGGGCGGCCGTCGGCGGGCTCCGGCGTGGGGGCGCGGAACAGCGGGACGACGATCTCGGTGCTGTGGCCGTGGTTCCAGCCGAGGCCGGCGCCGTCCGCGGTGAGGTCCTGGTAGAGCTGGAACCGCGGTTCGGGGGCGGTGAGTTCGGCGCGCAGCAGGTCGGTGTCCCAGGTTTCGCGCAGGTCGATCGGGAACATCCGGTCGTTGCTGGCGATCTGCAGCCGGTCGGGCACCCGGAAGCGTTCGCGCCACTCGCGCAGGCCCTCCGCCCAGGTGGCCGGCCCGGCGCCGCGGGCGGCGTCGCGCAGGCGGCGGCCGGGCAGCCAGCGGCGCGGGGTGGTGAGGACCCGGCCGTAGCGGACGGCGGGCAGGTAGGGCAGCGTGTCCAGGCCCGCCCAGTCCCAGCCGGACCACACCCGGGGGCGGGCGGCGGCCAGCTCGGACAGGAAGCGGGCGACCGGCGGGGCCTGCGCGTCCAGGGCGAGCATGTGCGGGAAGACGGGGACGATCTGGCGGCCGGTCTCCGGGTGCAGCAGGCGCAGCCCGTCCTCGCCGGCGGCGACCAGCAGGGTGCGCCAGTCCAGGCAGTGCGGGTCGCCGCGGTCGGCGGGCACCCCGATCGGCAGGCGGTGCGGCAGCAGCTGCGGCACCTGGACGATGTTCAGCGAGCGCGGGTCGCGCGGGGCCAGCTCGACCTGGACGGGCAGTACTGCGTTCCCGGGGGACCCGGCGGACTCGTCGGGCCCGGCGGCGAGCGCGGCGAGGCCGTCGGTCAGGCCGGCCAGGTCGGCGAACCGGCCGGCGGTGGCGCCGGCCGTCCAGGAGCCGATGTGCGGGCTGCCGAGCAGCAGGAACTCGCCGCGGTCGAGGGCGGCGGTGGAGTCGGCGAGCAGCTGGAAGCAGAGTTCCAGGGTGCGCGGCGGGCGGCTGCTGCCCGGGGTGTGGCCGGCGGCGTCGGCGAGCCGGGCGATGTCGGCGTCGTCCAGTTCCAGGTCGCGGCCGGACATGACGGCCTGCTGGACGAGCTCGGCGACGGCGTTGCGACGGGAGCGGTCGGCGTCGTCGCCGGGCCCGGAGCGCGCGTGCGTGGGCAGTGCGCCGCCGTACTCGGCGGGCAGGCCGAGGCCGCGGTGCGGGTCGGCGAGGTCTCCCAACGGGACGGCGCTCGCGGTGCCGTAGCGCTCGACGAACCGCTCCCGGTAGTCGCGCAGGTGCTCCAGCGTGGTCCACTCGGGCGTGATCGCCCAGATCGCGGCGGCGTACCGGCGCACCTCCTCGCCGATCGCCTCGGGCAGCACCAGGTCGGCGGGCATCCGCAGGTCGACCTGGACGGGCGGCCGCTCCCCGGCCCGGTCGGCCGGGTCGAGCGCCCGGACCTCGTCCAGCAGGGCCCGCCAGGACTCCAGCCCCTCGCCGGGCCGGTCGCGTTCGTGGGCGGCCGCGGCGGCGCGGACGGCGCGCAGCCCCTCGGCCGCGCCCGGCACCACGCCGTCGACGGCGGACTCGATCCTGGTCAGCAGCGCGTCGTCGATCCGGTGCGGGGTCAGCGAGGTGAGCAGGAAACCGTGCTGGACGAGGCCGGCCAGCAGCGCGTCGATCCGCTCGGCGGGCAGCTGCGGGAAGCGCCCGGCCAGGTCGTCCAGCAGCGCCGCGTACCCGACCGGCCGGGCCGCCAGCTCGCGCACCCGGGCCACCAGCGCGTTGTCGCGCACCGAGAGCTCGCGCTCGCCGGTGTGCCGCAGCAGGCGGCCGTCGCGCAGCACGGACAGGTCGTCCAGCACCACCTCGACCCGGCGGCGGACCGCCGGCACGGCCAGCCAGGCCAGCACCCGGCGGTGCAGCCAGCCGCCGTCCAGGCGCACCCGGACCTGGCCGGCCCCGGCCGGCGAGGACTTCGCGGCGGCCCCGAAGCTCGCCCGGCCGACGCCCGCGAACAGGCCGAACGGCGTGGGCCGGCCGCCCGAACGGCGGGCGTAGCGGGTCAGTGTGCGGGCGGCGCTGACGGTCCGCTTCCGGCCGAGCGCGGCCGCGCCGTCGGGCTCGCCGAGACGCTGCAGGCTGAGCGCGAGGCTGCCGCTGGCGACCTCGACGGCCTGCCGCAGCAGCGGGTTCGCGGCCAGCCGGCGCACCCCCGGGACAGGGTCGTCCGGGTCGATCCGGGCCTCGGCTCCGGTCCGGGGCGTGCTGGCCATCCGCACCAGCACCGGCTCGCGGATCTCGAACAGGTCCTGCTCAGGTCGCACGTTCGTGGTGTCCCTCACGGTCGGAAACGGCGGGCAACTGCGGCTGCGGGAGACTGCGGAGAACGAAGAACGCGGGGCGGGCCGCAGCCCGCCCCGCGCACGTGGTCTACCGACGTGACGTCAGCAGCACTTCGGGCAGCGGGTGCCGATGGCGTAGCTGCTCGGAGAGGTGAAGGTGCCCTGGCCGAACGCCTGGGTCTCGTCCGAGACCTCCGCGATGCGAAGGTCGAGGTCGAGGTCGCTGTCCTGCTGCACGAGGATCTCGTTACGCATGTTCCCCTCCAGAGGGCTCGTCGGTTCGGCCGCAACGGTGTCCCGGCCGGAGTGCCTGCTGCGAACGGGGGTTCGCTTTCGGCGCCGAGGTCAACCTTTTCCCGGCTTCCCACCATGTGGTGAGTGCCGGACTGGCCAACCTGCCGGCAGACGACCGCCGGGCGCCCGCCGAACGCCGCCGTGACCCCCGCCACCTGCGGTTCGTCGCTGACCGGCCGGTCGGTCGGGCCTGGCCGGGCGGGAAAGCGCGCTGTCCATTTCCGACGTGTGTGCGGGTGGAGGGGTTTCAGTAGTGAAAACGATGAACACTCCTGCTCCCAGGTGGTGGGAGGGGGAGCGGTGTGGCCGGTGCGACAGGAGTCCATGACCGGTTCGACGAACCTTCACCGTTTTGACTCAAACTTTGCCGCCCCGGGGTGGTATTCGGTCAACCGGCCGTGGATGACGAGTCCGACCGCCCGTGCGAAGCGTCCGCCGCCACCCGGTGCACGAACGTCGCGGTGAGGAACGACACCACCACGCAGACGATCACCAACGGCAGCGAATCCGCCGCCTGATCACCCAGCAGCGCCGCCGCCAGCACCGTGCTCGTCACCGGCAACCGGGTCACCGCCGCAGTGCTCGCCGCCAACCCCGCCGCCAGGCCCGCCGCCACCCCCAGCCCCGGCAACCCGCCCACCGCCACCCCGAGCGCCGCACCCAGCAGCACCGCCGGAAAGATCGGCCCACCCCGCAGCGACCCCAGCGCCACCCCCCAGCCCAACCCCTTGAACACCACCAGCGCCAGCAACGCCCCCACCGACCACGCCTGCGGATCCGCCGCCAACTGCCCCAGCGTCGCCTGCCCCGACAGCGCCGCCTCCTCCGGCGACCGGCCCGTCGTCACCGCGTACCCCGTCACACACAGACCCACCAGCACCGCACAGATCACCGTCCGCACCGCCGTGCGCTGCGCCGTGAACGCCGCGAACCGCTGGCCCAGCGTCTGCCCCGCGACCATCAGCACCGCGATCACCATCGCCAGCGGCACCCCCCACAGGAAGTCCGCCGCATCCGGCAGCGCCGCCTTCGGTACCTCCGGCAGCCGCAACGCCCCGATCGTCAGCCCCGTCCAGTGCCCGAATCCGGTGAACACCAGCGCGCCCACCCCCGACGACAGCAGACACGGCAACAGCAGCAAGGTCAGCTGCGGCCCGCCCAGACCCGCCGCCTCGATCATCAGCACCGCCGCCACCAGCGGACTTCCGAAGATCGTCGAGATCGCCGCGGTCGATCCGGCCGCACCCAGCATCGGCACCAGCAACGGACTGGCCTCCGGCCGCGCCCGGCCCACCGCCAGCAGCGCCAGGCCACTGCCCAGCGCCATCAACGGCGCCTCCGGACCCAGCACCGCGCCCAGCGGCAGCGCCGCCAGCGCCGCCAGCACCACCGAGGGCACCTCCACCGGCAGCGTCGGCGGCCCGCCCAGCCCGTGCACCGGCACGTGCCCGCCCCGCCCCGGCATCCGGGTCACGATCGGTGCCAGCAACAGACCCGCCAACGCCAACGCCGGCAACGGCCACCACCACGGCGCCCGCCCGTACCCCAAGGCCTCCGGCGCCGACTCCCACACCCAGTGCTGCAACTCGTGCTCCAGGCTCACGAACCCGAAGGCCGCCAGCGAGACCGGCACACCCACCAGCGCGGACACCAGCAGCAACCGCAGGTAACCGGGACTGTGGAGCAGCTCACGAATCCCGGGCGCCGCCTGCTCTGCCATCTGCGCTCCCCTGCTCACCCGCTCGCCCGCACACACCTCCTCCGACCGTCCTGCCGCCCGCCACCCCCGGCCATCCGGGCGCGCCGAACGGGCGAGCGGCGCTCGCGCGGGCCCACCGCACCGGTCGTACCGTGGACAAAAGGGGGCCCAGCCACCCGGGGGGACCGACCCGAGGAGAACCCGATGCCCGGCTCCATGACCATCGGCCACACCGACGCACTCGTGATGCTCAGCCACACCGACGCCGAACGGCTCGCCGGCGTCCTCTCCGGCCTCTCCCGCCTCGCCGCGACCGGCCAGCTCCCCGCCGCCGCGACCGCCGCCCTCTCCGGCGGCGACCCCCCGGACCGCGCCGAGCTCGCCACCTGGTGCCACCACCTGTCGGACTACCTCCGCGACCACCTCTGAGCGACAGCAGGCGGGCGCGAAAACAGGGGCGCTGGGGGTACCCCCAGCGAAGCGAGGGGGCGGAACTGCGCGAAGCGGAAGGCACTCGCCGGAAAGATCGCGACGCAGGACAACGACTTGCACGTGCTCGCGACCTCACGGACCGGTGTGCGCTTGTCGCGCAGTTCCCCGCACCCGCCCTCCCCCGAAGCCGCTAGGTTGAAGGCATGGAGCTGTCGTGGGTGACCGTGGCCACGCCGCTGCCCAGTGGCCCGATGAAGTTCGGCGTGACGGCGGACGGGGTGGCGGCGGCGACGTACGCGGGGGAGACGTTCGCGGGACGGCCGGTGGGCGTGCCGGAGTGCGGGGACGCGCGCAAGCGGTCGCTGGTGGAGGCCCGGGTCGGCGAGTACTTCGCCGGGCGGCGAACGGAGTTGGAGCTGCCGATCGACTGGCGCTTCACGACCGGACCCCAACTGGCGGTGCTGCGCTGCCTGTTGACCGAGGTGCCGTACGGCCGCACCACCACCTACGGCGAACTCGCCACCCGCAGCGGAGTGTTCGACGACCTGCCCGAGCCGGGGCTGCCGGCCCGGACGGTCGGGCAGATGATGGGGGCCAATCCGCTGCCGTTGCTGGTGCCGTGCCATCGGGTGGTGGCGGCCGACGGGCTGGGCGGGTTCGGTGGCGCCTGGCACGGGGTGGAGGTCAAGCGCTGGCTGCTCACCCTGGAAGGCGTACTGCCGCCGACCCTGGACTGGTCTGGGCCGACGGACTGACCGCAAGGGGGGAGCTACAGCAGCGCCCCGTCCAGCCGCTCCAGCGCGGGGGCCGCGGCCTGGCGCGGCAGGACTGCCTGGACGCCGGACACCAAGGTGTATTCGCCGAGCGCGAGTTCGTCCACCTCGGGCAGCAACGGCCGTGCGCCGAGCGCCAGTTCAAGAGCAGCGACAGGCAAGTTGAGCCCGCAGAGCCGGAGTTGGTGCAGTCCGCCGGACGGCCGGGTGTTGATGTCGAGCACGACGGGACGGCCGTCCGCCTCGTGCCGGAACTGGACGTTGGAGAGGTGCCCGACGCCGAACTGCTCGACCAGCCGGCGGGCCGGTTCCAGGTAGCGGGGGTCGACGGTGAAGCTGCGGCGGCGGCCCTGCTTGGTGCGGCCGACGGCGGCGAGCAGTCGCCCGTCCTGGTCGGCGAGGCAGTCCACCGACACCTCGGGGCCGTTCAGGTAGGGCATCACCAGCAGGTCGGCGGGCGCGGTGGAGGACCTCAACGCACCCATTACCTGGTCGAGTTGGACCCGCGCGTCGACGTACCCGGCGAGCCGGCGGAGGCTGAACGGTTCGCGGGTGAGGATCCGGAAGCCCTCGCCGCCGGCGCCGCTCGCGGGCTTCAGGCAGGCGGGGGCGCCGGTGGCCTCGATCTCCTCGACGGCGACCAGCAGTTGGGCCGCGGTGTCGGCGTGCAGCCACAGCGGGGTGGGCAGGCCGGCGGCGTCGAGGGCGCGGTAGCCCTCCGCCTTACTGGTGAACAGCGCGATCGCGGGCGCGGGCGGGCAGATCAGCGCGGTGCCGAGTACCTCGAATTCGCGGCGGCGCAGCGATATCGCCAACTGGTGCAGGCGGGGCAGGAATACGTCGATCCGGTGGCGGGCGCAGAATTCCAGCGCGAATTCCACGTAACTCTCGGCGGAGAGCCGGTCCGGTTCCAGAAACCCGAGGTCGGCGGCGGCGAGCACCGGCGAGTCCGGGTCGACGTGGGTGGCCAGGACGTGCACCGGGCGCGGCGCGGACCGCAGCAGCTCGATGAAGAAGACGTTCTCGGCGTAGGTGCGGTTCAGCCAGACGCGGACGGGCGCGGTCACGGAAGTCTCCCCGGAGGAGGGCGTGCCAATGGGAGGTCATCACCGACCGGTTCGCCTGCGCTGTGGCGGCGGTCACCATGCGGTGTGGGGGCCACCTTAGCGCTGTTCCGGAGCGATTCGAACAACGGGCCGGTGAGCTGTGCGGACGCTTCGAAATCCGCTGTCCGGCAGGGCCTTTCGGGGCGTGCGGGAAGGCGTCGGGGGGCTCGCGCGGATCGAACGATGATCGATCCAGTGCGCTGGTCGCACCATTCGCCTCGCACACCTGATTCACTCGCACGAGTGATTGCCGCGCTACCTGACCGGGCGTCAGCATGGTTGCCGAAAACCGCCGTCGACGCGATCACGAGGCCCTCGGACATGACGACCGAAACCACCGCCGGAACCGCCCAGCCGAGGCCGCAGAGCAGCCTCTCGGTGGCGGCGGCCAAGAACCTCGCGTCGACCACCAAGTCGGCCCCGCAGATGCAGGAGATCAGCAACCGCTGGCTGCTGCGCGCGCTGCCCTGGGTGGAGGTCTCCGGCGGCACCTACCGGGTGAACCGGCGGCTGTCGTACGCGGTGGGCCGGGGCCGGGTCGGCTTCGCGCAGACCGGCCGACAGGTCTCCGTCGTGCCGCCCACGCTCCGCGAGGTGCCGGTGCTGCGCGGCTTCGAGGACGACGAGCTGCTCGTCGAGCTGGCCGGCCGGTTCGTCCAACGGGACTTCGCGGCAGGGGAGTTGCTGATCGAGCAGGGCCGCGAGATCGACGAGGTCTACCTGGTCGCGCACGGCAAGGTCGACAAGATCGGCACCGGCCGGTACGGCGACGCCACCGTGCTCGGCACCTTCGCCGACGGCGACCACATCGGCGACGAGGCACTCACCGTCGCCGACCGCCGCTGGCCCTACAGCGTCAAGGCGACCACCGCCGGAACGGTGATGGTGCTGTCCTGGCCGGCCTTCCAGGAGCTCGCGGACCGCTCCGAGGCGCTGCGCGACCAGATCCTCGCCTTCGTCGCGGACTCCCAGCTGCCGCAGAACCGCAAGGGCGAGGCGGAGATCGGCATGTCGGCCGGCCACGAGGGCGAGTACGGCCTGCCCACCGCCTTCGTCGACTACGAACTCACGCCCCGCGAGTACGAGTTGAGCGTCGCCCAGACGGTCCTGCGGGTGCACAGCCGGGTCGCCGACCTCTACAACAAGCCGATGGACCAGACCGAGCACCAGCTGCGGCTGACCATCGAGGCGCTGCGCGAACGCCAGGAGCACGAGCTGGTCAACAACCCGGAGTTCGGCCTGCTGGCCAACGCCGAGTACAGCCAGCGGATCCAGACCCACTCCGGCCCGCCCACCCCCGACGACATGGACGAACTGCTCTGCCGCCGCCGCAGCACCAAGTTCTACCTCGCCCACCCGAAGGCCATCGCCGCCTTCGGCCGGGAGTGCAACCGCCGCGGCCTGTACCCGGAGACCGTGCAGGTGGACGGCAAGACGGTCCCCACCTGGCGCGGCGTCCCGATCTACACCTGCAACAAGATCCCGGTGGTGAACGGCTCCACCTCGATCCTGGCGATGCGCGTCGGCGCCGACAACCAGGGCGTGGTCGGCCTGCACCCCGGCAAGCTGCCCGACGAGGTCGAGCCCGGGCTGAACGTCCGCTTCATGGGGATCGACGAGAAGGCGGTCATCTCCTACCTGGTCAGCGCCTACTACTCCGCCGCGATCCTCGTCCCGGACGCCATCGGCGTGCTGGAGAACGTGGACGTCGCGAACTGGCACGACTGACCGGCACGACCGACCGCGCGGCGGGCCCGCCGTCCCGGGCCCGCCCGCCGACCGCGCCGGCACTCGGCCGACGCGGAGATCCGCCGCGCCCCGCACCCGGGGCGGGCCCAGGGGGAGGACTCACCATGGCCATCACCGTGTCCGAACGCGGACAGCACAGCGAGAACACCACCCCCGTCGAGGGCGCCCGCGACACCGCCGAGGCGCTCGCCCTGCTCGGCCGGGCCCGCACCGTGGTCGACCCGGCGCTGCGCGCCGCCGTCGACACCCTCCCGGACTCGATGCGGCAGATCGCCGGCTACCACTTCGGCTGGCTGGAGTCCGACGGCACCCCGAGCGCGGCCGGCGCCGGCAAGGCGATCCGCCCCGCCCTGGTGCTCGCCGCGACCCAGGCCGTCGGCGGCCGCCCGCAGGACGCCGTCCGGGCCGCCGCCGCCGTCGAACTCGTCCACAACTTCACCCTGCTGCACGACGACGTCCTCGACCGCGACCACACCCGCCGCCACCGCCCCACCGCCTGGCGGGTGTTCGGCACCACCGGGGCGATCCTGGCCGGCGACGCCATGCACTCCCTCGCCCTCCGGGTACTCGCCGAGGACCCCCACCCCGCCGCCGCGGCCGCCGTCCGCCGCCTCGCCGACTGCGTGGTCGAACTCTGCGCCGGCCAGCAGGCCGACTGCTCCTTCGAGCAGCGCTCCGACGTCACCCTCGCCGAGTGCCTCGCTATGGCGGAGAGCAAGACCGGCGCCCTCCTCGGCTGCGCGTGCGCCCTCGGCGCGCTGTACGCCGGCGCGGACGCCGCCACCGCCGACGCGATGGACGCCTTCGGCCGCGAGATCGGCCTCGCCTTCCAGCTGATCGACGACCTGATCGGCATCTGGGGCGACCCCGCGGTCACCGGCAAGCCGGTCGGCGCGGACCTCGCCGCTCGCAAGAAGTCCCTCCCGGTCGTCCACGCGCTCTCCTCCACCACCCCCGCCGGCGCGGAACTCGCCACGCTCTACGCTTCCGGCCGCCCCCTCAGCCCCGCAGACCTCGCCGCCGCCGCCACCGCGGTCGACCGCGCCGGCGGCCGCGCCTGGGCCCAGGGCGAGAGCTGCGAACGCATGGCCACCGCCATCAGCCACCTCGCGGTGGCAGTCCCGGACCCGACCCGCACCGACGAACTGCTCGCCCTGGCGGAGCTGGTCACCCGCCGCAGCTACTGATTGGCGAAAACACAAACAGGGGCGCGGGGAACTGCGCGAAGGGGAACGCACTCGTCCGCAAGATCGCGACGCAGGCAATGACTTGAACACTGCTTGCGACCTTGCGGACGGGCACGCGCTTGTCGCGCACTCCGCGCCCCCGGTTTCGCCCCGCCTGCCGTCACCCCCCGAGCAGCGCCTCTTCCTTCTCCGGCTCGATCCCCAACGGAGTGTCCAGCTGCCGGTAGCCGACCTCCGTACGCCCACCCGACTCCAGCCACTCCCAGGTGTCCCGGACGGTCTCCGCGAGCGGCCGGATCCGCAGCCCGGCCGCCAGCGCGGGCGCACTGTCCGCGTGCCAGGTCCCGTGCCACCCGTCCACGACCGGTGCCCAGAGCGGGAGTTCGACCCAGGGCGCGACCTCGGCGGCGAGCAGCGTCGCGTCGGGGGTCCAGACGAACTCCGCGTCGGACCCGGTCGCGGAGCGACACGCCTCCAGGAACTCGCCCATCGTCGCCGACCGGATCGGCGAGGTGGTGACGAACCGCCCGGTCGCGCGCTGTTCGGCGAGGTCGAGGCCGAACGCGGCGAAGTCCCGGGCGTCGATCAGACTGAGCGGGTTCTCGGGGGCGCCGGGTGCGAGCACGCGGCCGCCGCGGGCGATCCGGTCGAGCCACCAGGGGAGGCGGCCGATCGGTTCGTGGGGGCCGATCAGCAGGCCGCAGTTGAGGATCGTCGCGGGGCCGAAGTTGTCGAGCAGGGCGCGTTCGCAGCCGGCCTTGAGGGCGTTGGCGAACGGCTGGTCCGGCCCGACGTCGCCGGCGCATTCGAGGGTGGGGGAGTCGGCGTCGACCGGGAGGGCGGGCCAGTCGGCGAAGGCGTGGACGGAGGAGACGAAGCCGTAGTGGCCGGCCCGGTCGCGGAGCAGCCGGGCGGTGGTGGCGACGTCGTGCGGCTGCTGTCCGGAGGTGTCGATCACGGCGTCCCACTGCCGGCCGTCGATGAGCCGGTGCAGGTCATCGAGCGAGGTGCGGTCGCCGTGGACGGCCTCCACGCCGGGCAGGTCGGTGCGGCTGACACCGCGGTTGAAGGTGGTGACGCGGTGGCCGCGGGCGAGTGCCTCGGCGGCGTAGGCGCGCCCGAGGAACTTGGAGCCGCCGAGCAGAAGGATGTCCATGGCCTCAGGGTGTCCGCTCCGGCGGCCGGTCATCCGCACTCTTAGCTACGGGCAGAGCCGGAACGTCCGCCGACGGGGAGGTCCCCTGACGGCCGGTCGGAGGGTCGGGGCGCCGGACGGGCCGTGGGCGGCATAGCATCCCCGGTGTACCGGTATGTCTGAATGATCCCTTCGTGGGAGATGGGTGGACGGCATGGGCGGCCCGGCCAGGGTGGATCCGGCGGCGGTCCGGCGGACGGCGGCGCAGGCGTGGATCCGGGGCTACCCGATGCTGGCGAACTACGGGACGCTGCACCCGCAGGCGATCGACGACGCGGACCCCCGGTACATCGGGGGTTTCGGGGTGTTCCGGCACTTCTCGCGCCCGTTCACCCCCGCCGACACGGACGTGGTGACGCCGAACAACGACACGCCGTACTCGTGGGCATGGCTCGACCTGCGGGCCGAACCCTGGGTGCTGGAGGTGCCCGCCACCGACCGGTACCACGTGCTGCCGGTGCACGATCTGGACACCGCGTACGCGGGCTTCGTCGGCACCCGGACCACCGGCAACGGCGGCGGCCGCTACCTGATCGCCGGCCCCGGCCACCGGGCCGATCCGCCGGCCGGCTTCGACGGCGTGGTGCGGACGGACACCACCCTGGCGGGCATCGTCGGCCGGACGTACCTGGCCGGGCCGGCCGACGAGCCGGAGCTGCGACGGGTGCAGGCCGGGTACCGGCTGATGCCGCTCAGCGAGCACCTGGGCACCCCGCGGCCGGTGGCGTCCGAGCCGGTGTGGCCGGTGTGGCGCGGCGAAGAGGTGCTCGGAACGCTGGAGTTCTTCACCTTCCTGGACTTCCTGCTGGGCTTCGTCCCGGTGCTGCCCGCCGACGCCGAACTGCGCGAGCAGCTGGCCGAACTCGGCGTGGGATCAGGGGACTTCGAGCCCGCCGCGCTGTCCGCCGAGGCCCGGGCGGCGATGCTGGAGGGAGTGGCGGACGGCCGCGGGCAACTGGCCGGGGCGGCGCGGGGCGCGGCCGACGGCACCGCGCTGTTCGGCACCCGGGAGCAGCTCGGCACCCGGTACCTGGACCGTGCGTGCGGCGCGCTCACCGGCCTGTACGGGCTGCCCACCGAGGAGGCCTGGTACGGGGGTTGGGAGTCCGAGGCGGGCGGCCGGCTGCCGGCCGTGCTGCGCTTCGGGCCCGGGCAGCTCCCGCCGGCCCGGTACTTCTGGTCGGCGACCATGTACCGCTTCCCGGAACGGCAGTTGGCGCCCAACGAGATCGACCGGTACTCGATCGGCGACCGCACCCCCGGCCTGGTGTACGGCCCCGACGGCTCGCTGACGCTCTACCTCCAGCACGAACGCCCCACCGACCCCGCCGAGTTGGCGAACTGGCTGCCCGCCCCGGCCGGCCCGTACCAGGTCGTGGTGCGCGCGTACGGGCCGGAACCCGCGCTGCTGAACGGCAGTTGGCAGCTGCCGACGCCCACCTCCCGCTGAACCCGCCGAGCAGAAAAGGACGTTCGCCATGGTTGACGCCACGCCCGAGATGCTGGCCGCCGAGGCCTTCGTGTACGGCTACCCGCTGGTCGCCGACCTGACCATGGTGGACACCATCCACCGGCGGGGCATGGGTTCGATCCCCCCGACCGCCTGGAACACCTTCGGGCACGGCACCGAACTGGCCACCCCCGACTCGCACTTCGTGTCGGTCAACAACGACACGGTGTACTCGGTGGCCCCGCTCGACCTGTCCGGCGGCCCGCTGCTGCTGCACGTCCCGGACTCCGCCGGGGCCTACTACGTGCTCCAGTTCATCGACGCCTGGACCAACAACTTCGCCTACCTGGGCCGCCGTTCGTCCGGCACCGCCGAGCAGACCTGGCTGATCACCCCGCCGCACTGGCGCGGCACCCCGCCCGAAGGCGTACCGGTGATCACCGCACCGACCACCGTCGCGGCCGTCGCGGCGCGCCACGCCTGCGCCGGACCCGAGGATCTGCCCCGAGTGCGGGCGCTGCAACGGGAGTTGAAGCTCACCCCGCTCGAAACGGGCGCGGAACTCGCCGGGCTGCCCGAGCCGACCGCCGGGATCCCCGAGGAACTGGGGTTCCTGGAACGGCTGCGGGTGTGGGCGGCGGCGTTCCCGCCCGCCCCCGCCGACGTCGAGTTCCAGCACCGCTTCGCCCCGATCGGAATTCTCGACCGGGGCCGCTCCCCGTACCTCGACGGCCCCGCCGAGTGGGCGCACGCGCTCGCCAAGGGCCTGGCCGCAGGCCGCGAACGAGTGGAGGCGGCGAGCACCGGTACCGTCGAACCCACCGGCGAATGGACCGTCAACCTCCACCTGTTCGACTACAACCTCGACCACCTCGGCCCCGGCACCCGCGACGAACCACAGTGGAAGGTCGCCGACCGCCGCGCCACCTACCTCACCCGCGCCGTCGCCGCCCGCACCGCCCTGTGGGGCAACCACGCCTACGAAGCCGCCTACGCCACCACCTACCACGACTCCGACGGCCACCCACTGGACGGCGCCCGCTCCTACACCCTGCGCTTCGAACAGCCGCCGCCGGTAAGCGCGTTCTGGTCGGTCACCATGTACGACACCCCCGAATACCTGCTGGTCCCCAACGACATCGACCGCTTCTCCATCGGCGACCGCACCCCCGGCCTGGTCCACGCCTCCGACGGCTCACTCACCCTCTACCTCCAGCACCGCCAGCCCACCGACCCCGACGAGTTCGCCAACTGGCTGCCCACCCCGTCCTCCGGCTTCCGCCCGATGGTGCGGATGTACCAGCCACAGGACGCCATCCTCGACGGCACCTACCGCCTCCCGCCGATCCACCCACGCTGACAACCAGGGGCGCGAGCGGGTGCGAAAACAGGGGCGCTGGGGGTACCCCCAGCGAAGCGAGGGGGCGGAACTGCGCGAAGGGGAACGCATTCGTGGGCAAGATCGCGGCGCAGGACAGTGACTTGCACGTGATTGCGACCTGGTGGACAGGGCTTGCGCTTGTCGCGCAGTCCCCCGCGCCCACCCGCTACGTCAGGACGGCGACGCGCTGGGCGTTGCCGACGGACTCGGGCTCTCCGTGGGAGACGGCGTGGCGTCGGGCGAAGGCGTCGGCGTCGGCGTCGGGGTCGGCGTCGGCACCCCACGATGCTCGGTGCCGCCGCCTTCCAGGGTGACCACGGCAGTGGACGGCGGCAACGCCAGTCGCGCCGTCCACCGGGTCTGCGGGGCGCGCGTCTCGTCCACCGTCACGGTGACGGTGATCCGCTGGCCCGGCGCGAGGGTGCCGTCGTCCCGGCTGAGCCGCAGCCAGTCGACGTCCAGCACGGCATGCCAGGTCAGCGCGGTGTCGCCGGAGTTGGTCAGCGTGAGCACCGTGCGGCTGCCGTACGCGCGGGCCTCGACGGTCAGCTGCTCCCGGGTGGCGTCCGGCGTGGGCGCAGGTGTCGGCGTCGGGCCGGACAGCCGGGACGCGCCGTGCGCGGGCATCGTCACCGCCGGACTTGGAGCCGTAGGCAGGGACGTTTCTGCGGCCACCGCGCCGGCCAACTGCAGGGAACTCATCGCGGGCGGCAGCACCACGCCCGGCTGCGCCTCCTGAACCGGCGCGTCCACCCGCACCGAGGACACCGCCGCCGCCCGTCCCTCCCGGTCGCCGCCCTGGTGCGCGCTCCACAGCGCCACCACCGGCGCGGCCAGCACCGCCGCCAGCACGCCCGTAGTCACCACCCGCTGGCGCACCGCCGAGCCGCGCGACGGCACCACCACCCGGTGGCGGGGGAAGCCGCGCCGGTCGAACTGCGGCTCGCCGCCGGCCAGCCCCCGCACGGCCCGCCGACCGGCCGCCGCGCCGGACAGGAACGCGGTGCCGCCCGTCGCCGGAGCGGGGCGCAGCCGGGCCGGCGCCGTCAGCAGCGGCAGGCCGGGCAGCCCGGCCAGGCCCTGCCCGAGCTGCCCGGCCACCCGCTCGGCGGTGCCGCGGCAGGTCGGGCACTCCTCCAGGTGCAGCACCAGCTCCCGGCGCAGCGCCGCGCCGAGCACCCAGCCCGGCCCGGACTCCGCACCGACCCCGCCGACCCCGCCGAGCTGCGCCAGTTGCGGGCAGGAGCCCACGCCGAGCACCAGCAGTGCCGTCCTGGTCCTGCCGATCTCGTTGCCCGCGGCGTCCAGCAGCGCGGCCGCGGCCTCGGGGGTGAGGCCGAGCACCGCCGCGACCTCCCCGGCGTCCAGCCGGTGCCGGACCGCCAGTTCCAGTGCCTCGCGCTGCTCCGGGTCGGTGCCGGCCGCCTCCGGCCAGGCCAGCGAGGCGAGTTCGCGGCGCCGCTCGCGGAGGACGTCGGGTGCGGGCGCCGCCTCCGCGGCGGGGGTGCCGGTGCCGTTCAGCCGGGTCAGGCAGCGGTTCCGGGCCAGCGCGTACAGCCAGGCGCGCAGCAGCGCCGGTTCGGTGAGCCGGTCGCCGTGGCGGCGGGCCAGGTCGCGGACCTCCAGCACGGCCGCGGTGGCGGCGTCGTGGTCGCAGAGTACGGACAGGCAGTAGGTGAACAGCCCGTCGACGCAGGCGCCGTACGCCCGCAGGGCCGGGGACGGGTCGACGGGGTGGAGCTGGCCGGTGGTCACGTCATCGACCGTAGGCAGGCCAAACCCTCCGCCCGGTGGGTTTGGACCGCTTGTCCTTCTTTCGGGTAACACCACCGCTCCCGTGTTCGCCCGGTTGACGCTGGCCGTTGACACCCCACGTTGACACCCCGGCGGGTTGACGCCCGGCCCGCCGTCCACCCGCCTTCCGACCGCCGTCCACCCGCCGTCCGATCGCCGTCCTCCGCCGCCCGCCGGGCACTGTCGGTGCGAGGCGCTACCGTGGCGCGCATGGCTGCCCGTACCAAGACCTCCGCCAAGCCGCGCCCGGCGTACCGCTGCACCGAGTGCGGCCACCAGCTGCCCAAGTGGGTCGGCCGCTGCCCCGAGTGCAACGCGTGGGGGACGGTCGAGGAGTACGGCGCGGTGCCGATCCGCACCACGGCGGCGGGGCCGGTCTCCGCGCCCGCCAAGCCGATCGCGCAGGTCGACGGCCAGGTGGCCACCGCCCGCTCCACCGGCGTCCCGGAGCTGGACCGGGTGCTCGGCGGCGGCCTGGTGCCGGGCGCGGTGGTGCTGCTCGCGGGCGAGCCGGGCGTCGGCAAGTCCACCCTGCTGCTGGACGTCGCGGCGAAGGCCGCCACCGACCGGCACCGCACCCTGTACGTCACCGGCGAGGAGTCCGCCGGGCAGGTCCGGCTGCGCGCCGACCGGATCAACGCGCTCTCCGAGCACCTGTACCTGGCCGCCGAGCAGGATCTCGGCGCGGTGCTGGGCCACATCGAGGCGGTCAACCCGGGCCTGCTGATCCTGGACTCGGTGCAGACCATCGCCTCCGCCGAACTCGACGGCGCTCCAGGCGGCCCCGCGCAGGTCCGCGAGGTGGCGGGCGCGCTGATCCGGGAGTCCAAGCAGCGCGGCATGGCGACCCTGCTGGTCGGCCACGTCACCAAGGACGGCCAGATCGCCGGCCCCCGCCTGCTGGAGCACCTGGTGGACGTGGTGCTGTCCTTCGAGGGCGACCGGCACGCCCGGCTGCGGCTGATTCGCGGTGTGAAGAACCGCTACGGGGCGACCGACGAGGTCGGCTGCTTCGAGCTGCACGACGAGGGCATCGTCGGCCTCGCCGACCCGTCCGGCCTGTTCCTGACCCGCCGTGACAAGCCGGTGGCCGGCACTTGCCTGACCGTCACCCTGGAGGGCAAGCGCCCGCTGGTGGCGGAGGTGCAGGCGCTGATGGTCGACTCGCAGATCCCGTCGCCGCGGCGCACCACCTCGGGCCTGGAGTCGCCGCGGATCGCGATGATCCTGGCGGTGGTGGAGCGGCACGGCGGTGTGAAGCTCGGCAAGCAGGACATCTACACCGCCACCGTCGGCGGCGTGAAGCTCACCGAGCCGTCGGCGGACCTGGCGATCGCCCTCGCGGTGGCGTCCTCCTCGACCGACGCGCCGCTGCCGAACAACCTGGTGGCGATCGGCGAGGTCGGCCTGGCCGGCGAGGTGCGCCGGGTGACGGGCGTTCAGCGTCGGCTCGCCGAGGCGCACCGGCTCGGGTTCACGCACGCCCTGGTACCGCCGGACCCGGGCAAGGTGCCGCCGGGCATGAAGGTGGTGGAGGTCTCCGACATCGGCGAGGCACTGCGCGCGATCCCCGGCCGCCGCTCCCGTTCGAAGCCCCGTCAGGATGCCGCGCCGCAGGGCGTTCCGGCCGGCCGGGCCCCCGCCCGGGAGCGCGCCGCCGCACCGGTTCCGGCGTACGCGGACGAGATGATGGCGGGCTGGGAGCCGCTCGACTCGGACGAACTGGCCTGACCCTCGTCCCGCCGCTGCCGCACGCAGTTAGACTGCACCTGCTAATTGCCGTCAAGTGCAGTAATAACAGACAGACCGTCGGGCATCGTGGCCACACGGTCCGGGTCGGCCCAAGGAGTCACGTGGCAGCCATCGACCGGGCGGACAAGTCCCCCCGCGAGGAGGCCCTGCTGCGGGCTTCCCTGAGTGCGGTCGCGCCGGGCACGGCGCTGCGGGACGGGTTGGAGCGGGTGCTCCGGGCCAACACCGGAGGCCTGATCGTCCTCGGCTTCGACAAGAGCGTCGACGCGCTGTGCACCGGCGGTTTCGTGCTGGACGTCGAGTTCACCGCCACCCGGCTGCGCGAACTGTGCAAGCTGGACGGCGCGGTGATCCTCGACAAGGACATCACCAAGATCCTGCGGGCCGGCGTGCACCTGATGCCGGACGCCAACATCCCCACCGACGAGACCGGCACCCGCCACCGCACCGCCGAGCGGGTCAACCGGCAGACCGGCTTCCCGGTGGTCGCGGTCTCGCACTCGATGCGGCTGATCGCGATGTACGTGAACGGCACCCGCCGGGTGCTGGAGGACTCCACCACCGTGCTGTCCCGCGCCAACCAGGCGCTGGCCACCCTGGAGCGCTACAAGCTGCGCCTCGACGAGGTGGCCGGCACGCTGTCCGCGCTGGAGATCGAGGACCTGGTCACCGTCCGGGACGTCTCCGCCGTGGTGCAGCGCCTGGAGATGGTCCGGCTGATCGCTGGCGAGATCGCCGGCTACGTGCTGGAGCTCGGCACCGACGGCCGCCTGCTGTCGCTCCAGCTGGACGAGCTGATCGCCGGCGTCGAGCCGGAGCGCGAACTCGTGGTCCGCGACTACTTCCCGGACCGCGCCGCCAAGAAGGGCCGCACCGTCGCCGAGGTGCTGGACGACCTGGAGGCGCTCACCCACGCCGAGCTGCTGGATTTGCAGACCGTCGCCAAGGCGCTCGGCTACACCGGCACCCCCGAGTCGCTGGACTCCGCGGTCTCCCCGCGCGGCTACCGGCTGCTCGCCAAGGTGCCGCGGCTGCCGAACACCGTCATCGAGCGGCTGGTCGACCACTTCGGCGGCCTGCAGAAGCTGCTGGCCGCGTCCATCGACGACCTGCAGACCGTGGAGGGCGTCGGCGAGACCCGGGCCCGCTCGGTGCGCGAGGGGCTGTCCCGGCTCGCCGAGTCCTCCATCCTGGAACGCTACGTCTGAGCGGCCGTCAGCCCTCGTCGGGCGGCTGCACCGCGTACATCAGCGCGAACAGGGTCACCTCGACGGCGTCCGGCCCGGTGGACTCCGGCTCCGAGAACAGCTCGTCCAGCACCTCGTCCAGCCGGCCTCGCAGCTTCCGCAGCCGCTCAGGGGCGAGCCGGGTCGTGGTGTGCGCGAACTTGCTCGGCAGCTGGTTGCCCTGCGCCGCCGGGGTCAGGTCGATCCGGCCGGCCAGGAAGTTGCGCCGGAAGTCGGTCCGCACCAGGTCCATCGCTGCCAGCATCGCGTCCAGCGCGGCCGGCGGCTGGTCGCCCTCCGCGTAGACCTGCGGCGACAGCCGCAGTGACTGCTGGGCGGAGCGGTAGCGGCTCTCCACGATCCCGGACACCAGCCGGGTCTCCGCGACGAACACCAGCCCGGTCTGCTCCAGCTGCTTGACGTGCCGGTACAGCTTGGTCGGCGCCTCTTCGAGCTCGGCCGCGATCTCCTTCACCGACATCGGCTCCGGATCCCGCTTCATCAGCGCGCCGAGCACCGCCAGCCGGAGCGGATCGGCCAGTGCCTTCAGCGTCGCGACGTCCGTGACCTCGCGTTCCTTCATCTGATCAACCACGTTCACATTCAGCCACAGCGTTCATCCCTTGTGCAATCATTCGCGCCCGTGCAACCATTCACGCAAGCGTGAATGGTTGCACGATGCGTGAACGGGGTGGAGAGATGACGGTGGCCGAGAGCCCGACGAAGACCGTGTCCGAGGCGGTGCCGCTGCGCCGCAACCGGCGGTTCCGGACGCTGTGGGCCGGATCCGCGGCCGCGATGCTCGGCACCTGCGTCGCCGACACCGCGTACCCGCTGCTGCTGCTCGCCATGACCGGATCGCCCACCCTCGCCGGGGCGTTCGGCGCCGTCCAGTTCGGCGCGTCGGTGGTGTTCGGCCTGCACGGCGGCGCGGTCGCCGACCGGCACGACAAGCGGCGGGTGCTGATCGTCGCCGACACCGTCCGCCTGCTCACCGCGCTCAGCGTCGCCGTCGCCCTGTTCGCCCACCGGCTGACCGTCCCGCACACCCTGCTGGCCGCCGCCGCCATCGGCGCCACCATGGCCTACGGCGGCCCCGCCCGGATGCTCGCGCTGCGCGCCGTCGTCCCGCCCGAGCAGCTGCGCCAGGCGCTGTCCCAGGACGAACTGCGGGTCAACGGCGCGGCGCTGGCCGGACCGCCGCTGGCGGGCTTCCTGCTCGGCCTCGGCCGGGCCGTCCCGTTCCTCGCCACCGTGCTGGCCTCCGCTGCCGCGCTCGGCGCTTCCCTCGCCGTCCGTTTCGACACCGAACCCGCCGAGGACCCGGCGGACGGGGCGAAGGAGAAGGGCGCGGTCTTCGCCGGGCTGCGGTACCTGTTCGGCGACCCGACGCTGCGCGCCACCGTGCTGGTCACCGTCGCACTCAACCTGGCCGGCTCCGCGATGCTGCTGGCCGTCATGGTGCTGCTGCGCGACCACGGCACCTCCGAGGCCGGTACCGGCCTCGCCCTCACCGGCGAAGCCGTCGGCGGCCTGCTCGGCGCCCCGCTGGTCACCCGCCTGCACCGCACCCTCGCCCCCGGCACGCTGCTGCTCGCCGTCGCCTGGATCGCCGCGCTGCTGTTCCTCGTCCCCGCCTTCGCCGCCGGCCCGGTGGTGGTGTTCGCCGCGCTCGCCGCGATGTCGGTGGGCGTGCCCGCCCTGCGCGTCATGCTCGACGTGCTGGTCTTCCAGCAGGTCCCCGAGGCGATGCGCGGCCGCGCGGTGGCCGCCACCATGACCCTGCTGATGGCCGGCCTGCCCGTCGGCACCATGACCGCGGGCCTGCTGCTCGACCACCTCCCCGCCACCACCGTCCTGCCGCTGCTGGCCGCCCTGCTCGCCGCCGGCCTGCTCCCGCTGGCCCTCGGCCGCTCGCTGCGCGGCACGAGCTGGCCGAAGGCCTAGCCGGCACCGGCCCCAGGCGTTCACGACGCCCGGGGCCCTTGGCCGTTCAGTACCCGGCGGTGAAGCGGCGCTGCACGTGACGGGGCAGTTCGGCCTCGTCGACCAGGGCGATGGCGGCGTCCTCGGCGGAGATCCGGCTGCGGCCCTCCGCGTCCAGCACGGGCTGGTCGCCGCCGAGGCGGAAGCGGCCGGTGCGCTCGCCGGGGCCGATCTGCTCGGCGGGGCTGAAGTACGTCCACAGCCGGTTGGAGGTGCGCAGCACGTCGAGCGCGTCCCGGTGGCCGCGGACGGCGGCGGCGTACTCGCGCGGCAGGCCGAGTTCGTCGAGGGCGGCGTGCAGGAGCTCGTCGTGGTCGGCGCGCACCACGCCCGGTGCGAGTTCCAGGCTGCCGGCCCCGCCGATCACGATCAGCCGGATCCGCGGGCGGCCGTCCAGGGCGGTGAGCAGCGACCGGGCGGCCTGCGCGTAGACGCCCGGGTCGGCGATCGAGCGCCGGACGGTGTCGGTGAAGTCGAGCGCCGCGTTACCGGGCTGGAAGCCGCTGATCAGCACGTCCAGGCCTGGCGGCAGGGCGGCGGTGACGCTCGCCGGGTCCAGGACGTCGATGCTCGCCCAGTCGAGGTTCTCCCGCCGGTCGGTGATCGCGGACGCGTCCCGGCTGAACGCCGTGACCCGGTGGCCCCGGCCGAGGGCCTCGGTGACGATCCGGCTGCCGATGGTGCCGGTGGCTCCGATGATGCCGATGTGCATGGTTCTCCCCTGATGTCATGCGTGCGGTCGGAGGCGGGCAGCCACGTTCGCTGCACGCCGTGCAGTGACTATACGGCGTGAAGTTTTCGCACGGCAATCAGGACGGTGACGCTGTAGATTCGACCCGTGGCAGCCACCTCCAGCACCGGACGACGCGAACGACTGCGCGCCGAGACCACCGCCGAGATCAAGCGCACCGCCCTGGAGCTGATGCGCTCCGGCGGCCCCGACGCGATCACCCTGCGGGCGATCGCCCGCGAAATGGGCATGACCGCCAACGCCATCTACGGCTACTTCGCGACCCGCGACGACCTGGTCACCGCCCTGATCGCCGACGTCTACACGGCGCTGGCCGATGCCGTGGACGCTGCCTGGGCCGACTCCGCGGCGGACACCCCGGCGGCCCGGATCCGGGCCTGGGCATGCGCGTTCCGGGCCTGGGCGCTCGCCAACCCCGAAGGCTTCCGGCTGATCTACGGCGACCCCGTCCCCGGCTACCGGGCCCCCGACGGCGGCGCCGCGCCGGACGCCGCCCGGCGGGTCTGCGTCGGCATCGCGGCACTCGCGGACGCCGCCGGTCCGGGCGCCGAACCGGCCGAGGAGGGTGCGGACTTCGACTGGGACGACTTCGACCCCGGCCTGCTCGCCAAGGTCCGCCCGGCCTTCCCCGCGCTGACCCCGGCCGGCGTCGCCCTGGCGCTGCGGATCTGGGGCCACCTGCACGGCCTGGTCGCACTGGAGGTCTACGGCCACCTGGGCGCGCAGACCGCCTCGCCCGAGAAGCTGTTCCGCCTCGAACTCGCCCAGCTGGTCAGGTCGCTGGGCCTGGCCGGCTGAGCGGTCAGCCCTCCAGGCGGACCGAGGTGCGGGCCGACAGCGGGCCGCCGGCCGGGCCGGTCAGGTCGGCCTGGACCAGGTAGTTGCCGGGCTGGGCCGGCGTCGGGTCGGCGCTGGCGCACTGCGGCTTGGAGCGGCTGCGGTCCCAGCCGAAGGTCTCGGTGACGCCGCTGTTCCCGGCGATCTGCGCCCAGGCGTCGACCTTCTCCGGGATGCAGTCGGCGGACGACCAGATCCGCTCGTTGGTGCTCGAGGTGATGGTGAGCGCCGAGTTCTCGTGCGAGAGGTTGACCCGGCAGCCGGAGCCCGAGGAGTTGCGGATGGTCAGCGCGAGACGCGGCTTGTCCTTGGCGGCGAACGGGTTCTGCGCGGGAGCCAGCTCCAGCGACAGCTGCGAGGTGGCGCAGACCGGGAGGGCCATCACCTCGGGCGTGTTGACGGCCGGCGAGGGGCCGGGCGAGGCGGCGTGCCCGCCGCTGCCGCCGTTCGAACCGTTGCCGCCGCCGCTGCCGTTGCCCGAACCGCCACTGCCGCCGTTGCCCGAACCGCCGCTGCCGCCGCCCGTCACGTTCAGCTCGCCGGCCGCGCCGCCGCCCGAACCGCCGCCGTTGCCGCCGGGGCGGGTGGTGATGGCGGGCCCGCTGGGCGAGGCGCCGGGGGTGATGGACTGCGCGGGCGCGGGCTGCGGATTGGTGGTCTCGGCGGCCTTCTGCTGCTTTCCGCCGTCCCCGCCGGTGCCGAACGCGAGCCAGCCGACCAGCAGCAGAACGACGGCGAGGGCAACGAGGACCGCGACGCGGCGCCGCCAGTAGATCGAGGCGGGCAGCGGTCCGACGGGCTGGCGCAGAGAAGGCACGGGCAAACTCTACGAGACCTTGTGCGTCTGTTGACGCATCAACACCTCAGCGGGGGCACTTCTTTCACATGATCCGCCATTTGCTCCGGTAGAGGGACTCGACACGACGGTGCGCCGCCCTATAGTCGCCCTCATGGCCTCCCTGCACGACTCCGCTCCCGGCACCGCGACCCTCGACCCCGCACAGCTGATCGCCGAGGCGCGCAGGGCGTTCTTCACCATGTTCGGCTTCCTCTGCCTGATCTGGGTCGTGCAGGTGGCGAACTGGCTCATGGACGAGCAGATCGCTCTCCAGCACGGCATCCGCTCGCACCAGCTGGACAGCCTGCCGAACCTGCTGACCGCACCGTTCCTGCACCTGAACTGGCAGCACCTGGAAGGCAATTCGGGCCCGCTGTTCGTATTCGGCTTCCTCGCCGCCTACCGCGGCGTGCGCAAGTTCCTCGCCCTGACGGCGCTGCTGGTGGTGACCAGCGGCATGGCGGTCTGGCTGTTCGAGCGGAACGACGTGGTGACGGTCGGCGCCAGCGGCGTGATCTTCGGGTACTTCGGTTACGTGGTGCTGCGCGGCCTGTTCGACCGCAACCTGATCGACTCGCTGATCGGCCTGGTGATGGGGGCGTCCTTCGCGTACCTGCTGACCACGGCGATCCCGGGCACCCCCGGGGTGTCCTGGCTGGGACACCTCGGCGGCCTGGTCGGCGGCCTGGCCGGCGCCTGGATATTCCGCACCCGCGACCCGAAGCCGACGGCGGCCCCGGCCGCAGACGTCGTTCCGGCCGCCGGGCCCGCCGCCGCCCCGGCCAGCTCGCGGGCCGACCTGCTGAAGGAGCTCGACGACCTGGGGCTTTAAGCCCGCGCGGCACCTCGTGGCAGGATCGAGGGGCCATGGTTGCCACTGCTTCGACTCTCGCCCCCGCCGCCGTACAGGCGCTGCACTCCACCGTCATCGGCTGGTACGAGGCCCACGCCCGCGACCTGCCCTGGCGGACTCCGGACGCCTCGCCCTGGGCGGTGATGGTCAGCGAGTTCATGCTCCAGCAGACGCCCGTGAAGCGGGTGCTGCCCGCGTACGCGGCCTGGCTGGAGCGCTGGCCCACCCCCGCCGATCTGGCCGCGGACGCGCCCGGCGAGGCGGTGCGGATGTGGGGCCGGCTCGGCTACCCGCGCCGCGCGCTGCGGCTGCACGCGGCGGCCACCGCGATCACCGAGCAGCACGGCGGCGTGGTGCCGGACGACCACGCGGCGCTGCTGGCCCTGCCCGGGGTGGGGGAGTACACGGCGGCCGCGGTCGCCTCGTTCGCGTTCCGGCAGCGCCACGCGGTGCTGGACACCAACGTGCGCCGGGTGTTCGCCCGCGCCGTCACCGGCGTCGAGTACCCGGCGAACGCCACCACCGCCGCCGAGCGCCGCACCGCGCACGAGCTGCTGCCGGCCACCGACGAGAGGGCCGCGACCTGGGCGGTCGCGGTGATGGAGCTGGGCGCCCTGGTGTGCACCGCGCGCGGCCCCGAGTGCGGGTCCTGCCCACTGCTGGCCGAGTGCGCCTGGCAGCGGGCCGGCCGCCCGCCGTACCAGGGCCCGGTCCGGCGCGGCCAGACCTACGAGGGCACCGACCGGCAGGTGCGCGGCAAGCTGCTGGCGGTGCTGCGGGACGCCCACGGCCTGGTCACCCAGGGCCAGCTGGACGTGGTGTGGCCGGACGCGATCCAGCGCGCCCGGGCCCTGGACGGCCTGGTCGCCGACGGCCTGGTGGAACCCGTCGGGCCCGGCACCTACCGACTGCCGCAGTAACGGACGAGAACGGCCCGGGACCAGTCGGTCCCGGGCCGTCGTCATGCCTGGACGGGCGTCACATCGCGCCTTCCAGCGCGGCGTCGGCCTTCGCCTCGGCGGCGTCCGCGCCACCGCGCAGCTTGACCTCGCGGAGGAACAGCGAGGCGATGACGGCGACCAGGCTGATCACCGCGCCCCACAGGAAGACGGTGTGCATGCCGTTGGAGATGCCGTGCTGGTAGGCGTCCAGCACGTTGGCCGGGAGCTTGCTCAGGGTGGCCGGGTTCATCGCCGACATGCCCTCGCCGCCACCACCCTGCTGCATGTGCTGCAGGACCTCCGGCGGGAGCTTCTTGATGGCGTCGTTGACCTGGTTGATGTACAGGGTGCCGAACAGGGCCACACCGAAGGAGCCGCCGATGGTGCGGAACAGGGTGGCGGAGGACGAGGCGACGCCCATGTCCTTCATCTCCACGCTGTTCTGCGCGACCAGCATGGTGACCTGCATCAGGAAGCCCATGCCGGCGCCGAGCACCACCATGTAGCAGGACGAGGCGAAGCTGGAGGTGTCCACGGACAGCGTGGACAGCAGCAGCGAGCCGCCACCCATCACCACGGTGCCGATGATCGGGTAGATCCGGTACTTGCCGGTCTTGGTGATGGCCTGGCCGACCACCAGCGAGATCACCAGCATGCCGAACATCATCGGCATCAGCAGCAGGCCGGAGTTGGTCGCCGAGGCGCCCTGGACGATCTGCTGGTAGGTGGGCAGGAAGGTGACCGCGCCGAACATCGCGAAACCGACGATGAAGCCGATGATCGAGACCATGGTGAAGTTGCGGTTGCGGAACAGCGCCAGCGGGATGATCGGCTCGGCGACCCGCTGCTCGACGTAGCAGAAGCCGATGATCGAGGCGACGGACAGCGCGCCCAGGCCGAGGATCTGCTTGGAGCTCCAGGCGTACTCGTGGCCGCCCCAGGTGGTGATCAGCACCATCGAGACGATGCCGATGGTGAGCAGCGCCGCGCCGAGGTAGTCGATCTTGGCGTTGGAGCGGACCTTGGGCAGCTTCAGCACCACGACGATGAAGACCAGCGCGATCGCGCCCAGCGGCAGGTTGACGTAGAACGTCCAGCGCCAGTTCAGGTGGTCGGTGATGAAGCCGCCGATCAGCGGGCCACCGATGGTGGCCAGCGCCATGACGGCGGCGAACATGCCCTGGTACTTGCCGCGGTCGCGGGGGAGCACCAGCGCGCCCATGATCGACATCACGCCGACCATCAGACCGCCGGCGCCCAGGCCCTGGACGGCGCGGAAGGCGATCAGCTGGGTCATGGTCTGCGACATGCCGGACAGCGCCGAGCCGAGCAGGAAGATCGCGATCGAGACCAGGAACGAACCCTTGCGGCCGTACAGATCGCCGACCTTGCCCCAGATCGGGGTGGAGGCGGCGGTCGCCAGGGTGTAGGCCGTGACCACCCAGGACATGTGCTCCGCGCCGTTCAGCTCACCGACGATGGTGGGCATCGCGGTGCCGACGATCAGGTTGTCGAGCATGGCGAGCAGCATGGTGATCACCAGGCCGATCATCACCAGGCGCACCTCACGGTGCGGCCGCTGCTCGAATCCGTCGTCCTTGCCGAGGGCGACGGCAGGCTCCTCCGGAGCCGCCTCGGACTGCTGCGTTGTCATGGTGCGTCTCTCCCGGGGCGCAGTGCCGCGGTGCTGTCCGCGACGGTACTTACTTGACGACCGGCTAGTTAATTGCCGTTCGGCACGGTAAGTTGTTCCCTAGCCGGTCGTCAAGCCAGTTTCGATGCATCCCCCCTGGGCAGGGAGAATGCGAACAAGAAACGGACTTTGACACCCGTCCGCACCGCTTCATGAGGCAGGCCGCCAGCGATGACCACACCCCAGAGCCCCCGCAGCGACACCAGAGCGCGGATCATCGACGTGGCGCTGGAGCTGTTCGCCGAGCACGGCTACGAGAAGACCTCGCTGCGCGAGATCGCCGACCGCCTCGGCGTCACCAAGGCCGCCCTGTACTACCACTTCAAGACGAAGGACGACATCGTCCGCGGCATCGTCGAGAAGATGGCCGCCCCGCTGGACGACGCCATCGCGTTCGGCGAGGACAAGGACTGGTCGCCCGAGCTGCGCGACGAACTGATCCGCCGGTTCGCCGCCGGCATGGGCGAGCGGGCGCCGCTGCTGCGCTTCTTCCACGAGAACCAGCCCGCGCTGCGGGAGTCCGAGGCCGGGCTGGCGTTCAAGGAGCGGATGATCAAGATGATCACCCTGCTGCACGGGCCGGAGCCGAGCTTCCGCGACAAGCTGCGCGCCACCGTCGCGCTGACCGCCATGCACTCGGCGATGTTCCTGCTCAGGACCGACCTGTGCGAGCGCGGCCAGGAGCCGGCCGAGCCGACCACCAGCCTGGAGGAGGCGACGGAGGCGGCCCTGGAGGTCGCCCTGGAGGTCGCCGCACACATCGAGCCGCCCGCGCACTGACGCGGACGGCTCGAGGGGCCCCGGCGACGGGGCGGGGGTGCGGCGGATCAGAAGTTGTTCGCGCCGTGGCCCTTCAGGTAACCGATCGGGTCGGTCACCTTCGCGTACTGGTTGACGGTACGGATCTCGAAGTGCAGGTGCGGGCCGGTCGAGTTGCCGGTGTTGCCGGACTTGCCGATCTGGTCACCGGCATTCACGTGCTGCCCGGCCTTCACCTCGAGCTGCGACAGGTGCGCGTACTGGGCGAAGCGGCCGTCGGACAGCTTCAGCACGACCTGGTTGCCGTATGCGCCGGCCCAGCCGGACGACACCACGGTCGAGTTGCCGACCGCCACCAGCGGGGTGCCCACGGACACCGCGAAGTCGGTGCCGGTGTGGTAGCCGGCCGCGTACGACGGGTTGGTCTTGTGGTACGGGTTGCTGATCGGCGCGCCCGGGGCCGGGGAGGACCAGTCGACCTTGGCCGGCGCGGGGGCCGGGGCGGGCTCGGGCGCGGGGGCCGGGGCGGGCTCCGGCGCGGGAGCGGGCTCCGGCGCGGGCTGCTCGGCCGGGGCGGCGGGCTGCTCGGCCTGCGGCGCCTGGTCCTGGTGCCCGTCGGCGGGGTGCTCGTCCGCGGCGTGCTCGTCGGCGGGGTGCTCGTTCGCGGCGTGCTCGTCGGCGGGGTGCTCGCCGGTCGGGATCGCGAGGTGTTCCAGGTTGTTGGCCACCACGGCCAGCGGGCTGGCGTCGTCCTGGTGGGCCACCGGCGCGGACAGATCGAGGGCGCCGCCCTCCAGGTGGGTGTCCGCCGCGAACGGAGAGCTGGCGAGGGTGTCCGGCACGGTCTGCGCGGAGGCGTGTCCGGCGGGGATCAGCATGGCGCCGAAGGCGACCACGGCGATGCCGGCGGCGGCCTTGGCGGGGGTCCGGCGGGCCGGGGCCGCAGCGGCGGTGGAGTCGGAAGCGGTGACGGCGTGGACGTGGCGGGTGCTGATCGCCTGGAGAATCCGGCGGCCGGTGGCGGGGAAAGAACGCATCGGGAGTCGGTACCTCACGGACGGGGCCAGAGCGGGGCCGAGCCGGTGTGGCTCGCCGAACTGGTGGAACGACTCCAGGTGTAAACGAGCCCCGGGGGCAGGCCCAAAGGTGTGACGTACGACGATGGGTAGTGGGTGAAGCTCACGAAATAGCGACCTCGGGTGTCGGACAAACAGGCAGATACGCCCGTAAACCTCCTACTGTCGGTCGTAGGTCGTCGAAGCCCTGTGAGCATCGCCACCGGCAAGCGGCCGGTTTGATCCCGAACCGCCCCGGGTAGAACCGGCTTTCGAACCAGCTGCACCATCCGATCCACCCAGCCGTCGGAGATGATCAGCTGATGAACGACACCCCGGTGCAGGATCGCCGCTTCGCCGCCCGCCGCCAGGCCCACCGCCTGCTGTCCGGCGGCCGCCCGCAGACCGTCCGCGAATCGCTCGCCGAACTCGCCGCACTGGCCGACGGCCCCTACCCGCTGGACGAGCCCACCGACCTGTACGGCGACGGCATCGTCCGCACCCTGGAGCGCCGCACCGCAGACCTGCTCGGCAAGCCCGACGCCGCCTACTTCCCCACCGGCACGATGGCCCAGCAGGCCGCCCTGAAGACCTGGGCCGACACCCACGGACCGGTGGTCGCGATGCACCCGCTCGCCCACCCCGAAGTGCACGAACGCCGGGCCCACCAGGTGCTCAGCGGCCTGCGCTCCGTCCCGCAGGCCACCGGCCCGCGCCAGCCCACCGCTGCGGGCCTGGCCGCCCTGGACGAGCCGTTCGACGTACTGATGCTGGAACTCCCGCTGCGCGACGCCGGCTTCCTGCTGCCCAGCTGGGAGGAGCTGTCCGCGCTCTACGACTTCGCCGCCGACCGCGGCCTGCCCGTCCACCTGGACGGCGCCCGGCTGTGGGAGTCCGCCCCACACCTGGGCCGGAGCCTGCCGGAGATCTGCGCCCGCGCCGGGTCGGTGTACGTCTCCTGCTACAAGTCGCTGGGCGGACACAGCGGCGCCCTGGTCGCCGGCGAGGAGGAGTTCGTCCGCCGGATCAAGGTCTGGCGGCACCGCTACGGCGGCAAGCTGTGGCAGCAGTGGCCCGCGGTGCTGTCCGCCCTGGCCGGCCTGGACCGCGAGCTGCCCCGACTGCCCGACTACGTGGCGCACGCCAAGGTGGTCGCCGCCGCGCTTGCCGAGATCCCCGGCGCCCGGATCAACCCGGAGCCGCCGCACACCCACCAGTTCCAGCTCTGGCTGCCGCACCCGGCCGAACAGCTGATCGAGGCCGGCCACCGGCAGGCCGAGGAGCAGGGCGTGTCGCTGTTCGGCGGCTGGTTCGAGCCCGGCCCGCAGCCCGGCGCGGCGATGACCGAGGTGACGGTGGCCGCCGCCGCCCTGGAGTGGAGCGCCAAGGAAATCACCGAGGCGATGACGGATTTCCTCGCCCTGCTCCGATAACGCCCTCCGACAACGCCCTCCGACAACGCCCTCCGACAACGACGAAGAGCCCCGGCGGTCCGAAAACCGCCGGGGCTCTTCGTTCAGTCCTGCTGTTCAGCCGTCCTCAGGCAAGCGTCACTTGGAGCGCTTGACCTGGATCAGGGCCTCCAGCTCGTTGTGCGACTGCCACAGCACCTCGATCTGGGTACCGGTGTTCGGCACCTGGACGGAGCTGTACTTGTTGCTCTCGTCCCAGTACTTGTTGGTGCGGTCGTTGAAGACCGTCACGCCGCGCTCGCTGGGGATCTTGGTGAGCGCGTCGGCCCGGTGCAGCTGCAGACCGGTGGTGCGGTCGAAGCGGAAGGTGGAGTCGTAGCCCTGGAAGCGCGGGCGCATCAGGGTGCCGTCGTTCCACTTCAGCGGGGCCGGGTGGGCGTCGATCGGGAGGATCAGGCCCTGGCCGGGGTGGTTGGCGACGTTGTTGTCGGACTGCGAGGAGTCCCACAGCCAGATCAGGATGCCGTTCTGGTTGGCGTAGTGCTCGACCCAGTCCGGGCGGGCGGCCGAACCGAAGTTGTACGGGCCGGTCTTCAGCGTGCTGTCGAAGGACACGTACTGACGGTTCTCGACCAGGTAGTGCTGGTCGTAGTCCTTGTTGAACTTGCCGGAGATCCGGGAGAAGCCCGACGCGGTCCAGCCGTTGTCACCGTTCTCGGCACCGTCGGTGAAGACCGTCGCACCGTTCGCGGTGATCGCGATCTCGTCCAGGGCCAGGCCCTTCATGTGGACGCCCGGGTCGGTGGTGTTGTGGAAGCGCAGCTTGATCGCCTTGCCGGCGTACGCGTCCAGCGAGAACGCCAGGTCGCCCCAGCCGGCCGAGTTGCCGGTGATGGAGTTCTCCGGCAGCGCCTTGCCGTTGAAGGTGCCGGCCAGCGAGGACCAGTTCTTGCCGCCGTCGGTGGAGACCTCGGCGTACGCGAAGTCGTAGTCCTGCTCCAGGTCGTACCAGGCCTTCGCGGTGAGCGAGGCCGAGGTCTTCCCGGTGAGGTCGACGTCACGGATCAGGGTGACGTTCAGGTTGTCGGCGCTGCCGCTCCACCACTCGTTGCCACCCGCGAACGGGGTGTTGATCTCGGTGGTGACGGTCTTCGCCGGCAGGTCGACGACCAGACCCTGCTTGCGCTTGTTGTTGTACTCGGCCGGGCCGAGCAGGCTGACGGCGTTCTTGCCGGCCTTGGCGGTGTCGTAGTCCAGCCAGCCGAGCTTCAGCTTCGACCAGATGTCCAGGTCGTTCGGCATGTCGCCGATCTCGTTGCGGCCCTCGCCCAGCCAGGAGCCCGAGGACATCAGGGACCAGAAGCCGACCGAGTTGTCGATGCCGGTGCCGGAGGTGTCGTACAGGTCCGGCAGGCCCAGGTCGTGGCCGTACTCGTGGGCGAACACGCCCAGGCCGCCGTTCTCCGGCTGCATGGTGTAGTCGCCGACCCACAGGCCGGTGTCGCCGATCGGGGTGCCGCCGAGCTTGTTGTTCGCCGGACCGGTCTTGCCGGCCTGGTTGGCGTACACGTACGAGCGGTGCGCCCACAGCGCGTCCGTGCCCTGGACGCCGCCGCCGGCCGACTGGTCCTCACCAGCGTGGACGATCTGGAAGTGGTCCAGGTAGCCGTCGGGCTCGTTGAAGTTGCCGTTGCCGTTGTAGTCGTAACGGTCCCACTGGTCGTACTGCGCCAGGTCGGCCTTGATGTCCGCGTCGGTGCGGCCCTTGGCCTTCTGGTCGGCGACCCAGGCGTTGATGCCGTCGCGGATCAGGTCCTGCGCGTTGGCGCAGATGTGCTGGCCGCAGTAGTCCGAGCCGTAGCGGGCCTCGTTCCACGGGACCCGCACCCAGTCGGTGACCAGGCCGTCGACCGAGTAGCGGCCCGAGGACTGCTTCTCGTAGTAGGTCTTCAGCGACGGCTTGTTCGCCGCGAAGTACAGGTCCTGGTAGTGGGCCTGGTTGTAATCCGCCTGCCAGGCAGTGGAGTTGTCCTTGGCGCGGTCCGGGGATTCGATCTTGTTGTGCGCCGGGCCGGGGGTACCGCCGTACTTCACCTTGCCGTCGGCGGTCTTGGTGGTGTTGTCCACCTGGTCGCCGAAGTCGACCAGAATGGTGAAGATCCGGTCGGTGCGCTCACGGGAGAGTTCGACGTACTTGTCGCGGCCGAGCTTCACCGCGCTGCTGTTGCCGTGCTTCTCGATCTTGGCGGTGCCGTTGATCAGCTGCTCTATCGCAGCCTTCTGCTCGCCCTCAACCTTGTCGATCAGCGGGCTCTGCAGTTCGCGCGGCACCGTGTCGTTCTGAATGGCGTCGGCCGGGTCCTTCAGGACCGGCGTCGCCGGCGCGGCGGTAGCCGTGCCCGGCAGCATGCCGACACCAAGCGCGGCGGTCACCGCGATGGCGGCGGAGGCCGCGGCGACCTTCTTGGTCATCTTCAACTGGGACGTCCTCCCCTTACCGGGTGCGGCGGATGGCCGATCCGGTGAACCAATGCAAGACAGGTGGACGACATTTGACCCAAGGTCGGGTAAAAAAGAAAGACCTTGACCTTGCCATGGCCACGCCGCTATGCTCCGGCAACTCAAATGATCTGACGATCCGTCAATCTACCTACGGCGCTGGCAGGAGGCGGGTCGGTCGCACTCGCACCGCGCCGGAACCCACCCGTTCGGCCTTCCAAACGTCCGCATTCACAGCGCACGGAAACCTAAACAGTTTTTCAACTGAAAACCCGAACGCAGAAAAGCCTCCGCCCCCGACCTGATCAGGTCGGGGGCGGAGGCTTGGAAGGCGCTTTGTGGCGCTATTACTTCGTCAGATCCGGACCGGTCGCCGAGACCGCCGCCGGAGTGTCCGCCACCGGGGACTTCTCCTCGCCGCGGAAGGTGAACTTGGCAGCCTTGCCCTCACCCTCCACGCCGACCACCACGATGTGGCCGGCCCGCAGCTCGCCGAACAGGATCTTCTCGGACAGGTGGTCCTCGATCTCCCGCTGGATCGTGCGACGCAGCGGACGGGCGCCCAGGATCGGGTCGTAACCGCGCTTCGCCAGCAGGCTCTTCGCCTCGGCGCTGAGCTCGATGGCCATGTCGCGGTCCTTCATCCGCTGGTCCACCTTCGCGATCATCAGGTCGACGATCTCGATGATGTTCGCCTCGGACAGCTGGTGGAACACCACGATGTCGTCGACACGGTTCAGGAACTCGGGACGGAAGTGCTGCTTGAGCTCCTCGCCGACCTTCGCCTTCATCCGCTCGTAGCCGGTCTGGACGTCACCCGTGGCCGCGAAGCCCAGGTTGAAGCCCTTGGAGATGTCCCGGGTGCCGAGGTTGGTGGTCATGATGATGACCGTGTTCTTGAAGTCCACGACCCGGCCCTGGGAGTCGGTCAGGCGACCGTCCTCCAGGATCTGCAGCAGCGAGTTGAAGATGTCCGGGTGGGCCTTCTCGACCTCGTCGAACAGCACGACCGAGAACGGCTTGCGGCGCACCTTCTCGGTGAGCTGGCCGCCCTCTTCGTAACCCACGTATCCGGGCGGGGAGCCGAACAGCCGCGACACGGTGTGCTTCTCCGAGAACTCGGACATGTCGAGCGCGATCAGCGCGTCCTCGTCCCCGAACAGGAACTCCGCCAGGGTCTTGGACAGCTCGGTCTTACCGACACCCGAGGGGCCGGCGAAGATGAACGAACCGCCGGGGCGCTTCGGGTCCTTCAGGCCGGCACGGGTACGGCGGATCGCCTGGGAGAGCGCCTTGATGGCGTCCTCCTGGCCGATGACCCGCTTGTGCAGCTCGTCCTCCATGCGCAGCAGACGCGAGGACTCCTCCTCGGTCAGCTTGAAGACCGGGATGCCGGTGGCGGTGGCCAGGACCTCGGCGATGAGCTCCTCGTCCACCTCGGCCACGACATCCATGTCGCCGGCCTTCCACTCCTTCTCCCGCTTGGCCTTCGCCTGGAGCAGCTGCTTCTCGTTGTCACGAAGCGACGCGGCCTTCTCGAAGTCCTGCGCGTCGATCGCGGACTCCTTCTCCCGGCGAACCTCGGCGATCTTCTCGTCGAACTCGCGCAGGTCCGGCGGCGCGGTCATCCGGCGGATGCGCATCCGGGAACCGGCCTCGTCGATCAGGTCGATCGCCTTGTCCGGCAGGAAGCGGTCCGAGATGTACCGGTCGGCCAGGGTGGCGGCGGCGACCAGGGCGGCGTCGGTGATCGAGACGCGGTGGTGCGCCTCGTACCGGTCGCGCAGGCCCTTGAGGATCTCGATGGTGTGCGGGAGCGAGGGCTCGGCGACCTGGATCGGCTGGAAGCGGCGCTCCAGCGCGGCGTCCTTCTCCAGGTGCTTGCGGTACTCGTCCAGCGTGGTGGCACCGATGGTCTGCAGCTCACCGCGGGCCAGCATCGGCTTCAGGATGGAGGCGGCGTCGATCGCGCCCTCGGCGGCGCCCGCACCGACCAGGGTGTGCAGCTCGTCGATGAACAGGATGATGTCGCCGCGGGTGCGGATCTCCTTGAGCACCTTCTTCAGGCGCTCCTCGAAGTCACCGCGGTAGCGCGAGCCGGCCACCAGGGCGCCGAGGTCCAGCGTGTAGAGCTGCTTGTCCTTCAGCGTCTCCGGGACCTCGCCCTTGACGATCGCCTGGGCCAGGCCCTCGACGACGGCGGTCTTGCCGACGCCGGGCTCGCCGATCAGCACCGGGTTGTTCTTGGTGCGGCGGGACAGCACCTGCATGACCCGCTCGATCTCCTTCTCGCGCCCGATCACCGGGTCGAGCTTGGCCTCGCGGGCGGCCTGCGTCAGGTTGCGGCCGAACTGGTCGAGCACCAGGGAGGTGGACGGGGTGCCCTCGGCGGGGCCACCGGCGGTGGCGGACTCCTTGCCGCCGCTGGTGGAGTAGCCGGACAGCAGCTGGATCACCTGCTGGCGCACCCGGTTCAGGTCGGCGCCGAGCTTCACCAGGACCTGGGCGGCGACGCCCTCGCCCTCGCGGATCAGGCCGAGCAGGATGTGCTCGGTGCCGATGTAGTTGTGGCCGAGCTGAAGGGCCTCGCGGAGCGACAGCTCCAGCACCTTCTTCGCCCGGGGAGTGAAGGGGATGTGGCCGGACGGGGCCTGCTGGCCCTGGCCGATAATCTCCTCGACCTGCTGGCGGACCGCCTCGAGCGAGATGCCGAGGCTCTCCAGCGCCTTGGCGGCGACACCCTCGCCCTCGTGGATCAGGCCCAGGAGGATGTGCTCGGTGCCGATGTAGTTGTGGTTGAGCATCCGGGCTTCTTCCTGTGCCAGGACGACAACCCGCCGCGCGCGGTCGGTGAACCTCTCGAACATCGTTAATCGCTCCTCAGAGCGGTCGGTCAGTTCGGGGGCCGTCCCCGCCCTGTCCTTCCGCATGCTAGTCCCGCTCAGCGGCGCGGCTACGGAACTCCCACCGGAGCGGGAGAAACATGCTGCGCGACCAGCCGACACCTTTCCCAACCTGATGCTGGGAGACGGTGTTCCCAGCGGCGGGCCCGATGCACCGGATACCGCTACGCCAACGGCGAACACAGTCCGGTGGAACCGGTGGACCGGCCCCGCGCAGTGCTGCGGCCGGGCTCCTGCGACCCCGTCCACCTGCATTCATACCCGGTTGGGCGGCGGGTTTCGCGCGGTTTACGGGGGGTGCTTGTTCGCCTGGCGAGAAGTCGGCCGACCGGGCACCCGGAGTGACGGCCGGTCAGGTCGGCCGCGCGTGACGTACTGCCACACCGCTGGCGGTCGTGACCGGGTCGCTCACTCCAGCGTTGCACAGGTCGTGACCAGTCCGCCGCCGGCCGCCGCCTGCACCTCGAAGGCACCTCGGACGACCGTCCCCGGCCGGGCCGGAACGGACCTGGTGATCGCACCGCTGCGGCCCGCACTGGCCGCCCTCGGCCGCCTCGACCGGCTCGGCCGCACCACCGGACCGGTGCTGCGGCGCGGCGGCCGGGCCGCCTTCCTGCTCGCCCCCGGAGCCGCCGAGCCGGTGCCCGACCTGTTGGGCTGGCTCGGCTGGGGCCCCGAACTGCGGCTGCCGATCGACGCCGTCACGGCGCACCCGGGAGAGCCCCGGGTGCCCGAACCGCGGACCGCCGACTGGCTGCAGGTCGGCTCCGAGCGGCCCGCACTGGACCTGCGCTCGCCCGACCTGCTCTGCCTGCTGGACGCCCTGGCGGACGCCTGTGCGCGGGAGCGGCTGGGGTTGCCGCCCGCGCGGTGGTGAGCCGGACGCCTCAGGAGGCGTTGGCCTTCTCGTACGCCTCGCGCACGTTGCTCGGGACACGGCCGCGGTCGTTGACCGGGTAGCCGTTCTCCTTCGCCCAGTTACGGATCTTGGCGGTGTCGGCCTGTCCGGTCGAGGCGGCGGAGCGACCGGCGCCCCGGGTGCTGCCGCCGCGACGCGGGGCGGTCAGCCGACCGCTCTGCTTGCGGCCCTTCTCGACGTACGGGGCAAGCAGACCGCGGAGCTTGTCCGCGTTGTCGCTCTTCAGGTCGATCTCGTAGGCCACGCCGTCCAGGGCGAACGTCACCGTCTCGTCCGCGGAGCCACCGTCGAGATCGTCTTCCAGAATGACCTGAACCCTCTGTGCCACGGGCTTCCCTTTCCGCGATAACGGTCCATTGCCTAGTGAAAGGAAAGCGCCTTTTCCCGGAAAACACAAACCCCTGTGCCGCTCGCCGTGCCCGCAGAGCCGGATCAGAGGTGCAGCAGCATGCGCGAGTTGCCCAGCGTGTTCGGCTTCACCCGCTCCAGGTCGAGGAACTCGGCGACACCTTCGTCGTACGAGCGCAGAAGTTCTTCATAGACTTCTGTGGCCACGACCGCCGGGTCTGCCGTACGATCGTCGTTTTCGCCGATCTCGACGAAGCCGTGTTTCGAGAAGAACGGCACCTCGAACGTCAGGCAGAAAATCCGACGGACGCCGAGCCAGCGCGCCGTCTCCAGCAGCTTGTCCAGTAGCTGGTGGCCGATGCCGAGGCCTTTGCAGATCGGATCGACCGCGAGGGTGCGCACCTCGGCCAGGTCCTCCCACATCACGTGCAGCGCGCCGCAGGCCACCACGCGGCCGTCCTCGTCGCGTTCGGCGACCCAGAACTCCTGGACGGATTCGAACAGCGTGACGGTCGGCTTGTCGAGCAGAATGCCGTTGCGGGCGTACGTGTCGATGAGCCGACGAACGGCGCGTACGTCGGTGGTCCGCGCACGGCGGATGGTGACCTCCATGCCTGGGAACGTTATCGTGCCTCGGGCGGGCGGGTCTCCTCGGTATCGGCCCCGGCCACTCGGAGAGCGTCCCGCAGCCACTCGCGCTGTTCCGGCGACATCATCCCGAAGAAGTGCACCAGAGCCGCGGCCGGATTGTCACTCGTCGCCCAGGCGTCGTTCATCAGCGCGGCGGTGTAAGCCTCGCGTGAGGACACCGGCTCATATCGGTATGCGCGCCCGGCGCGCTCCCGGCGCACCCAGCCCTTTCGATAGAGCTTGTCGAGCACCGTCATCACTGTTGTGTACGCGATTTCACGTTCCGAACGCAGATCCTGCAGAACCTCCCGAACGGTGACCGGGCGGTTCCACTGCCACACCCGGGTCATGATGTCGTTCTCGAGTTCTCCGAGTTGCCGCACCATAGTGCGGCCCAGGATAGGACCGAATCGGACAAAGGGCGGCAAATGGCAAACAGACCGGCGCGCCGCTCCCCGAAAGAGGGAACGGCGCGCCGGTCTGCGGTCGGACTATTCGGCGGAGGAACGCGACACCATCGCCTCGGCGGCGGCGTCCTCCTTGGCCTTCTGGGCGCCGCCCTGGCTGCGGATGATGGCCCGCACCAGGAAGGCGAAACCGATCGCCATGACCAGTGGCGGCACGATCGCGCTGACGTACTCCATGGTTTTACTCCTCGGTGTCCTCGTCGGCTTCGGCGGCCTTGTCACTCTTACCGGCCTTCTCCGGCTTCACCAGCGGGAACAGCACCGTCTCGCGGATGTTCTTGCCGGTCAGCAGCATGATCAGGCGGTCCACACCCAGGCCGAGGCCGCCGGTGGGCGGCATCGCGTACTCCAGGGCGCGCAGGAAGTCCTCGTCCAGCTGCATCGCCTCGACGTCGCCACCGGCCGCCAGCAGCGACTGCGCGGTCAGGCGGGCGCGCTGCTCGACCGGGTCGATCAGCTCGGAGTAGGCGGTGCCGATCTCGGTACCGAAGATCACCAGGTCCCACTTCTCCGCGACACCCTCGATCGAGCGGTGCTGGCGGGTCAGCGGGGACACCTCGGTCGGGTAGTCCTTGATGAAGGTCGGCTTGATCGCGTGGTGCTCCAGCAGGCGCTCGACCATCTCCAGGACGATCTGGCCGTGGCCCCACTCCTTCTCGTACGGGATGCCGGCTTCGTCGGCGAGCTTGCGCAGCTCGTCCACCGTGGTGGCCGGGGTGACCTCGGTGCCCAGGTGGGCGGAGATGCCCGGGTAGACCGAGACCTCCTGCCAGGGCTCGGCGAGGTCGATCTCGTGCTCGACGCCGTCCGGGCCGAGACCCTTGACCACGGTGGTGCCCAGCGCGTCCTGCGCGGCGTTCACGATGATCGCCCGGATCAGCTCGGCCTGGGTGTCGTAGTCGCCGTACGCCTCGTACGACTCCAGGGCGGTGAACTCCGGGTTGTGGGTGGCGTCCGCGCCCTCGTTGCGGAAGTTCCGGTTGATCTCGAAGACCTTCTCGGCGCCACCGACCACCAGCCGCTTCAGGTACAGCTCGGTCGCGATCCGCAGGTACAGCTCGATGTCGTACGCGTTGATGTGCGTCCTGAACGGACGGGCGTTGGCGCCGCCGTGGATCGGCTGCAGCATCGGGGTCTCGACCTCGAGGTAGCCGCGGTCCTCGTAGGTGCGGCGGATCGAGCGGATCACCCGGGTGCGCAGGTGCAGCATCTCGCGCGCCTCGGGGTTCACGATCAGGTCCACGTAGCGCTGGCGGACCCGGGCCTCCGGGTCGGTCAGGCCCTTGTGCTTGTCCGGCAGCGGACGCAGGCACTTGGCGGTGAGCTCCCACCGGTCCACCATCACGCTCAGCTCGCCGCGGCGGGAGGTGATCACCTCGCCCTCGACGCCGACCTGGTCGCCGAGGTCGATGTCGGCCTTCCAGGCGGCCAGCCGCTCCTCGCCCAGCTTGTCCAGGGACAGCATCACCTGGAGGTCGCCGGAGCCGTCGCGAAGGGTGGCGAAGCAGAGCTTGCCGCCGGTGCGGGCCAGGATGACCCGGCCGGTGATGCCCGCCCGCTCGCCGGTCGCGGTGTCCGGCGCCAGGTCCGGGTGCTTGTCGCGCAGCTCGGCGATGGTCGAGGTGCGGGGGAAACCGACCGGGTACGGGTCGATGCCGGCGGCCCGCAGCCGGTCCAGCTTCTCGCGCCGGACGCGCATCTGCTCGGGAAGGTCGTCGGTCGCGGGGAGAGTGCTCTGATCGCTCACCCCACCAGGGTAGCCAGGCTCACGGGCTGTTCCGCCACGGGATATCGCCCCACGCACCCGACAGCGCCGGAACCCCGGACCCCGATGGGCGGCCCGGGGCGTCCTGGCGTCCGGTCAGCTCTGGGTGGCGGTGGTGCCGAGCGCCAGCGAGGTGGTGTTGTTGGCGTCCACGTCGTCGTACGGCAGCGGCTGGACGGCGTTCTCGTACAGGCCCTGCTCGGTGGTCACCCCGATGGTGACCGTCGGGTCGGCGGCCGGGTCGGCGACCGCGAGCGGCAGGTCGAAGGTCCGGTCCGCGCCGTTCAGCAGGAAGGTCGGCAGGTAACAGTGGACGAGGCCCGGGTTGATCTTCCCGCAATCGGCGGGCAGCTTGCCGGAGACACTGGGGCCACGCGAACAGCCCCCTCCGGGGAGGGGGCTCGGGCGAGTTGACGGTGGATCAGCCGTCGGTGCCGGTGGCGAGTTCCGGCTGGTCGGTGTCGGTGGGGGGTTCGGGGGCGGGGCGGGTGCGGCGGCCGAAGAGTTCGGCGGGGGTGGGCATCCGGCGCGGCCGGGGGCGATCGGCGGGGGGCTGCGGGTGCTGGTCGCTCATCGGGAACCGTCCTCCAACTGGGATGGCGGGCTGGGGTTCGGGCGCGGGGCTCGGTACGGCGGCGAGGTGCCGCTGTCCGGAGCCGAGGGAGAGGCGCTCGCGGACCTCCGCCTCGGCGAGTGCGTGGCAGCGTCCGGCGAGCCGGGAGCGGCGGGCGTGTTCGGGCGGGCCGCACGGCTGGCGGGACAGGGCGCGAAGGGCGGAGAGGTCTTCGGCGGTGGGCAGGTAGCCGTCGGTGACGGCTTCCTCCAGGCGTTCCAGGTAGCCGCCCGCGCTGCCGGGCAGGGCGGCGCGGTAGCGGCCCAGGTCGGCCAGCAGGAAGGTGCGCAGCCGGCCGCCTTCCTGGACCGCTTCGTCGATGGCCTCGGTGAGTCGAAGCGCTTCCTGGACGTCCTCGGCCCACAGTTCGCCGGTGGCGGTGGGCAGCGGGAGCCGGTCGGGCGCGGCCGGATAAAGGGCTTGGGCGAGGGCACGGCGCAGCACCCGGACTTCGTCGGCGCTGAAGGCCATACCGCCGCGCGATCCGTGAGGCGTTGGCATGGCTCGACAGTACGTGCCGTACGTCCGACTTATGGCGATTGAGGACGTGTTTGTCCCGATTGGCCTATGAGATGGTGCATCTGACGCCCGGTCGGCCGTCCAATAGCGGCCGGCCGGGCGTCAGGGGCCGTCAGGCGGTGGCGGGGCGGTTGCGTTCGAAGATCAGGCGGAGGCCGATCAGGGTCAGCCACGGCTCGTGCACGTCGATCGAGTCGGCCTCGCCGAGGACCAGCGGGGCCAGGCCGCCGGTGGCGATCACCTGGACGTCGTTCGGGTCCTTGGCCAGTTCCTTGGCCATCCGGTTGACCAGGCCGTCGACCTGTCCGGCGAAGCCGTACAGGATGCCCGACTGCATGCCCTCGACGGTGTTCTTGCCGATCACGTTGCGCGGGCGGGCCAGCTCGATCTTGCGGAGCATCGCGGTGCGGCCGCCCAGGGCGTCGACCGAGATCTCGATGCCCGGGGCGATCGCGCCGCCCACGTAGTCGCCGCGCGCGTTGATCGCGTCGAAGGTGGTGGCGGTGCCGAAGTCGACCACGATGCACGGCCCGCCGTAGAGGTGGTTGGCGGCCAGCGCGTTGACGATCCGGTCGGCGCCGACCTCCTTCGGGTTGTCCATCAGCACGTGCACGCCGGTCTTCACACCCGGCTCCACGATCACCGCCGGCACGTCCCCGTAGTACCGGCGGGTCACCTCGCGCAGTTCGTGCAGCACCGCCGGCACCGAGGAGCAGATCGCCAGGCCGGCCACCCGGTCGTCCGCCGAGACGATCGGGTGGGCGCCCATCAACCCCTGGAGCAGCACCGCCATTTCGTCGGCGGTGCGGCGCGGGTCGGTGGAGATCCGCCAGTGCTCGACGATCTCCTCGCCGTCGAACAGGCCGAGCGTGGTCTGGGTGTTGCCGACGTCGATGGTGAGGAGCATGGGGCGCTTTCTGCTTGGAAGGGTCAGGAACTGCGGAGGTCCAGGCCGATGTCCAGGATCGGCGAGGAGTGCGTCAGGGCGCCGACGGCCAGGAAGTCGACACCAGTCTCCGCGACCTCGCGCGCCGTGGCCAGGGTCAGGCCACCGGAAGCCTCCAGCTTCGCCCGGCCCGCGACCAGGGCGACCGCCTCGCGCAGCTGCTCGGTGCTGAAGTTGTCCAGCAGGATCAGGTCCGCGCCGGCCTCCAGCACGGGGGTGATCTGGTCGATGGTGTCCACCTCGACCTCGATCGGCAGCTCCGGGAACGCGGCCCGGACGGCGGTGAACGCCTCGGCGACGCCGCCGGCCGCGACCACGTGGTTGTCCTTCACCAGGGCCGCGTCCGAGAGCGCCATCCGGTGGTTGGCGCCGCCGCCCGCGCGGACCGCGAACTTCTCCAGCGCGCGCAGGCCCGGGGTGGTCTTGCGGGTGTCGCGGACGACCGCCTTGGTGCCCTCCAGGGCGTCCGCCCAGGCACGGGTCGCGGTGGCGATGCCGGACAGGTGGCAGAGCAGGTTCAGCGCCGAACGCTCGGCGGTGAGCAGGTCGCGGGTGCGGCTGCGCACCGAGAGCAGCACCTGGCCGGCCTCGACCGCCGCGCCGTCCTCGACGTGCCGCTCGACCTCGAACTCGTCCTCGCACACCAGCGAGACGACCGCCTCGGCGACCCGCAGGCCCGCGACGACGCCCGCCTGACGGGCCGTGAAGTCCGCGGTCGCGACGGCTTCGGCGGGGACGGTCGCCACCGAGGTGACGTCCTCGCCGCCGGCCAGGTCCTCGGACAGGGCCATCATCGCCACGTCCTCGACCTCGACCGGGTCCAGGCCGGCCTCCTCCAGCAGCTCGGCCAGCGCCGGGTCGAGCCCGGTCTCGTACACCTCGCCGTCACCGCACGCGCAGCCGTCACCACAGCCGCCTTCGGCGGATTCGGCGGAGAGGAGGGGGAGTTCGTCGTGGGACATGAAGAGGGCTCCAAAGGGGGATGCGGGGCGCGAAGAGCGGGATGCGGAAGACGTCAGCTGCTGAGCGGGTGGGTCACGTGGCGGTGCCAGGTGGTGTCGTCGCGGTCGGGGAAGTCCTCGCGCCAGTGGCAGCCGCGGGTCTCCTCGCGGAGGGTGGCGGCGGCGGTGAGGGCGGTGGCGACCTGGTGGAGGTTGGTGGCCTCCCAGGTCTCGACGGACGGGGAGGCGGGGTGGGCCGGTTCGGGCAGGGCCTCCAGGCCCTTCGCGGTGGCGGCCAGCGAGTCCGCGGAGCGGATCACGCCCGCGCCGGTGGACATCAGGTGCTGGATCGCGCCGCGGCTCTCCGCGGGCAGCAGCGGCACCGGCTCGGCGGCCTGGGCGGCGTCCGCGTCCACGGTGCGGGCGGGGAGCCGGCCGGCCTCGGCGAGCTCGGCGAGGTCGGCGGCGATCCGCTCGGCGAACACCAGGCCTTCGAGCAGCGAGTTGGAGGCGAGGCGGTTGGCCCCGTGCACGCCGGTGCAGGCGACCTCGCCGCAGGCGTACAGGCCGGGGACGGTGGTGCGGCCGTGCAGGTCGGTGCGGATGCCGCCGGAGGCGTAGTGCGCGGCGGGGGCGACCGGTATCGGCTCGGTGACCGGGTCGATGCCGTGGCTGCGGCAGGCGGCCAGGATGGTCGGGAAGCGGTTCTCCCACATCTCGGCGCCGAAGTGCCGCCCGTCCAGGTACATGTGCCGGGTGCCGTGCTCGTGCATCCGGCGGGTGATGGTCTTGGCGACGATGTCGCGCGGGGCAAGCTCGGCGAGTTCGTGCTGACCGGTCATGAAACGCACGCCGTCGGCGTCCACCAGGTACGCGCCCTCGCCGCGGACGGCCTCGGAGACCAGCGGCTGCTGGCCCTGCGCGTCCGCGCCGAGGAACAGCACGGTGGGGTGGAACTGGACGAACTCCAGGTCGGTGACCTCGGCGCCGGCCCGCAGGGCGAGCGCGACGCCGTCGCCGGTGGAGACCGCCGGGTTGGTGGTGGCCGAGAAGATCTGGCCCATGCCGCCGGACGCCAGCACCACGGCGCGGGCCAGGATCGCGCCGACGCCGTCCCGCTGGCCCTCGCCCATCACGTGCAGGGTGACGCCGGAGGCGTGGCCGCCGGCGTCGGTGAGCAGGTCCAGGACGAGGGCGTGCTCGATGAGTTCGAGGCCAGGGTCGGCCTCGACGGCGGCGACCAGGGCGCGCTCGATCTCGGCGCCGGTGGCGTCGCCGCCGGCGTGCGCGATCCGGCGCCGGTGGTGGCCGCCCTCGCGGGTGAGGACGATCTCGCCGTCCTCGTCCAGGTCGAACTCGGCACCCACCTCGATGAGCCGGCGCACCGCGTCCGGCCCCTCGGTGACCAGGGTGCGGACCGCCTCCTCGTCGCACAGCCCGGCGCCCGCGACCAGGGTGTCCTGGAGGTGCTGCTCCGGGGTGTCGCCCTCGCCCAGGGCGGCGGCGATGCCGCCCTGGGCCCAGCGGGTGGAACCGTCGTCGAGCATCGCCTTGGTGACCACCATGGCCCGCAGACCGGCCTTGCGGACATTGAGCGCGACGGTGAGTCCGGCCACGCCGGAGCCGACCACGACCACGTCGGTGCTCGTGGTCCAGCCGGGGGCAGGGGCGGTCAGGCGGTGCGACATGGCTTCAGCTGCTCCTTCAGTGCGCGGCGGCGACGGCCACGCCGTCCGCCCCACCGTACGCGGCGTCGCCGCGCAGCAGTCCGCTGCCCTCGGGGGCGTCCGCGGGGTCGCCGCCCAGGCCGGTGACCCGGTTGTGCTCGTCCACGAACACCACCTTCGGCAGGTACGCCTTGGCCTCGGCGGTGTCCATCTGCCCGTAGGCGATCAGGATCACCAGGTCGCCGGGGTGGACCAGCCGGGCGGCCGCGCCGTTGATGCCGATGATGCCGGAGCCGCGCGGGCCCGCGATGGTGTAGGTCTCCAGCCGGGCGCCGTTGTTGATGTCGACGATGTGGACCAGCTCGCCGGGGAGCAGGTCCGCGGCGTCGAGCAGGTCCTCGTCGACCGTCACCGATCCCACGTAGTGCAGGTCGGCCTGGGTGACGGTGGCACGGTGGATCTTGGACTTGAGCATGGTGCGGAGCATGTGGTCACGCCTCTCTGAGTGCATGCCTGGGCTACAGCCGTACTTATCGGACGATGATGCTCACGTTGTCGATCAGCCGGGTCGGACCGACCTTGGCCGCCAGCGCGAGCACCGCCTCGCCCCGGTAGTCGTCCGGCGCCTCGGTGAAGGACATCGGATCGATCAGGGCGAGGTAGTCGAGGGAGATGCCGTCCGCGCCGTCCAGCGCGGCGGCGGCCGCCTCACGGACGGCCTTGGCACCCTGGGCGCCGGCGTCGCGGCCGGCGAACAGGGCGCGGGAGAGGGCGAGCGCCTGGGTGCGCTCGTCGTCGGAGAGGAAGCGGTTGCGGGAGGACAGCGCCAGGCCGTCCTCCTCGCGGACGGTCGGGACGCCGACGATCTCCACGTCGAAGTCCAGGTCCGCGACCATCCGGCGGATGATCGCCAGCTGCTGGGCGTCCTTCTCGCCGAAGACCGCGAAGTCCGGGTCGGTGATGTGCAGCAGCTTGGCGACGACGGTCAGCATGCCGTCGAAGTGGCCGGGGCGGGACGCGCCCTCGAAGCCCGCGCCCATCGGGCCCGCCGAGAGGCGCACCAGCGGCTCCCCGTTCGGGTACACCTCGTCCACGGACGGGGCGAACACCACGTCCGCGCCCATCTCCTCGGCGAGCGCGACGTCCGCGTCCAGGGTGCGCGGGTAGCTGTCCAGGTCCTCGCCGGCGCCGAACTGCAGCGGGTTCACGAACACCGTGACGGCCACCCGGCCGTCCTTGCCGACCTGGCGGCGGGCCTCCCGGACCAGCGCCGCGTGGCCCTGGTGCAGGGCGCCCATGGTCATCACCACGGCGTTGTCCACCGGCTGCTCGTCCGGCCAGAACGCGGCCTCGAACTCCTCAACGGTGCGGGTCAGCACCGCCTTGCGGACCTTCGCCGCCTTCGGGGCCTTCGCCGGGCGCCTGTCGCGTGCCATCAGTGGTTCTCCTCGTTCAGTACGTCCAGCAGTGCTGCCGCCGGTTCCGGCTTCAGCGATCCGTTGGCGACCGCCCGTTGCGCGGTCGCCTTCGCCATCGCCCGGTACGCCTGGCCGATGTCCGGGGTCACCGTAGCGAGTCGGTCCAGGTGCTTGCGCACCGTTCCCACATCACCCCGGGCGACCGGGCCGGTCAGGGCCAGATCGCCGGAGCGCAGGGCGTTGTCCAGGGCCGCGCCGAGCAGCGGGCCGAGCATCTGGCCGGGCTCGGCGACACCCGCGGTGCGCAGCAGCTCCATCGCCTGCGCGACCAGCGTGACCAGGTGATTCGCGCCGTGCGCGAGAGCCGTGTGGTACAGCGGCCGGACGTCCTCCGGGATCCACGACGGCTCGCCGCCCATCTCCACCACCAGCGCCTCGGCGACCGGACGCAATTCCTCGGGCGCGGTCACACCGAACGGGCAGCCGGCCAGCCGGGCCACATCCACCGACGTGCCGGTGAACGTCATCGCCGGGTGCAGCGCCAGCGGCAACGCGCCCTTGCGGGTCGCGGGCTCCAGCACGGCCACGCCGTGCGCGCCCGAAGTGTGGACGAGTATCTGGCCGGGACGGACGGCGTCGGTCGCGGCCAGACCGCTCACCAGATCCGGCAGGGCATCGTCCGGGACGGTCAGCAGCACCAGATCGGCCGCCGCCATCACCTGCGGCGGCGTCACCAGGCGGACACCGGGCAGCAGGGCCTCGGCGCGACGCCGCGAGGCGGCGGAGACGCCGGACGCGGCAACCACGCGATGGCCGGCCAGCTGCAGGGCCGCACCCAGGGCAGGACCGACCCGGCCGGCCCCGACCACACCGACAGCGAGCCGGGCCGGGCGATTACCGGGGTCGGAGGGGTCTCCGAAGTCGTGCAGCACTCTTCCGTTCCAGTCCTCGGCGGGTACCAGACGTACCGCTCAATGGTACGGGCTGCGGGGGTGCACGTTACTGCGTCCACCCACCCGCCCGAGCACCCACCAGGGAAGGGAAAGAGCACCACCAGGGACACGGGCAGCCGGGGTCAGGGGGTTTCGCCGGCGCGGACGAGGCCGTTCTCGTAGGCGAGGACGACGGCCTGGACGCGGTCGCGGAGGCTGAGTTTGGCGAGGATGCGGCCGACGTGGGTTTTGACAGTGGCTTCGGAGAGGACCAGCCGGCGGGCGATCTCGCCGTTGGAGAGGCCCTGGGCGACCAGCAGGAAGACCTCGCGCTCGCGTTCGGTGAGCGGGGCGAGGACGGCGGAGCCGGGCGTCGCGGTGGGAGTGGGCAGAACCTCGGCGAAGCGGTCAATCATGCGGCGGGTGGTGGTGGGTGCGACCACCGCGTCGCCGCCGTTGACGGCGCGGATCGCGGCGACCAGTTCGGCCGGCGGTACGTCCTTGAGCAGGAAGCCGGACGCGCCGGCCTTGAGCGCGGCGAAGGCGTATTCGTCGAGGTCGAAGGTGGTGAGGATGAGGACTCGGGGGGCGCCCTCGATCGGGGTGCCGTGGTCGTCGAGGCAGATGCGGCGGGTGGCCTGGACGCCGTCGAGGCGGGGCATCCGGACGTCCATCAGGATCACGTCGACGTCGGCGGTGCGCAGGACGTCGAGTGCCTGCTGGCCGTCACCGGCCTCGGCGGCGATCTCGATGTCGCCCTGCGATTGCAGGACCATCCGGAAGCCGGTTCGCAGCAGTTCCTGGTCGTCGACCAGCATTACGCGGATCGGCATCGGTCGGGTCTCCTTCACTTGGACACTTTGAGGGGGAGGACGGCTCGGATCCGGAAGCCGCCGCCGGGCCGGGGCCCGACGTCCAGGCTTCCGCTGACCATGCCGACCCGTTCGCGCATGCCGATCAGACCGTGGCCGAGGCCGTCGGTGCCGCCGGTGGCGAGCTGTTCGCGGGTGCTGCCGCGGCCGTCGTCCTCGACCAGGACCTCCAGGTCGCCGTCCCGGAAGTCGACGGCGACGGTGGCGTGGGCGTCGGGGCCGCCGTGCTTGCGGACGTTGGTGAGGGCCTCCTGGACGATCCGGTAGACCGTGAGCTCCAGGCCGCGGGGCAGTTCGCGGACCTCGCCGGTGGCGGTGAACTCGACCGGCAGGCCGGCCGTGCGGACCTGTTCGAGCAGGTCGGGGAGTTCCTCGACGCCGGGCTGCGGCACGTACTCGCCGGTGGTGTCGGCGGTGCGCAGCACGCCGAGCAGGCGGCGCATTTCGGCGAGCGCCTGGCGGCCGGTGGAGGCGATGGTGCCGAGCGCTTCCTTGGTCTGCTGCGGGGAGGAGTCCATGACGTACGCGGCGCCGTCGGCCTGGACGATCATCACGGAGACGTTGTGCGCCACCACGTCGTGCAGTTCGCGGGCGATCCGGGCGCGCTCGGCGGCGACCGCGACCTGCGACTGGGCGTCCCGTTCGCGCTCCAGCCGGGAGGCCCGGTCCTCCAGCTCGATCAGGTAGGCGCGGCGGACCCGGGTCAGCCGGCCCCACGCCCAGCACAGTACGAACGGGGTGGTCATCAGCGCGGCCACCAGGACCCGCTTGGCGAAGGTGTCGTTCGGGGCATCGGGCGACGTCGGCATCAGCCGCCAGACGGTGAGCGGCCCGGCGGCCAGGCTGGCGACCAGTGCCAGCCAGGGCGTCCAGCGTCTGCCGAAGGCCGCGCCGGTGTAGGCGAACACCAGGTAGCCGATGCTGGCCGCGCCGGGTTCGATCACGAGGGCGATCTGGCCGATGCCGAGGACGACGGCCACTGCGGTGGTGATGTCGGGCCAGCGCCGCCGGACGACCATCAGTCCGGGCAGGATCACGGCGACCGCGACGGCCAGGAACCTCGCGGCGCCGGAGAGCCGATATCCGTCGGGCGTGGCCTGGTCCAGCGCGACGAGCACGCCCGGGAACAGCACCATCAGTGCCCAGGCGGAGTCGACCACCATGGGGTGTCGGCGGAGCCAGGCGTTGAGTCGATGCACAGGTCCAGCCTAGGGAGTCGGATGGCGTGTTCAGGTCCGTCGGGAGAGCGATCCGGTGCTACTCCCCAAGGTGGAGATCCCCTCCTCCCGGTAACGTCGCCCGCTATGACATGGATGCGGTGGCGGCCCGCGATCGAACACGCGCTGTACCGGCCCGACGGCGGCTTCTACCGCAGGCCGGAGGGCCCGGCCGGGCACTTCCGCACCTCCGTGCACGCCTCCGCCCGGTTCGCCGGCGCGGTGGCCCGCCTGTTGGCAGGGGTCGACGCCGCGCTCGGCTCGCCGGACCGGCTGGCCTTCGTGGACGTCGGCGCCGGCCGCGGCGAACTCACCGTCGCCGTCCGTGACGCACTGCCCGCCGAACTGCGCGCCCGGGTCGCGTTCCACGCCGTCGAACTCGCCGACCGCCCCGCCGGCCTGCCCGACGGGATCGGCTGGGGCCCCGAGCTGCCGTCCGGCGTCACCGGCCTGCTGTTCGCCAACGAGTGGCTCGACAACGTCCCCCTCGACCTCGCCGAACGCGACGAGGACGGGCAGCTGCGGTACCTCGAGGTCGCCCCCGACGGCGACGAACGGCTGGGTGAACCGCTCGATGCGGACGACGCGGCCTGGGCCGCACACTGGTGGCCCGGGGAACGGGTGGAGCTGGGCGGCCCCCGGGACGCCGCCTGGGCCGGGGCGGTCGGCGCCCTGGAACGCGGCCTCGCGGTGGCCGTCGACTACGCACACACCCGCGACACCCGCCCCCCGTTCGGCACCCTCACCGGCTTCCGGGACGGCCGGGAGACCGCACCCGTCCCCGACGGCAGCTGCGACCTGACCGCGCACGTCGCCCTCGACGCCGCCGCGGTCCCGGCTCATCCGGTGCTGCTGACCACCCAGCGCACCGCCCTGCGCGCGCTCGGCGTCAGCGGCGCCCGCCCGCCACTAGCCCTCGCCACCACCGACCCGGCCGGCTACCTGCGGGCCCTGGGCGGGGCCGGCGAGGCCGCCGAACTCACCGACCCGGCCGGGCTCGGAGCATTCCACTGGCTGGTCCAGGCCGTCCGCATGCCGGTACCGGACGACCTCGCGGGCCTGCCGGGATGGCAGACTCTCCCCTCATGAAGGAGTCGACGGGCATGACGGAGACCACGGTCGGCATCGGCCCGGGCGCGCAGACGCTCCCCGGGGAGCCCGGCAGCACCGACATGGTGCTCAACATCGGCCCCCAGCACCCGTCCACGCACGGCGTGCTGCGCCTGAAGCTGGTCCTCGACGGCGAGCGGATCATCTCCGCCGAACCCGTGATCGGCTACATGCACCGCGGCGCGGAGAAGCTCTTCGAGGCCCGTGACTACCGGCAGATCATCATGCTGGCCAACCGGCACGACTGGCTGTCCGCCTTCGCCAACGAACTCGGCGTGGTCCTCGCCGTCGAGCGGATGCTCGGCATGGAGGTCCCCGAGCGCGCCGTCTGGCTGCGGACGCTGCTGGCCGAGCTGAACCGGGTGCTCAACCACCTGATGTTCCTCGGCTCGTACCCCCTGGAACTGGGCGGCATCACGCCGATCTTCCACTCCTTCAACGGCCGCGAAGAACTCCAGCACGTCCTGGAGGAAGCCTCCGGCGGACGCATGCACTACATGTTCAACCGGGTCGGCGGCCTCAAGGAGGACCTCCCGGCCGGCTGGCTCGGCCGGGTCCGCGCGGCCATCGGCGTCGTCCGCTCGCAGCTGCCGGTCTTCGAGAACCTGGTCCTCGGCAACGAGATCTTCCGCGGCCGGACGGCCGGCATCGGCGTCCTCTCCCGCGAACACGTGCACGCGTACGGCGTCACCGGGCCGATCGCCCGGGCCAGCGGCGTCGACTTCGACCTGCGACGCGACGAGCCGTACCTCGCGTACGGCGAACTGCAGGACGTACTGCGGGTGCCGGTGCGGGAGGAGGGGGACTGTCTGGCCCGGTTCGAGTGCCTGCTCGAACAGACCGAGAACTCGCTCGCGCTGGCAGACGCGTGCCTGGACCGGCTGGTGGAGATGCCGGCCGGGCCGATCAACCTGCGGCTGCCCAAGGTGCTCAAGGCGCCGGAGGGTGAGACGTACGCGTGGACCGAGAACCCGCTCGGGGTGAACGGGTACTACCTGGTGTCGCGCGGGGAGAAGACGCCCTGGCGGCTGAAGCTTCGGTCCGCGTCGTTCAACAACATTCAGGCGCTGACGGAATTGCTGCCGGGGACGCTGGTGGCGGACATGGTGGCGATTCTGGGGTCGATGTTCTTCGTGGTGGGGGACATCGACAAGTAGGGAAGGCGGACGGGAGGCTGCGGCGGGTCAAGGGCGGGGACCAGAAACTACGGGGCCTTTTCGCGCCCCGTTGATCCTCCGCAGACTTGGCCCCGCCGTTCCCCGGGCCCCTGGATGCAAGCCCCCCTAGATGCCTGCGGGGTGCGGTGCCAGCTTGGGGTTGTGGGCTTCGCAGAGGGTGACGAGTGTCGCGTACGCCTCGGGGCCCATGAGTTCGATGAGTTCGGGGCGGTAGGAGACGTAGACGGGCTTGGCGGCGTTGTGGGCCTCGGGTGAGCTGGTGCACCACCAGTGGAGGTCGTGGCCGCCGGGGCCCCAGCCGCGGCGGTCGTATTCGCCGATGGAGACCTGGAGGTAGCGGGTGTCGTCGGGGCGGTCGATCCAGTCGTAGGTGCGGCGGATCGGGAGTTGCCAGCAGACGTCGGGCTTGGTTTCCAGGGGTTCGAGGCCCTCGCGGAGGGCGAGGACGTGCAGGGCGCAGCCGGCGCCGCCGGGGAAGCCGGGGCTGTTCAGGAAGAGGCAGGCGCCGTTGACGCGGCGGGTCTGGCGGTCGCCGTCCTCGTCCAGCATGGTGATGCCGCCGTCGCGGCGGATCCGGCCCTTGGCGTCGGTGCCTTCGGCGTGGTGTTCCCAGATGTCGGGGGTGAGGCGGGCGGCGTGTCCGGTGACGCGCTGTTCGTCGTCCTCGTCAGAGTAGTGGGCGCCGAGGGTGCAGCAGCCGTCGGAGGCGCCGCGGCCGGGCTGGATGCCGTGGCAGCCCTTGCCGAAGATGCAGCCCCAGTTGGAGGTGAGCCAGGTGAGGTCGCAGCGGAACACCTGGTCCTCGTCGGCGGGGTCGGTGAACTCGACCCAGGCGCGCGGGAAGTCGAGGGCGACTTCGCGGACGGTGGGCATCGCCAGGTCGACGACCGGGGCCTTGGCCGCGCCGCCGGCCTTGCCTGCCTTGCCGGACTTCTTGGACTTCTTGTTCTCAGCTGGTGCCACCCGGCAAGGGTATGGCCTGGCGGGGCGAGGGCGGAGGGGCATCGCGGCTTTTGGTCCGGTTTGCCGGGATTGGGGGGTTTTCCGGGGCTGCCCGTGGGCGGCGTAGGTGAAACGGCTGTGAAAAGGGCCGCAGCCCGGGCGGCGGCGGCCGTGCGCGGCCCTAGGATGGCCCAGCCGGGGGTAGGTCGGGCGCATGAGCGCCCTTGCACGGGGGAGTGCACATGGGCGACAAGGTCGTCATCCGGTCGTGGGAACTCCACGGCGAGGCAAAGGAGTTCGAGACAGTCTCGAACGAGTTCGGCAGTGCGGCGAAGCAGTTGGAGAGCGGGCTGGCGGCGCTGGGTGCGCCGTGGGGCGGTGACGCTCCGGGCAAGCCGTTCGGTACCGCGTACGGCGAGGCCCGGGAGGGCGTGCTGGCCGGGCTGCAGGGTCTGTCGGAGCGGCTGGGCCGGATCGGCCGGGGGCTGCACAGCATGGCGGACAACATGGAGCGCACCGACAGCGAGGTCAGCGCGGACTTCAACGCGCCGTCGTCTAACCACCCGACCGCAACCGGCCGGGCCTGAACCGCAGTCAGAGCACGCGGCGGGCGGCTGTGCACGCCGAACCGCACCACCCGAAGGGGGAGCACGTGTCCAGGAACCTGCCGGAGGAACTCGCCCCCGCGCTGGCACGGACCGGCCACGCGTGGCCACAGGCGGACGAGGACGGGCTGCGCCGGGCGGCCGGCCTGTGGCGGGAGTTCGGTTCGGAGGCGGACGCCCTGGTGCGGCGCGGCAACACGGCCGCGCAGCGGGTGTCCGGGGAGAACGAGGGCCCCGCGGTGGACGCGTTCACCACGCACTGGCAGCAGTTCAGCGGCGGCGGCCGCGGCCAGCTGGACGACGCCTCGGCGGCGGCGGGCCTGGTGGCCGGCGCGCTGGACAAGGCGGCCGGCGTGGTCGACCACAGCAAGGCCGAGATCATCGCGGTGCTGCAGGAGCTGACCGAGAAGATCCGGGCGGCGGACGCGGCCGAGGCGAAGGCCAAGGCGCAGATCGCCCAGGCCGGCAAGGACATCGTCTCCGGCGGCCTGATCTCCGGGCTGGTGTCCGGCGCGGCCGGCCTGGTGAAGGAGGGCGTCGCCGAGGCCGAGGAACTGGCCGCCGTCGAGCACGCCAAGCTGAAGATCGGACAGCTGCTGGAGCAGCTCGAGCGGGACATGGCGGAGGCGGCGAAGTCGCTCGCCAAGGAGCCCCCACTGATAGCCCTGGAGCGGATCGCCCAGGCCGACGGCCGCGGCCTGCACGGCGAGAAGCGCGAGAGCTCGATGGCCGCCCGGTCCGGGCAGGTCACCGGCGTCCTGGCGAAGTCCGGCGTGGCCCGCTCGGTGGAGGTCGCCGGCGTGGCCGGCGTGCACGCCGAGCTGAAGGCCGACGGCACCGTCAAGACCGACCGGCACGGCAACCCGATCCTGGTCGGTGACGACGGCCAGCGAGTCAAGGGCGTCGAGGGCCTGAAGGTCACCCAGGGCACCGACGGCACCCAGCAGCTGGTCGGCCCGGACGGCACCCCGGTCGGCGGCGTGGCGATGGGCGAGGACGGCAAGCCGCTGCTCGGCAAGGACGGCAAGCCGGTGCTGGTCGGCCTGACCGGCGCGCTGGTCGGCACCGGCATCGTGCTGGCCCTCGGCCTGGACGGCCACCCCAAGCTCGACGACGACGGCCACCCGGTGATGATGGCCGCCAACGGCACCCCGGTCTCCGGCCTGGTCGCCGACCAGAAGGGCCACCTGCTGATCGGCAGCAACGGCCAGGCCGTCACCGTCAACGCGGACATGCAGGCGGTCGGCCCGAACGGGCAGATCGTGCAGTTCGGCGCCGACGGCCGCCCGCTCGACGTGCTCGGCAAGGACGGGCAGCCGCTGCCGATCGGCGACGGTCAGAACAACAGCCCGTACGGGGACGGCACGCGCGGCCACAACGGCCAGGGCGGCCACAACGGCCACGACGGCCACGACGGCCAGGGCAACGGCAACGGCAACGGCAACGGCCAGGGCCAGGGCAACGGCCGCGGCAACGGACCCGGCAGCAACATGTCCGGTGGCAACTCCCCGCTGAACGGGCTCCCGGGCAAGCTCGACGGCGCGATCTTCGACCAGCAGGGCGGCCAGGACCAGGGCGGCGGCCAGCCGCAGTCCGCTCCGGCGGGCGGCGGTGGGCACCGCGGTGGCGGCAACTCCGGCGGCTACCAGAACAACTCGGCTCCGGTGTACGGCAATTCGCACAGCGGCTCGTCCGGTGGCGGCGGCGGTGGCGGTTCGTACGGCGGTGGCGGTGGCGGTTCGTACGGCGGCGGTGGCGGCTGGTCCCCGAGCGACTCGCCCTCGCCCTCCTCGTCGCACGGGCCGGTGTCGGTGCACGTCGACTCGGTGCTGACGCCGCCCGCGCCGCACCTCCCGCCGTCGGTGGACAGCAGTGACATCTGGTCGTCCGGCGGTAGCGGTGGCGGTGGCGGTGGTGTGCACCGCGGCGACCCCGGTTCGGTGTTCGGCGGTTCGGGCGGTTCGGGTGGCGGCTCGTCCATCCAGCTCGGCCCGGTCGGCGGCGGTTCCGCCCCGGCCGGCGGCGGCGTGCCGGTCGGCGGTTCGGTCGGCGGTTCGGTCGGCGCCGGCCCGGTGGCCGGTGCGGGCCCGGTCGGCGGTGCCTCCGGCGGCACTCCTGGCGCGGCCGGTACCCCCGGTGCCCCGGGCGCGGCGGCCGGTGCCGCCGGCGCCCCCGGTGCTGCGGCCGGTGCGGCAGCCGGCACCCCGGGTGCTCCCGGCGCTGCGGCCGGTACCCCCGGCGCCCCCGGCGCGGGTGGGCAGGGCGGCGGTGCGGCCGCGGTGGTCGGTGTCGGCCAGCACGCGGCGGACGGCCGCCCGGTGGCGGCCCGTCCGGTGACCGGCCCGGTCCCGCCCACGGGCGGCGGCGGCATCGGTCAGCAGGCCCCCGGTGGTCCCGTCCGGCACGACCCGCTGCCGGACGTCCGGCGGCACAGCCCCGCCGACGAGTCCGGCGCGCCGCTGCACCAGGCGTCCGCGGCCTGGCTGGTGCTCTCCGGCGGCGGGCAGGGCGGCGTGGTGCGGCCCGGCTCCGCCGAGCAGGTGGTGCGCACCCTCGCCGACAGCCGCCCGTACGGGCTGCCCGGCGGGCTCGGACCGGTCGATCCCGCGCACCAGGCCGAGGTGGTGCGGCGCACCCCCGCGCCGTTCCCGGACCCGATGGTCGGGGAGTGGATCGAGGTCCTCAACGGCGGCGGCCCGACCGAGAGCGGACGCGCCAACAACTGCGTGGACGTGGCACTTTCGGCCGTCGACACGCTCGGCACCGCACCCACCTGCGCCGCGCCTCGACTGCCCGACGGCCCGGCCGGCGAGCGCGGCGGCCGCGACCGCGCCGAGCTCGAACTCGGCACCCGCTTCCTCGACCTGGGCGACGGCGCCGAGGCGCACGGCAAGCTCGGCCAGGCGCTGCTCGCGCACGGCACCGGCACCCGCGCGGTGCTGCTCACCGTCGACGGCTTCGGCCGCTCGCACACCTGGAACGCCGTCAACCACAAGGGCGTGCTCAGCTACCTCGACCACCAGACCGGCTACGCCGCGCCGACCCCGCTCTACCCGGCCGACCACGGCCTGTGGGCGATCGCGGTGGACGCCGCCGACCGGCCGATCGACCTGTCCGCTCCGCTGCCCGTCACCGTCGCCGTCCCCACCGGGGACCGCGACGACGCGGTGGCCGAGCCGGTGCCCGCCATGGCCGGCGCCCCCGCAGAGGAACAGGCCGCGGACGTCCCGCCCGCGGCAGCGCCGCCGCGCTCCCGTCTCACCATCCACCGCACCGCCGGGAGCACCAACCGATGATCAGCCGTGAACAGGCCCTCGCCACCGCCCACCGCTGGGTCAACGGCGACCTCCCGCAGGAGGCTTCGCGGCCTGTCAGGTGCCACGAGTTCGACCTCGGCTGGGTGCTCTGGCCGGAGCCCGCGCCGATCCTCACCGACCCGCTCACCGGGGTGCGCCGCGCCCCGGAGGAGATCGGCGCGGCCTGCGCCGTGGTCGACCGGGTCAGCGGCGAACTCACCGTCTTCCCGTCCGTCCCGGTGCCCGAGGTGGAGCGGCTCTACCGCGACCGCCTCGGCGCCGGCAGCCACCACCCGGCGCTGCCGCCCGTCACCGGCCCCGGCACCCGGGCCGCGCTCAGCTACCGGGACGGCAAGGGCGTCACCCAGTCGCTCACCGTGCACTCCGCGCACGGCCACCCGCACCCCGCGCTGCGCGCCTGGCAGCAGCTGTCCGCGCAGGGCGTCGCCCTCGACGACCTGATCGCGCTCCGCACCGACCTGCGGCTGTCGATGCTCCCCGGCGGCTACTGGGAGCACGTCATCGCGGCCCGGCTGCCCGGCGTCCGGATCGAGTTCGAGCAGCCGTACGGCCCGCGCCACGACCACCGGGCGGCCGCCGTCCGGGCGCTGGCCGCCCGCACCGGCCGGCACTGGAACCGGGTGCCGTTCCCGCTCGCCGTGCCGCCCGCCCAGCCCGAGGACGAGAACGGCCTCGGGCAGCGGCTGGCCGCGCTGTTCGGCGAGGACGGCGCACACCGCTTCGAGCAGACCGCGGTGCTCGCCGCCGACCTGCCCGAGGCCGCCGCCCGCGCCCTGCAGCGCACCGGCCTGCCGCGGGTGGTGGCCGGGTTCTTCACCCTCCACCTCCCCGAGAGCGACGGCATCGCCGGGCAGGCCGGACCCGTCCTACCCGACCTCACCGAACACCTCGGCGCGCTCGGCCGCGGCCGCCGCGCCACCGCCGCGGCCCGCGCCGCGCTGATCGGCCAGCGGCTGCTCGGCACCGACGGCTGGGCACTGTTCACCGTCGACACCGCGCAGGGCCGGATCCGCGCCGTCGACCCCGACACCTGCGAGGCCCGCTACACCAACGCCGACCTGACCGCCTTCACCCGCTGCCTCGCGCTGCTCGCCGAGCGCTACCCGCGCCTGCGCGACCTGCCGCCCGAGCAGGCCGGCCCGGCCGTCGCCGAGTTCCAGTGGGCGCTGGCCGCACTCGACCGGACCGCGCTGCGGAACCCCGAGAACTGGTGGGCGGTCATCGTCGAACAGCTCTGGGACGGACTGCTGTGACCCCACCGGTACCCCGGGAGGTCACCGGTCTGGGCTAAGTTGGACGGTCATGCGACTCGGTGTGCTCGACGTAGGCTCCAACACCGTCCACTTCCTCGTGGTGGACGCCCACCCCGGTGCGGCCCCGCTGCCCGCCTACTCCCACAAGGCCGACCTGCGCCTCGCCGAGCTGCTGGACGCGGACGGTGCAATCAGCCCGATCGGCATCGAACGGCTGGTCTCGATGGTCGCCTCCTCGCTGCGGGTCGCCGAGGACAAGGGCGTCGTCGACCTGCTGCCGTTCGCCACCTCCGCCGTCCGGGAGGCCAGCAACGGCGAGGAGGTGCTGCGCCGGGTCGAGGACGAGACCGGCGTCGCGCTCACCGTGCTGTCCGGCCAGGACGAGGCCCGGCTGACCTTCCTCGCCGTCCGCCGCTGGTTCGGCTGGTCCTCCGGCCGGCTGCTCAACCTCGACATCGGCGGCGGCTCCCTGGAGATCGCCTGCGGCCTCGACGAACAGCCCGACGTCGCCACCTCCCTGCCGCTCGGCGCCGGACGCCTCACCTCCCGGCTCCCCGGCGACGTCGCCGACCCCGGCGACATCCGCGAACTGCGGCGGCACATCCGCGCCGAGATCGCCGGCGCGGTCGGCGAGATCGCCCGCCTCGGCGCGCCCGACCACTCGGTGGCCACCTCCAAGACCTTCAAGCAGCTCGCCCGGATGACCGGCGCCGCCCCCGAGGGCGCCGGCGTCCGCGTCCCCCGCAAGCTCACCCGGGCCGGCCTCTCCGCCTGGCTGCCCCGCCTCGCCGCCATGACCCCCGCCGAACGCGCCCGCATCCCCGGCGTCTCGCTCGGCCGCGCCCGCCAGCTGCTGGCCGGCGCGCTGGTCGCCGACGCCGCGATGGACCTGTTCGGCCTGGACGAGCTGGACATCTGCCCGTGGGCGCTGCGCGAGGGCATCATCCTGCGCCGCCTCGACACCATGGACGGCCAGGACAGTCGGGTCGCAATCGAAGCGTGACCCGGCGGGCGGCCGCAACTCGCCTTTTTCCCTAGGGAATTCGTGTGCGAGCGGCTAGGATCCGGGTGGTTTTCAGGGGAGCGCTCACCGGGGGGATTGCGATGTCCGTGCCGTCTTTTGCCGACCGCCGAAGAGGGAGGCGCCGGTTCGCCGCGATCGGTGGCCTGCCACTGGTCGCCATGCTGCTGTCGCTGGCCGCACTGCTGCCGGGCAACGACCCGCAGCCGACCGCGGCCGGGGCCGTTCCGGTCGCCGCGCAGGCGGGCGCTCCGGTGTCCGGTACCTCGGCGCCGACGCCGACGCCCGGTGCATCGCCGAGTGCGAACAGCCTCGGCAGCTCCGGCAACTCCGCCAACTCCGTCAGCGGCGGCGCGGCTCCGTCCGCCGCCCAGAACCAGCTGGGGGGCTCCCCCTTGCCGAGCCGGCCGCCGCGGCCGGTCTCGTATCCCAGCGGGACGCCCAACCCCATGCCCACGGACGGCCCGTGCCCGTTCGTTCTGCAGCCCCACACGGTGGTGCGCTGCGGCGCCGAGTCGGGCCAGCGGACGCTGTTCAAGCTCGACGTGTCGGCGGGCCGGGACATGGTGATGATCCAGGTGGTCAGCACGCTGTACGGCATGGCGCCGCGGCTGTTCGACCCGGACGGCCAGCAGGTGCAGTGCAACATCGCGCCCGACGACTACGTCAGGGGCCCGGTCCGGTGCGTCACCAACAAGGCCGGCACGTACACGCTGCAGCTGATCAACTACGGTTCGGGGACCCTGCCGATCGCGCTGTCGTACCTGCCGGTGTTCTCCACCGACAAGTGCGTGACCATGCGGGGCACCGACACGTCGCTGGGCAACCCCACCCTCTACCGGGGCACCGTGCCGCAGGGCATGGCGGGTGACTGCTGGGTGACCGACTTCGCCGCCGGTGACGTGGTGCGGCAGCTCGGCACCAACCTGGAGCAGCTCCTGTTCGACGCCACCGGCCAGCAGGTCTGTGTCCCCGGCACCCCGCCGGTGTCCGGGACGGACTGCAAGCTGACCGGCACCGCCCCCTACCGGCTGGTCGTCCAGTACGGGCACGACTACAACCCCGCCGACCCCGGCACCCCGGCCTACCTGATGGCCATGTCGCGGATGTCGCGGCCGGAGGGCTGCCTGACGGTCGAGCCGCAGACGTACGGGGCGGCCCTCGACCTGACGGACATCACCCGCTGCCGGATCCTGCGGGTGCCCACCGACGGCCGTTACTCGTTCCGCGGGACCCACGACACCGGCAACATCGGCGGCACCCTCTACCGGTCCGACCTCAGCCCGATCTGCCCGTCCGGGACCTGTGACCTCACCGCCGGCGACTACCTGTACACGATCCCGCCGCCCATCTACCAGCCGTCGCCGTTCGCGATGGTCTTCCGCGCCGACACCGAGACCCGCGGCTGCACCGCCGGCCGCGACGACCAGATGGATTCCGGCGCGCCCGTCGAGACCTTCCCCTCGGCCGGGCAGGACATCTGCCGCACCCTGCCGACCGCGTCCGGCCAGTCCGTCTACGTGCTGAACGGGACGGACAAGGGCGAGACGGCGCGCTACCGCGTGCTGGACGCCGCCGGCACCGAACAGTGCCACGGCTTCACCGTGTACGACACCTACCAGGTGTGCCGGCTGACCGGCACCGCGCCGTTCCGGCTGACGGCGGAGGCCCAGGGCCCGTTCAACTACCGTCTTCTGGTGCAGCGGGTCGGTGAGACCGCCGGCTGCACGCCGTGGGCCGCCGCCGAGTACGGCACCGGCAGCGGCGCCCGCACCGGCCTGACCGGGAAGCCCGCCAACGGGGCCCTGGAGAGCTGCTTCGCCGTCCCGGCCGACCACCCGGCCGCCGAACTGATCGGCTACCGCGTCACGGGGAACCGGTTCAAGTCCGTGCTGCACGTGGTCGATTCGTCCGGTACGGAGGTCTGCCGGATCAACACCGGGGTCGCCGACGTCTGCCGTGCTCCCGCCGGCCGGCCCTACACGGCCGTGCTGACCTACGACAGCAGCGTGAGCGACTTCACCGCCGTCCGCCGCGACGCCACCGTGTCCGCGCCCTGCGACCTGCCCGCGGCGACCGGCCAGGTCGGTGGGCCGTCCGCCGGTATCGCCGTCGACAGCTCCACCGACGCGCACTGCACCACGGTCGGCGCCGCTGCGGCGGACCTGCTGCAGATGAACTCCCGCACCTCCGGTGGTCGGTCCGCCCAGCTGACCGTGCTGGACGCCGACGGCCGGACCCGCTGCAACGCCTGGGAGACCAGCTGCCGGGTCACCGGCTCGACCAGCTACGTCACGCTGGTGGCCACCCGCGACTCGGTGGACACGGGGCCGCTTCCGGGTGCGCTGGACGTCTGGCGGCTGGCCACCGCCGCCGGGTGGGCACCCGAGTGCGCCGCCCACCCGGTCTCCGCCGACGGCTTCGACCAGCGCAGCGGGGTGCTGAGCGACGACGCCCCGCTGTACTGCGCGGTGCTGGACATGAAGCCCGGGCAGAGCGTGGACATCGCCACCGCCACCGACGACTACCGCAACTGGTCGCTGCTGAGCATGGCCGGCCGGGAGAACTGGGCCGACGAGGACACCGCCTACAAGTGCGTGAAGCAGCTGGGCGAAGTCCCGACGGGCTTCAACCAGTGCACGTACAACGGCACCACCACCGGGCACGCCGTACTGCTGTTCAGCCCGGGCCAGGCCCACACGCCGCTCGCCTACACCCTGCAGGGGGCCAAGCCGGGCACCGGCACCGCGTACTCGGGCATTCCGCAGTCGCTGACCCCGGCGGTGGCCGTCGAGGGCGGCTACGCCGAGGTGACCGTCCACGGCACCGGGCTGAGCCTCAACAGCAGGCTGACGCTGGTTCCTGAGAACACCCGGGTGGACCCGAACCTGTCCATGCGGCCGCTGTGGGTGAGCGCGGACGGCACCGAACTGCGGCTCCGGGTCGAGCTCGGGGGCGCGTCCACCGTCCGCTACGACCTGCTGGTCGTGGGCGCCCCCCACACCGACGGCGTTCCCTCGCCGGGCTACCTGCCCAAGGCGTTCCAGGTGGTCAAGAAGAGCGCCTGAGACAGAGCGACTGAGACAGCACGGCGGGGCCGCCCATGGCGGCCCCGCCGTGCGTTGCGCTTAACCTGGTTCGCGTGGCGGATTCAGCGGATCAGCGAAAGCCGAGGCGCGGCCCCCTGCCGTTGAAGGCGGCGCGGGCCGCCCGCGCGGCGCGGCGGAAGCTGGAGCGGCGGCCGCCCCTGCTGCGCACCACGGACCGCCTGGTGCTGCCGCCGCACCCGGCGCTGCACGTGCCGGACACCAAGGTGGCGCTGTCCACGGCCTCGGTGTACCCGTCGACCACCGAGACGGCGTTCGAGCTGGCCTCCCGGCTGGGCTACGACGGCGTCGAGGTGATGGTCTGGAACGACCCGGTGAGCCAGGACGTGGAGGCGCTGCGGCGGCTCTCCGACACCTACGAGGTGCCGATCCTCGCGGTGCACGCCCCGTGCCTGCTGATCACCCAGCGGGTCTGGAGCACCGACCCGTGGACCAAGCTGGTGCGGGCCCGGAAGGCGGCCGAGCGGCTGGGCGCGGACACCGTGGTGGTGCACCCGCCGTTCCGCTGGCAGCGGCAGTACGCCAAGGAGTTCGTGGCGGGCATCGACCGGATGGCGGGGGAGACGCCGGTCCGGTTCGCGGTGGAGAACATGTACCCGTGGCGCTACCGGGACCGCGAGATGCTGGCGTACGCGCCCGGCTGGGACGTCACCGACGAGGAGTACCGGCACTTCACCGTCGACCTGTCCCACGCGGCGACCTCGCGGGTGGACGCGCTGGAACTGGCCGCCCGGATGGGGGACCGGCTGGCGCACGTGCACCTGGCGGACGGGTCCGGGTCCGGCAAGGACGAGCACCTGATCCCGGGGCGCGGCAAGCAGCCGTGCGCGGAGCTGCTGGAGCGGCTGGCCCGGACCGGCTTCGACGGGCACGTGGTGCTGGAGGTCAACACCCGCAAGTCCGGCTCCCCGGCCGACCGGGAGGCCGACCTGGCGGAGGCGCTGGCCTTCACCCGGCTGCACCTGGCGGCGGTCCGGCCCATGATGTGACGGATCGTCAGTTCACGGACCACCGGACAGCCCGGCGGGCCCGCGCCTAGAGTCGCCAGCATGATCGAACACCGAACGGCGGTCCCGGCGTGATCGGCCCCGGCACCCACGTCCGGCTGGCCCGCCCGTCCCTGGACCTGGCGGCCGCCGAACGCTTCTACGTCGAGGGCCTCGGCCTGTCCGTGCTGTGGCGCAGCACCGTGCGGGTGTCCGGGCAGCACGACCTGCTGATGGTCGGATTCCCGGGCGGCACCTGGCACTTCGAGCTGGCCCTCGACCCGGAGCGCCCGGTCGCGCCGTCCCCGACGGTCGAGGACCTGTTCGTGCTGTACCTGGGCGAGCCCGTCGACGAGGCGCTGGTCGAGCGCCTGGTCGCGGCGGGCGGCCGCCGGGTGCCCGCGCACAACCCGTACTGGGACGAGTTCGGGGTGACGGTGCTGGATCCGGACGGGTACGGCCTGGTGCTGTGCTCGCGCACCTGGGGATGACGGGAGACGAATCGATGAGTGACCAGCAGGCCCACGCGAACTCCTTCGGCGCGGTCGCCGCCGAGTACAACGCGGCCCGGCCGTCCTACCCGGACGAGCTGTTCGACGAGCTGGAGCGGCTGTCCGGCCGCCCACTGAAGGGCGCGGACGTCCTGGACGTCGGCGCCGGCACGGGCATCGCCACCCGGCTGCTGGCCGACCGCGGCGCCCGGGTGGTCGCGGTGGAGCCCAGCGACGGCATGGCCGCGGTGCTCCGCGAGGTCAGTCCCGGACTGCCGGTGGTGAAGGCCGGCGGCGACGAACTGCCGTTCCACGACGCCTCGGTGGACCTCGTCACCTACGCGCAGGCGTTCCACTGGACCGATCCCGAGCGGTCTGTCCCGGAGGCGCTGCGGGTGCTGCGCCCGGGCGGGGCGCTGGCGGTGTGGTGGAACATCAAGGACTACGAGACGCCCTGGCTGGCCGCCCACCAGGAGCGGATGGCGGCCACCCTGCCCGGCTACCACTACTACGGCGGGGTGATCGCCGGGCACGAGAAGTTGACCGAGGCCGGCCTGGAGGTCCGCGAGGCCACGGTGCGCTGGGAACGGCAGGTGACGGTCGACCAGCTGATCACCGACCTGACCTCCCGCTCGTACGTCGCGGTGCTGGACCCGGAGCTGCGGGCCCCGATCCTGGCCGCCGAACGGGAGGCGCTGCTCGCCGAGTTCCCGGACGGGCAGCTGGTCGAGCCGTACCGGCTGGAGCTGTTCGTCGCCCCGAAGCCTTAGGCCGTGTCCTGTCGATCAGTTGAGTCGTTGATACGACTATGGGGAGTAGGGGTGATCTGACTGACGGCCAGTGGGAGCGGCTTCGGCCGCTGCTGCCGGTGAGTAACGGGCGTTGTGGCAGGTGGCGGGACCATCGGCAGGTCATCGACGGCATCCTGTACCGGGCCCGGACGGGTGTTCCGTGGCGGGACCTTCCTGAGCGCTACGGTTCGTGGAAGACGGTCCATGAGCGGCATCGCCGCTGGTCGGCGGACGGGACGTGGGAGCGCCTGCTTCAGCGGGTCCAGGCGGAGGCGGATGCCGTCGGCGGGATCGACTGGGACATCTCCGTCGACTCCACCTCGATCCGCGCGCACCACCACGCCGCCGGAGCCCGCCACGCACCGCCGGTCCTCAAAGGGGGCGCCGCGCGCACGGTCGGGAACGCTCAGGTGTGGACGGAACTGTTCAACTGCCTGGCGGGGGTGGTGCGGTCGGCGAGGCCCTCGGACGGTCCCGGGGCGGCCACACCACCAAGATCCACCTGAGCGCGGAAGGATGCTGCCGGGTGCTGTCCCTGATCATCACGCCGGGGCAGCGCGCCGACTGCACCCAGTTCGAGCCCGTCATGGACAAGATCCGGGTTCCACGCCTCACGGTCGGCCGCCCCCGCACCACGCCCGGCAGCGTCAGCGCCGACAAGGCGTACAGCAACCGGCGCACCCGCCGCTACCTGCGGCGACGGGCGATCCCGCACGTCATCCCGGAGAAGGCCGACCAGGCGGCCAACCGCCGCAAGCGGGGAAGCGCCGGCGGCCGGCCGCCCGGATTCGACAAGGAGCGGTACAAGAAGCGCAATGTCGTCGAGCGCGCGATCAACAAGCTGAAGAACTTCCGCGCCGTCGCGACCAGATACGACAAACGCGTCTACGTGTTCCTCGGCACGGTCACGGTCGCCGCATTGGCCATCTGGCTCCGCTCGTGATCGCGCGGACAGAACCTAGGGCCTGTCCGGCCGGACAGGCCCTAGCACCGGCAGCCGCCCGCGCTGACCGCATCGCGGACACCTGGTCCGGATCCGGTCGGCGCGGGCGTAGGCTCGACGGACCCCCGAAATGTCCCGAAGGAGCGGCTCCGATGCCCCAGCTGAGGTCCAACACGGTCACCCAAGGTCGCAACATGGCGGGCGCGCGCGCCCTTCTGCGCGCCGCGGGCGTAGCCCGCGAGGACTTCGGCAAGCCGATCATCGCGGTTGCCAACTCCTTCACCGAGTTCGTCCCCGGCCACACCCACCTGCAGCCGGTCGGCCGGATCGTCTCCGAGGCGATCAAGCAGGCGGGCGGCATCCCGCGCGAGTTCAACACCATCGCGGTGGACGACGGCATCGCCATGGGCCACAACGGCATGCTCTACTCGCTGCCGTCCCGCGACCTGATCGCCGACTCGGTCGAGTACATGGTCAACGCGCACTGCGCGGACGCGCTGATCTGCATCTCCAACTGCGACAAGATCACCCCCGGCATGCTGATGGCCGCGCTGCGCCTCAACATCCCCACCGTGTTCGTCTCCGGCGGCCCGATGGAGGCCGGCCAGGCCACCCTGGTGGACGGCACCGTCCGCAAGCTGGACCTGGTGGACGCGATCTCCCAGGCGGTGAACGAGAACGTCTCCGACGCGGACATCTCGATCATCGAGGAGAACGCCTGCCCGACCTGCGGCTCCTGCTCCGGCATGTTCACCGCCAACTCGATGAACTGCCTGACCGAGGCGATCGGCCTGTCGCTCCCGGGCAACGGCTCGGTGCTGGCCACCCACACCGCCCGCCGCGCGCTGTACGAGCAGGCCGGCCGCACCGTCGTGGACATCACCAACCGCTACTACGGCGGCGACGACGCCTCCGTCCTGCCGCGCAACATCGCCACCCGCGCCGCGTTCGAGAACGCCATGGCGCTGGACATCGCGATGGGCGGCTCCACCAACACGATCCTGCACCTGCTGGCCGCCGCCCAGGAGGCCGAGGTCGACTTCGACATGCGGGCCATCGACGCCATCTCGCGCAAGGTGCCGTGCCTGTCCAAGGTCGCCCCGAACGGCAAGTACTACATGGAGGACGTGCACCGGGCCGGCGGCATCCCCGCCATCCTCGGCGAGCTGTACCGCGGCGGGCTGCTCAACGAGGAGGTGCACACCGTGCACTCCGACTCGATCGCCGAGTGGCTGAAGACCTGGGACGTGCGCGGCGGCTCGCCCTCCGAGCAGGCCGTCGAACTGTGGCACGCCGCCCCGGGCTGCGTCCGCTCCGCCGAGGCGTTCAGCCAGTCCGAGCGCTGGGACACCCTGGACACCGACGCAGCCGGCGGCTGCATCCGCAGCGTCGAGCACGCCTATTCGGTCGAGGGCGGCCTGGCCGTGCTGTACGGCAACATCGCCGAGGACGGCTGCGTGGTGAAGACCGCCGGCGTGGACGAGTCGATCTGGCGCTTCCAGGGCAAGGCCGTGGTCTGCGAGTCCCAGGACGAGGCCGTCGAGAAGATCCTCGCCAAGCAGGTCACCGAGGGCGACGTGGTGGTCATCCGCTACGAGGGCCCCAAGGGCGGCCCGGGCATGCAGGAGATGCTCTACCCGACGTCCTTCCTGAAGGGCCGCGGCCTCGGCAAGGCCTGCGCGCTGATCACCGACGGCCGGTTCTCCGGCGGCACCTCCGGCCTGTCCATCGGCCACATCTCCCCGGAGGCGGCGTCCGGCGGTGCCATCGCCCTGGTCGAGGACGGCGACCCGATCACCATCGACATCCCGGCCCGCACCATCAACCTCGACGTCTCCTTCGAGGAACTGCACGAGCGCCGGCTCAAGCTGGAGGCCGCGGGCGGCTACCGCCCGAAGTCCCGCGACCGCCAGGTCTCGGCCGCCCTCAAGGCGTACGCGGCGATGGCCACCTCCGCCGACAAGGGCGCCGTCCGGGACGTCAGCAAGCTCGGCTGAGGCGCGCCGCCCCGGGGCGGCTCGCTCGGCGTGGCGATAATCGGGCCCGTGAGGACCACCACTGAGGACGCGCCGGCCCCCGAACCGATCCGCTTCTTCGGCACCACCTGGGTCGACCGCGGCGCCGCCTACTGGCTGCGCCGCGTCCTGGTGCCGCTCGGCGCCCTGGCGGCCACCGCCGCCGGGGCGCTGCTGCTGCGTCTGGGCGTCTCCGGCGTCCGGATCTCCGGCGCCGCCCCGCTCACGGTGCTGCTGACGCTCGCCATCGGCGTCTGCACCGCGCTGGCGGGCCTGCGCACCTGGAAGATCCTCACCGAGGGCCGCGAATCGCTCACCGGCTGGATGGCCGAGGACAGATCACTGGCCGGCGTCTGGCTGGTCGGCTTCACCGGCTCGCTCGCCGTCTACTTCCTGCGCAGCCTGGTCGAGGCCCCCGGCGAGGGCCTGCGGCGGGCCGTCCACGACCAGCAGACCGCCACCTGGCAGCGCCGCCGGGCCGCCCGTGCGGAGCGCGACGCCCGCAAGGCGGCCCGGCGGCGGACCTGAGTCACGGTCAACTGCGGCTGGCGGTACCGCACTTGCCGTCGCTGTTCAGCGGCTTGCTCCAGTCGTACGGGTCACTGGTCGGCCCGGCCCCGGGCGAGGCGCTCGCGACGCCCCGGTCGGCCCGGAAGGCGGGCCGCAGGTAGCCGCCGCCGAAGGTGCACAGCGTGTTGGCGCGCTCGCTGGTCCAACTGACCAGCGACACCTTGTCCTTCTTCACCTGGAAGCGCGCCGGGTCGGCGAACCGGAAGTCGATCTTGCGGCGGACGATCTCCCGCTCCACCTCGACCCCACCCGGCTCGGCCCGGACGAAGCCCACCGCCTTCGCACCGGCACTGCCGGACGGCTGCGCCCCGGTGCCGCGGCCCGAGGGCTGCGCCGACGGCGAGGCCTGGCCGACCTTCGGGCCCGGCTTGAGTGCGTAGACGAAGGTGACGTCGGCGTGCACCAGCAGGCCCTGCTCGCCGTCGCCCTCGAAGGTGATCAGGCCCTGCACCTTCACCTGGTCGGTCACCGGCACCGCCCAGTCCGGGTCGAAGCGGCTCACCCAGTTCGCCGGGTCGCGCTCCTCGCTCGGGTGGGCCAGCTCCGACGTCATCCGGTCGCCGGTCTCCCGGTTCGCCAGGTCGAGCGCGCCCTGCGGGTACCCGCCCGCCACCACCTTCGGATCCAGGTTGGTCGCCACCAGGTAGGCCTTGGCCAGCTCGAGGTCCTTGGCCACCCGGTCCTGGTCGAACACCCCGACCGCGGTGGCCTCCGGCAACTTCAGCCCCTCCGGGCCGGCCGGCCACGCCTCGGCGGGCGAACCCGCCCACGGCCGGTCCACCGTCGCGGTCTCCGGCGCCAGGCTCGGCGGCGCGCTGCTGGGCGCCGCCGTCGCCGCACCCACCGACGGCAGCGCCGAGGACTTGGCCACCGGCTGCTCCGACTTCTGGTGGTTCAGCGTCACCGCCACCGTCACTAGCGCCATCGCCGCCAGCCACGCCAGCAGCGCTTTGCGCCCCGGACGCGACTTCTTCGCCGGCTGCTCGTTCTGCACCAACCCCGCGAAGGGGTCCCCCTCTTGTCCGGGGACGCCGTTATCCGGCCCCGGCCCGTCTATTCTCGGCACGGCCGGAAGTATGCCGATCACCTCCGACACGCCCGACACCGGGGGTCGGAAACCGCTACTCCTTGCGGGCCGCCTTCACCGAGCCGACCACACCCGCCACCGCCAGCAGCAGACCCGCGGGCAGCAGCGAGGTGAACAGCGCCACGAACAGGCCCCAGTCGCCCAGCAGCCACAGGTTCACGGTGTTCGCCAGCCACAGCGCCGCGGACGCCGGAACCACCGACTGCCACGGGTGCTCGTCCGCCCAGCGCCGCAGCCGCCGGTCCCCGCTCTTGCGCAGCCGCCCGCCGACCGTGCCCACCAGGAAGAAGAAGAACAGCCCGAGGCCGACCGGCCCCGCCAGGATGTCCATCGCCCAGTGCCCGGTCACCACATCGACCGCGAGTGCGGCGCCGCCGACCACCGCACCCACCGCCGTCGCCGTCCGCCACGGCCCGAGCGTCGCGGCGGCGACGGCGACCTGGCGGTTCTCACGTCCTGACAACTCTCCGTGTCCCATGTCTCCACGGTGCTCCTCGGCCGCCCCGGAATCCAGCATCGGGGCCCCTGAGATTCCCCCTACGGGCCGATACCCGCACCGGCACACGGCCGGTGACGCCCTGTCGGTCCGCCCGGGCAGACTGGCCCGATGACTCCGACCGCGAACGACTACGCCTGGCTCGCCCACTCCCAGTGGTTCGGGCGCTGTGACCAGGACGGATACTCCCTCACCCTGGTGCGCGGCCGCACTCCGCAGCAGGTGCTCGAGGCGATCGGCGCCGTCCCGCAGGGCTTCGGCGACGGCTTCGACGACCTGCTCGACTGCCACGAGGAACTGCGCGAGTGGGTCGACGACTACCAGGACGACTCGTTCGCCGCAGCCGCCGTCACCGTCCCGGGCGAGGGCGGCGACTGGACGCTGCTGCTCGCCCTCGACTCCGGCGTCGGCATCAGCGGCCACCTGCCGGCGCTCTCCGCGGGCGGCGTCACCGTCACCCACGACAGCAACGCCGGCAAGCCCATGCAGCGGTTCACTCACTACCGGGACGGCGAAGTGCTCACCAGCTTCGAGGAGCCCGAGCGGTCCCACGGCAGCGCCCCGGGGGCCCTCGGACCGCTGCTGCGCGAGGTCGGCTACGACGGGTCCGGCAAGCAGGCGGCGTTCTTCGCGCTGGCCGAGCGGCTCACCGGCGTCCGGATCATCGACGAGACCGTCCGCGACGCCGAGTTCCTGCTCGGCGTGGTGGCCGACGAGGAGGAAGAGGGCACCGACTGATCCCGACCGCAGGGTGGACGCCTGCCCCGGAGCGGAGGCGTTCCGGGGCAGGATGGGGGCCAGGAACCGCAGCGCACGGAGGGCCTCCATGAGCAACACCACCACCGCCGGCCAGAAGATCGCCTTCCTCGGCACCGGAAAGATCGGCGAAGCCCTGCTCTCCGGCCTGCTGCGGGCCGGCGCCGACCCGGCCGACGTCATGATCACCGCCCGCCGCCCCGAGCGCGCCACCGAACTCGCCGACCGCTACGGCGTCGCCACGGCCACCAACGCCGAGGCCGCCAAGCTCGCCGACACCCTGATCCTCGCCGTCAAGCCGCAGGACATGGGCACCCTGCTCGACGAACTCGCCGAGCACGTCGCCGCCGACAAGCTGATCGTCTCCGCCGCCGCCGGCATCCCCACCGCCTGGTTCGAGGAGCGCCTCGCCCCCGGCACCCCCGTGGTCCGCGTCATGCCCAACACCCCGGTGCTGGTGGACGAGGGCATGAGCGTGATCTCCGGCGGCTCGCACGCCACCGAGGCCCACCTGGAGCGCACCGAGGCGATCTTCCGCTCGGTCGGCAAGGCGCTGCGCGTCCCCGAGAACCAGCAGGACGCCGCCACCGCGCTGTCCGGCTCCGGCCCCGCCTACTTCTACTTCCTGGTCGAGGCGATGATCGACGCCGGCATCCTGCTCGGCCTGCCCCGCCAGGTCGCGCACGAGCTGATCGTGCAGTCCGCGATCGGCGCCTCGGTGATGCTCCGCGACTCCGGCGAGCACCCCGTCAAGCTCCGCGAGGCCGTCACCTCCCCGGCCGGCACCACCATCGCCGCCATCCGCGAACTGGAGAACCACGGCGTCCGGGCCGCCATGCTCGGCGCCCTGGAGGCCGCCCGGGACCGCTCCCGGGAACTCGCCACCGGCGGAAAGTAGTCTGGAGCAACGTGAGCTACGACCTGCTGATCCTCGACAATGACGGCGTGCTGGTGGACAGCGAGCCGATATCCAACCGGGTGCTCGCCGAGTACCTCACCGAACTCGGCTTCCCCACCACCGTCGAGGACTCCTACCGCGACTTCATGGGCACCGCCGCGCACCACGTCCACGACGTGATCGCGCAGCGGTACGGGGCCACCCTCCCCGAGGGCTTCGACGACCTGTTCCACGACCGGGTGTTCGCCGCCTTCGACGGCGAACTGCGGCCCGTGCGCGGCGCCGAGAAGTTCCTGACGCACCTCCAGGAACGCGGCATCCGCTACTGCGTCGCCTCCTCCGCCCACCACTCCTGGATCCGCACCGCGCACCGCCTCACCGGCCTGTCCGGGTACTTCACCGACGAACTGCTGTTCTCCGCCCAGGACGTCGGCATCGGCAAGCCCGCCCCCGACCTGTTCCTGCACGCCGCCCGCACCATGGGCGCCGACCCGGCCCGCTGCCTGGTCCTGGAGGACAGCGCCAACGGCGTCCTCGCCGCCCGCGCCGCCGGAATGGACGTGTACGGGTACGCCGCACTCACCGACCCCGAGAAGCTCAACTCCGCTGGAGCCACCGGCCTTTACGCCGACCTGCAGGGGGCGGTCGATCTTCTGAACTGATCGCGCGCGACCCCTCCCGCCGACGCCGCCCACCGCCTACGCTCTGGCCCAACGTCCTTCGTACCGGCCGGTAGCGTCGGTGGTGAGCGAGGTTTTGATGCAGGCCGAACCGACCCCCCGGCTCCGCCAGGCCCGGGCCGCGCTCGCCGTCTCGTTCTTCCTCCAGGGCACCACCTTCGCGCTGCTGGTGGCCTGCATTCCCGAACTCCAGAAGCGCTACGGCCTCAGCGACGGCCTGCTGCCGGTCTTCCTGGCCGCCGTCCCGATCCTGGCCGGTATCGGCTCGATCGGCTCCGAGGCACTGGTCAAGCGCACCACCGCACGTGGCGTGCTGCGCGTCGTCCAGCCCGCCGTCTGCCTCACCCTCGCGCTCACCGGCCTCGGCAACCAACTGTGGCAACTCGCCATCGCCCTCGGCCTGTTCGGCCTCCTGGTCGGCGCCCTCGACGCCTCCATGAACATGCTCGGCGTCGGCCTCCAGCACCGCTACGGCCGCAGCATAATGATCGGCTTCCACGCCGCGTTCAGCCTCGGCGGCATCCTCGGCGCCGCACTGGCCGGCCTCGGCGCCCACTGGGACGCCGGCCTGCCGCTGCTGTTCGGCGGCGCGGCCGCCCTGCTGATACCCGCCGCCTTCGTCGTCGGCCGCCACTTCGCCGGCCCCGCCGAACTCGGCGACGCCGTCCGGGAAGCCGCCGAACTTGCCGCCCGCCGCATCCCCTGGCGGCCGCTGCTGCCGCTGTGCGCCGCGATGGCCTTCGCCTACATCGCCGACGCCTCGGTCTCCAACTACAGCGTCAAGTACCTCACCGACGGCCTCGGCAGCCGCGAGGACCTCGCCAAGCTCTCCTATCTCGGCTACATGGTCGCCATGCTGCTCGGCCGCGCCGTCGGCGACCGCGCCGTCCAGCGCTTCGGCGCGACCGCCGTCGTCCGCACCGGCGCGAGCCTGGCCGGCGCCGGCTTCCTGCTCGCCGCCACCGCCCCCAGCACCTCGGCCGGCATCCTCGGCTTCACCGTCCTCGGCTTCGGCATCTGCGCGATCATCCCCCAGGTCTTCGCCGCCGGCGGCCGTCTCCTCCCGCACGCGAGCGACGCCGCCGTCGCCCGCCTCAACCTCTTCAACTACGCCGGCTTCCTGATCGGCTCCCCCCTCGTCGGCACCCTCGCCGAACTCTCCAACTACCGCTGGGCCTTCGGCGCCCCCATGCTCCTGATCCTCGCGATCATCCCGCTCGCCCCGCACTTCGCCCCGGCGGCGAAGCAAGTGGTTGCGCACACAGAGCCGCAGGCGGGTGCGCAACCGGGGGCGCGGGTGGGTGCGAAACCGGGGGCGCGGGGAACTGCGCGAAACGGAAGCTGACCGGCGGAAAGATCGCGCCACGGACAATGACTTGCACGTGAGCGCGCCCCCGCAGGTGCCCAGGATTCGCGCCTCGTCCCATACCCTCGCGCCCCCGCCTGACCCGCCCCGATACGGTGGCCCCATGGCGGAAACTTGCGGACTGCACCTGTTCTGGGACGAGGACGAAACCGGCTACGACTTCGGACCGGGCCACCCCATGGACCCGACCCGTCTCGCCCTGACGATGCGTCTGATCGAATCTCTCGGCCTGACCAAGCAGCCGTCCGTGACGGTGCGTTCGGCCCCCGCCGCCGGTGACTCCACGCTCCGGCTGGTGCACACCGCCGACTACCTCGCCGCGGTGAAGCGCGCCGCCGCCGACCCGTCCGCCACCGATCCGGCGCACGGTCTCGGCACCGACGACAACTGGTCGTTCCCCGCGCTGCACACCGCCTCCGCGCTGATCGCCGGCCAGTCGGTGGCCGCCGCCGAGGCGGTGTGGCGCGGACAGACCCCGCACGCCGTCAACTTCGCGGGCGGACTGCACCACGCCATGCCCGGCCAGGCGTCCGGGTTCTGCATCTACAACGACCCCGCCCTCGCCATCGCCCGCCTGCTGGAACTGGGCGCGGAACGGGTCGCCTACATCGACGTGGACGTCCACCACGGCGACGGCGTGCAGCAGGCGTTCTGGAACGACCCCCGGGTGCTCACCGTCTCGGTGCACGAGAGCCCCAGCACGCTGTTCCCGCAGACCGGCTGGGCCACCGAGACCGGCGGCCCGGACGCCGTGGGCACCGCCGCCAACCTGGCGCTGCCGGCCGGCACCGGCGACGCAGGCTGGCTGCGCGCCTTCCACGCCGTCGTCCCGGACCTGCTGGCCGCGTTCCGCCCGCAGGTGATCGTCAGCCAGCACGGCGCGGACACCCACATCGAGGACCCGCTCGCCCATCTGGCCGTCACCGTCGACGCCCAGCGCCTGATGGCCGAGTCGGTGCACCGCCTGGCCCACCAGTACGCGGACGGCCGCTGGGTGGCCACCGGCGGCGGCGGGTACGCGGTGGTCGACGTGGTGCCCCGCACCTGGACCCACCTGGTGGCCACCGCCGCCGGGAACCCGGTCGACCCGGCCACCGAAACCCCCGAGGATTGGCGCGCCGAGGTCTACCGGCTGACCCGCCGCCCCGCCCCGCTGCGGATGACCGACGGCGCCACCCCGCACTGGGCGGACTTCCACGACGGCGGCTACGACCCCGCCGACCGCCTCGACCAGGCCGTCCTGGCCACCCGCCGCGCCGTCCTCCCGCACCACGGACTGATCCCGTGACCGCCCGATGGGGGCACCTCCCGGCCGCCAAGGCGGGGGGAGATCTCCGCGCCCACCTGCTGAAGCACCGGCTGGCCGGCCCGGACGTGCCCACGCCCCGGCAGAACAACCTGCGCCACTACCGGCTCTTCGCCCAGGGCGACCCCAAGGCGCTGATGGGCCTCGGACCGGAGCCCCGTCGCGACCCGGACGCGGTGCTGCGCCTGATGGCCGAACGCGTCGGCGTGCACCCCGACCCCCGGTACACCGAGGGCCCCGACACCATCGACCCCGACCTCACCATCGCCGCCCTGGACCGCCTCGCCCTGCTGCTGCGCCGCACCGCCGCCCGCCGCGGCAGCGTGCTGGCCGGCACCGGGCACCCGACCAAGCTGGCGGGCTTCCACGGGGCGCTCGCAAGGGCGCTCGAAGCCGCGGGCTGCCCCGTGCACACCCCTGCGCGGGGCGTGCGCTTCCGTGAGCCCACCCCGGACGGTGACCGCCCCCGTTACCTCGACGTGGTCGACCGGGTGCTGGTGGTGCGCGCCTTGGACGGCCCCGACCGCCCCGACCGCCCCGGCCGCCCGGGCCGCCCGGCTGTTGGCGAACTCGCCCACACGCACTCCCCGCTGCCCGTCCGACTCGCCCTGACCGCCCTCGCCGACGCCGGGCACCGCCCGCCCGACCTGGTCCTGGGCGACCACGGCTGGCTGTGCGGCGCCGGCCGCCTCGGCATCCCGGCCGGCGGCGTCGCCGACTGCAACGACGTCGCCCCGTTCGCCGCCGAGGCGGACGGCCTGGTCGCCGTGGTCGTCCCGCTGGAGGACGGTTCGGACCCGTCCTGCTACAGAGCGCTGAGCGACTACGTACTGCAACGGGCGGATCTCGCACCGTACAACAGTTGACGGCCACCCTCTTCCCACCCGTACCACCCATAACTACTCTGGGGATACACGTGTGCCGGTGGAGTCACCGGAGGGGAAGCCGGTGCCTTGCACACGGGTAAGGGTCGGGTGAGGGTCATGAGCGAGCGTCCCCTGCAGGATGTGGTCTTCCTGACCGTCGCCGAGGTCGCCTCGGTGATGCGGGTCTCGAAGATGACGGTCTACCGCCTGGTGCACAGCGGCGAACTTCCGGCCATCAGGGTCGGACGCTCGTTCCGGGTGCCCGAGCAGAAGGTGCACGAATACCTTCAGGAGTCCTACGTGCGGCTGCAGAGCGCGTAGTCCAGAAAGGCCGACGGACTCCGATTACGGCAAACGCGAGGTGGACGGTAGGCTAGGCCCTCCGTCAGTCGTATGGACTCCCGTTCCTCACGGGCGCGGGTCCGAGTGAGCGAGGAATGTTCCGTGGGCTCTGTCATCAAGAAGCGTCGCAAGCGTATGGCCAAGAAGAAGCACCGCAAGCTTCTGAAGCGCACTCGCGTGCAGCGTCGCAACAAGAAGTAACACCGCCTGCGGTCGCCTCGCGCCGCCAGGTTTCACCACTGCCCGTCCCCGGATGATTTCCGGTGGCGGGCAGTGGCGTTTCCGCTCCCGCCTTCGCGGCGCGGTACGGTGCAGCCCAGGGGGAAGGCAGCAACGGCAGCCATGGGAGGTCGCGGCAACGTGGGCAGGGTCGTGCTCGTCACCGGCGTGTCGCACCGGCTCGGTGCGCGTTTCGCCGGGCAGATCGCCGAACAACCGGGCGTGGACCGGGTGGTGGGAGTGGACGCCGGCCCGCCGCCGGCCGTGCTGCCGTCCGGCGTCCAGTACGCGCAGGTCGACCTGCGCCGGCCGGCGATCGCCCGGGTGATCGCCGAGCACGAGGTCGACACCGTGGTGCACCTGCATGTCACCGCGCTCGGCCACGGCGGCCGGGCGCTGGTGAAGGAGACCAACGTCATCGGCACCATGCAGCTGCTCGGGGCCTGCCAGAAGGCCCCCGGCGTGCGCCGCCTGGTGGTGAAGTCGACCACCGCCGTCTACGGCTCCGCGCCGCGCGACCCGGCGGTGTTCGGCGAGCGGATGCAGCCGAAGGCGCTGCCGGCCGGCGGCTTCGCCCGGGACGCCGCCGAAGTGGAGGGCTACGTACGGGGGTTCGCCCGCCGCCGCCCCGACGTCGCCGTCACGGTGCTGCGGTTCGCCAACATCCTCGGCCCGCACGGCGACACCCCGCTGACCGCGTACTTCCGGCTGCCGGTGCTGCCGACCGCGCTCGGCCACGACCCGCGCCTGCAGTTCGTCCACGAGGACGACGCGCTGGAGGTGCTGCGGATGGCCGCGCTGGACGCGCCGACCGGCACCTACAACGTGGCGGGCGACGGCGTGCTGCTGCTCTCCCAGTGCGCCCGCAGGCTCGGCCGGCCCACCGTGCCGCTGCTGCGGCCCGCGCTCGGCCTGGTCGCCCAGCTGGCCCGGCAGCTGACCGCCCCCGCGGACCGCGCGTTCTCCCAGGAACAGCTCCAACTGCTCACCCACGGACGGGTGGTGAGCACCGCGCTGCTGCGCGACACCTTCGGCTTCACGCCCCGCTGGACCACCTCCGAGGCGTTCGCCGACTTTGCCGCGCACGTGGTGCCCGGCCCGCTTCCGCCGGCCCGGCTGACCGCCGTCACCGACCGGCTCACCGATCTGCTCGCCGACCACCGTCCCACCCAGCCCGAGGAGTTGAGGCCGCGATGACAGCCGCGCGGGAGCCCGCCGACCCGGCGGCCAAGGTCATCCCGATCGAGTCCGCGCCGAGCTGGTCCGGCCCCGATCCGCGCCCGGCGCTCGCCGACCGGCTGGCCGACAGCGTCGGCGCGGCCCTCTCCGGCCGGCTCGGCGCGACCGCGACCCAGCTGTTCGGCAAGGGCTGGGAGCAGCGCGCCGCCGGCGGACTCGGCTTCCTGCGCCGCCGGTTGACGGGCGACTACGAGGTCGACGACTTCGGCTTCGACCGGGAGCTGACCGAGGAGGTGTTCCTCGCGATGCTGCGGCCGCTGGCGGAGAAGTACTTCCGGATCGAGGTCCGCGGCACCGAGCACATCCCCGCCGAGGGCGGCGTGCTGATCGTCGCCAACCACTCCGGCACCATCCCGCTGGACGCGCTGATGACCCAGGTCGCGGTGCACGACCACGCCGACCGGCACCTGCGGATGCTGGCCGCCGACCTGGTGTTCGTGCTGCCGGTGGTCAACGAGCTGGCCCGCAAGGCCGGGCACACGCTGGCCTGCAACGAGGACGCGCAGACGCTGCTGGAGCGCGGCGAGGTGGTCGGGGTCTGGCCGGAGGGGTTCAAGGGCATCGGCAAGCCGTTCGCCGACCGGTACAAGCTCCAGCGGTTCGGCCGCGGCGGCTTCGTGGCGTCCGCGCTGCGGGCCGGGGTGCCGATCGTGCCGTGCTCGATCGTCGGGGCGGAGGAGACCTACCCGATGATCGGCAACTTCCGGACGCTGGCCCGGCTGCTCGGCCTGCCGTACGTGCCGATCACGCCGACCTTCCCGTGGCTGGGCCCGCTCGGGGCGATCCCGCTGCCGACCAAGTGGACCATCCAGTTCGGCGAGCCGATCCCGACGGACAGCTACCCGAAGGACGCCGCCGACGACCCGATGCTGGTGTTCAACCTGACCGACCAGGTGCGGGAGACCATCCAGCACACGCTGTACAAGCTGCTGGTGCAGCGCCGCTCGGTCTTCGGCTGACGGGCTGACGGGCCGGCGGGCCGATGCTTCGCCGATCGCCCCGCGCCCCCGGTGCGGGGCGCGGGGCGATCGGGGGCTCAGCCGAGGGTGAGCCCGGGCAGCAGCCCCGGGAGGAGCGGCGGGAGGTTGAGGCCCTGGTTGCCTCCCGGGGGCGCGGCCGGTGAGGCCGACGGGGCCGGAGCGCCGCCCTGGGCCGGCGGGGCGGTCGGCGAGGGCGCGGAGCCGGTGAGGCCGCCCAGCAGGTCGCCCAGACCGGGCTTGGCGGACGGGCTGGCCGACGGGGTGGCCCCCCGCGCGGACGACCCGTCGGCCGGGCCGCTCCCGGTGCCGCCGTTGGCGCCCGTGGTGGTGCCGCCCGGCTGCTGCTGGCCGGCCCCCGTGCCGGAACCGCCGGTGGTTCCGCTGCCGTCGCTGCCCTGGCCGGAAGGCTGCACCAGCCGCAGGGGCGCGACGTCCTCGCTTATGTCGCTGAACAGGCGGTCCACCTTGTCGGCCTGGCCGGCCAGGCCGGACGGCAGCCGGGACTGCAGGGCCGACCAGCGCTCGTCCTGTCCGGCGAAGCCGGCGAGTTGGCGCATCGGGGCGAGCGAGCCGTTGGAGCGGTAGACCGCGCGCAGCAGGGCGCGGCCGCGCAGCGCCTCGGCGTGCATGTCGTCGAGGGCGCGGCGGACCTGGTCGACCGTGGCGGGGCTGAGCGTGTTGCCCGGGTCGGTGCGGCCGACCAGCGACTGCGCCTCGTCGAGCCGGGTGGAGGCCTGCTGGAGGAGCAGGGCGCCGCGCTCGGAGTCGCTGTCGGCCAGGTCGAGGCGCAGCCCTTCGAGGCCGCGCTTCATGCCGTACAGGGCGTCCCCGGGCAGGGCGTTGGTGGAGGCCGCGGCGACCCCGCCGAGGGAGCCGACGGCGACGCCCGCGACCAGTCCGCCGATGGCCAGGCGGCGGCCCCACCGGGTGCGGCGGGTGCGCCTGGCGCGCTGGACGGGGAGGACCGCCGTGGGGGCGCCTTCGGCCCACTGCTGTTCGAACGCGGCCATCAGCCGGGCGCGTTGGACCGTCCGCGTCTCGGCGGCGATCCCGGGGGCGGGGAGCGCGCCGAGGGCGTCGGCCATGGTGAGCAGCTCGGTCATGGCGGTGGAGCCGGCCCGGTGCGCGCCGCTGCTCCGGTGGTCACTCTGGTGGGCCTCCAGCGCCTCGGCGAAGGACTTCGCCCGCCGGTGCTCCAGCACATTTGCCGTCACGGGCCACACCTCCCTTCGTCGTTTTCGACACCGTGGCCCGTCGGTTGGTTGTCCCGACAGGCCGAAACCACACCATCGGGTGGCAGCTCGAAATCCCACTTGACTGCGGGCCCGGTGGCGGGATGCACGCTGGCCAACGAGCGGTGTCGGGAGTCGGTTACGCACGACCCCCCTGGCGTATTAAGCAGAGCAGATGACCGTCCCATCACCCGGACGGGCAAGCGCCCGCGCGGGGTTGACGGCGCATCACGGCCCGGGCGATCCGGCTGCACGCCCGCCGGGCCCGGGCGCGCCGCCAACGGGCGCGCCGGGCAAGGTCGTTCGCGCCGGGGCCTGCCGGGCGAGGGTCTGCCGGTCGGGGGTCTGCCGGTCGGGGGTCTCTCGGGTGTCGCGTCCACGGCCCGCGGATCACCGGGCGTCGGGCGGTAGCAGGCGGGCCAGCGTGCGTACCGCCCGGTACTGCAGCGTCTTGATGGCGCCCTCGTTCTTGCTCATGATCCGGGCTGTCTCGGCGACCGAAAGCCCTTGCAGGAAGCGCAGCGTGACGCACTCCTGCTGCTGCGGGTTGAGCCGCCGCACCGCGTCCAGCAGGGCGGCGTTGGAGAGCGACTCCAGCACCGACTCCTCGGGGCTGCGCTCGCACTCGTTGGAGTCGAGCATCTCGCCGGTGGTGACCTCCAGCCGGAACCGGCTGGACTTGAAGTGGTCGGCCACCAGGTTCCGGGCGATGGTGACCAGCCAGGCCCCGAAGTCGCGGCCCTGCCAGGTGAAGGTGCCGATCCGGCGCAGCGCGCGCAGGAAGGTCTCGCTGGTGAGGTCCTCGGCGGTGGCCCGGCTGCCGACCCGGTAGTAGATGTACCGGTAGACGGTGTCGGCGTAGTGGTCGTAGAGCCGCCCGAAGGCCTCGCTCTCGCCGTTCTGGGCACGTTCGACCAGATCGACGACGGGGTTGTGCTCGGTGTCGTAGCCGGGGCCGGCGGGCGCGGTGCGGGTGCGGCCGCGGGTGCCGGGGGAGGGCACGGTCCGGCTGCGCGGGGCGGCGGCGGGGCTGCCGGCGGCGGTGGAGCGCAGCAGTGGCGCGGCGAACGCGGCGGGGGCGGGCGTGGTGAACGCGGGGCCGGCCACCGCGGGTTGGGGCACCAGCAGTTCGAACTCGCGGATCGCGGCCCACAGTCGCTCCAGGCGCACACTGCGGCGGAGGCCGGCGCTCGACGGGCGGGAGGTGGCTGGCGCGTCGTTCCGGACGGGTGGGTACACGGGACTCCCAGAGGCAGAACTGTGGACGGATCACCTCCGCCTGTGCGGAGAGGCACGCCGCATTGACCACCCGTCACGGGGACGTTCGGGGTGGCGTGCATCCAAGAGAGAATAACGCTTTGTGCAATGACAGCTACACCCCGTGGTCGAAGTGGTCGAAGGAAGTCCACTTCTCGCGCAAATTCGGCTGCCGATGACCGGAGTTGACGCCATCTCACCGGCTCAATGCGACCGCTTGTGCGCATCTGGTGACCGACTGGTGATGGATGGCCCGGGTTTCCCCGGTCGGGGCGTTCCCAACCCACGACTTTGACCGACTGCCGAACGATCACTTCCGGTCACGGCCGCGGCGCCTGCTCAGGGCCTGCCCGGGAGGGGCCGCGGGCATGCCGGGACCACCCGTCGGGGGGCGTGTCGGCGGCGGCGGGTTGACGCCCGGTCAAGGGCGGGGCGGGTGATGCCGGGTCAGGCCCGCTGGCGGCGGCGCATCGCCACCGCGGCGGCGGCCGCCCCGGCCGCGACGCCGAGCGCGGCCGCCGCGGGGATGCCGATCCTGGCTGCCTTGCGCCCGGTGCGGAAGTCCCGCACCCGCCAGCCCATCGCGCGGGCGTGCCGGCGCAGCGCCGCGTCCGGGTTGATCACGTACGGGTGGCCGACCAGGCTGAGCATCGGGATGTCGTTGGCGGAGTCGCTGAACGCGGCGCAGCGGGCCAGGTCGAGGTGCTCGCGGCGGGCCAGGGCCTGGACGGCGGCGGCCTTGGCGGGGCCGTGCAGCATGCCGCCGACCAGCCGTCCGGTGTACTCGCCGTCGCGGGTCTCGGCGACGGTGCCGAGGGCGCCGGTCATGCCGAGCCGGCGGGCGATCAGCCGGGCGACCTCCTGCGGGGCGGCGGTGACCAGCCAGACCCGCTGTCCGGCGTCCAGGTGCATCTGGACCAGGGCGCGGGTGCCGGGCCAGACCTTCTCGGCCAGCACGGGCTCGAAGATCTCCTCGCAGATCCGTTCCAGGTCGGCGGTGCGCTTGCCCGCGACCAGGCCGAGCGCGCTGTCCCGGGCGTCGGCGATGTGTTCGGCGTTCTCGGCGCCGCGCAGCCGGAACGCGGCCTGCTGCCAGGCGAACCGGGCCAGGTCGCGGCGGGTGAAGAAGCGCCGCCGGTACAGGCCGACGCCGAGGTAGAAGATCGCGGCGCCGCGCAGGATGGTGTTGTCGCAGTCGAAGAACGCGGCGGCCCGGACGTCGCCGGGCACCGGGGTGTGGTCGCCCTCGGGGGCCTTGGGGCGGCCCGGTTCCGTAGCGTCGGGGGTGAGCTGTTCCTGAGCGGCGTCGGCCGCGGCCTCGCCCGCCAGGACGGTCCGTTCGTCGGTGGAACGCCTCGACCGGGTGAGCCTTCGCAGCGCTGCCATGGGACGAGCATAGTCAGCCGGGGCGCCCGCCCCCGTGACCGAGGAGTGCCGCACCGGTGAACGAGGGGCATCCGGGGCGGCGCCGTGAGCGCCTGCACAATGAGTGGGGTGAGCCTGCTGCGACGTGCGAAGAAGAACCCGGCCGACACCACGGTGACGCTGATCGGCAAGCCCGGCTGCCATCTGTGCGAGGACGCCCGGGCGGTGATCCTCAAGGTGGTCGGCGAGCTCGGCGTCGGCTTCGAGGAGAAGGACATCATGCAGGACGCGGCGCTGTACGAGCAGTACGCCGAGCAGATCCCGGTGACGCTGATCGACGGCCGCCAGCACGACTTCTGGCGGGTGGACGAGAAGCGGCTGCGCAAGGCGCTGGCCTGACTCCCCGGCCGGCGGGCCCCGAGGGCCTGTCCTCGCTCCGGCGGTCCTTCGTAGGCGCTCGACACCCTCGGCCCTAGGAGTTCCGGCGGCTCCCGGCTTACCATCGAACGGTTGTCCACCGGGGGCCGTGCAAGAGGAGGGCGCGATGAACGGCTATGCCGTCGTCGACGTCGAGGCCACCGGTCGCAGCCCCTGGCGCCACCGGGTGGTCGAGGTCGCCGTGGTGCAGCTGGACGCCGCCCTGCGCACCGAGCGGGTGTTCGCCACGCTGCTCGACCCGGCCGGGCCGGTGGGGCCGACGCACGTGCACCGGATAGCGCAGGAGGACGTGGTCGGCGCACCGCGGTTCCGGCAGATCGCGCCCTGGCTGCTGGAGCTGCTGGCCGACCGGGTGCTGGTCGGACACCACGTGACCTGCGACCGGGCGTTCCTGGAGCGGGAGTTCGCGCGGATCGGCGTGGTGCTGCCGGTGCTGCCGGCGGTGTGCACGATGCGGCTGGCCCGGCGGCTGATGCCGCAGGCGGGCGGTTTCGGACTGTCGGCGTGCGTGGAGGCGGCCGGGCTCGGCTGGTTCCCGGCGCACACCGCGCTCGGCGACGCCCGGGCCACCGTCGAACTGCTGCGCCACTGCCTGCGGCTCGGATCCCCGATGGACGAGCTGGTTCCGGAGGCCGGTCGAGCCGCAGCGGTGCCGTGGCCGCGGCTGGCGGCGGCCCGTTCGGCCCGTGCCCCGGGGTCGGTCCGACTGCTGCGCCGGTGGGCTCCGCTGGGTCCGTGGCCGGCCGGAGCGGAAGGGTCGCGTCCGCTGGTCGGTGCGGCGGGTTACGAGTGATGCGTGTCACTGTTCGGGGACAAATCGGACACCATCTTTGTGCACACGTTCACAAACGCATAGCCTGGCGGTCCAAGCCCAGCTTCACCCACAGGAGCACCGTGGCAATCGGCCGACCCTCACCCCACAGTTCGCAGACGCCCGATCCGGGCGCCGCGCGCCGGACCTCGCGTGCGCGGGGCATTCCGGAGGCGACGGTGGCCCGTCTCCCGCTCTACCTGCGGGCGCTGACCGCGCTGTCCGAGCGTTCCGTGCCGACCGTCTCCTCCGAGGAGCTGGCCGCCGCGGCCGGCGTGAACTCCGCCAAGCTCCGCAAGGACTTCTCCTACCTCGGGTCCTACGGCACCCGCGGCGTCGGCTACGACGTGGAATACCTCGTCTACCAGATCTCCCGCGAGCTCGGCCTCACCCAGGACTGGCCGGTCGTCATCGTCGGCATCGGCAACCTCGGCCACGCCCTCGCCAACTACGGCGGCTTCGCCTCCCGCGGCTTCCGGGTCGCCGCCCTGCTGGACGCCGACCCCAACGTGGTCGGCAGCACCGCCGCCGGCCTGCCGGTGCGGCACATGGACGAGCTGGAGGACATCGTCGTCTCCCAGCACGTCTCCATCGGCGTGATCACCACCCCGCCCGGCGCCGCCCAGCTGGTCTGCGACCGCCTGGTCGAGGCCGGCGTCACCAGCATCCTCAACTTCGCCCCCACCGTGCTGACCGTTCCGGACGGTGTGGACGTGCGCAAGGTCGACCTGTCGATCGAGCTGCAGATCCTCGCTTTCCACGAGCAGCGCAAGGCCGGCGACGAGCCCGCCGCCGGCGACTCGGTGCTCGACCGCGCCCCCGGGCCGGTCCGCGCCGCCGCCGCCAAGCTGCGCCGCGCCGCCGGTGGCGGCAAGGGTGAGCAGGCGAAGAGCACCCCGGCCGCCAAGGGCACCAAGGGCCCCGAGGACGACCTGTCCGCGGTGATGCCGGCGTGAGCACCAACATCCGTCACGACGAGGTGGGGGCATGAGTCTTCTGGTAGTCGGTCTGAGTCACCGGACCGCACCGGTCGGCGTACTGGAGCGCGCCGCGCTCACCGGCGAGAGCCCGACCCGGCTGCTGCACGACGCCGCCGCCTCGGCGACCGTCGCGGAAGCGGCACTGGTCAACACCTGCAACCGGATCGAGCTGTACGCCGACGTGGACAAGTTCCACGCCGGCGTCGCCGAGCTGTCCCAGATGCTCGCCGGGCACAGCGGCGTCGACCTCGACGAGCTCACCCCGCACCTGTACGTGCACTACGAGGACCGCGCCGTCCACCACCTGTTCTCGGTGGCCTGCGGCCTGGACTCGATGGTCGTCGGCGAGGGCCAGATCCTCGGCCAGCTGCGCGACGCCCTGGCCAAGGCCCAGGACGAGCACACCGCGGGCCGCGGCCTCAACGAGCTGTTCCAGCAGGCCCTGCGGGTCGGCAAGCGGGCGCACAGCGAGACCGGCATCGACAAGGCCGGCCAGTCGCTGGTCACCTTCGGCCTGGAGCAGGTCGCCGTCGGCGCCGGCCCGATCGCCGGCAAGCGCGCCCTGGTGGTCGGCGCGGGCTCGATGAGCTCGCTGGCCGCCGCCACCCTGGTCCGGGTCGGCATCACCGACCTGCAGATCGCCAACCGCACCCCGGCCCGCGCCGAACGCCTGGTGGAGATCCTCGGCGGCGCCGCCCGTACCCTGGACTTCGACAAGGTCCCGCAGGCACTCGCCGACGTGGACCTGGTGATCTCCTGCACCGGCGCCGCCGGCACCGTGATCGACGCCGCCGAGGTGGCCGCCGCGGTCGCCGCCCGCAGCGCCGAGCAGCCGCTCGCCTTCCTCGACCTCGCCATGCCGCGGGACGTCGACCACGCCGTGCACCAGCTCGACGGCGCCCTGCTGGTCGACCTGGAGAGCCTCTCCCACGCGCACGCCGCCACCCCCGGCGCGGGCGACGTGGACGCCGTCTCCACCATCGTCGGCGACGAGGTCACCGCATTCGGCCAGGCGCAGCGCGCCGCCCGGATCGCCCCCACCGTGGTCGCCCTGCGCGCCATGGCCTCCGAGGTGGTCCGCAGCGAACTCGCCCGGCTCACCTCCCGGTTGCCCGACCTCGACGAGCGCTCCAGCGCGGAGATCTCGCAGGCCGTCCGCCGGGTGGTCGAAAAACTGCTGCACGCCCCGACCGTCAAGGTCAAGCAGCTCGCCGCCGAACCCGGCGGGGCCTCCTACGCGGAAGCCCTGCGCGAACTGTTCGACTTGGACCCCGCGGCAGTGCACGCTGTCTCCGGCACCCCGACCGGCGACCGGGCCGGGTCCTCGATCCCGGCCGGCGGTATCCCCGCCGCCCAGGCCGCCGTCGCCCCGCCCGCCGGAGCACCCAGATGAACACCCCGTCAGCCCCCCAGCACGACCAGGACGATCACCTCATGAATGGTCCAGAGACAGTGACGCCGCTGCGCCTCGGTACCCGCCGCAGCGCCCTCGCCATGGCCCAGTCGGGCATGGTCGCCGAGGAGGTGGCCAAGATCACCGGCCGCCGGGTGGAGCTGGTCGAGATCACCACCTACGGGGACGTCTCCCGGGAGTCGCTGGCGCAGATCGGCGGCACCGGTGTGTTCGTCTCCGCGCTGCGCGACGCCCTGCTGGAGGGCCGCATCGACCTGGCCGTCCACTCGCTCAAGGACCTGCCGACCGCCGCCCCCACCGGGCTGCTGCTGGCCGCCGTCCCCGAGCGCGAGGACGTCCGGGACGCCCTGATCGCCCGCGACGGCCTCACCCTGGCCGAGCTGGTCGGCAAGGCCGACGGCCGCACCGTCCGGATCGGCACCGGCTCCCCGCGCCGGATGGCCCAGCTCAACGCCTGGGCCCGGGCGCACGACGCCGACCTCGAGACCGTCGCCATCCGCGGCAACGTCGACACCCGCATCAACTTCGTCACCTCCGGCGAACTCGACGCCGTGGTGCTGGCCACCGCCGGCCTGAACCGGCTCGGCCGCCACGCCGAGATCACCGAGCACCTCGACACCGCGCTGATGCTGCCCGCCCCCGGGCAGGGCGCGCTCGCCGTCGAGTGCGTCGACCCGACCCTGGCCGCCGTGCTGTCCCGGCTCGACCACGTCCCCACCCGGGCCGCCGTGGTCGCCGAGCGCGCCCTGCTGGCCACCCTGGAGGCCGGCTGCTCCGCGCCGGTCGCCGCGCTGGCCACCTGGGCCGGCACCGAACTGCGCCTGGAGGGCGTGGTCGGCACCACCGATGGCGCCGAACTGCTCAAGATGTCCGCCAACGGCCCGCTCGTCCTCGACGAAGCCGCCGAGGAGCAGGCCGCGGCCCTGGGCCGCGCCCTGGCCACCCGGCTGCTCGACGCCGGAGCGGCCGACCTGATGGGGGAGCGCGCCCGATGACCGCCGCCGGATTCCACCCGCCCGCAGGGCGCTGCACCTTCCTCGGCGCCGGCCCCGGCGACCCCGGACTGCTCACCCTGCGCGCCGTCGACGTGCTCAGCACCGCCGACGTGCTGATCGCCGACCCGCTGACCGCCGCCGCGGTCCGCACCCACTGCCCCAGCGGCGTTCAGGTGATCGACCCGGCCGACGCCGGCAAGGAGCTGTGCGACCTGGCCGCCGACGCGGTCCGGGCCGGCCGCCACCTGGTCCGCACCGTCGACGGTGACCCCGGCCTGGACGGCTGCGCCGCCCAGGAGATGCTGCGCTGCGCCAAGGCCGGCGTCCCGTTCGAGGTCGTTCCCGGCGTCGCTCAGTCGGTCGGCGTGCCCGCCTACGCGGGTGTCCCGCTCCGCGGCGACCAGGGCGCGGACGTCCGGTTCGTGGACGGCGAGGCGCTGCTCGGCGGCCAGCTGGTCGACCTCGGCGCGCCCGAGACCACCCTGGTGGTGCGCACCACCCTGGGCCAGCTGCCCGCGACCGCGAACGCCCTGGTGGCGCACGGCCGCAAGCCCGACGCGGCGCTGTCCGCGACGCTCTCCGGCACCACCACCCGCCAGCGCACCTTCACCTCCACGCTGGCCGCCATCGCCGCCGACCTGAAGGCCGCCCGGGTGCTGCCCTCGCCGGTCTCCGCCCCGGTGGACCCGGCGACCTCGGTGATAGCCGTGGTGGGCGCGCAGGTCGCCCACCGCGCCTCGCACTCCTGGTTCGAGACCAAGCCGCTGTTCGGCTGGAACGTGCTGGTGCCGCGCACCAAGGAGCAGGCCCACGGCCTGTCCGAGCAGCTGCGCTCGTACGGCGCGGTGCCGCAGGAGGTGCCGACCATCGCGGTCGAGCCGCCGCGCACCCCGCAGCAGATGGAACGCGCGATCAAGGGCCTGGTCACCGGCCGCTACGAGTGGATCGCCTTCACCTCGGTGAACGCCGTCAAGGCCGTCCGGGAGAAGTTCGAGGAGTACGGGCTCGACGCCCGCGCCTTCGCCGGCATCAAGGTCGCGGCGGTCGGCGAGACCACCGCGCAGGCGCTGGTCGACTTCGGCGTGAAGCCCGACCTGGTGCCGTCCGGCGAGCAGTCCGCCGCCGGCCTGCTGGAGGACTGGCCGCCCTACGACCCGGTGTTCGACCCGATCGACCGGGTGCTGCTGCCGCGCGCCGACATCGCCACCGAGACCCTGGTGGCCGGCCTGGTCGAGCTCGGCTGGGAGGTCGACGACGTGACGGCGTACCGGACGGTGCGCGCCTCGCCGCCGCCGGCCGAGACCCGCGAGGCGATCAAGGGCGGCGGTTTCGACGCGGTGCTGTTCACCTCGTCCTCGACCGTCCGGAACCTGGTCGGCATCGCCGGCAAGCCGCACAACGTGACCGTCATCGCCTGCATCGGCCCGGCCACCGCCAAGACGGCGGAGGAGCACGGCCTGCGGGTCGACGTGATGGCCCCGGCCCCGTCCGCGTCCGCGCTCGCCCAGGCGCTGGCCGACTTCGGGGCCAACCGCCGGGACGCCGCCACCGCGGCGGGCGAGCCGGTCTACCGGCCGAGCGAACGCCGCCCCGGTTCGCGCCGCAAGGCGCGCTGACCCTCCGTCGGGGGAGGCCGACCAAGCCTCCCCCGGCGTCTTTTTCGTGACTCAGGGAGCCTTCGAAGTGTCCGCCGAATTCCCGTCCGTCCGCCCGCGCCGCCTGCGCTCCACCCCCGCGATGCGCCGCCTGGTCGCCGAGACCCGGCTCCACCCGGCCGAGCTGATCCTGCCCGCGTTCGTCCGCGAGGGCATCGCCGAGCCGAAGCCGATCACCTCGATGCCCGGCGTCGTCCAGCACACCCGGGACACCCTGCGCCGGGCCGCCGTCGAGGCCGCCGAGGCAGGGCTGGGCGGCATCATGCTGTTCGGCGTCCCCGAGGTGCAGGACGCGGTCGGTACCGAGGGCACCAACCCCGACGGCATCCTGCAGGTCGCCATCCGCGACGTGGTCTCCGAGGTCGGCGACGCCCTGGTGGTGATGTCCGACCTGTGCCTGGACGAGTACACCGACCACGGCCATTGCGGCGTGCTCGCCGAGGACGGCTCGGTCGACAACGACGCCACCCTGGAGCGCTACGCCGAGATGGCCGTCGTGCAGGCCGAGGCGGGCGTCCACCTGGTCGGCCCGTCCGGGATGATGGACGGTCAGGTCGCCGTCATCCGCCGCGCCCTGGACGACGCGGGTTACCAGGACACCGGCGTCCTCGCCTACACCGCGAAGTACGCCTCCGCGTTCTACGGCCCGTTCCGGGAGGCCGTCGGCTCCTCGCTCAGGGGCGACCGCAAGACCTACCAGCAGGACCCGGCCAACGCCCGCGAGTCGCTGCGCGAGCTGGAGCAGGACCTCGCCGAGGGCGCGGACATGGTGATGGTCAAGCCCGCGATGGCCTACCTGGACGTCCTGCGCCAGATCGCCGACGCCTCCCCGGTGCCGGTCTCCGCCTACCAGGTCTCCGGCGAGTACTCGATGGTCGAGGCCGCCGCCGCCAACGGCTGGATCGACCGCGAGCGCACCATCCTGGAGACGCTCACCTCGATCCGCCGGGCCGGCGCCGAGCAGATCCTCACCTACTGGGCCACCGAGGCCGCCCAGCTGCTGCGCTAGCACAGGAAGGGGCGCGGGGAACTGCGCGGCAAGCGCAAGGCCGGTCCGCAAGGTCGCGATCAAGAGCAGGTCACTGTCCTGCGTTGCGATCTTGCGGTTGGGTGCCTTCCGCTGCGCGCAGTTCCCCGCGCCCCTGTTTTCGCGTCCGTCGGCCTTTGCGCCGGCGGCTTTCGCGGGGTCAGCCGATGGCGATGATGCCGCCCTCGCCGCCGCCGACCGCAGTGGAGGTGGCCCAGCCGTAGCGGCCGCCCGCGGTGAAGATGTGGTCGGTCGCGGCGAAGCCCGCTCCGTGGCCCGCAATGAAGGGCTCGTGGGCGGTGATCACGCCCTCCTCGCCGCCACCGGCAGCGACGTGCGCACAGGCGGGGGAGGCGATGCCGGCCAGGGCGAGCGCGGCGACGGTGGTGACGACGGCCTTGCCCAGCTTGCTCTTCATGAGAGTTCCTCTCTGCGTCGGGTGGTGTCTCTACGTCAACACGGGGGTGCGGCTGGCGGGGCGCTGCACGCGCCCGCCGGTGCTCCGATCACCCGGTCGCGCCGCGGACGAACGGGTGGGGGTACGGCCGGAGACACGGAACCGCCGGGCCCGGGGCTGGCCCCGGACCCGGCGGTCGGCTGTGACCGGGAAGATCAGCCGATCAGGTGGCTGACGCCACCGTCGCCGGCGGTGGCGGTGTTCTGGCCGATGTCGCAGGTCTGCTTGGCACCGTTGTTGAGCGCGTCGACCTCGACCGGGACGACGATGCCGATGAGGGCACCCACGCCGATGTTGTGGATGTCGGGCAGGCAGATGTTCGGGTTGTCCAGCACGTGGTTGTTCGGGCTGTGGTTGCCGTGGGTGCCGGTGGCGTTGGTGCCGCCGTCGCCCTGCAGGGAGACGGCGGAGCCGTCCGCGTCGCCGATGGCCATCGCGGGGGAGGCGGACATGGCGAAACCGGCGGCGACGACGCCGACGGCGGCGAGAGCCTTCTTGATCATGGGGTCATTCCTTTTCGGATCTGATGGAGTGGAGCAGTGCCCCTTGCGCGTGGCTCGCGCCGGGGCCACCGCCCGGCCGGGGGAACGGCGCGGGCGGATCGTGGGGCGCGGAGCGGGAGGCTCCGCGCCAGGGCGGTGACGGGACGTCAGCCGACCAGGTGGGAGACGCCGCCGTCGCCGCTGCCGACGGTGCCCTGGCCGACCACACAGGTCTGCTTGGGCTCGTTGTTGAGCGCGTCGACCTCGACCGGGATGGCCACGCCCAGCACTGCCACGCCGATGTTGTGGATCTCCGGCAGGCAGATGTTCGGGTTGTCGGCGAAGTGGAAGTTCGGGCTGTGGTTGCCCCAGGTGCCGCTGGAGTTGGTGCCGCCATTCCCCTGGATGGTGGCGGCCGAACCGTCCGCGTCGCCGATCGCGACGGCGGGGGAGGACACCGCGGCCAGCGCGGCGGCGGCCAGGCCGACGGTGGCCAAAGACTTCTTGAGCATGGTCGAGATACCTCTCTGAAATACCGTTCGAGGGGTGCTGCCCCGTCGTCGTCGGGATCAAAGAATGGCGAACAGGAAAGTTACGGGGGCGGAGAAAATTCGTCGAGGATCATCGATTTCTCCGCGCGCCAGTCGGATTATTAGGCCGTTCCGGTTAACTGCCGCTATCCGGGAGGGAGGTGGCTCGTTCGCCAGGGTGTGCGCGACGCACCCGAAGTACCTCTCGGGCTGCTGGCGGCACGAGAAGTCATACGGAATGACCGACGTACCGAATTACCGGATACCCGAACGAACGGCGAACACCATGAAGCTCTCCAAGCGGGCCGCGGGCGCCCTGCTGCTGGCGGTCGGCGCGGGCGTGGCGGCGACGCAGGGCGTGGCCCAGGCCGCGGCGAAGACCCCGGCCGAGGTGGCCGCGCTAGAGGACGGACTGGCCACCAAGCAGGTGCCGTTCAGCATTCCGCTCAGCACGCCGGACTCGCCGCTGCCGCTGCTCGCGGACGGCGGCGAGATCCACGGCGGCATCCCGTCCTCGCCGCTGCTGCCGCCGAGCGGGACCGGCCAGAGCCCGACCGAGCCGATCCCGGACCACGTGCTGCCGGCCCTGGGCGGCACCAAGCTGGGCCCGTCGCTGGGCGCCACGCTGCCGCTGCCCGAACTGGACCAGGGCGCGCGGCTCGGCAGCCTGGACCTGGACGCGCCGCCCGCCCCGCTGAACGTGGCCGGCCCGGCGGTCGGCCTGGGCCGGCCGGTCAGCTTCGTGCAGGGCGAGAGCGGCCGGCTGACCGACGCCGCACTGACGCTGGACAAGGTGGACCCGCACCTGGTGACCGCCCCGGTGCAGGCCGTGCCGGGTGCCAAGGCCTCGCTCGGCGGCGAGCAGGACCAGATCTCGGTCACCGACTCGGTGAAGACGCTGGCCGGCACCACCACCGCCATGACCGGCGAGATGCTGAACCAGGCCAACCCGGCGCAGACCCTCACCGGCGCGCTGGACCAGTCGCAGATGTGACGCGGCACCACCACTCGTTCGTACGGCCCGGTTGCTCCGTGTGGAGCAGCCGGGCCGTACGGGTGTCCGGGGACGTCAGAGCGGCAGCGCGTTGAGCAGCGGGCCGGCCAGCGGGAGGTCCTTGGCCCCGCCGCCGGCGGACAGCGGCTTGGTGACCGTGCCGGTGCCGATCGGGCCGGGTCCGTTGTCGGGGATCACCGTGACGCCGTTGTTGAACACGTCCGCACCGGATCCGGCCCACGGGTCGAGCCGCAGGTCCTTGGCCGGGGCGACCGCGTAGCCGAGCGCGGAGGTGGTGCCACCGAGCGCCGCCTGGGCGTCGGCGGGCTGCAGGTGGGGGGCGGGCAGCGGGAGCCCGGCGAGCTGGTCGGTCTCGGCGTGCGCGGTCTGGGCGGTGAGGCCGCCGAGCAGCAGCGCGGCGCCGAGCGCGGCCAGCGCTCCGGTGGTCGTCCGGGACATCGGCCATTCCTTCGGGGAGGGGACTTCGGGGTGACAGGTACGTCGGGTTAACGAGTCGCCGGGGCGCTGGGTACTCCGAGGCGACGAGTACGTGGGTGCGGCGGGGACGAGCACTGCCCCCCGGCCGGTGGCCGAGGGGCAGTGCGCGCGGGGCTGGCGATCGGCCGGGACCGGTCAGTCGCAGTCCTCGTCCACCGGCTCGTGGTGGTGGTGCCCGTGGTGGTGCTCGTGCTCGGCCGGCGGCTCGGAGTGCTCGTGCTCGGCCGGCTCGCCGTGCTCGTGCGCGTGCTCGCCCGGCTCGACCGGCGCGGCCACGGGCTCCACACCCTCGGTACCGCCGTCGCCGTTGATGCAGGTGTTGCCGAACGCCGGGTTCAGCAGGGCGATGATGCCGATCGAGTTGCCGCAGACGTTGACCGGGACGTGGACCGGGACCTGGATCAGGTTGCCGGAGAGCACACCGGGGGAGTTGGCGGCGACGCCCTCGGCCTCGGCGGAGGCGTTGGCCAGGCCGGCCGAGCCGAGGACCAGGCCGGCGGCGGCGACGGTCAGGACCGCGGCCTTCTTGAAGTTGCGCATGAGGGGTTGATCTCCTAGATCGCAGCGGGGAGTTGGTGTGCCGCGTGGCGCGGGCGTACGGCGCGGTACGGCGTCGGGCGGTTCAGCCGCCGTTGATGCAGGTGTTGCCGAAGGCCGGGTTCAGGATGCCGACGATGTCGATCGTGTTGCCGCACAGGTTGATCGGGATGTGGATCGGAACCTGGATGTCGTTGCCGGAGAGCACGCCGGGGGAACCGGCGGCGACGCCCTCGGCCTCGGCGGAGGCGTTGGCCAGGCCGGCCGAGCCGAGGACCAGGCCGGCGGCGGCGATGGACAGGACCGCCGCCTTCTTGAAGTTGCGCATGGCTCTTTCTTCCTCACGTTCTGCCCGACTGTGGAAGGTCGGGTGTCGGGCGATTGGCATCATCGCCCGCTGTTTTCCGGATGCGCCGTGAATGTCACTCACGCGGCTCAAGACCCGCGTGTCGCCCGTGGCTTGGGCGGTGCGTGCTGCGTCGGGGGTGCGCCGGCGGCTGTTCACGTCAGCGGGGTTCGCCAGGAAGAACGAACCAGTACGGCGGGGGAAACGGTCGAGTTCGCCGATCGTCCGGGCCGTTCACCCGAATGCTGCGGTTACGCCGGACGGGTGATTGTCCGAAGAGCATCGCAACTGATTCGGAGTGGCTTCGTTGGCTGAGTGCACGTCCCGTGTGCTTCCTTCCGGTAGCCCCGGCGCGGCAATTGGAAGATCTGATTTATCGAGGAGACTCAAATGAGCATCAAGAAGGCCGCCGCGGTCGGCGCCGCTGTCGTGGGCATCGTCGCCGCCGGTGCGGGTTCCGCCCTGGCGAGCAGCGAGGCCGAGGGCGTCGCCGCCGGTTCCCCCGGTGTCGTGTCCGGCAACCAGATCCAGGTCCCGATCCACATCCCGGTCAACCTGTGCGGCAACTCGATCGACATCATCGGCCTGCTGAACCCGGCGTTCGGCAACACCTGCGTCAACGGCGGCTGACGACACCCGCTGGTTGATCAAGCCGTCGTCCACATCCTCCTGGTGGGGTGTGGGCGGCGGCTCAGCTGCGTTTGCGGGCCGAGCTCCTGACGGGCCGTCGCAGGTGCCGTGGCCGTATCGCTCCGCGAGTCTTGTTGTGTTACCTGTCAGTACCTAGCATGTGAGCCTGCCTCATGTTCGCCGGGTTCCGGCCCGGTTCCCCCATGCTCCGCGCCGCCCGGCACCCGCCGGGCGTACCCCCACCCCCGCAAGGAGTCATGAGTGTCCAGGACACCAATGGTCCGCCGCAGGTCCCCCGCCCTGCTCGCCACCGCCGCGCTGCTGGCCGCCCTCGGCCTCGGCTCCGGCCTCGGCACCGCGGCCACCGCCCAGGCCGCCTCGCCCAGCGCGGGCAAGCCCGCCGCGATCGTCGCCCTCGGCGACAGCGCGATCTCCGGCGAGGGAGCCGGCACCGACACCAACGACGACTACGTCACCGGCACGGACAGCCCCACCAACTACTGCCACCGCTCCACCAAGTCCGAGATCTTCGTGACCCAGCTCCCCGGCGTCACCCCGATCGATCTGGCCTGCTCCGGCGCGCAGACCGGCGACCTGGTCAGCGACCCCGAGCTGGCGAAGATCACCGGACCGGGCAGCGGCGACTTCGGCGAGGCCAAGCAGGACGTCCAGCTGGCCGCCACCGCCGCCAACTACGACGTGAAGATGGTCGTCGTCACGATCGGCGCGAACGACGACTTCGAGTTCGCCGGCATCATGATGTCCTGCCTCGCCCAGTACTTCCCGATCCCGCAGTCCCAGGGCTGCCGGGACACCATCGGCAGCGCCGAGATCACCCGGCGCGCCGCCGGGGTCAAGCCCAAGGTGACGGCCGCGCTCACCAACATCCGCAACACCATGCGAAAGGCCGGCTACTCCGACGACTCCTACCAGCTGGTCTACCAGTCGTACTTCAACCCGATCACCCCCGACATCCGGCGCAACGACTACGTCGGCAAGGTCGCCGACGGCTGCCCGGCCTTCCCCGAGGACCTCGCCTGGGGCCACAACTGGGTCGTTCCCACGCTCAGCGACGCGCTGCGCGACGCCGCCTCCGGCGTGCCGGGCGTGCGCTACCTCGACCAGCGGCGGGTCGCCTTCGGGCACGAGGTCTGCGCGGAGTGGACCAGCTCGCCGTACGAGTACACCAACGGCGACGTGATCGACCTGTCGGAGAGCACCCGCAACGGCTGCGACAGCCCGATCTCCATCCCCGGCCTGTGCATGAACAACGTCCGCCAGTCGTACCACCTGCGGGTCGCCGGCTACGCGGCCGAGGCCGCCTGCCTGCGGCAGTTCTACCAGCAGGCCGGGCTCGGGCAGGCGTTCTGCTCGCTCAACCAGCAGAACACCACCTCGATCACCGCGCTCACCCCCGGCAAGCCGTTCCCGGACACCCCCGAGGACGGCGCCTGGTACCAGCTCACCAACCAGGCCAACGGCAAGGTGCTCGACCTGTCCGGCGGCGGCACCTACGGTGACTCCACCAACGGCCGCCCCGCGATCACCTATCCGGCCACCGGCGGGCTGAACCAGTCCTTCGTGTTCGAGATCAAGGCCGGCGGCTCCTTCGAACTCGACTTCAGCGGCAACCGCAACATGTGCCTGGATGTGTCCGGGGCCTCCACCGCGCCCGGTGCCAAGATCCAGCAGTGGGGCTGCAACGGTGGTGGCAACCAGCACTGGCTCCTGCAGCCGGTCGGTGACGGCACTTACAAGCTGGCCGACTCCCAGGACGCCACCAAGCTGGCCACCGCCACCACCCAGACCGACGCCCAGGGCAACCCGCTGGTGCAGCTGGCCGCCGACAACGGCTCCGCCGCGCAGCACTGGCAGCTGACCAAGCTCGGCATCGTCTACCTGCACGGCTGATCCTGCCTGCGGGCCGGCGGCTCGCCGTCAGCCCGCACCCAGTCGGGCGGCCGCACCCGGTGGCATCGGGTACGGCCGCTCCGGCGGCAGCAGCGCCGCGTCCCTGGTGGCGTGCAACTCGTGGGCCAGCGGCGTCAGATCCTCGATCCGCACCAGCCACTCCCCGGCATAACGCCGCACCAGCTCCCCGCTCAGCCCCAACTGCAACGACCGGTGCGGCAGCGGCTGCAGGTGCAGATCCCGCTCCGGATCCCACTGCACCCGGGCCGGACTGCGCCGCAACGCCCGCTGCCACTCCGCCTTCGACGCGTGCAGCCCCGGCTCGTACCCGCTCAGCACCGCCGCCTCCAGCGCCGCGTCGAACCCCTGACGCGTGATCACCACCCCGACGATCCGCTCCTGCCCCGGGCTCCGCGCCCAGTCGCTGCGGTACATCAGCCAGCGGAACGACGGCTTGATCCACGTCATCCGATCCCGCGAGAACGCCTCCGGCCACCGACCGTCGGCCACCGCCGGGTCCGCGATCTCGGGCCGGAACGCCTGGTAGACCGTCACCGTCTCCTCGTCGTAACGGGCTCTGATCTGCTTCTTCGGTACCTCGTCCATCCGGCCATCCTGTCCGTCGGGGCCGCCGCGCGCCCGTGAATATTCGGTCAGGTCGCGAAGACGGGGGCGCGGGGAACTGCGCGAGGCGGAAGGCACTCGTCGGGAAGATCGCGACGCATGGCAATGACCTGCACGTGCTCGGGACCTGACGGACCGATGAGCGTTTGTCGCGCGGTTCCGCCAGTATCGGCGCCATGGACCTTCTCGCCCAGCTCGACCCCGTCGGCCCGCTCACGCCCTTCGCGGCGGACCGGGTGGCCGTCGAGTCCTGGCTCGGGGTGCGACTGCCGATCGAGTACTGGGAGTTGACGCGGTACGGGACGGTGGTGATCGGCGGGGAGATCGCGTTGCAGGCGCCGACCCGGGAGCAGCTCGGGACGCTGGCGTGGTCCAAGCACGACCTGCGGGTCGAGCTGCGTGAGGCGGGAGTCGTCCCGCCCCGCCTGTATCCGGCGCCCGGCGGGCTGCTGCCCTGGGGGAGCGTCGTGAACGGCCGGACGTTCCTGTGCTGGAACACCGCTGATCCGGATCCGGACCGCTGGACGGTGGTGCTGTGCGATCCGACCCGGCCCGAGCCGCTGCTCGACTCGGGGCTGACGTTGGCCGCCTTCCTGGAGACGGTGATTCTCGACCGGGTCGGCCACCTGGGCCCGCTGCCGGCCACCATCGCGCCGTCCTGGCAGCAGGACGTTCGGTGGAGCCCGTCGCCGCGCCGTGAACTCACCGGGGACGAACGCGAGTTCGCGTTGCACGGGCCGGCCGGGCTGGCCGCGTTGCGGCTTCTGGTGCCGCCCCCGGAGCGGCCGATTGCGGACCCATTGGGTGCCCGACTGCCTTCCGATTACCGGGAGTTGATGGCGCTGTACGGCAGGGGCACCTGGTCGGAGTGGTTGGGGCTGCCTTCGCTGTCGCGGTCGGACGCCCCGGCGGACGGCTTCCTGGCGATCGGGACGAGCATCGACGCCGACCGCCTGGGCTGGCTGGTCACCGGCGCGGACCCGGACACCTGGCCGCTGGTGGTCCGGCCCCGGCACGTGTGGGGTGAAGTGCCGCTGTCGGGTGGGCTGGTGGCGGTGCTGGTGGGCTGGCTGCGGGGGGAGCTGGACGTGCCCGGGCTGCCGGGGCTGGATCCGGAGGACGACCCGTTCGAGTGTGCGGGGTTCGAGCCCTGGTGACGGTGGCCGGGTTGATTCCCTGCACTGGTCTAGTCCTGTCGTTGACAGCGGTGGCGGACCGGGCCGACCATGTGAGCCGTCCCACAGTGCTCTGCCTGGAGGTTCCCGTGACCAGCCCTTCCGCGGCCGACTTCGTTGCTGCCGCCCATGCCGCCATCGACAAGGTCAGCAGCTCGCAGGCCGGGGAGGTGGCGCGGGCCGCTGAGCTGATCGCGGATGCGCTGGCCGCGGACGGCATTGTGCAGGCGTTCGGTACCGGGCACTCCGAGGCGTTTGCGATGGAGATCGCCGGGCGGGCCGGCGGGCTGGTGCCGAGCAACCGGATCGCGCTGCGTGATGTGGTGCTGTTCGGCGGGCGGCCGGTGGAGATCCTGTCCGGCTCGGAGCTGGAGCGCGGTACCGAATCCGCCGCGATGCTCTGGGAGTTGACCGACCCGCACCCGGCGGACGTGTTCATTCTGGCGTCCAACTCCGGCGTCAACGGCTGCGTGGTGGAACTCGCCCGGCTGGCGAAGGAGAACGGCCACCCGCTGATCGTCGTCACCTCGGCCGAGCACACGGCGGGTGTTCAGCCCAAGCACCCGTCCGGCCTGCGGCTGCGCGACTACGCGGACGTGGTGCTGGACAACGGCGCGCCGTTCGGTGACGCCGTGCTTCCGATGGCGGGCGGCGGCCGGGCCTGTGGCATTTCGTCGATCACGGCCGCGCTGCTCGGTCAGCAGATCGTCGCCGAGGTGATTCGTCGGGTCGAGGAGAGCGGCGGCGTTCCGCCCGTCTACCTGTCGGCGAACATTCCCGGCGGCGACGAGCACAACAACAAGCTGGAAGCGCTGTACGCCGGCCGCATCCGTCGCACCGCATGACCGGCGCGCCGCTGGTGCTCGGCCTCGACGTGGGCGGCACCAGCACCCGGGCGCTGGTCGCGACCCTGGACGGGCAGATCCTCGGCACCGCGCACGGTGCCGGGGGCAATCCGGTCGCGCACGGTGCGGAGGTTGCCGTCCGGGAGATCGGCGGGGCGGTGCGGGCCGCGCTGGCCGGGCTCGATCCGGCGCGGGTGGCGGCGGGTGTGATCGGTCTCGCGGGCGGTTCGCTCGCTCCGCCGGAGGTACTGGCGCTCTGGCCTGCCACCGGACTGACCATCACACCGCGCCTGGTCGGCGACGCCGAACTCGCCCACGCGGCCGGGACCGCCGCCGCCGACGGCACCCTACTGCTCAGCGGCACGGGCGCGATCGCCGCGGAGATCCGCGACCACGCGCTGCGCCGCACCGCCGACGGCCACGGCTGGCTGCTCGGCGACCGCGGCTCCGGCTTTTGGCTGGGGCGCGAAGCGGTCTCCGCCGCGCTCACGGCCGTGGACCGCGCGCTGCCGTTCGACGGATCGTCACTTGAACTGCCCGGCCTGGCGGGTGCGATCGCCGAGGCGCTGGTCGGGCCCGGTGGCCTGGGCCGCGAGCCGCGTTCGGCGCTGATCGCCGCCGCCCACGCCGAGGCGCCGGCCCGGCTGGCCCGGTTCGCCCCGATCGTCCTCGACCGGGCGGCGACCGGTGACCCGGTGGCGCTCGCCCTGGTCGACCGCGCCGCCGACCACCTGATCGACACGCTCGCCCTGGTCCGCGAACCCGACTCGCCGCTGCCGCTGGTGCTGGCCGGCGGTCTGCTCGCCTCCGAGACGCCGCTGGTCGCTCACCTGCGTCCCAGGCTGGCCGCGCGCTGGCCGGACGCGGACATCTTCACCGCCCGGAACGGCGCCGGTGCCGCCGCCTGGCTCGCCGCCCGGACCTTGGGCCACGGAACGGAGGAGCTCCACGGCCGCCTGACCGCGTGAGTGGTCGAGCGGGCGTCAGTGGCAGGTCATGGCTCCGGGCCCGACCCGGTCGGCCGGAATCTTCCGCGGGACGCCCTCCTCCGGGCTCCGATCGGGCCCCCGGTGTTCCTTCGTGCTCCGGTGCCGGGCCGGCCACCACGGGCGGTCGGCCCGCCCGGCCGGGAGGGCTATCTCGGCCCACACCCATTTTCCGGTGCGCTTGCGGATCACCCCGTGGGCGAGGGCGAGTTCGGCGATCAGCAGGATGCCGCGGCCGGACTCGGAGTCCCGGTCGGGGCGCCCGGCCATCGGGACGGTGGGGGCGGTGTCGTAGACCTCGATGACGGCCCGGTGGTGCAGCGGGTCGGCGTGCACGCCGACGGTGACGACCGGGCCGGACGCGTGGCGAACGGCGTTGCCGAGCAGTTCGGAGGTGACCAGATCGACGGTCAGTTGGGTGTCCTCGTCCAGGGGCGTGCCGCCCCAGGCGGTGATGAGCGCGCGGACCCGGCGGCGTCCGGCGGCGACGGTGGCGGGCTCGCGGGGCAGTGAGAACCATCGACGGTGCACGGACATGGTGGGCTCCTCACGCGGTTTCGTTCGATGAACGCTGGTGAAACGCCCATGAACGGGAGACTCGGCAGCCGATATGAGGGTATGTCAGATTGCAGCATCTCTAGACAAGCTGAAATCTCTAGAGATGTCAATGCATCGGGGGGCGTACCGTGCGTAGGATGTCTAGAGAAGGGAAGGAAGCCCGCCGCCATGACCAGTCACCCCCGCGCCACCCAGCCCAAGTACCAGCGGATCGCCGAGGATCTCAAGCGCGACATCGACTCAGGCCGCTACCGACCGGGTGACCGGCTGCCGGGCGAGAACGATCTGATGGTGACGTACGGCGTGGCCCGGATGACGGCCCGCCAGGCGCTCGGCGTGCTGCAGACCGAGGGGATCGCGGAGGCCCGCAAGGGGGTGGGGGTCTTCGTCCGGGAGTTCCGGCCGATAAGGCGTCGCGGCATCCAGCGGCTGTCCGACCGGAACTGGGGCGGCGGCTTCTCGGTCTGGTCGACCGACATAGCGGCCCGCGAACTGACGGTGGACCAGCTGACCGTCACCGAACGGGAGGTGCCCGAGCAGATCGCCGCCGTCCTCGGCCTGAAGCCAGGCGAGTCGGCCTGCGTGCGCAGCCGCCGCTTCGTCCTGGACGGCAAGCCGGTGCTGCTCTCCGAGTCCTACCTGCCGGCCGCGCTGGTGGCGGGCAGCCGGATCACCGACCCGGACACCGGCCCCGGCGGCACCTACGCCCGGCTCGCCGAACTCGGCCACAAGCCGGTGCACTTCCAGGAACACATCCGCTCCCGGATGCCCGCCGGCAACGAGGCCGAGCGCCTCGCCCTCGCGCCCGGCACGCCGGTCTTCCTGGTGAACCGCACCGCCTTCGCCGAGGACGGCCAGGTGGTGGAGTTCAACGAGATGGTGCTCGACTCGGCCTCGTACATCCTCGAATACGACTTCGACGCCTGAGCATCCACAGCCGACGGGCAACTGGGCACAGTTGTCCACAGGGCTGTGGACAAGTCCGCTACCCGTGGTTTCGACGGAACTCGATCTGTCCGGACCAACCAGGGGTGGAGGGCGTGCCCGGCGGGCCGGGCACGCCGCCCGATGTCAGCTCTCGTACTCGGCGATCACGGTGGCGCGGGCCAGCGCGTGGAAGCCGAGCGTGCCGCTGATCGCCGCCGCCGAGGTGTCCGCGTCCAGGCCGATCGAGTCGACGCCCAGGGCGTGCACGGTGAAGACGTACCGATGCGGGCCGTGGCCGGGCGGCGGGGCCGCGCCGCCGAAGTCGCGGGTGCCGTAGTCGTTGCGGCCGTGCACCGCGCCCTCCGGCAGGCCGGGGAACTCGCCGGTGCCCGCGCCGGACGCCAACTCGGTGACGGTCCCCGGGAGATCGAACAGCAGCCAGTGCCACCAGCCGGAGCCGGTCGGCGCGTCCGGGTCGAAGCAGGTCACCGCGAAGCTCTTGGTCTCCGCCGGAAATCCGGACCAGCTGAGCTGCGGCGAGCGGTTTCCGCCCTGGTAGACCTGCTCCTCGCCCAGTCGGCCCCCGTCCGTCACCTCCTCGCTGACCAGGGTGAACGTGGGGACCGGGCGCAGGAATGTGTGCGGCAGCGGCGGTCGGTCGGATGCGGTCATGGGTGTTCCCCCGAGGGTGGTGCGTCGATGGATGCCCCGCGACCTTAGTGGGCCGCCGTCCGTTCGCCAAGATCCCCTTTTTTGCGTGCGAGGGCTGATCGCCCGTCGGGCCGGGAGGTGCGAAATTCGCTTGCGGCGCAACGGAATTGGTCGAGACCTTTGAGGGTTGCCTGCCGTCGTCGCCGAAGGAGTCCGCGCCGTGGACGGGATCTTCGCCCGGGAGTACCGGGCGGTCACCGCCTGCTTCACCGCCATCATGTTCCTGACCGGGTTCGCTGCCCTGGCCGTGGTGCCCACCCTGCCGACCGCCGCCGCCGACCTGCACGGCGTCGCGCTGTTTCCGCTGGTCGCCGGGTGTTTCGTGGCGGCCAGCCTGCTCGGTGGCGTCCTCGGCGGCACCTGGTCGGACCGCGCCGGAGCCCGCGACCCGCTCGCCGCCGGCCTGGTGCTCACCGTCCTCACCCTGCTGGTCTCCGCCGCCAGCACCTCCATCTGGCAACTCGCCGCCGGACGCTTCCTGGACGGCCTCGCCGCCGGCATGGCCGCCGTCGCGATCAACGCGGCCATCGGGCAGGCCTACCCGGAACGGCTCCAGCCCCGGGTGCTCGCGCTGATGAGCGCCTGCTGGGTGATCCCCTCGCTGGTCGGGCCGCCGATCGCCGGACTGGTCTCCGAACTCTGGTCCTGGCGTGTCGTGTTCTACGGCCTGGCCGTGCTGACCGCGCTCCCCACCGTCCTGCTGGTCCCGATCCTGCGCCGCCACACCCTGCCGCGCACGCTCGACGAGCACCCGCCGCGACCGCCCCTGCTGATCGCCGCCGTGGTCAGCGTCGCCGCCGCACTCGGCCAGTACGGCGTGTCCGGCTGGGACGCCCGCCACCTGCTCTTCGTCGCCGTCGGCGCCGCGCTGCTGATCGCCTTCGCCCCGCGCCTGCTCCCCACCGGCACCTGGCGGGCACTGCGCGGCCTGCCCACCACGGTGCTGCTGCGCGGCCTCTCCTCCGGGACGTTCTTCACCCTGGAGGCGTACGTCCCGCTCCTGCTGATCACCGAACGGCACGTCAACCCGGTGATCAGCGGCTTCGCCTTCACCGGCGCAGCGATCGCCTGGGCGGCGGGCTCCTGGGCGCAGGGCCGGCTCTTCCGGCACACCCCCCGGCACCGGGTGGTCGCCCTCGGCGCCCTGGTGATGTCCGCCGCTGTCGCCCTCGCCGTCCTCGGCACCCTCCCCGCGATGCCGGCCCTCACCGCCGCCCCCGCGATGCCGATCGCCGCGATCGGCATGGGCCTGCTCTCCCCGGCCCTCACCGTCCTCTCGCTCACCCACAGCCCCGTCGGCCGCGAGGGCCACACCAGCAGCGCCATGCAGACCAACCAGAACCTCGGCCAGGTCGGCGTCCTCGCCCTCGCGTCCGCCGTCCTCAACACCTGCCTGGCCCTGGGCGCCACCCAACTGATCGGCTATGCAACGGCGTTCACGCTGCTCGCGGTGCCGGTGGCGCTGCTCGTCGTACTGGCCGGACGGGCCCGCGCGGCCGGCGTCGGCTGAGGTCAGGCGGGCCGGGGGCGGTGGGTGGTGGCGATGGCGGAGAGGTCGTGCTCGGCGAGGGCGGGGTCGGCGAGCAGGGTGGTGCGGGCGGCCTGGAGGACGGGTCCGCCGTTGGCGAGGGTCAGGTCCTTCGCGGCAAGGCGGATCGGGAAGTCGGCCTCCGTGCTCCCGGCCCGGGCCATGATGCCGGCGAGCGGGCCGGCGGACAGCGCGCGACGCGCCAACTCCTCGGAGACGCCCAGCTGTTCGGCGACGGTGAGCGCCTCGCCGACGGCGGTCACCGACGCGACGACCGCGCCCATCACCACCAGCTTGAGCGCCGCGCCCGCGCCGGGGCCGCCGCAGCGGAGGACCCGGCCGAGGCGTTCCAGGACGGGCTGGGCCCGGTCCAGATCCGCCGCCTCGCCGCCCGCGTACACCACCAGGTCGCCGGTCGCGGCGGGGCCGACGCTGCCCAGCACAGGGGCGTCCACCATCGTTACCCCGTCCGGGAGTTGAGCGCGCAGCCCGGCCGCGGCCTGCGGGCCGATCGAGGACATCTCGATCCACAGCGTGCCGGGCTCCAGGGCCGGGAGGAACCGCTTCGCGACCTCGGCCACCGCCGCCGGGTCGGACAGCATGGTGACGACGACCCCGGCACCGCGTACGGCCTCCGCCGGGGCGGCGGCCTCGCGGAGGCCCTCGGCCCGGCCCGGCGTGCGGTTCCACACCGCCAACTCCGGCGTGGTGCCCGCGAGTCGGCGGGCCATCGGGAGGCCCATCCGGCCGAGTCCGAGAAAGGCAATGCGCTCCGTGATCTCCATGGCCGCCACGCTAGGGGCGGCCCAGGCAGGCGACAAGCGAATGTCTCGCATGGTAACCATGCCGAATGGACATGGCTTGGCTCGACGTCTTCCGCACCGCCGCCCGGCTCGGCTCGTTCACCGCGACGGGGGAGCAGCTGGGGTTCACCCAGTCCGCGATCTCCCGCCAAATCTCCACCCTGGAAGCCGAGTTCGGCGTCCCGCTGTTCGACCGGCTGGCCCGCGGAGTGCGGCTCACCGAGCACGGGCAGGCCCTGCTGCCGCACGCCGAAGCGATGCTGGACCGGCTGGACGGCACCCGCCGCGACCTCACCGCGCTGACTCAACTCGCCTCCGGGCACCTCCGGTTGGGCGCGTTCGACAGCGCCAACGCGGCCCTCGTCCCGGCCGCGCTGGCCGCGTTCCGGGCCGCACATCCCGGCATCGCGCTCACCCTCACCGAGGGGCTGTCCGCGCAGCTGCTGGAACTGCTCGCGGAGGGCGCGATCGACCTCGCACTTGTCACCGCCTACCCGGAACACCCGTACGACACCGAGCAGTTCGAGCTCCACCGGATCGCCGACGACCCGGTGCTGGTGGCCCTGCCGCGCGGACACCGGCTGGCCCGGCGCCGCCGCCTGCGACTGGCCGACCTCGCCGAAGAGCCGTGGATCACCGCCAGCCGCCGCATCGAGACCACCCTGCTCGCCGCCTGCGCCCGCAGCGGCTTCCAGCCCCGGGTCGAGTACGAGGTGGCCGGCTGGACGGCCAAACTCGGCCTGGTGGCAGCCGGGTTGGGCATCACCCTGATCCCGTCCCTGGCCGCCCGCGCCGCCCGCCCGGACCTCGCCCTCGTCCCGCTGCACCCGGACGACACCCCGGTCCGCCACGTCCACACCGCCACCCGCCGGGGCCACCGATCCGCACCGGCGGTCACGGCCTTCCTCCCCCTGCTGCGCGCCGCAGCCGCCGAGTGAAGGGGTGGTCAGGCCGTCTCTCCACCCGGGGCATCCGCAGCAGCGGCTGGACGGCCCGGCAGTACTCGTCCACGCCCTCCTCCCGCGAAAGCCCGACGCCCGCCCTGTCGGGCCCTACCGTGTCGGCATGACCGGAAGACCTCGCACGTTCGCCTACGTCGGCCCGCCCGAACTGCTCGCCCGCGCAGACCGAAGCACCCTCGGCCGCGCCATTCCCGCCCTCGCCGAACTCGACTGCTGGCTGGCGGAGTTGGCGCCCGCCGAGCGCGACGAGCCGGTCACCTACGTGGTCGACCCCACCGGCACGCTGCGGCTGGCACCGCGCCGCAGCGAGCACGTCGCGTGCGCCGGCGGGGCGGACGTCCTGGCGGCCGGTGAGATCCGCTTCGCCCGGCAGGACGGCGGCGGATGGGTGGTCCGCGAGATCAGCAACCTGTCCACCGGCTACTGCCCGGACCTGGACAGCTGGCCGGCCGCCGCCGACGCCCTCGACCGGGCCGGCCTCACCGCCCGGCCGGACGGGTTCACCCATGCGTGCGCCTTCCGCCGCTGCCCGGCGTGCGCACAGATCAACCTGGTCAAGGACGATGACCTGACCTGCGCCGTCTGCGAGACCGCCCTCCCCACGGAGTGGAACCTTGCCGCACCGCGCCCGGCCGCAGCCGTGATCGACCTGCCGCTGCCGCCGGACGACTGGGCCGTCGAACTCGCCGCCACCCTCCGGGCGGTCGACAACGCGCCGTTCCTGCAGGCCGTTTCGTCCCGCGAGGTGCAGGTCCACCACCGTTCCGCCACCACCCTCGTGGCGGCACCCCGCCCGCACGGCGGCCCCGAGCCGACCTGGAGCCTGCTGGTTCGCGCCGCCCACCAGAGCTTCTGCGCGCACCTCCCGCTCAGCCTCGCGCCGGACGTCCTCTGGTACGCCGTGGTGCACGAGGTGGCGATCCACGTGCGGCTCAACTCCGAGACGTACGCCGGGATCTTCACCGACACGCCCGCGCACCAGCAGGAGATCGCAGTCCAGGACGACAGCCTGCTCGCCCCGGATCCGGACTGGAGCCGGTCGATCCGGCTGGTGCTCGAACCGCTGCGCGAGAAACTCGGCGCGGAGGTCACCGACCTCTTCCTGCCCCGCTTCAGCACCACCACCCCGGACGACCTGTCCTCGGCCCTGGTGGCGCTGATGTCCGTGGTCGGCCCGTACTACCGCTTCACCTGGACGACCCTGTGCGGCATCCCGCGGATCCGCCTGGAGGGCACCGCCGAGGACTGGCAGCTGCTCGCCGGCCGGGTCGAATCCCTCGCGGCCCGGTTCGACGGCCTGCGCCCCTGGTTCGACGCCTTGCGCCCCGTCCTCGCCGAGATTGCCCGTACCGCCGCCGGCGGGCCCGTCGACGAGGACTTCTGGCGCTCGTTCTACAAGTGGAAGTCGCATTCCGGCGGCGAATCCGTCACCGGCTGGATCACCGCCCTGTTCGCCCACACCCAGACCCCGGACGGCCCGCAGCCCAAGACGTCCTTCGACTGGCAGGGCGGAAGGAGCTACCAGCAGAAAGACTTCCCGTCCCACGTCTCCAGCGCCCCGTTCCGCTGGCAGCGCCCGGACGGCGAGCGCGAGATGACGTTCCTGGCCGGCCTGCTCGGCCTCGAACGCGACGGCGAGTACCTCCGCCCGCGCCTCGCCCACGCCGTCCTGGAACTCCTCCCGGACTGGCCCCACCCCGCCGACCACCTGCTCCCGGACGGCTGGACCCACGCCCGGCTCCGCGAAGTCACCGGCGACCCCGTCGCCCGGGCCCTCCCCCTCGACCGGACGGTCACCGACGACGACCCCACCCGAACCGGCGCCTTCGAGCCCAGCCACATCGTCCAGGTCGGCTCGGACTACTTCGTCCGGTCGGCGTCCGACGGCCGCTGGCACCTCGGGGAATCCCTCCCCGACACCGGGGAGATCGAGGTCTACGACCGCTTCGGCCCGGACCTGGACGAGGCGCTGGGGTACCGCGACTGATCGATCACCGGGAACGGCCCTGCGCCTGGCGGAGCGTCAGGGCCAGACCAGGCAGTACAGCTGGTGCCCCGCCTCGTGCAGGCGGGAGGCGAAGTCCTGCCACTCGTGCAGCATCTGGTAGATGACGAAGGCGTCCCGCGGGCCGCGGCGGTCGGGGACGGTGGACCAGATGAACGCGGCGGCGCCGAGCTCGGGTTCGTCGGCCTTGCGGAGCGGTTCGACGACGGTGTGCGGGAGTTGGACCACCGCGTAGTCGGGGTGCAGGACCACCAGTTCGAGCGGCGGGACGTGGTGCAGCGGGACGCCCTGAATGCCCGTGAGGACCATCGCGCTCATCGTCTCGGGCTTGATCTTGGTGGAGAGGTGCCCGTTGCCGGAGCCACTGGTCTCCATCAGGTCGCCGAGCCGGCCCAGGGCGCCGAGCTCACCGGCGTCGAGGCCGAGGCCACCGGGGCCGAGGGCGGTGGGGACTCTGGCGGCGGTGGCGCGGTCCGGTGCGCCGAAGTACTTGTAGGTGACCCCCACTCTGCCCTCGCCCCTCCTTCCCCTGCCCGCTTCCCTGCCCCCGCCGGTCTCGTCCGGCCTGCGGGTACGCTCCGCGGCCTCGTCGAAACCGTCCTGCCTCTCGGACACTCGGACCATCCTCACCGGAACTCGCCGGAATCGACAGACCCCCGCATGTCCGACTTTCCCTCCGGACATGCCCCTTACCCGTCTGCTTGCGCGCTACACGAGCGCGCGCTACACGACCTTACCTTCGCCACGGGCAGTGAGGGGAGCAGCACACGGATCATCGTTCCAGATGATCGGGCCCGACATGCAGAACGCAAAGACACGATTTGAGACCATGTTCGGGTAAGAGAGGCTCCAGGCCACCCCGCGGACCCAACGGATGAGCGAGCAGATGAGCTACCCGTACGAAGCACCCCAGTCCCAGTCGCTGTTCGAGCGCGCCTTGGCGGTCACCCCCGGCGGCGTCAACTCGCCGGTGCGGGCCTTCCGCGCGGTCGGCGGCACGCCCCGGTTCATGGTGTCGGGCAGCGGCCCGTACCTGACCGACGCCGATGGCCGCGAATACGTGGACCTGGTGTGTTCCTGGGGCCCGATGCTGCTGGGCCACTCGCACCCGGCGGTGATCGAGGCCGTGCAGCAGGCGGTTTCCCGCGGCACCTCGTTCGGCACGCCCGGTCAGGGCGAGGTCGAGCTCGGCGAGGAGATCGTCGCCCGGATCGCCCCGGTCGAGCAGGTCCGCCTGGTCTCCAGCGGCACCGAGGCCACCATGTCGGCGATCCGGCTGGCCCGCGGCTTCACGGGCCGCGCCAAGGTGGTCAAGTTCGCGGGCTGCTACCACGGTCATGTGGACGCGCTGCTGGCCGCCGCCGGGTCCGGCGTGGCCACCTTCGGCCTGCCGGACACCCCGGGCGTCACCGGCGCGCAGGCCGGCGACACCATCGTGCTGCCGTACAACGACCTGGAGGCGGTGCGCGCCGCGTTCGCCGCGCACCCCGGCGAGATCGCCTGCGTGATCACCGAGGCCTCGCCCGGCAACATGGGCGTCGTCCCGCCGCTGCCCGGCTTCAACGGCGGCCTGGCCGAACTGTGCCGGGAGAACGGCGCGTTGTTCATCTCCGACGAGGTGATGACCGGCTTCCGCGTCTCCAAGGCCGGCTGGTACGGGCTGGAGGCCGCCCGCGAGGGCTGGGCGCCGGACCTGCTGACCTTCGGCAAGGTGATGGGCGGCGGCTTCCCGGCCGCGGCGTTCGGCGGCCGCGCCGACGTGATGGCGCACCTCGCCCCGGCCGGCCCGGTCTACCAGGCGGGCACCCTGTCCGGTAACCCGATCGCCACCGCCGCCGGCCTGGCCCAGCTGCGCAACTGCACCGACGAGGTCTACGCCACCGTCGACAAGGTCGCCGCCGAGGTGTCCGGCCTGGTCACCGAGGCGCTCACCAAGGAGGGCGTGGCGCACCGCCTGCAGACCGCGGGCAACATGTTCTCGGTCTTCTTCACCGACCAGCAGGTCACCAACTACGACGAGGCCCGCCGCCAGCAGGCGTTCCGCTTCAACGGTTTCTTCCACTCGATGCTGAGCCAGGGCGTCTACCTGCCGCCGTCGGCGTTCGAGTCCTGGTTCGTCTCGGCCGCGCACGACGCGCGCGCGATCGAGCGGATCGCCGCCGCCCTGCCCGCCGCCGCCCGTGCCGCCGCCGAGGCCACCGAGGAGTCGAAGTGAGCGAGAAGAAGGACATCACCGTCGTCCACGTGATGCGGCACGGCGAGGTGCACAACCCGGAGGGCGTGCTGTACGGCCGGCTGCCGGGCTATCACCTCTCCGAGCTGGGGCGGCAGATGGCCGAGCGGGTGGCCGACCACCTGAAGGACCGTGACATCACCCACGTGGTGGCCTCTCCGCTGGAGCGCGCCCAGGAGACCGCCGAGCCGATCGCCAAGGCGCACGGCCTGACCGTCGCGGCCGACCCGCGGCTGATCGAGGCGGAGAACATCTTCGAGGGCAAGACCTTCGGCGTCGGCGACGGCTCGCTGCGCAACCCGGCGTACTGGAAGTACCTGACCAACCCGTTCAAGCCGTCCTGGGGCGAGCCGTACATCGACCAGGTGGTGCGGATGATGGGCGCGATCGCCGGCGCCCGGGACGCCGCGCGCGGGCACGAGGCGGTGTGCGTCAGCCACCAGCTGCCGATCTGGATCCTGCGCTCGTTCGCCGAGCGCCGCCGCCTGTGGCACGACCCGCGCCGCCGGCAGTGCTCGCTCGCTTCGCTGACCAGCTTCACCTACGAGGGTGACCGGATCGTCTCGATCGGCTACCGCGAGCCGGCCCGCGACCTGCTGCCGGCCCACCTGGTGGGCAAGGGCAAGAAGGGCGACAAGCCGGTCGGGAAGAGCTTCGGGGCGTAGCTCACATTGATGGTGCTCAGGTAAGCCTGGCCTGCCTGGAAAATGCCCGAATTAAGACGATCATAAATAAAGTATTCGCAGGTCAGAGGGGGTCCGGTCATCAACGCCGGACCCCCCTAAAACGGGCCGAAGAGCCATGCGAAACTTTTCACATGTCTTGGACGTCCAGCCGCCGCGCCCGCCTCACCGCCGCCCTCGGCGCGGCCACCGCCCTGGCCCTCACCGGGTGCTCCAGCTCCGGCTCCGGAGGCGGCTCGGTCGGCTTCATCACCGGCAAGGGCGGCATCGACACCGCCGCCGCCGGTCACCGGGTGGACGCTCCGGACATCAGCGGCACCGGGCTGGACAGCACCGCGCTCAAGCTCTCCGACTACCGCGGCAAGGTGGTCGTCCTCAACATCTGGGGCTCCTGGTGCAGCCCCTGCCGGGCCGAGGCCAAGGGCCTGCAGGAGAGCTCCCAGAAGTTCGGCGACCAGGTGCAGTTCCTCGGCATCAACACCCGGGACACCGACCCCGCCAACGCGGTCGCGTTCGAGAAGAACTTCGGGATCACCTACCCGAGCATCTACGACCCGGACGGCACCCAGATCCTCAAGTTCCCCAAGGGCAGCCTCAACCCGCAGTCCATCCCGACCACCATCGTGATCGACAAGGACGGCAAGCTGGCCGCCCGCGCGATGCGCGCGATGTCCAGCGAGGACCTCGACAAGATGGTCGAACCGGTCCTCGCGGAGTCCAAGTGAGCGCCGCCCTGGCGGCGGCCGGGGTCGGCTACAACGACACCGTCGGCAGCGGCGCCCTGCTGGCCGCCCTGCCGATCGCGCTGGCCGCCGGTCTACTCTCGTTCTTCTCGCCGTGCGTGCTGCCGCTGGTGCCCGGCTACCTCAGCTACGTCACCGGCTTCTCCGCCGCCGACCTCTCCGACGCCCGCGGCGCGCGCCGCGGCCGGATGCTGGCCGGCTCGCTGCTGTTCGTGCTCGGTTTCGCGGTGGTCTTCGTCTCCACCGGCCTGCTGTTCGGCTCCTTCGGGCAGACCCTGCAGGAGCACAAGCGGGTCATCTCGATCGTGATGGGCTCGCTCACCGTGCTGATGGGCCTGGCCTTCATGGGACTGCTGCCCGGCTTCACCATGCGCGAGCTGCGTTCGCACCGCCGTCCCGCGGTCGGCCTGGCCGGCGCCCCGCTGCTCGGCGTGGTGTTCGGCCTGGGCTGGACGCCGTGCATCGGCCCGACCATGGCCGCCATCCAGTCGCTGGCGTTCAACCAGGCCAGCGCCGGGCGTGGCGCGTTGCTGATGGCCGTTTACTGCCTCGGCCTCGGCGTACCGTTCGTCCTGGCCGCGCTGGCCTTCCGCAAGGCGCTGGGTGCCTTCGGCTGGGTCAAGCGCCACTACCAGTGGGTGATGCGGATCGGCGGCGGCATGCTCGTCGCCGTCGGCCTGGCCCTGGTGACGGGGGCGTGGGACGCGCTGGTCAACCAGCTCCAGTACCTCACCCAGAACTTCTCGATCGGAATCTGAGCCGTGAGCGACACCAAGACCAGCCCCCAGCCGGCCGACGCCGCGGACCCGGACTCCCCGGACGTCGAGCGGCTCAGTACCGCACCCGAGGAAGGCGAGATCCCGACCGGCAGCATAGGCGTCACCGGCTGGCTGCGCTGGGTCTGGCGGCAGCTCACCTCGATGCGGGTCGCCCTGCTGCTGCTGTTCCTGCTGTCGCTGGCGGCCATCCCCGGCTCGCTGGTCCCGCAGGAGGGCCCCGACACGATGAAGCTGGTGGCGTGGAAGGAGGCCCACAAGGGCATCACGCCGCTGTTCGAGAAGCTCCAGGTCTTCCACGTCTACAGCTCGTCCTGGTTCTCGGCGATCTACATCCTGCTGTTCATCTCGCTGGCCGGCTGCATCGTCCCGCGTACCTGGCAGTTCGTCGGCGTGCTGCGCTCGCAGCCCCCTGCGGCCCCGCGCAACCTGACCCGGATGCCGGTGTACGCGGCCTGGCACAGCGGTGCCGACCCGGAGACCGTGCACGCCGCCGCCCACGCGCTGCTGAAGAAGCGCGGCTTCCGGGCCCACGCCAACGGCAAGTCGGTCGCCGCCGAGAAGGGCTACCTGCGCGAGGTCGGCAACCTGCTGTTCCACTTCTCGCTGTTCGCGCTGCTGATCGGCGTCGCCTGGGCCGGCGTGGCCTCCGGCTCCGCCAGCAAGCTGGTGCTGGAGGGCCAGGGCTACTCCAACACCACCACCCAGATCGACGACTTCTACGGCTCGCAGTTCTACGGCGTGAACGACCTGGACAAGTTCGGCTTCAAGCTGGACGGCTTCACCGCCCGCTACCAGGAGACCGGCCCGCAGACCGGCACCGCCCGGCAGTTCACCGCCAACGTCCGTTACTGGACGGGCGACGACGCGACCAAGCTGACGAAGTCCACCATCGAGGTCAACCACCCGCTGGAGATCGGCGGCTCCAAGGTCTACCTGATCGGCCACGGCTACGCCCCGGTGGTGACGGTCAGGAACGCCAAGGACGAGATCGTCTTCCGCGGCCCGACGCCGTTCCTGCCGCTCGACGCCAACATGAAGTCGCGGGGCGTGGTCAAGGTCAACGACTACGGCCTCGACGCCAACGGCAACAAGACCCAGCTGGCCTTCCAGGGCTTCTTCCTGCCGACCGCGGCGCCGAACTTCCAGCAGACCGGTCCGGTCTCGCTGTTCCCGGGCCCCGCGAACCCGGAGCTGGTGATCAACGCCTACGCCGGCGACCTGCGCACCGACAGCGGCCTGCCGCAGAACGTGTACCAGCTGGACGACAAGGCGATGACCCAGCTGAAGAGGGACGGCGACATCGCCAAGGCCCGCCTCAAGGTCGGCGAGAAGTGGGAGCTGCCCGACAACTACGGCTCGCTCACCTACGACGGCTACCAGCAGTGGGCGACGTTCACCATCTCGCACCACCCCGGCAACTCCGTCGCGCTGGTCGGCGCGGTCGCCGCGATCCTCGGCCTGATCGGCTCGCTGTTCGTCCAGCGCCGCCGGATCTGGGTCCGGGCCACCACCGGCGCCGACGGCCGCACCCTGGTCGAGGTGGCCGGGCTGGGCCGCAGCGAGTCCGCCCGCACCGCCGAGGAGCTGGCCGAGCTCGCCGTCGAGCTGCAGAACGACGCCCCGGCCACCGACGAGGAACCGGCCCCCGCCGGCCCCGCCGACGACACCGCTGACGACGACGCACCGACTGCGGCCGACTCCCCGGCCGCAGCCGCCCCCACCGCCCCGGAAACCAAGGAGTAGACGGTGCTGCTCGCGCAGGTCAACCATGAGTTGGCCGATATCTCCAACAAGCTGGTCTACTCGGCCATGGCCGTCTACACCTTGGCCATGTTCGCTCAGATGTTCGAGTGGACGTTCGGTGCCAAGGGCGGCGTCGCCGTCCGCTCCCGGCAGCAGGCCACCCTCGGGGAGTCGGTCAGCGACTCCACCGACGCGGCGAAGGGCGTGCGCAAGGTCAGCGTCACGGTGGCCTCGCAGGGCGGCGGCACCGCCACCCTGACCCGCACCGCGCTGGCCGACGCCGGCGCCACCACGGTGACCAGCGGCCGCGGCGACGACACCCCGGCCGACGGCCTCGGCCCGGCCGGCAGCAGCGAGAAGGCCGACGTGGCCGGCCGGATCGCGGTCTCGCTGACCGTGCTCGGCATGCTGCTGCACATCGGTGGCGTGGTCACCCGCGGCCTGTCGGTGATGCGCTGGCCGTGGGGCAACATGTACGAGTTCTCCGTCGCGTTCGGCCTGATGATGGTCGCTTCGTACGTCGTGCTGCTGGCCACCAAGAAGAACGTGCGCTGGCTCGGCCTGCCCGTGGTGATCGCGGTCCTGCTGATCCTCGGCGTCGCCGTCAGCGTGCTGTACACCGAGTCCGAGCAGCTCGTCCCGGCGCTGCACTCCTACTGGCTGGGCATCCACGTCTCCACCGCGACGATCTGCGGCGGCGCCCTCTTCGCGGCGGCCGTCGCCACCGGTGCCTACCTGCTCAAGGACCGCTACGAGCACCGGATCGCGGCCGGCCTGACCGTCCGGGCCGCCAACTTCATGGACCGGCTGCCCGCGGCGAGCACCCTGGACAAGCTGTCCTACCGGATCAACGCCCTGGTCTTCCCGCTGTGGACGTTCACCATCATCGCGGGCGCGATCTGGGCCGAGGCCGCCTGGGGCAAGTACTGGGAGTGGGACCCGAAGGAGACCTGGTCGTTCATCACCTGGGTCGCCTACGCCGCCTACCTGCACGCCCGGGCCACCGCCGGCTGGCGCGGACGCAAGGCCGCCTACCTGGCCCTGCTCGCCTTCGCCTGCTGGCTGTTCAACTTCTACGGCGTCAACATCTTCGTCACCGGCAAGCACTCGTACGCCGGTATCTGACGCCCCGCCCCACCTGCTCCACCATCCCCTGATCCACCCCCGAGATCCACAAAGCCGCGAGGAGGGCCGCACCATGGAGTGCGACGAGGTCATCATGACCGTCCGAATCACCGCAGCGGAACGTGCGCTGCTGCGACGGCTCGCCCAGGGCCATCACAGCGATGTCTCCGAGGTCGTCGCCGACGGCCTGCTGGACGTTCTGCCCACGCTGCACTGCCCGGCGGACGCCCACCGGCTGCTCGCCGCGCTCGCCACCCCGGCGCCCTGCGCGCTCACGGTGTGGCTGCCGACCGAGCTCGCCGACCTGCTCACCATCGCCACCGCGCGGATCGCCCACTCCACCGGCGTCCGCCTCGGCTCGTCCTGCATCATGCTCGGGGCCGCGGTGCGGCTCTGGCTGGCCCAGGACCCGCAGCGGCTGGCGGCCAACCTCATCACCATGCACGCCGGCCGCCCTGCGGCGCTGGCCGCGGCGTAGCAGCACGCAACACGCGAGGGGCTCCGGAGGCACTGCCTCCGGAGCCCCTCGCGTGTTCACGCTTACGCGGCCTGCTGCCAGCTGACCGGGGAGAAGTACGCCGGGCGGCGCTCGATCCGGGACCAGGTGGCGATCGGCTCGACGACCTGGTTGGCGGCGGCGACCGCCGAGGCCTGCGCGGCGCGGGCGGCCAGCACGGCGGTCAGGGCGGCGAGCTCCTCGACGGACAGCGAGCCGCGGACGATGCGGACGAGAGGTTCGTTCATGGTTCCTGTTTCTCCCCCAGGCTGGCGGCTGAACGGTGGTGTCGGGCGCGACGCACCGGTTACATCGGCGGGTTGCCGTGCTTGCGGCTCGGCAGGTCGGCGTGCTTGGTGCGGAGCATGGCCAGCGAGGAGGCCAGCACGGCCCGGGTCTCCGCGGGGTCGATGACGTCGTCGACGAGGCCGCGCTCGGCCGCGTAGTACGGGTGCATCAGCTCGCTCTTGTACTCCTTGATCTTCTGCGCGCGCATCGCCTCGGGGTCTTCGGCCCCGTTGATGTCACGGCGGAAGATCACGTTGGCGGCGCCCTCGGCGCCCATCACGGCGATCTCGTTGGTCGGCCAGGCGAAGGACAGGTCCGCGCCGATCGAGCGGGAGTCCATCACGATGTACGCGCCGCCGTAGGCCTTGCGCAGGATCAGCTGGATGCGCGGCACGGTGGCGTTGCAGTACGCGTACAGCAGCTTGGCGCCGTGCCGGATGATGCCGTCGTGCTCCTGGTCCACGCCGGGCAGGAAGCCGGGCACGTCCAGCATGGTCACCAGCGGGATGTTGAACGCGTCGCACATCTGCACGAAGCGCGCGGACTTCTCGGAGGCGTTGATGTCCAGCACGCCGGCCAGCGACTGCGGCTGGTTGGCGATGATGCCGACCACGTGGCCGTCCACCCGGGCCAGCGCGCAGATCACGTTGGTCGCCCAGCGCTCGTGGACCTCGAGGTACTCGCCGTGGTCGACGATCTCCTCGATCACCTTGCGCATGTCGTACGGCCGGTTGCCGTCGGCCGGGACGAGGTCCAGCAGCGAGTCGTTGCGGCGGTCCACCGGGTCGTCGTTGGCGACGGTCGGCGGCATCTCGCGGTTGTTCTGCGGCAGCAGCGAGAGCAGGTAGCGGACCTCTTCGATGCAGGACTGCTCGTCGTCGTAGACGAAGTGCGAGACACCGGACACCGAGGAGTGGACGTCGGCGCCGCCGAGGCCGTTCTGGGTGATCTTCTCGCCGGTGACGGCCTGGACCACGTCCGGGCCGGTGATGAACATCTGCGAGGTCTCGCGGACCATGAACACGAAGTCGGTCAGCGCGGGGGAGTACGCGGCGCCACCGGCGCACGGGCCGAGCATCACCGAGATCTGCGGGATCACGCCGGAGGCGCGGGTGTTGCGCTGGAAGATGCCGCCGTAACCGGCCAGCGCGGTGACACCCTCCTGGATGCGGGCGCCGGCGCCGTCGTTCAGCGAGACCAGCGGGGCACCGGCCGCGATGGCCATGTCCATGATCTTGTGGATCTTCTGCGCGTGGGCCTCGCCCAGCGCGCCACCGAAGATCCGGAAGTCGTGGGCGTAGGTGAAGACGGTACGGCCGTGGACGGTGCCCCAGCCGACGATCACGCCGTCGGTGTGCGGCTTCTTCGCCTCCAGGCCGAAACCCTGCGCGCGGTGCCGGCGCAGCGGCTCGACCTCGCGGAACGAACCCTCGTCCAGCAGCAGCTCGATCCGCTCCCGGGCGGTCAGCTTGCCCTTGGCGTGCTGCGCCTCGGTGGCCTTCTCGCTCGGACCCCGGCGGACCTGCTCGCGCAGCTCGTGAAGTTCGGTGACCCGGCTACGGGCATCGGCCGGAGCCTCGCCGCCGACCGGCGCATCGTGCAGGACCGTCATCTCGAACCTCTCCAAGGTCACGTGAGCCAGCGAACACCTCTTCTGTTACGACAGTACGAGCCAGTGCGCCCGCGTTTCGGCGTCGGTTCCGTACAAGGTCGGACGCCGATCGCTGTAGAGGACGCACAGAAGGGGGCGCACGGGCCTACCGCCGGGTCACTCCGGGCGGGTGCTGGGGGATACCCCCACCGGGATCTCCCGGACCAGTGAATTGGCAGGTCAGCGGCAAGATGGAGGGCATACGAAGGCCACCGGAACGAGGCCCCCGAAAGGGGCGCGCGAAGGCCGGCGGCCGGATGGAGCGGAACTGGAGAACGCCTGGATCGTAGGGATCCGCCAAAAGCGGGATCAGGCCTTGGAGCCGTCGCCTTCCTCGGGACGTTCGCCCCTTCGGCGCAGCTCCTCTTCGCGGCGCCGCAGGTCGGCCTCCCACTGCTCCAGCAGCTGCTCGTGCTGCTGGTTGCCGCGGTTCAGCGAAGCCAGGAACTCCGGGTCGTCGTCCGGCGCGAGCGGGCGCCCGCGCTCCGGGAACCCGGCGGCCGGGCCGGACGGCCACGACCCCCGCCGCCGTCGGGCGGCGGCCCGGTCCTTGCCGGCCACCAGCCAGGCGATCGAGCCGACCAGCGGGAACAGCAGCACGATGATCACCCACACCACCTTCGGCAGGTGGCGTATCTCGTCCTCCGGGGTGGTCAGGCAGTCGATGAACGCCCACACCCACAGGGCCAGCAGTGCCACCGTGGGGACGACTCGCAGAAGCACAGCGCAGAACTCCGAACTACGTTCGAACAGGACCCTTGGCGGGCTCAGGTTAGCCCGTATCGGATACTGACAGGTATGGCATACGACGATCTCCGTTCCTTCCTCCGGGCCCTGGAACGCGACGGTGACCTGAAGCGGATCAAGGTGGAGGTCGACCCGTACTTGGAGGTCGGTGAGATCGTCGACCGGGTGCAGAAGGCCAAGGGCCCCGCGCTGCTCTTCGAGAACGTCAAGGGCTCGGCGATGCCGCTGGCCATGAACGTCTTCGGCACCGAGCGCCGGCTCTCCAAGGCCCTCGGCCTGAAGTCCCCCGACGACATCGCCGAGAAGATCGGCGGCCTGCTCAAGCCCGAACTGCCGCACGGCTTCACCGGCTTCCGCGAGGCCTTCGGCAAGCTCGCCTCGATGGCACACGTCCCGCCGAAGAACGTGAAGTCCGGCGACGCGCCCGTGCACGAGGTGGTGCTCACCGGCGACGACGTCGACCTTGAGCAGCTGCCCGCGCTGTTCACCTGGCCCGAGGACGGCGGCTCCTTCTTCAACCTCGGCCTGACCCACACCAAGGACCCGGACTCGGGCATCCGCAACCTCGGCCTGTACCGGCTGCAGCGGCACGACAAGCGCACCATCGGCATGCACTGGCAGATCCACAAGGACAGCCGCAACCACGCCGCGGTCGCCGCCAAGCGCGGCGAGAAGCTGCCCGTCGCGATCGCCTTCGGCTGCCCGCCCGCCGTCACCTACGCCGCCACCGCCCCGCTGCCCGGCGACATCGACGAGTACCTGTTCGCCGGCTTCGTCGCGGGCGAGCGGACCCGCATGGTCGACTGCAAGACCGTCCCGCTGCAGGTCCCGGCGGACGCCGAGGTCGTCCTCGAAGGCTGGCTGGAGCCCGGCGAGATGCTGCCCGAGGGCCCGTTCGGCGACCACACCGGCTTCTACACGCCGCAGGAGCCGTTCCCCGCGCTCACCATCGACTGCGTCACCATGCGCCGCCGCCCGATCCTGCAGTCCATCGTGGTCGGCCGCCCGCCGACCGAGGACGGCCCGCTCGGCAAGTTCACCGAGCGCTTCTTCCTGCCGCTGCTCAAGGTGATCATCCCGGACATCGTCGACTACGACCTGCCCGAGGCCGGCGGCTTCCACAACTGCGTGATCGTCTCGATCGACAAGAAGTACCCGAAGCACGCGCAGAAGGTCATGCACGCCATCTGGGGCGCCCACATGATGTCGCTGACCAAGCTGATCATCGTGGTGGACGCCGACTGCGACGTCCACGACTACCAGGAAGTCGCCTGGCGGGCCCTCGGCAACGTCGACTACAGCCGCGACCTGTCCGTCGTCGAAGGCCCCGTCGACCACCTCGACCACGCTTCCTACCAGCAGTTCTGGGGCGGCAAGGCCGGCATCGACGCCACCCGCAAGCTCCCCGAGGAGGGCTACACCCGCGACGGCGGCTGGCCCGAGATGGTCGCCTCCGACCCGGCGACCGCCGCCCGGGTCACCCGCCGCTGGAAGGAATACGGGCTGTGACCACCGCCGCCTTCGAAGCCCCGAAGAGCAGGACCAAGGCCTTCCTGCGCCTGGTCATGATCGAACACTCGATCTTCGCCCTGCCCTTCGCCTACATCGCCGCCCTCACCGCGATGTTCCTCGCCGACAAGTCCGTGCACTGGGGCCAGCTGCTGCTGGTCACCATCTGCATGGTCGGCCTGCGCACCTTCGCGATGGCCGCCAACCGGATCATCGACCGCGAGATCGACGCCCGGAACCCGCGCACCGCGAACCGCGAACTCGTCACCGGCGCCGTCTCGGTGCGCACCGCGTACATCGGCTCCGCCATCGCCCTGGTGGTCTTCCTCGGCTCCGCCGCCCTGCTCAACACCCTCTGCCTGGTGCTGGCCCCGGTCGCGGTGATCCCGATGGTGGTCTACCCCTACGGCAAGCGGTTCACCGACTTCCCGCAGGCCATCCTCGGCATCGCCCAGGCCATGGGCCCGGTCGGCGCCTGGCTCGCCGTCACCGGCAGCTGGTCCTGGGAGGCGGCCGTCCTCGGCCTCGCCGTCGGCATCTGGATCGGCGGCTTCGACCTCATCTACGCCTGCCAGGACGTCGCCGCCGACCGCGGCATGGGCGTCCGCTCCGTCCCCGCCCGGTTCGGCATCCCCGCCGCCATCAACGGCGCCCGGGTCTGCCACGCCCTCACCACCGCACTGCTGATCTGGTACGCCGTCCTCACCGACGCCGGCGCCTTCTTCTGGTGCGGCCTCGCCGTCGTCGCCGGCGCCTTCGTCTACGAGCACACCATCGTCAAGCCGCACGACCTGTCCCGCCTCAACCGGGCGTTCTTCCAGACCAACGGCTTCGTGGGCATCTCGCTGTTCGCCTTCGCCCTGATCGACCTGATCGCCCGGGGCCTCACCGTGTGAGGCTGCGAAACCAGGGGGAGCACAACCAGGGGGAGCATAACCAGGGAGAGCACAACCAGGGGCGCGGGGAACTGCGCGAAGCGGGAGGTGCCCGTCAGCAAGATCGCGACGCAGGGCAATGACTTGCACGTGCTCGCGACCTTCCGGACGGGCTTTGCGCTTGTCGCGCAGTTCCCGCTGATCGTCTGCGGTCGGCCCCCTTGATGAGCCATGCTGGAGCGAGAGACCGACGAGACCCGGACGGGGAGCGCACGATGATCGGCACACTGCAGTGCGTGGTGCTGGACTGCCACTACCCGGCGGGCCTGGCCCACTTCTACGCCGCGCTGCTCGGGGGCGAGGTCGACCGGCCCGATCCGCGCTGGTCGCTCCACGAGGAGTGGTCCACCGTCCACCTGCCGAACGGCCAGGTTCTCGGGTTCCAGCGGGTCGAGGACTACCGCCCGCCGATCTGGCCGGACCCGGGTCACCCGCAGCAGCTCCACCTGGACATCGAGGTCGAGGACGTCGCCGCCGTCGAGCAGCGGGTGGTGGAGCTCGGCGCCGAGGTCAAGGACCGGGAGGCGGGCTGGACGGTGTTCGTCGACCCGGCCGGGCACCCGTTCTGCCTGATCCCGCGCCGGGCCGGCTGACCGCCTCAGGCCAGCGTCAGCACGTCCCCGACCCGCAGCCGGCCGGGCCGGGAGACGGACGCCAGCGCGCCGAGCTCGGAGTCCCGCTCGTGCGCGACGGTCTTCAGGATCTCCGGCGCGTGCGGCAGCCCGGGCTGCGGCGCCCCGACCATCACGCACCGCACGCTGGCCCGGACGAACGCCAGCCGCGCCCCGCCCTTCACCCGGCCCTCCCGGCCGTACCAGGCGTCCTCGGTGAACGGGGGCGTCGCGGGCGGGGTGCGCAGCAGCACGTTCGGCCGGAACCGGCGCTCGTCCACCACCGCGGACGGTACCGCCGCGGCCACCCAGTCCAGGGTGGCGGTGGTCAGCACGCTCACCGGCAGTTCGTCGAAGTGCGAGACGGCGTCCTCGCGGGCCAGGGCGACGTCCTCCTGCTCCAGGTAGGCGCGCAGGAAGGCGTCCGGGTCCGGGACCGGCATGCCCAGCGGGTCGAACAGCTCTGGGCCGTCGATCCGGCCGCCCAGCCGGGAGCTGAGCCGCAGCAGACCGTCCATCCGCCGGAACCGGCGGGTGCTCTTGCCCGACCCGAACTTCCCGGCGCCGTCGCGCACCGCGTAGAGGCGGTCGCCGACCAGGCCGCGTTCTTCCACCTCGACGGAGTCGAGCAACTCGCCGCCCGTGGATTTCACGGGGTAGCGCCACAAGCGCTCGACCACACCGACGATCTGAGGCATGGCGGGAGCCTAGCGGCGCCACGCCAAGGTGGTCTAGACCAAGTCGCGGACGGCGGCGGCCCGTCAGCCGATTCGCGCCACCGCCCGCACCGGCGCCCCGTCCGCCGCCGTCAACCGCAACGGGAACAGCGACACCTCCACCGGCACCCCCGCCGCCTGCGCCTCCAGCAGCAACGACAGGTCCGTCAGGTTCTCCGCGATCACCCCACCGCCCTCCGGCCCCAACAGCACCCGGTGCGCCGCCAGCGTCGGCAACTCCGGCGCCGGATCGTGCTCGTCCTTCAATTCGGCCAGCAGGCTCGCCACTTCGGGATCGGACGGCCCCGGATCGGGCGTCGGATCCACCGACAGCGCGTCCACCCCGACGGTGCGCACACCCGCCGCGACAATCGCCGCCGCGGCCTCCTCGGACAGGTACGGATGCGCGAAGTACCGGTCCGTCCCCCAGTACTTGGGCCACCCCGTCGCCAACAGCAGCACCGTGCCCGGCCCTGAGACCGCGAGCGCCGCCGCCAAGTGCTCCGCCGTCACCTCCCCGCGGGCCGGCAACCCGCGCAGATCCACCACCACCGCGGGCCCTGTGAACAGCTCCAACGGCAACCCGTCCAACGTCGGCCACCGCACATCCAGGTGATACGGCGCATCCACGTGCGTCCCCGTCTGCGACCCCAGATGCACCGCCAGCACATTCACCCCCTCCACCCCGGCCGTCAACGCCGCCCGCAACTCCACCCCGGGATCCCCCGGATACACCGGCATCCCGGACACCACCGGATGCGTCAAATCCACCAACACGGCTGCCATGTACACATTCTGAACCCAAGAGGCGCGCCACCAGGGGCGCGGGGAACTGCGCGAAGGGGAACGCACCCGTCGGAAAGATCGCGATGCGGGGCAATGACCTGCCCGTGGACGCGACAATGGCGGTATGAGCAACACCCGTCGCCCTTGGGTCGTAGGCGTCTCCGGCGCCAGCGGCACCCCCTACGCCGCGTCCGTGATCCGTGCGCTGCTGGATGCCGGCGAGTCCGTCGACCTGATCGTGAGCCGGGCCGCCCGGCTGACCATCCTGGACGAGACCGGCATCTCGTTCCGGGACGCGCACTGGAAGGCCGATCTCGCGCAGTGGCTGGGCCGGGACGAGAAGGAGCTGGACGACGTCCGGTACTGGCCCGCAGGGGACTTCGCGGCCGGCCCGTCCTCCGGCTCGTACCCGGCGAAGGGCATGCTGGTCGTCCCGGCCACCACCGGCGCGGCGGCCGGCATCGCGCTGGGGCTGTCCAAGGACCTACTCCAGCGCACCGCCTCGGTCACGCTCAAGGAGCGCCGCCCGCTGGTGATCTGCCTGCGCGAGACGCCGCTCACCGGCTCCACCCTGCAGCACCTGGTGACCCTCGACGCGCAGGGCGCGGTCGTGCTGCCGGCCTCGCCGGGCTTCTACGCGGGGGGCTCGACCGCCCAGGAGCTGGTGGATTTCGTGGCCGGCCGGGTGCTGGACGCGGTGGGCGTGCGGCACTCCCTGTACCGGCGCTGGACGGGCAGCCTCGGCGAAGCGGGCAGCACTCCCGGACGTTCCCAGGAAACCGGGCCGCGCCGGGGCGAGTGAGCGGCCGCGCTACGGGAGAGTATGTTCTCTGGGATACCCCGGTCGATCGGCGCTCGGCGCCTTGGAATCCAGAAAATGATCTGTGGTTCTGGAGTGGTTCGGAAGGACGCGGCAGGTAATGGACTCTGTGGACAGGCAGCTCATTCAGGCACTTCGTGAGAACGGCCGTGCCTCGTACGCCGAGCTGGGCCGTCTGGTGGGCCTCTCCGGGCCGAGCGTGACGGACCGGATCAACCGCCTTGAGCAGGCGGGCGTGATCACCGGGTACCGGGCGACGGTCAACCCGGCCACCCTGGGCTACGGCGTGACGGCGCTGATCGGTCTTCAACTGACCGACGCCGCCGACCACGACGACGTCTCGCACCGGCTGAAGGACCTCCCGGAGGTGGAGGACTGCTGGTTCATCGCGGGTGACGACTCGTACATGCTGAAGGTCCGGGTGCCGGACGTGGAGGGCCTGGAGTCGGTGGTCAAGCGGCTGTCGGGCACCAAGGGGGTGGCGCGCACCCGGACCACGGTGGTGCTCTCCACCAAGTGGGAGAACAGGGTCAGCGAACTGCCGCTGCACCTCGCCGAGTAGGGTCGCCACCTCACACCCCGTCAACTCCCGAGGATGGCCCCGGATGTCCCTGGTCGATCTGGAAGACCTGCGCGCCGCCCAACGCCGGATCGCCGGTGCGGCGGTCCGCACCCCGCTGCTGCCCTGCCCGTGGGCGGAGCAGCCGGACGGGCGCCGGCTGTGGATCAAGCCGGAGAGTCTCCAGCCGACCGGGGCGTTCAAGGTCCGCGGGGCGTTCAACCGGCTGGCGGCGCTGACCGAGGAGGAGCGCTCCCGGGGCGTGGTGGCGCAGTCCAGCGGCAACCACGCCCAGGCGGTGGCCTACGCGGCGCGGCGGCTCGGCATCAAGGCGGTCATCGTGATGCCGGACACCTCGCCCGCCGTGAAGATCGAGAACACCCGTGCGTTCGGCGCCGAGGTGCTGGTCGTCCCGGCCGAGCAGCGTGACACGCTCCCGCCGCGGCTGGTCGCCGAGCACGGCTACGTGTGGGTGCCGCCGTACGACGACCCGTACATCGTGGCGGGCCAGGGCACGGTCGGCCTGGAGATCGCCGAGGACGCCCCGGACGACCTGGACACGGTGCTGGTGCCGGTCTCCGGCGGCGGCCTGATCTCCGGGACGGCTGCGGCGCTGAAGCTGGCCTGCCCGGGCGTGCGGGTGATCGGCGTGGAGCCGGAGCTCGCGGCGGACGCGCAGGAGAGCCTGCGCAAGGGCATCCGCACCGCCTGGCCGATGGCCGACACCTACCGCACCATCGCGGACGGCCTGCGCACTCCGTCGGTGGGCGTGCTCCCGTTCGAGCACCTCACCGCGTACGTGGACGACATCGTCACCGTCTCCGAGCAGGAGATCAAGGACACCGTCGCACTGCTGGCCCGCCGCGGCCGGCTGGTCGCCGAGCCGTCCGGCGCGGTCGCCCCGGCCGCGTACTTCCACCGCGCGGACGAGCTCGGCGGCCGGGTGTTCGCGGCCGTCCTGAGCGGCGGCAACCTGGACCCCGCCCTGCTGGCCGAACTGCTGGCGGCCTAGGCGTAGTCTCGACTGGCAACGAACCGAAGGACCGAGGAGGCGGAGCGCCGCATGGACGCAGGGCTCAAGCGCGAGCTGGAGGCGAAGGTCTACGCCGGTGAGCGGCTGACCCGCGAGGACGGGATCGCGCTCTACGAGAGCGACGACCTGGCCTGGCTGGGCGGCCTGGCGCACCACGTGCGGACGCAGAAGAACGGCGACGTCGTCCACTTCAACGTCAACCGTCACCTCAACATGACCAACGTGTGCAGCGCCTCCTGCGCGTACTGCTCGTTCCAGCGCAAGCCGGGCGAGAAGGACGCGTACACGATGCGCATCGAGGAGGCCGTCCGGCTCGCCAAGGCGATGGAGTCGGAGTCCCTCACCGAGCTGCACATCGTCAACGGCCTGCACCCGACCCTGCCGTGGCGCTACTACCCGCGCTCGCTGAAGGAGCTGAAGGCCGCGCTGCCGAACGTCTCGCTGAAGGCGTTCACCGCGACCGAGATCCACTGGTTCGAGCGGATCAGCGGCCTGACGGCCAGCGAGATCCTGGACGAGCTGATCGAGGCCGGCCTGGAGTCGCTGACCGGCGGCGGCGCGGAGATCTTCGACTGGGAGGTCCGCCAGCACATCGTCGACCACGAAACCCACTGGGAGGACTGGTCGCGGATCCACCGCCTGGCGCACGAAAAGGGCCTCAAGACCCCGGCCACCATGCTGTACGGCCACATCGAGGAGCCCCGCCACCGGGTCGACCACGTGCTGCGGCTGCGTGAACTGCAGGACGAGACCGGCGGTTTCCAGGTCTTCATCCCGCTGCGCTACCAGCACGACTTCCACGACTCCAAGGACGGCAAGGTCCGCAACCGTCTGATGGACCGCACCGAGATGGCCACCGGCGCCGAGGCGCTGAAGACCTTCGCGGTGTCCCGCCTGCTGTTCGACAACGTCCCGCACGTCAAGGTGTTCTGGGTGATGCACGGCGTCACCACCGCGCAGCTGGCGCTCAGCCACGGCGCGGACGACATGGACGGCTCGGTGGTCGAGTACAAGATCACCCACGACGCGGACAACTTCGGCACCCCGAACAAGCTGGGCCGCGACGACCTGCTCCAGCTGATCCGGGACGCCGGCTTCCGCCCGGTCGAGCGCAACACCCGCTACGAGATCATCCGCGAGTACGACGGGCCGGACCTGCTGCGCCGGGAGACCCCGCAGGCGATGCGCCTCTGACTTTCGCTCGGCCACGCGCCCGGCGGCCGGTCTCCGGCCGCCGGGCGCAGCTGTTTTTCCAGGGGGCGCGCGGGACGGCCGTGCACCACCCAAAGTGCCTCTCACCACCGGAGAAGCCTCGCCGGACGCGTATGCTCACAGGCTCATCACACAGCCCGGGTTCCACCGCGTCCCCCGGGTCTGGGAGGATCGACGGCATGTCCGGTTCCCATCGTTCCGCCTCGCACCGCCGCTCGGCCCCCGCGCCGGCCCCCCGGAGCGAGGGAGAGCAGCCCCAGGGCCGAGCCGGGAGCCGCCGCCGGCGCAAGCCGAAGCCGCGCCGCGCCGCCAAGCTCACCGTCGGCACCGCGACCCTGCTGGCCCTGACGGCCGGCTGGTTCACCATCGGCCCGGGCCGGTCCTTCCAGGGCGAGACCGCCAGCGCCGCCCCGGACCGCGAGCCCGAGACCGCCCCGATGAAGGCCGCCGACTCCCACACCGAGCCCCCGGCCGCCGACCGCTCCTCCCGCGACAAGATCACCAGCATCCCGGGCCTGGGCGCCGACTGGATGGCCAAGATCCCCGCCGAGACCCGCCAGCTGGTGGTCGCCAGCGGCAAGGGCAAGGACTCCTCCGACAACACCGTCACGCTGTGGACCCGCGGCGACGACGGCGGCTGGCAGGCCGGCGAGTCCTGGCCCGCCCACAACGCCCTCAAGGGTTGGACCACCAACCACCGCTCCGGCGACCTGCACAGCCCGATCGGCCTGTACTCGCTCTCCGACGCCGGCGGCCGCAAGGCCAACCCGGGCTCCAAGATGCCGTACGACGAGAACGCCAAGTTCGTGATGCCCGGCCGCGGCTTCAACAACGAACCGCTGGCCGGCTCCTTCGACTACGTGGTCGCGATCAACTACAACCGGGTGGTCGGCGCCTCCCCGCTCGACGGCCGCTTCCCGGAGGGCGCGGCCAAGGGCGGCGGCATCTGGCTGCACCTCGACCACGGCGGCCCCACCCACGGCTGCATCTCGCTGACCGAGGACCACATGGTCGACCTGCTCAAGGCCCTCGACCCGGCCATGCACCCGATGATCGCCATGGGCGACGCCGAGTCGCTGGCGGCCTGACCTGTTCCGATTGTGAAGGCCCTACAGCATCCGGCGCCCGATCCTGTGCCAGGGCGTTACCGCCCGACTGGCCGGTAACCCGGTTGAGTGGCAGTATGACCGCCTCCCGCATCGTGGCGCTGGGCCACTGCCAGCCGCCGAAGATCCTCACCAACGACGATCTCTCGGCGATGGTCGACACCGACGACCAGTGGATCCGGAGCCGGGTCGGCATCCGTACCCGGCACATCGCCGAGGGCGAGACCCTGGTCGACCTCGCCGCGGAAGCCGCCCAGAAGGCCCTGGCCCGCGCGGGAGTGACCCCCGACCAGATCGACCTGGTCGCCGTCGCCACCTGCACCGCCGTCGAACGCAGCCCCAACACCGCCGCCGCGGTCGCCGCCCGGCTCGGCATCCCCACGCCCGCCGCCTACGACATCAACACCGTCTGCTCGGGCTTCTCGTACGCCCTGGCCACCGCCGACCACGCGATCCGGGCCGGCGCCGCCACCCGCGCGCTGGTGATCGGCGCCGAGCGGATGTCCGACATCGTGGACTGGACCGACCGCACCACCTGCGTGATCTTCGCGGACGGCGCGGGCGCCGCCGTCCTGGAGGCCGTCCCCGACGAGCAGACCGGCATCGGCCCGGTGGTGTGGGGCTCCGAGCCGGAGAAGGGCGAGGCGGTGGTGATCAGCGGCTGGCAGCCGATCATCAGCCAGCAGGGCCAGACCGTCTTCCGCTGGGCCACCACCCAGGTCGCCCCGCTGGCCCGCCGGGCCTGCGAGAAGGCCGGCCTGGACCCGTCCGAGCTGCGCGGCTTCGTCGCCCACCAGGCCAACCTGCGGATCATCGACGCGATCGCCGGGAAGCTCGGCCTGGCCGAGGACGCCGTGGTCGCCCGCGACGTGGTCGAATCCGGCAACACCTCCGCCGCTTCCATCCCGCTCGCGCTGTCCAAGCTGGTCGAGCGCGGCGAGCTGCACAGCGGCGACCCGGTGCTGCTGTTCGGCTTCGGCGGCGGCCTGGCCTACGCGGGCCAGGTGGTGCGCTGCCCCTGACCCGGGAGCGCCACGGACAAGGCGCAGGGGCGGTCGGGAAACCTTTCTCCCGACCGCCCCTGCGCTTCGTTGTTGGTGCGGATGACACCCCTGCGGTACGTCGGCGAACCTCCCCCGAGGACACGGCCGCGTCCGACGCACCCCGGACAGGAACCGGGGCGGGCGTCACTGGACTGGACTGAGTGTTACTTCGGCGGCTTCTTTCCGGTGACTCCGAGGTACACCTGGAGCGCCAGGCTGGGCTTGAGGTCCTTGACCTTCACGCCCCACGAGGTGAACGCCTTCGAGTGCTCCGCGGCCCCGGCCAGCAACGTCACCAGGGCGCCGGCGATAGCCGACCCGTCGACCGTCTTGTCGGTCTTGCCCTGGGTGTTGCGAACCGCTTCGGCGAGCGGAGCCGCCACCGAGTTGAGGACCTTCATGCGGATCTTGAAGAACCGCTTGTCCCCTTCTGCGGCACCGAGTGTGATCACTCGGAGAATGGCGTCATTCTTGCGCCAGAAGGCGAGGAATCCGTCCACCAGTTCTTCGGAAGTGGTGAAGCCGGTCTTTCCCGCCCAGGACTTTCCATCGACGAGCTCTTTGAGCCCGGCGCTGTCCTCGGCCATTTCCTCGGCGATCTCAAGGACTGCGCCCTCGACATCCGGGAAGTACTGGTAGAAGGTCGCGGGGGAGGTACCCGCCATACGGGCGACGTCGATGACCTTGACGTCACGGTACGGCGACGTGCTGAGCATCTCGCGGAGGCAGTCGAGCAGCTTCTGCCGCGTCTCCTGTCCGCGCCGCCCGGCGACGCGACCGTCGACGGTGCGAACTTGTCCTGTCATGCCGTCAGCTTACCGTGGCACGATCTTGGCGCGATTCGGTAGTGCGACTATTAGTCCGCCCGTGCGGAGAATCAACGACTTTTCAGCGTGTGTTGTTGCCCCCCCGTGCACTGATGACCTCACAGCGTGACGACAAGTCAGCAGTGAAGGGTTCGGTGGGGGCCGCGGGACCGCCCGGCGTCCGGCCGGCCGCTCTACCACCCCGGGGGACACGGGCGGGGGAGATTGGCTCCAGGACGGCGGGCATTGGAGAATCGGGGGCGCGCCACCGCCGGGGGGCGTTGGCTGAAGGGGAGGTGGCTGCGGAGTGGACCAGCTGACGGCGCACGATCCGAGGCGGATCGGGCCCTTCGAGGTGCTGGCCCGGCTCGGCGCGGGCGGCATGGGTCTGGTGTACCTGGCCCGGTCGGCCTCGGGTCGCCGGGTGGCCATCAAGACCGTCCGCAGCGAACTGGCCGAGGACAACCTGTTCCGGGTCCGCTTCGCCCGCGAGATCGCCGCCGCGAAAACGGTCGGCGGCTTCTACACCGCCGCCGTGGTGGACGCCGACGCCGACGCGGCGGTGCCGTGGCTGGCCACCGCGTACGTGCCCGCGCCCTCGCTGGAGGACCTGGTCAACGACTGCGGGCCGCTGCCCGCCGACGCGGTGCGCTGGCTGACCGCCGGCATCGCCGAGGCGCTGCAGTCCATCCACGCCGCCGGGCTGGTGCACCGCGACCTCAAGCCGTCCAACGTGCTGGTGGTCGAGGACGGGCCGCGGGTGATCGACTTCGGGATCGCCGCCGGGGTCTCCAGCACCCGGCTCACCATGACCAACGTCGCGGTCGGCACCCCCGCCTACATGTCGCCCGAGCAGGCCCGCGACAGCCGCAGCGTCACCGGCGCCAGCGACGTGTTCTCGCTCGGCTCGCTGGTGGTGTTCTGCGCCACCGGGCACCCGCCGTACCGGGGCACCAACCCGGTCGAGACGGTGTTCCAGCTGCTGCGCGACCAGCCCGACCTGTCCGGGCTGCCGGCCGAACTGGTCGACCTGGTGCGGGCCTGCATGCGGCCCGCGCCCGAGCACCGGCCGACGCCCGCCCAGATCCAGGCCGAACTGGCCCCGCACCTGTTCTCCCGGGCCGACGCTTCCGGCGAGGCCGGGGACTGGCTGCCGCCCGCCGCGCTCGACCTGATCGAGGCCAAGCGCAGCAGCCGCCGCCCCGTCAGCCAGCCGCCGCAGCCGCCGCAGCCCCAGCCGGTCCCTGTGCCGCCGCAGCCGCTGGCCCCGCCGATGCCCGTCGCGCCGGTCGGGCCGCCGTCCGAGGAGGTGGCCACCGAGCGGGTGCGGCCGCACCAGCGGTCGGTGGCCAGCGTTCCCGGCGGCGACGGCGAGGTCCGGCTGGCCGGCGCGCACGTGCCGATAGGCCCCGGGCCGCGGGTGGAGCCGGTCGCGCCGTCCGCCGCCCCGGTCGGCACCGACTGGGTGCGCCGCACCCCCGCGCCGGCCGCCCCGCCGCAGCCGCCCGCCGCCCGCTGGCGGCCCTGGCGGTTCCGGATGTCCAACGACGTCTGGGGCACCCCCGTGGTCGCCGACGGGACGCTGTTCGTCTCCAGCTTCGAGGTGCACGCCCTGGACATCCGCTCCGGCGAGCGCCGCTGGAAGACCCGCGACGTGGCCTGGGCCCTGGCCGTGGACGGCGGCCGGCTGCACGCCGCCGACGGGCCGCACCTGTACACCGTGGACTCCGCCGACGGCACCGAACGCTGGCGCAGCTCGCTGGACGGCTGGGTCTACTCGCTGGACGCCGCCGACGGCGTGCTGTGCTGCGGCATCCGCGGCGGCGGGGTACAGCTGCGCTCGGCCGCCAGCGGCGCCGAACTGTGGCGCGCCGACGACGCCCAGCAGGAGTACGAGAACCCGCAGTCCGGCCCGGCGCTGATCGCCGGCTCCGCCTACTACCAGGGCGCCGGCCGGCTGCACTGCGTGGACCCGCGCGGCAGCGGCGTGCGCTGGGCGTTCCCGGTCAGCGGCAAGGTCCCGGCCCGGCCGGTGGAGCGGGCCGGCGTGCTGTACCTGACGTCCGGCCAGCGGGTGCACGCGCTGGACGCCGCCACCGGCGCCGAGCGCTGGCGGTTCGACGCCCCTGTGGTGCTGTTCACCCCGCCCGCGGTGGACGACCGGGCGGTGTACGTCGCCGACTACCTCGGCACCCTGTACGCGCTGGACGCCGCCACCGGGCACGGCCTGTGGCGGGCCGCCACCACCTCCCGGCAGGGCGCCGAACCCGCCGTGGTCGCCGACGGCACGGTGCTGCTGGGCTCCGGCGACACCCTGTTCGCCTTCGACAGCGCCACCGGCCAGGAACGCTGGCGCTACGCCGCCCGCGCCGACCTGGTCGGCTCCCCGGCGGTCGCCGACGGCCTGGTCCACCTGGGCAGCCGCGACCACTCGCTGCACACCCTGGAACTCGCCACCGGCCGCCTGCGCTGGGAACTCGGCACCAAGGGCGAACTGACCGGCTCCCCGGTCGCCGTCGACGGCCGGGTCTTCGTCGGCTCCAAGGACCGCTGCGTGTACGCGCTGGACTCGTTCTACGGCACGGCCGTCCCGCACTGACGTCCGGTTCTCTTCGCCGAAGGGGCGGCTACCGGTCAAGTCTTGGCATACCCTCCCCCGAATCGGTCCTCCCGGCGAACTGATACGACGACGGCCCCGGACCAGTGCGGTCCGGGGCCGTCGTGGTCGGCGGCTACGGGTGGCGGTGCTGCCAGCCGGCCCAGGCGGAGGCGACCATGGCGCGGACGTCGTGGCGGGCGGTCCAGCCGAGTTCGCGGTGGATCAACTCTGCGGAGGCCACCACCCGGGCCGGGTCGCCGGCGCGGCGGGCGGTCACCTCGGGGGCGGTGTCGAGGCCGGTGACCTCGGCGATCTCGGCGAGCATCTCGCGGACGGAGACGCCGTGCCCGGTGCCGATGTTGAGGGTCAGCCGGACCTGCTCGCCGGACTCGGGGGCGCTCAGCCGGCGGACGGCGGCGACGTGCGCGGAGGCGACGTCCGAGACGTGGATGTAGTCGCGGACGCAGGTGCCGTCGGGGGTCGGGTAGTCGTCCCCGAAGATCAGCGGGGGCAGCCCGGCGGTGAGGCGCTGGAAGGCCAGCGGCACCAGGTTGGCCGCGCCCGGGTCGGACAGCTCGGGGAGGGCCGCGCCCGCCACGTTGAAGTAGCGCAGCGACACCGCGGACAGGCCGTACGCGTCGGCGCAGGCGTTCAGCAGCCACTCGCCGGCCAGCTTGGTCTCGCCGTACGGGTTCATCGGCGCGCACGGCGTGGACTCGGTGACCAGGTCGACGTCCGGCATGCCGTAGACGGCGGCGGAGGAGGACAGCACCACCCGGCGCACGCCCGCGTCGACCGCGGCGGCCAGCACGACCCGCAGGCCCTCCACGTTCTCGTGGTAGTAGCGCAGCGGCTGGGCGACCGACTCGCCGACCTGCTTGCGGGCCGCCAGGTGCAGCACGCCTCGGACGCCGTGTTCGGTGAGGACGCGGTCCAGCAGCGGGCGGTCCAGCGTGGAGCCCGTCACCAGGGGGACGCCGGGGGGCAGGTGGGAGGCCGCGCCGGTGCTCAGGTCGTCCAGGACGACCACGGACTCGCCGGCCGCGACCAGCTCCCGTACGACATGACCGCCGATGTAGCCGGCCCCGCCCGTGATCAACCAGGTCATGGCCCGATCCTAGACGGCCGCTTTCCGGGTGGTGGCTGGAGTGTCTGGGCGGCTATTCGGACATATCGCTGAAATGCTGACAAAGTTCTGTCTCGCGACCGGAGGTGGCAGTCGTGCGCCCGAAGAAGGAACCGACCCGCCCGCTTCCGGCCGGCCCCCGGCCCACCGGGCCCAGGCTGTGGCTCGGTCCGGCGGCGCTGACCGCGGCGGCGCTGCTGGTCACCGGCTGCTCCAGCGCCCACAAGGGTTCCGGATCCAACTCGGCGGCCGGCGCCACCACGACCGCTCCCGCCCCGTCCGCCAGCAACCAGACGGAGCAGGACTACCAGCAGGTGATCAACCAGGTGCTGCCCTCGGTGGTGCAGATCACCGCGGGTGACAGCCTCGGCTCCGGGATCGTCTTCGACGACAAGGGCGACATCGTCACCAACGCGCACGTGATCGGCACCGCGCAGACCTTCACCGTGACGCTGGCCAACAGCACCAAGCCGCTGAACGCCACCCTGGTGGGCAGCTACCCGCAGTCCGACCTCGCGGTGATCAAGCTCAGCAGCCCGCCCGGTGGGCTCAAGCCCGCCACCTTCGCGGACAGCGCGAAGGTGGCGGTCGGCCAGATCACGCTGGCCATGGGCAGCCCGCTGGGTCTGTCCAGCAGCGTCACCCAGGGCATCGTCTCGGCGGTCGGGCGGACCGTCAGCGAGCCGTCGAGCTCCGGCTCGCCCGGCGCCACCATCGGCAACATGGTGCAGACCTCGGCCGCGATCAACCCCGGCAACAGCGGCGGCGCGCTCGTCAACCTCTCCAGCCAGGTGATCGGGATCAACACGCTGACCGCGGTGGACCCGGAGCTGGGCAACTCGGCAGCGCCCGGCATCGGCTTCGCCATCCCCGCCGTCACCGTGACCAGCATCGCCAGTCAGCTGATCGCCAGCGGCACCGTCACCAACTCCGGGCGGGCCGCGCTCGGGGTGACCGTCCGCCCCTTCTTCAACGCGAACTTCCAGCCCGCCGGGGCGGTGATCGTCTCGGTGACCTCCGGCGGACCGGCCGACTCCGCGGGGCTGCAGGCGGGCGACGTGATCACGAAGATCAATGACACCGCGATCACCACCCCCGCCGCGCTGACCAGCGCGCTGGCCTCGTTCTCCCCGGGTGACAAGGTCACCGTCGGCTACCAGCGCAACGGGCAGAACCAGACCGCGGACGTCACCCTCGGGACGCTCTAGCCCCGCCCGCTCGGGCCCGGGGTGCCGCACCGCGCAAGGGAGGCGGCACCCCGGGCCCGTCCACGACCGGATCGGACCGTCAGCTCCGGCCGGCCCGGGTGCGCCAGGGGAGTTCGACCGTCACCGAGGTCGGGCCGGCGGCCGGGCTGTCCACCACGAACACGCCGTCCACCGACTCGGCGCGCTCGGCCAGGCCGGCCAGGCCGCCGCCGGGCCGGATCTCGGCGCCGCCCTTGCCGTCGTCCTGCACCGTCAGCATCAGCCGGTCCTCCTGGCGCCAGAGATCCACCGTGGCGGAGCGGGCGCCGGAGTGCTTGGAAGCGTTGGTGAGCAGCTCGCTGACGGTGAAGTAGGCGATGCCCTCGACCGCCGAGTCGGGGCGCTCCCCGCCCAGTTCGACCTGGACCTTGACGCCGCCCGGCAGCGTGCAGCGGGCCGCCACCGAGGACAGCGCGGCATCCAGACCGCGGTCAGTCAGCACCGCCGGGTGGATGCCCCGGGCGAGATCGCGCAGCTCTTGCAGGGCCAGCTTCACCTCGCCGTGCGCCGCGTCGACCATCTTCTGCGCGGCCACCGGATCCTCCGACAGCTTCTCCTTGGCCAGGCCGAGATCCATCGCCAGCGCCACCAGCCGGGCCTGCGCGCCGTCGTGCAGATCCCGCTCGATGCGGCGCAGATCGGCGGCGGCGTGGTCGACCACCGTGCCCCGGTCGTCCTCCAGCTTGTGGACCCGCTCCTCCAGCGCGCCCGGCGACAGCAGACCCTCCACCAGCAGCCGGGAGACCCACGCCAGCCCCCGCATCCCCCACGGCAGCACCGGCCAGCCGACGGTCAACAGCACCACCGTCAGCGTGAAGCCGAGGATGCCCCAGGGCAGCATCAGCAGGCAGTACAGCGCGCAGCGCCAGCTCAGCCCGTCCGAGAGCGAGGCTATGACCCAGCCCGCCGTGCCGGGACGGGAGACCACCAGCGGCCCCGGCTCGGCGACCCGGCTGCCCAGCGCGGCCCGGGCCCGGACCCGGCCCAGCCGGCCGAACAGACGGCAGCACGTCAGCCCGAAGGCCAGCAGCGGCAGCCCGATCACCGTCACCGCCAGGCCGACGCCCGTCCACAGCAGCGTCACCATCACCGTGAACGCGGCGATGCCGACCGGGAGGTTCAGCAACTCGTGCTGGACCTGTTGCCACAGCTGCGGCCCGTACAACGACGGGCGCTTCGCCTTGTCCTCCATGTCGGCGCCCTCTCCCTGGTGTTCGCCGGTCTCTTGACGATCACCAGCATCCCGGTTGCGGACAGCCGGCCGCCATGGTGCTGCACTCCGTCTTCGTCCGGGGGTTATCCCCACCCCCCGTGCTGAACCCCGCTCCCGACGGGCCGACAAGCGGAATTCCACCGGGCGTCCACCGGACGTCTTGCAGAACGGGCAGATGGGGGAGTAGACGAGCGGTGCACATAGACTCCCGCGATAGCGATGGTTATGGACGGGCAAAGAAGAAGGGCGTAATCCATGGAGTGGCAGCCGCTCGCTGCCGACCCCGCCGCCGGCAGCGGTTACTTCGACGCCTACGCGGCGATCGGCCTGCTGGCGGTCATCGGCGTCCTCTTCGTCATGGTGGCTTTCACCGCCAACCGCCTGCTGCGACCGGTGGTCGACACCCCGGAGAAACTGCTCGCCTACGAGTGCGGCGTCGATCCGGTCGGCGAGGGCTGGGCGCACACCCAGATCCGCTACTACGTCTACGCCTTCCTGTACGTGATCTTCGCAGTCGACGCGATCTACCTGTTCCCGTGGGCCACGGTGTTCGCCGCCGCCGGCTTCGGGGCGGTCACGCTGGTGGAGATGTTCGTCTTCATCGGCTTCCTCGCGGTCGGACTGCTCTACGCCTGGAAGAAGGGCGTTCTGGAATGGACGTGACGCACGCGCACGGGACGCCCGCCGACGGGCCGGTCCCGCTCGGCATCCCCGACCCGGCCAACCCCGGCGCCGCCGTCGAGCAGCGCCGCCTCGGCCCGCTCGCCCGGCTCGCCCCGGATCCGGTCAAGGTGGTGCTCAACTGGGGCCGCCGCTACAGCCTCTGGTGCTTCAACTTCGGACTCGCCTGCTGCGCGATCGAGTTCATCGCCGCGTCCATGGCCAAGCACGACTTCATCCGGATGGGTGTCATCCCGTTCGCGCCCGGCCCCCGGCAGGCCGACCTGATGATCGTCTCGGGCACCGTCACCGACAAGATGGCCCCCGCCGTCAAGCGCCTGTACGAGCAGATGCCCGAACCGAAGTACGTCATCTCCTTCGGCGCCTGCGCCAACTCCGGCGGCCCCTACTGGGACTCCTACTCCGTCACCAAGGGCGTCGACCAGATCATCCCCGTCGACGTCTACGTGCCCGGCTGCCCGCCCCGGCCCGAGGCGCTGCTCCAGGGCATCCTCAAGCTCCAGGAGAAGATCGCCGCCGAGGACATCCCGCAGCGCTACGCCGCACCCGCCGCGGCGCTGCGCCGCCCGCTCAAGGCTGCGCCCGCCACGACGGGGGAGGGGCAGCAGTGACCGAGACCCCTGACGTCCCTGCCGTTCCGACCCCCGCCGAGCGCATCGCCGCCGCGATCGGACCGTGGGCGACCGCCGCCGAGGCGTACGACCTGCTCACCGTCACCGTTCCCGCCGAGCACTGGATCGAGGCACTCACCGCCGCCCGCGACGGCCTCGGCCTGACGTTCCTGGACTGGCTGAGCGCCGTCGACGAACTCGCCGAGGGCTTCGCGGTCTGCGCCCACCTGGCCGCCGTTGGCGAGCCCGGCAGCGTGCGCCGACTGCTGCTGCGCACCCGGGTGCCGCGCGACAAGGCAGTGCTGCCGACCGCCGTCGGGGTGTACGCCGGCGCCGCCTGGCACGAGCGGGAGACCCGGGAGATGTTCGGCATCGAATTCCCCGGCCACCCCTACCCGGCCACCCTGCTGCTGCCGGACGGCTTCGAGGGCCACCCGCTGCGCAAGGACTTCGTGCTGGCCGCCCGGGTCGCCAAGGACTGGCCCGGCGCCAAGGAACCCGGAGAGTCCGACCACGGCGGCGGCCCCGCCCGCCGCAAGATGCTGCCGCCCGGCGTCCCCGACCCGAACGAGTGGGGCCCGCTCAAGGGCACCCTGCCGCCCGTCGCCGAACGCCCCGCGCGCGCCGCACGGGCCGGCGCCGGAGCCGGCGTCGACCGTCCGCGCCGCACCCGCAGCGTGGGGGAGGGCTCCGCCAGCCAGGCGGCGCCGGCCCCGGGCACGCCCGCCGCCGCCGACGCGCCGCCGGTGCGCGCCGACCGTCCGCGCCGCAGCCGCAGCGTCGGCGAGGGTTCGGTCAGCCAGGCCGCCGATTCGGCTGCGCCCGCCGCCGAGCCGCCGTCGACTCCCGAGGCCCCGCGCCGCACCGCCCGGACCCAGTCGTCCGACGCCCCGTGGCACGCGCCCGTGCCGGCCCACGACGAGTCCGCGAAGCCTGCGGCCGCGAAGCCTGCGGCCGCGAAGCCTGAGCCCGCGAAGCCTGAGCCCGCGAAGCCCGCCGAGGTGCAGCCGGAGGCCGTGCAGGCCGAGCCTGTGGCCGCTGAGCCTGCGAAGCCTGGGGCCGTGGAGTCCGGGGGCGAGGAGGCGAAGTCCGTGCAGGCCGAGCCTGCGGCGACCGGGCCCGCGAAGCCTGCGGCTGTGCAGCCCGGGCCCGCGAGGTCCGCCGAC